>CASDTH010000039.1 GCA_949283655.1 uncultured bacterium
CGTCGCTCCCCTCGCGGGGAGCGAGGATAGAAATTATTTCAAGCATCCGTCCACTTACAAACGAGGCAGTCGCTCCCCGCGCGGGGAGCGAGGATAGAAATTCAATTGGAGGGATGATTTGGTTGTATCACTTAACGTCGCTCCCCTCGCGGGGAGCGAGGATAGAAATATCCGCACAATCCCCACGCTGGTGTACGACGATAGTCGCTCCCCTCGCGGGGAGCGAGGATAGAAATGTCACAGCTCAACCGCGAGGGGAAATCCGAGCCAGGTCGCTCCCCTCGCGGGGAGCGAGGATAGAAATGTGAATGATACGGTGCTGTATGCATCGGAAAATGGTCGCTCCCCTCGCGGGGAGCGAGGATAGAAATATCGCCGCTTCGCTCCCCGGAAATGTCGATCATGCGTCGCTCCCCTCGCGGGGAGCGAGGATAGAAATGAGTTGAGAGTATGCGTTGGACAATTGTTTTTTGCATAATTTTTAATGCGCTATGGATAATCCCATTTCTTTTTGAAATAGTCCTTGTTCCAATTCATGAGAGCAGAAAGCGTTCAAAGACGGAACAAGAATACTTAAGAAAATATGGGCTGAGAATGTTCTGTATGGATTGCAAGTTCTGTAAAACTCGGCTCCATCGTCCGTTTTACAATTCAAATGCATTGGCTTCATATCATCCATCTTACTGTTCAAGATTCCGCATGGAATTAAAATGGGACACCAATTTACGATGCCAAGCCAGAAGACCCGAAGATGCCGAGCGCTACATGACTACAAAAAGCTACTTGCCGCGTAAGCGTTTCCCGTGGGAAGATCAACGTGAGTTAAATAAGCATGCACAAATTCCAGAAGATTACTTGATAATTCCTGAATATTTGAAGCAGGATCATTCAAAGGCTAAACGATTTTCTTTGGATTCTCTCGTGCTTCTTCCCATGTTCGCTATTTTGGCTGCTATCATCTTGATCCTTGTCCTATTGTATTTCAGTTGATCTATCTCCCCACGGCCCCCGCCGGGGGGAGATAGATCAACTGGTCGCTCCCCTCGCGGGGAGCGAGGATAGAAATAGCTTGATTGCTCCCCACACAAAACGGCGTTTTGATGGACGAATTAAAAGTGGCAAGCGCCTATGGGAAAGATCATGCCCAACGCTTTATTAATAGCAGTGAAATCCTTTATGTAGAGCCAAATAAAAATAGGACACATACATGGCTGAAGCGTACTGGGCTCCAATTGCCGGTCGGCCTCAACCAATATGGTCCTATTGGTAGAATAGCACGCACGGATGAAAATGTCAACAGTGCATCCACCGCCAGTAGTATACGCTCCCGGCAGCAGAAGAATCCATCCGGCGAGGGCATAAAATATATGTTCGCCGTGGAAAAGGCTGGACTATAGCCAATAAAGTGGACAAGTGGAACGCATGGCGCACTGCGGCGCTCATCGGCGCGGCGGCAGCGAGAACGGCAGCGCTCGCCACTGCCATCAGGGCCAGCTGCAAAGGAGACACGGCCAATGGAAAATAAGGCCAGGCTCCAGCAGATGCGGGAAGCTCAGGGATACAGCCGGGCGGCATTTGCCCGCGCGACTGGTATCCCCTTACGGACGCTGGAAAGCTGGGAGGGACGCGTCCGGCTCCCCCGCGATGTGTACCAACTGCTTAAAGCGGCCCGCGCGCTAGGCTGCCACATTGAGGATATTATTGAGGAAACCGAATAACCCAGCAATGTTCAATCGGCTCGGATCATTACGATCCGGGTCTATTTTATACTTTATTAGCAGCAAAATAACAGAACACGTTATCTTATAACAAAACGAGCGGGCGCGATAGGATAGGGATAGCATTACTCCCTGTGGTATTGCGGGAGATGCTGGAGCGCGCCGGCGCGCTCCAAGAGCTAATCATTCTGGCTCAGTTAAGGGTCAAAACACATTATAGAATAGGACATCCAGCAATCCTTGCGTATGATTTGTGTAACAAGGAAGCTGCTCCAGATGAGCGGAATGATCAGTCATATCGCAATATTCTTTTACAGCATTATCTCTTCCATTCCTCACAGCCCCTCGTGTTATTGTGGTAAAAGCACCTCAATACGTAACGCATTCTTCCCGCTGTGCAAAGCATAAATCCTTCCTTTATGCGCTTGCACGATCGCTTTTGCAATCGATAGCCCCAGGCCATATCCACCTGTCTGTGAATTGCGGGATTGTTCTGCACGATAAAAGCGGTCAAACAGCTGCTCCAATCGATCCGGGAGCGCAGCCCTCGTGCTATTTTCTACGGAGAGCAGAAGCTTCTTTTCCTGTCTTTTCAGCACAAAAGAAATCCATCCCTCCGGCTCGGAATATTTCAGCGCATTATCCAACAGAATGGACAGTAACTGACGGATTTCTTTTTCGTCTCCATGAAAAGAAAGCATCGGTTCAATTTCTGCTGTGAAACGTTTGCCTTGCAGCTTGGCCATTGCTTGAAAAGAGCGGACCGTTTCTTCCGCCAGATCTGACAACGGGAAATCGATTATCCTCAGCTGGTTCTCCTCCTCCATTCTAGAAAGATAAATCAAATCACTGGTCAACCCGGCCAATCTTTTCGTTTGCGCCTGAATATCTCGCAGCCAGTCGCTCTCCCCCATCTCCATCTCTAACACTGCGACATCAGCGTCTATAATGGTGAGCGGTGTTTTTAGCTCGTGACCGGCATCTGTGATAAAACGCTTTTGCTTCTCATAGCTTTCGGCGACTGGGCGGACGATCCGTTTTGAAAAAAGAGCGATTAGCGCCAAAACCGCCAGCAGCCCTATCAAAGAAATAACGCAGCTGGCCAACAAAAAGGAGCGAAAAGTATCCAGGCTTCTTCCACAATCCAAAAAGATAAACCGAACGCCTTCCTCCCCTATTTGCCGTGCATACCGATAATGGCTGATAAATCCATGCGTTCTTCCAGATTGCCAAAGCCTTTGCGCAAAGGCCACTGCGGTTTCGGTATCAATCGCCGCAATTTTCCCCGTATCCGCAGAGATAACGTCGCCCGCGCTGGATAACAAAACCGAAAAATAGCGGGATTCATAGGGAAGCTCTGGCGACATAGGCCTCGGCCCTGGCTCCTCCTGCATCCATTTCCCCCCTCTTTTTTAGGGAAAATACCTCCATTTTCTTGTAGGATGAGCAGCGTTTCGTCGGCTTCCTGGACAACCTTTCGATAGTTTAACAGATTCACAGTGCCCATAATCAACAATAATACCAGCAGCAATGAAAGCATAGACACTACAATAAACCGAATACGCAGCCGCTTAATCATGTGATCTCCTCCAGCGAATAGCCCGCATTTCTTGCAGCTCTAATTTCAACATTCGCATGAAGCGAAACAAGCTTTTTCCTCAAATAAGAAATGTAGACCCATACAACGCTCGTTTCCGCCTCGCTGTTACAGCCCCAAATCCGCTCCATAAACTGCTCTGTAGAAATTAAATGCCTTGGGTGACGCATCAAAAGCTCCATCATCTGAAATTCCCGATTAGCAAGGCGAAAGCTCTCGCTTGGGAAGGCGAGCTCGAAGGTTGCAGTGTTTAGCGTAATATTACCAAAACGCAGCAGCGCATCCTGCTGCGTCGTCTGGCTTCTTGTCATGGCACGAATGCGAGCCAACAGCTCCGGGATGGCAAAAGGCTTTGTCAAATAATCGTTTGCGCCGCTATCCAAGCCGAGCACCTTATCCTCCACCTCAGATTTAGCCGTTAAGAGCAGGATAGGCACTTTATTTCCACCCGTTCTAGCGTTTTTTAATACGGTGATACCATCCATTTTAGGCATCATAATATCTAAAATTACGCCATCGTAGTCGCCCGTCTCCAAATACGATAGCGCTTCTTCTCCGTCAAAGACGGTATCGACAGTATAATTGTTTTTTTGCAGGATTGCTGCAATCGCTTTGGAGAGGGATCGTTCATCTTCGGCAAGCAACAGCTTCACATTGTTTCCTCCTTTGCACAGGCGGCGGAGTGAGTTCACCCTTTTACTTAGAATATACGATGAACATTAATTGGAGCTTAAAGCCACCCGCCCCCTACATCCTGTGAATTGCACAGATTGCAAAAGCGCCGTTTTTATTCTAGCATACCGTATAAAAAAGGCAACTGGCGCCCACTGCAAATGACATAAAAAAAGTTTCTCTTTTTTTAGGTTCATTTAGGGTTGCGCATCTACAATATAACGTAGAAAACACAAGGGCCTTAAACTAGCCCTAGAAGGAGGCGCAAATTTTGAACCATCAGATGATCTTTCAGCGATATGAGCTAAAATACCTGCTGATGCCTACCCAAAAGGAAGCAGTTTTGGCGGCAATGGCGCCGTATATGCGGCCGGATCAATACGGCAAGTCAACGATTCGCAATATCTATTTTGATACGGATACCTACCGGTTGATTCGCCGGTCAATTGAGCGGCCTGCATATAAAGAAAAGCTGCGGCTGCGCAGCTATCAAAAGGCAGAGGCCGAGGATGCCATCTTTGTGGAGCTAAAGAAAAAATATCGATCTGTCGTATATAAGCGCAGAGTGATTCTGCCACAGCAGCAGGCGCTGGATTGCCTGTGCAGCGGCCAGACGCTCCCCATACATTCCCAAATTGCGGAAGAAATCGACTACTTCCGCTCCTATTATCAAACCTTATCGCCTCGTGTGTTTCTTTCTTACGACCGAGAGGCATTTTATGCGCTGGGGGACAGCTGTTTCCGGGTCACCTTTGATGAAAACATTCTTTTCCGTCAGGAGGATTTTTCGTTTGCATCTAATATCTCCGGCAGTCCACTGTTAGACGGCGGCCTAGTTTTGATGGAGATCAAAACGGCCGGAGGCATTCCCCTGTGGATGACGCACTGCCTGACAAAATACAAAATTTATAAAACGTCCTTTTCAAAATATGGCGCCGCTTATCAAAAAACAATTTCATACGGTAGCAAGGGAGGCATAGCGCATGCTTGATTTTTTATTTAGAGGTCTGTTTGACGCCAGCTCCACAAGCACTATTTCTGTTATTGATTTTCTGCTCTGTGTGGGTAGCGCTCTGGTGGTTGGCCTATTGTTCGCCGCCATGTATATGTACCGCACACGATATACCAAAAGCTTCGTCGTCACACTGGCATTGCTCCCTGCGGTAGTCTGTGTGGTGATTATGATGGTAAACGGTAACGTGGGGACAGGCGTCGCCGTAGCCGGCGCCTTCAGCCTGGTTCGCTTCCGTTCCGTGCCGGGAACGGCCAAGGAAATTGGCATCCTGTTCCTCGCAATGGGGGCCGGCCTGATTGCCGGGATGGGGTATCTGGGCTATGCCTTCCTGTTTTCTCTGATCCTCAGTGCGGCAAGCATGCTATACAGCCGCCTGGATTTTGGCGCCAAGAAAAAGGCCGCTTTATACAAAACGCTGCATATCACCATCCCGGAGGATTTGGATTACACCGGGGTATTTGAAGAGCTCTTTCCAGCCTATGCTTCCTCCTGGGAGCTCATCCAGGTAAAAACCACGAATATGGGCAGCCTTTTCCGGCTGACCTATAACCTAACCTTGCACAGTGCGGACCAAGAAAAGGAATTGATCGATAAACTCCGTTGCCGCAACGGGAATTTGGAGATCACAATTTCCCGGCAGGAAACCACTGTATATGAATTGTAAAGGAGTCGGATCCCACATGCGCAAAAACAGATTCATTCCTCTCCTGCTGGTGTTTATTTTAAGCCTATCCGGCTGCGGCACGGGTGAAACAGACACCTCCTCCAGCTCTGCCGCCAGCGGCCTACAGGCCATTACAGATATCTCCGACCTGTTTACAGACCGTGACTTTGAAATCGGTTATGACGAGAGTGAGAGCGCGCTAATCCAGCTGAATGGGAGCAGCGCGCAATGCGATGCAGGTGCCGTTAAAATTTCCGGCAGTATCATTACCATTACGGACGAAGGCACCTACATTCTCACCGGCAACCTGCAAAACGGCATGGTAATCGTGGAGGCGGAAGATACAGATAAGCTTCAAATCGTGTTGAACGGGGCCTCCATCTCAAATGAAAGCTCAGCAGCGCTATATATCCGGCAGGCAGATAAAGTTTTTATTACCACTGCCAACAATACGGAAAACACGCTATCAAACGGGGGAACGTATACAGCCATTGACAGTAGCAATATTGACGCCGCTCTGTTCTCCAAAGCTGATCTCACCCTCAACGGTGCGGGAACATTGCAGATCAACGCCGAAGCCGGCCATGGGGTCGTATCCAAGGATGATCTGGTGATCACCAGTGGAGCCTATAAGATCACACCTGCCAACCACGGCCTCTCCGGGAAAGACAGCGTGCGCATTGCAAACGGCTCCTTCACGATCCAATCCGGGAAGGATGGCATCCAGGCAGAAAACGATGAAGATTCCTCCCTCGGCTTTCTCTATCTCGCCGGCGGTTCCTTCCAAATTACTTCTGGCGGGGATGGATTAAGCGCTGGAAACGAGCTGCAAATAGAGGAGGGCTCCTATACGCTGCTGACCGGCGGCGGGAGCAACAACGCTCAAGTTAACGCTTCCTATGCGGACAGCACCAGCATGAAAGGCATTAAGGCGGCCGGAAATCTGGCGGTAACCGGCGGTGCCTTTACAATCGATTCTGCCGATGACGCCCTGCATTCCAACGCCAATCTATCTATAGGCGGCGGAAGCTTTCAAATTTCAACCGGCGACGATGGGCTGCATGCCGATGCCAACCTAAGCATTTCTTCCGGCGCTATTCAAATCACAGAGAGCTATGAAGGGCTTGAGGGGCAGAGCATCGATATTACCGGAGGAGAAATCACGCTATCTACCAGTGATGACGGGCTCAATGCCGCAGGGGGCAATGACCAAAGCGGTATGGGCGACCGTGGCCAGGGGCCTGACAATTTTGACGTTGATGCAGATGCCTATATTCATATCGCAGGCGGAGTGATTCGAGTGAACGCCTCCGGCGACGGCATCGATTCAAACGGAAGCCTCACGGTATCAGGCGGAGAGGTATACCTTTCCGGGCCAGATAACGGAGGTAACGGCACCCTAGATTACGCTTCTGAAGCGACCATTTCCGGCGGTGTTTTTGTTGCTGCCGGAGCCTCCCAAATGGCACAAAACTTTGGCTCTTCCTCTACCCAGGGAGTAATGATGGTTACCGTCAGCTCTCAACAGGCAGGGAGCACCATCCGGCTGACAGACAGCAGCGGTCAGGAGCTGCTTTGTTGGGAGGCAGAAAAGGCTTTTGATTCCGTGCTAATCAGTTGCCCGAATATCACAGAAGGCGCCACCTACACGTTAACCGCCGGTTCCGATGCAGTAGAGATTACAATGGATAGCCTAGTTTACGGTTCAAACGAAGGAGGCAATATACCAGGCGCTATGCCCGGCGGCCCGGGCGGCGGGGACATGTCGCCCGGCAGCAAAGGTCAGAGGCCACCGGATCGGAATGGATAGCAGCCACAGCATATCACTCTAAAACGCGCCCCGCCCGCAAGCCGTCTTGGCATGCAGGCGGGGCTACTTTTCTTTATTTCCCAAGGCTTTGCACATAGGCATGCATCTCGCTGCGTGAGCGAATGGAATGCGTATACGCAAGGATTTCCTGCTGCTTCTCACGCGATTGCTTAGAAAAATATTCCATCGCCTGCGGATTCTGCGCAAGCGCCATACCAAACCCAAGCGGAAGCTCCTCCATTCCCATCCCCTCCTTTTCACTGTATGTCAGGCCGTAAAAGCCATTGTGAAGTTAGTATGCGATCGCTACGCCCAATTATCCAGCCCAGCTGCCGCATAATTCCGATTCATCCGGCGAAACTGTTGATGAGGCTGTGTGGATTCTGCCAGTATAATCGCTCAGAAGGGAGCCGGCATATGTGGAGAAGCACGCGTTGATTCTGGCGACTACCAGCGATTTTCTCTGGAAATTTGAGTGGGAAAATGCAAACCTGCTGCGTCAGATGGGCTATACGGTGCATTACGCTGCCAACATGAACGAGCCGCATTATCTACCCGGGCGGGAAAAGCTGCAAGCGCTTGGCGTGCAGGCACATCACATCGATATCGCCCGCTCGCCCTTTATGGTGCACTACAACCAACTAGCACTTCACCAGCTCATTCGATTGCTCCGCACCTATCCCATCCGGCTATTGCACTGCCATACGCCGGTGGGCGGGCTATTGGGCAGGCTGGCCGGGAGCGTGTGCAGGGGTACGACCGTGATTTACACGGCGCATGGCTTCCATTTTTACAAAGGCGCGCCGCACCTGAACCGCCTGGCCTACTACCCAGTGGAGCGGGCGTTGGCGCGGTTAACAGATTTTCTAATCGTTATCAACCGGGAGGATTACGAAAGCGCACAGCATTTTTCACTCAAAAAGGGCGGGCACATCTATCAAATCCCCGGTGTCGGGCTGGATTTAAGCGTATTCCGCCCCCTGCCAAAGCAGCGGCGGCTGATACTGCGCGAACAGTTGGGTGTCAGCGGCAGGGAATGCTTTCTGCTCTCCGTGGGGGAGCTCAACGAAAACAAAAACCACCGCATTGTGCTGGAGGCGCTGGCTAAGATCAAGCACGCGCGCGGCAGCCTCAAAGGCATCCGGTATGCGGTCTGCGGCGACGGCTTTTTTCGGGAGCGATTGCAGCAATGGATCCGGGCGCTGGGCCTTTCGCAGGCTGTTACGCTTTATGGCTACCGCACGGATATTCCCGAGCTATTGGGCTGTGCGGACGCCGCTGTTTTTCCCTCCATCCGGGAGGGGCTGGGTATGGCCGGGCTGGAGGCGCTGGCTACGGGCATCCCTGTGATTGCGGCAGATAATCGCGGCACGCGGGAATATATGCGCCACGGGCAAAATGGCTTTGTCTATAACCCCTTTGATGCAGATGGCTTTGCCGCAGGCATTGAGGCAACCGCAGCAATGAGCGCTGCGGAAAAAGAAGCGATGGCCGCCCGCTGCCGCGCCAGCGCGCTGCCGTTTGACCGGAAGTATACCATACAGCTCATGCAGCAAATCTACGCCGAAGCGGACCGGCGGCAAAGGCGGTGGTGGCACTATGGACACACAGGTTAAAATCAGCGTGATAATGGGCGTATATAATGCCGAGCCGGAGCAGCTGCTGCAATCGGTGGAATCCATCCGCCGGCAGAGCTTGCAGGCTTGGGAAATGCTTTTGTATGACGATGGCTCTACGCCTGCCTACGCACAGGCCATCCGCCGTGCAGCCGCGCTGGACAGCCGGATTCGCACCCTTCGGGGTGAGCAAAATCGCGGCCTCGCATATGCCCTGAACCAATGCACCCTGCACGCGCACGGGTGCTTTCTGGCTAGGATGGATGCCGATGATCTCTCCGTGCCTGACCGGCTAGAAAAGCAATCTGCTTTTTTGCAAGCGCATCCGCAGTATCAGTGGGTTGGCTCCAACGCCTTTCTCATCGATGAAAATGGTGTTTGGGGCCTACAAAAGGTCCCCGCAGCCCCACAGGCAAAAGATTTTTTGCCTCACTCCCCCTATATCCATCCCTCTGTCCTGTTCCGGCGGGAAGCGCTTATGCAAAGCGGCGGCTACAGCGATAGTCCACAGTTTTTTCTCTGTGAAGATTATGAGTTGTTCATGCGCTTGCACCAAAGCGGAGGGCGCGGCTATAATTTGCAAGAGCCGCTCTTGTATTACCGGGAGGATGCTTCCGCCTACCGCAGGCGAACGATTGCCCGCCGCCTGCGGGAGCTGCGGCTGCGTTACCACGGCTTTCAAGCGCTGGGCATTCTAAATGCGGCTACTTTCCCCTATGTGCTCAAGCCGCTTCTAGCAGGTGCAGTGCCTACCGCCCTCCAACGGTGGGTTAGACGAAACGGCAAACCGGTAGCCCTTCGGGAGGAGCGGTGAAGCATATGAGCAATTTATCCGGTGGCAAGCAATCCCTTTACCGCCGCATTCTGCATCAAAGCCCGCGCATGGAGCGGATTGTGCAGGAGATTACGGTTCCCTCAGGCGACGCGGTTGCAGTGGCAAGCGTTTGCGTGCTGGGTCCCGTGCTCGGGAGCTTTACGCAGTGGCTGCTTCGGGAAGCGTTTCGCAATGGCTGCAACAGACTGTATTTTCTGGCGCGGGATGGCTACCTGATGCACCACGCAGCAAAAATCCTCTGCGAGCCGCTCAGGCTGCCGATCGCCTGCCGGTATCTCAGCTGTTCCCGCTATTCGCTGCGCCTGCCCATCTTTCATTTGAACCGGGGGGCTGCGCTCGACTTTTTGTGCCGCAACTCAGCCGGAGGTATTACGCCGGAGGGCATTCTGGGCCGGGCCGGTTTCAGCCAAGCGGAAGCGAAAAAAATTTTACCGCTCATCCCTATGCGGCTGGCGCCAGGCGAGTGCCTTCCTCCGTCTCAACTGCCGGAGCTCCGCCGTGCGCTTGCCGCCTGCCCCCTCTTTCTGGAGCAGATGGATTGCCGCTCACGTGAGGCAATGGCGGGGCTTGCCGGATATCTGCATCAGGAAGGGCTTTTAGAGGGAAGCCCTTACGCCATTGTGGACAGCGGCTGGACGGGCACCATGCAGCAAACGCTCGCCAGCGCTCTAACGGCGCTGGGGCATGGCAGGCAGCTAAATGGGTATTACTGGGGATTGTATGAGCTGCCACCGGGCGCCCGCCGGGCAGACTACCACTGCTGCTATTTTGGCCCGGAGGGCGGCCTGCGGGAAAAGGCCCGCTTTAACAACTGCCTGTTTGAAGCCGTATTCACAGCTCCCCACGGCATGACGCTCGGCTATGCCCAGCGGGGAGAAGGGTATGCACCGGTTTACGGCGCATCCCCGCCGGAGAGAAATGCATTTCTGCATAAAATCGAAAGCTCTACCCTGCAATACGTGCGGATACTCGCCTCCCAAGCCGGGAAAGCGGAGTGGGCGCACTATGATTTTGAAGCGGATCGCCCTATCCTCCGCGCGCTGCTGAGCGCTTTTATGCACAGCCCCTCCATCGCGGAGGCGAAAGCATTCGGCAGCCTGCCCTTCTCAGACGATGTGTTGGAGGGCGGCGAAGGGCAGCTTGCCGCTCCCCTTACCCAGGCGCAGTTGCGGGCGCTTCACCTACCGCACCGCCTGCTGGGCCGGGCGACAGAAACGCAGGAAAGCGCCTGGTATGAGGGCAGCGCCGTCCTCTGCGGTGGCCATGCCGGCTATCACCTAATGCAGCACACACTCTACCAATCCCTGCGTCACGCCCTGAAAATATTACGGTTTCACAAGGAAAGGCGGGGAACCAGATGAACCATTTCCAGCAGCGCAGGCAATTCACATTTGTCATCCAGCAGCTGACTGCCAGAGAGCTCAAGCGCAAATATGCCCGCTCTTATCTCGGGGTCGTGTGGAGCATTTTAAACCCGCTGCTCTCTATGGCCGTGCTTTCCCTGATCTTTTCCCAGCTGTTCCGGCGTTCAATTGAAAATTACCCGATCTACTACCTAACAGGCTATATCCTGTGGCAGGCCTTCACTGGCTCCACCACCTCCGCTATGACGGCTCTGGTGGATAATAAGCCTCTGCTGCTCAAAGTAAAATTCCCAATGGAGATTTTCATCCTCACCCGGGTCTATACCGCTCTGATTAACCTTGGCTACTCTCTGGCCGCTTATGTCATCATGCTAGCCGTATTCCGGGTGGCGCCCAAATGGGCCATGCTCCTCTCCCCGCTGATCGTCCTCTGCCTGTTTCTCTTTTCGCTTGGCCTTTCGTTTATGCTGGCGGCAGCCTACGTCTTCTTTGGCGATGTGCGGCACCTTTACTCTGTCGTTCTAACGCTGTGGATGTACTGCTCGGCGATCTTTTACCCGGCCGAGCAGCTGAAGGGATTCATCTACCTTGTCATTCAAAATAATCCGATTTATGTGTATATCCATTGCCTACGCAAGGCCGTGCTGTATGGCACGCTGCCAAACGGAACCGAGTTTCTGCAAATGCTGCTCTGGGGCGCCGGTATGCTGGCGCTCGGCTACGCCGTCTTCCACCGCAGCCGTAACAGGATGATGCAGAAGCTGTGAGCAGTATAGAATCTGCGAAAGCGACAGAAAGGGGGCAAAAATATGCCTGCACAGAACCCCAAACAGGGTGCGGAAAGAAGCGTGCCGCCCCCCTCCGGAGCAGAGATCGTCGTGCAAAATGTGACCATGCAGTTTCGGCGCGCAAAGGACGAAGCGGCAAGCCTTAAGGAGCTGATCGTCCGTTCCCTGCGCGGCGGCAACCGCTATGAGCTGTTTCGAGCGCTGGATCATATCAGCTTCACAGTGGAAAAGGGCGAGGTCGTAGGTGTTATCGGCACAAACGGATCCGGCAAAAGTACGCTTTTGAAAATCATCTCCGGCGCATTGCTTCCCACAAGCGGAAAGGTCTGGGTGGATCGCAGCAAGGTGCAGCTACTCACCCTGGGCACTGGCTTTGACCCAGAACTGACCGGGCGGGAAAACGTTTATCTCAACGGCGCTATCATCGGCTACACCAAGCAATATATCGACCAAAAGTATGAAGAAATCGTGCGCTTTGCCGAGTTGGAGGGCTTCATGGAAGAAAAGGTGCGCAATTATTCCTCCGGTATGATATCCCGCCTCGGCTTTGCAATTGCAACGGCTCGGGATGCGCCGGAAATCCTGATTCTGGACGAGGTGCTGAGTGTGGGCGACTTGTTTTTCCGCCAGAAGAGCGAAGCACGCATCCGCGAAATGATCCATGCCGGTTCTACAGTGCTCATCGTCTCCCACACGCCCGCCGTGATTCGGAAAAACTGCACCAAGGCCGTGTGGATCGAAAAGGGGCGGCTCCAGGCGGTGGGCGCGCCTGAGGAGGTCTGCACCGCCTATGAAAAAATGCGGGAGCCCTAAAAGCAGAAGGAGGAAAGCCATGTTGAGGGATAAGCTCTATCAGCGCTTCGTCAATCGGGCGCCCGGCATCCGAGAGCGCTTCCTCCGAATGCGTCAGCAAAGAGGCCGTGTAATTGCATTGCTTTACCTGTTCCTTCTAAATGTACAATATGACCTGCTGTTTCGCCGCAGCCTGGCCTATCCACCTTCCCCTGTTGCCGGCGCCGTCAGGGCGCTTTACAGCGTGGGCAGCGAATCCTCCCTCTCCATCCGGGAAAGCCCTGAATCATTTGCGCAGCGGCTCTCCGCATACGATGTGATCTCCTTCGATGTGTTTGACACACTGGTGTTTCGCCTGTTTTCCCGCCCGGAGGAGGTCTTTGATCTGATCGGGCTGAGGCTTCACTGCCCAGATTTCAAGAGACTGCGCATGGCGGCAGAAGAAAAGGCCCGGGAAAAAAAGCTTAGGGCACAGGCAACCCGGGAGGTAACGTTGGAGGAAATTTGGGCTGTGCTGTCAGAGGAGACCGGAATCCCGGAGTCCACAGGGGTTCAGGCCGAATGGGCCTGCGAGTTAAGCTGCTGCCACGCGAACCCCTATATGCGCCGCGTTGTGCAGGCGTTGCTTGCACAGGGGAAGCGAGTAGTCGCTACCTCAGATATGTATCTGGGCGAGGCACGCGTGCGCCGGCTGCTTGAGCAGTGCGGCTACAGCGGCTTTCACGCCTGCTACGTCTCCTGCAGCTGCGGTAAATCCAAAAGTGACGGCACGCTCTACCGCCTGATCCGGCAGCAAAACGGCGTGGCGCTTTCCTATGCGCATGTGGGGGATCACCGGCACGCCGATGTGACACAGGCGCGGCGTGCGCGCTTTTTTCCCTTTTATTCTCCCAATGTGAATCTCGTGGGGGAGCGCTACCGGGTGCAGCCGCTCTCCGCCCTAACTGGCGGCGTCTACCGTGCGCTGGTCAACACGCAGCTGCACAGTGGGCTTTCCCAATTCTCTAGGGAGTATGAGTACGGATTTGTCTACGGCGGGCTGTTTGTGGCAGGCTACTGCCGCTTTATCCACAGCTACGCATCATCACACGGGGTGGAAAAGCTCCTCTTTCTCTCGCGTGACGGGGCTGTGCTGCTGCAGGCCTACCGGCTGCTGTATCCAGAGGAGAGCATCCGCACCGTGTACGCCTACTGGTCCCGGCTGGCAGCAACCAAGCTGACAGCGGGCTATTTTAAGCAGGCGTATTTCCAGCAGTTTCTCTTCCACAAGGCCGGGCAGGGGAATTCTATTCGCCAGATTTTACAAGGTATGGAGATCATCAGCCTTCTAGAACCCCTTTGCCGCACGCTGGATGCCAACCCCGATGAAAGGCTCACACATAAAACCGCAGAGAAGGTGAAAAGCTATCTAATGGGCTGCTGGGAGCAGGTGCTGGCGCATTACGAGCAGCAGCGAATAGCAGGCGGCATTTATTACCGCGAGCTGCTACAGGGCTGCACAAAAGCGGCGGCGATCGATATCGGATGGGCGGGCAGCGGCGCGCTGATGCTGGATTGCGCCGTAAACCAGATATGGGGCCTGGGCTGCGAGATCACCGGTATCCTTGCCGGCACAAACGCCCTCCATGGCCCGGAGTCAGAGGCTACGGCGCCCTTCTTCGCCAGTGGGGAGCTTGTCAGCTACCTATTTTCCGCACAAAAGAACCGCGAGCTTTGGGCGTTCCATGACCCGGCCCGTGGGCACAATCTGTATTGGGAGCTCCTGCTGAGCGCCCCTGAGGGCAGCCTGAAGGGCTTTTATCCGGATGGTAAGGGCGGCTGCCAATGCGTGCTCCGGCAAAGCCGGTCGGAGCCTGGCCGTATTGAAGAAATCCACCGGGGGATTCTGGAATTTGTGCAGCAGTGGCAGGCGGCGGAGCAGCGGCTCGGGCAGCAGCTGCACATCAGCGGCTGGGATGCATACGCCCCCATGCTCAGCGTATGCAGCGAAAAAAACAGGAAGTTCAGGGCCGGATTGGAGGGCTTGCTGGATGATATTCACATCGCGCCATAGGGCGAGTGCATCACTGATCCTCTACCATGCAATCAGCTCCTACCAGCTGCTGGAGGTGATGCTGCACCGAATGCGGTTTCACGCCGGTGATTATGCCGTTTTGCTTTTGCCTGATTTTATCATCAAAAAATACCCGCAATACAAACGGCTGCGAGCAAAACGCTTTTTTGACGAGGTATATCTCTTCCCCTACCTGCACATTCCGCACGGCAACGAGGCACAGGTGCTTGCGGATACCAGCCGGTATTACCGCCAGACGATCCCATACGAGATCACGAGGTTTTCCAAAATCTATATTGCGGGAGCACATTTCTATTTTTCCCTATATCTAATCCAGAATCACATCCCTTTCACATTTTTTGAGGACGCTGCAGGGATGCTCAGCCGCCCGGACGTGCTTCATCAGGCGCTCGCGGCAGAATTCCCACTGCATGCCAAGCTTGCCCGCAAATACGGTTTATTCACTGGGCAAAACAGCTGCGTGCAACAGATTATCTGCCTGAAAAAAGCGCAGAATATGGAGGTATCCGGCCCCTGCTTTTTCAATTTTTCTGTGGAGGAGGCGCTGGAAGCGCTCGCTCCCAGTGTCAGGTGCAGGCTGATTCGTTTTTTCCTCAGGCGGACGCTGCACACACAGGCGGACGCCATCCTGCTGACCCAGCGCTTCGCCAGCCTTGGCATCCTGCGGGAAGAGGAGCAGAAGCAGCTATATATTCGCCTGCGGGAGCAGGTGCTGCGCGGCATCCGCCTCGCGGTCAAGGCACACCCGGATGACACGCTCGATTATCGGGAAATTTTTCCCGATGCCCAGCTGATCCGAGCCGTTTTCCCGGCCGAGCTGCTGCCCTACGTGTTCCGAAAAAATAGGCCCGCATGCATCTACACGTTTGATTCCACCGGCTGTGAAAACCTGAGTGACCACTTCATCATCCGCCGGATCGATAGGGAACAGCTCATGACCGGGTATCCCGGCACGCACACGCCAGAGGACGGTGACCACCATGCAGAATAATCGGGTTTTCATCATTGCGAATTCCGTATATCAGCTTTTTACAGCGATCCACATGCGCCGCACAGTTTTGAAAGACCGCGCAGCGGAGCTGCTGCTCACGGATATGACGCCCGGCCTTTCGGCATACCGCTCGCGTTTGGCGGAAGCCGGGCTGTTTGACCGGGTTTTACTGGGCAAAACAGCTGAATGGAACAAAAAATATGCTGCGGCGAAAGGCGACGCCCTCTCTGAGGGCTTTCGGGACGCGCGAAATGTATTTCGCCAAGCGCTCAGCGACGAGCTTGGCAGTTATTCCGAGATTTATTTTGCCAATTTTGACCCGTTTGCCCGGCTACTGGCCTGCTGGTACTACCCACTTCCCTGCACATTTTTCTGCTATGAGGATGGTTTCTCCACTTATGTGATCGACTACCTGCGGGAAAACCGCGCGCCCATCAACTGCCATCCGGAAGGAATTAAAATTCGCGATAAGATGGCCGGCGTGCTGCTGTATGAGCCGAGGCTCGCCATGCGCGGCGACCGGCTGCCGAACCTCCGCCTGCCAAAGGTCAGCCGGGAGGATGAATCGCTCAAATCGCTGCTGAATGCCGTGTTTGATTACAAAAAGCCGGAGGTCACCGGCAAATTCCTGTTTCTCGAGCAATCCTTTCGGGCGGAGGGCATCCCCACCAACGATATCTCTCTGATGCGGCTTTGCCAACAGGCAGTTGGACCAGGCCGTTTTTTGGTCAAACCGCACCCACGCAACCCTGAGAATCTCCCCCTGCAATTGGGCCTGACACAGAAATACCCGAGCACAGCGCCATGGGAGCTATTTTTACTCAATGAGAAACCGGACGCATTCACCCTCCTCACCGTATGCTCTAACGCCGCTTTGACCGGCAGGCTGGTATTCGGCATCGATCCACCTACCGTGATGCTATACCGTCTCTTTGAGGGGAAGGTGCTCTGGCAGGAGGATGCCGTCCTGCACCGGTATCTGCGCAAATTCCAGCGCGAGTTCGCAGGCAAAAACTACTATGTGCCAAAAACAGGATACGAGCTGAAACACATTCTCGCATATTTAGGAGGGCGTTCGAATGAGCAGCGCGGTTAAGGTCTCCGTCATCATTCCGGTTTATCAGGTGGAAAATTTTTTGGAGCGGGCGGTGGATTCCGTTCTGGCGCAAACGCTGGAGGAGAAGGAAATCATACTGGTAGATGACGGCAGCGAGGATGCCTCCCCGCAGATCTGTGACCGCTATGCGCAGGAATATCCGGGGCTCGTGCGCGTCATCCACAAAGCGAATGAGGGGCTCGGCATCGCCCGCAATACCGGCGTGCAAGCCGCTACCGGGGAATATGTGGCGTTTCTGGATTCCGATGACACCGTCGGCCCAGAGATGTATGAGGCCATGTATGCCAAAGCAGTCAAGGCGGATTACGATATTGTGATGTGCGATGTGCAGATCATTTACGTGGAGGAAAACCGAAGCTCCACCTCCGTCACCTACCCGAGCGAGGAGATCGACCTTGCGGATTATATTGCCAACGGCAACAACATCACCTACAGCGTCAACAAGCTGTTCCGGCGCAGCATCTGGGAGGAAAACCGCTATGAGAAAATGCTGTTTGAGGATATCTCCCTCATCCCCGCCCTGATGACTCGCTACCCCAACATCGGCTATGTACAAAAGCCATTCTACCACTACTACCGCAGAGCGAACACCCTCTCCACCACCTTTACCGGCGCCATGGCCGATATTTTGAAAGCGTTCCGCACTTTTATCGAAACGAGCGCCCCCGCTTACCGGGAAGAAGTGGTTTATTGCGTCGCTAAGCAGCTGTATTGGAACATGACGCAATCCCGCACATTGTTTCAGGCGGATTTTATCGAGCTGCTCCACGCGTATCAAAAAGACTTTCTGCTCAATCCCTACCTGGCAGAGGATTCAAAAACGAAGCGGCTGCTGGATTTTATGGAACGGGAGGTCATCCCGGAGCGGTTGATCTGCGTGCACTTCGGACGGCCGATTCCAGCCGAATATCTGGAGGAAATCCACGCGGATTTCCCAAACGCTGCGCTCATCGATGTAGCTGAGCCTCTGCCCGGCAGCCTGCCGGACTGCGTCCGCCAGGCGCTTGAGCAGGGGGAAACCTCCTTTGCGGAGGAATATTTTGCCCTAAAGCTCCTGTGCGCACAGGGCGGTATTGTTCTCTCGCCGGAGATGCGCGCTAATCTGAGCCTGAAAAAACTCCGGCTCAACCGCATCTTTTTTGGATTTGAGGGTGAGGAATCGCTGGAGACAGGCTGCTATGGCGCAGTGGCAGAGCATTATGTTATCCAGGCCCTACTCTCCACCTATGAGGAAGAAAACATCTTCAACCAGGCGCTCTTGCCCCTGAAGGAGCGGTTGCTGGATTTTCTGGTGTTCCATTTTGGTCTGAAAGCCAACGGAAAAAAGCAGCTGCTCCGCCATGAAATCCAGATTTATCTGCCCAGTGTGCTCTCTTACGATATGCAGGACGGTGAAAACTGCTGCAAAAAAGTGCTGCTGGAAACGCCGGAGGGCTATGAGCTCGTCAGCCGTAGCGTTTTAAAGCTGTGGTCCGACCGCCTGATGGAAAACTGGAATCTGTATAAACAGGAGCTCAACCGCACACCGCAGGCAGGTAAAAAACGGCGGCCCGCGCCGGCCCCGCCGCCCAGAATGCCCGCAAACCTAGAGGCGCAGATTCAGGAGGTTATAAACACCTATGAAAACTCCACCAGCTGGCGTATCACGCGGCCACTTCGCTCGCTGAAAAACTGGTGGATCAAACTGTTCCGCAAAAGGAGAGGATAAACCATGCGCACCGTTGCCGTGATCCCGGCGCGTTACCACTCCAGCCGGCTCAAGGGAAAGCCCCTAGCAGATATCTGTGGCCGGCCAATGCTCTGGTGGGTCTACCAACAGGTAAAGAAGGCCAGGCGGATCGACGCTGTTGTGGTCGCCACCGACCACGAGGAAATTTATCATGCCTGCGAAGCCTTTCGGATCGACTGCCAGATGACCTCGCCCGATCATCCAACCAGCACGCAGCGCATTTATGAGGTATCGCAGCGTATTCCAGCCGACGTCTACCTGTGCGTCAATGGGGACGAACCGCTCATCGACCCAGCCGTTGTCGAGCGGGTCATCCCTGCGGAGGAGGAACCATTTTTTGCTGCGAATCTGATGGCAAAAATCCACACCCCGGTCGAGGTCATTGACGATTCCAACATCAAAGTCGTTACAGATACGCAGGGAAACGCTCTGTTTTTCTCTCGCAGCCCAATCCCGCACCCGAAAGCCAGCATTCAGTTTGATTATTATAAACATCTCGGCGTGCTGGCCTACTCCCCGGAGGCGCTGCGTTTCTTTGCGGAGACGCAAAAGGGAGAGCTGGAAAGCATTGAGGATATCAATGAGCTTCGCTTTCTTGAGCATGGAAAACAGCTGAAGATGATCCCGGTAGAATCACATTCCCTTTCTGTAGATACCCAGCGGGATCTGGACTATGTACGGTGTGTGATCCACGACAGGCTGGAAAAGGGGGAGATCATGCTGTGAGCATTCAAATACTGGATTGTACCCTGCGTGACGGCGGCTATATTAACGATTGGAAATTTGGTCGAAAAGCCATCCGATCTATCCTTGATAAGCTGGAGCTGGCGCATATTGATATCATTGAATGCGGTTTTCTGACCGGAATGGTACGGGATGCAGAGTGCTCGCTCTTCCCCTCCGCCGCAGCAATTGAGGAGCTTTTGCCGAAACGGGACAGAGGCTCCATGTTCGTCGCCATGATCGCCATTGGAGAAAAGGAGCTGCACCCCTCCAAGCTGGAGCCATATCACGGCAAGGGGATTGAGGGCGTCCGGCTGACTTTTCATAAAGAAGAAATTTCGCGGGCGGTCAGTTGGGCAGAGATTCTCATGGAAAAGGGTTATAAAGTGTTCATGCAGCCAGTGGGAACCGTGTTTTACAGTGATATGGAGCTGCTCCAGCTGGTAGAAAGAATGAATGCGCTGGCCCCCTATGCCTTCTATATCGTTGATACGCTGGGGAGCATGTACCGCAACGATGTATCCCACCGTTTTTATCTCATTGATAAAAATATGAAGCCGGAGATTCACCTGGGCTTTCACGGGCACAACAATCTGCAGCTCGCCTTCTCCAACGCGCAGGTATTGGGCAAAATCCAGACTAAACGCACGTTAATTCTGGATGCCTCCGTCTACGGCATGGGCAGAGGCGCGGGTAACCTGCCCACGGAGCTGATCACGCAGTATATCAACAAAAACATCGCCTCCCGGTACGACGCAAGCCTTGTGATGGATATTTATGACGACTATATCGCCGCCATCCGCAAGGAATATGAATGGGGCTATACCATGCCATACCACATTGCTGCCAGCCATGTGTGCCACCCGAATTATGCCACCTATCTCATCAACCGGCGCACGCTTACCATGAAGGACATTGAAAAGATCATTCAGTCTATCCCGTCGCAATACCGGGTGCTCTATGACCGCAAGTTGATCGAGCAGCTCTACGCTCAATTCCAAAGCAGAAAAATTGACGACAGCGCCGCCGTTGAAGAAATCTCCAGGCTCATTGAAGGCCGCAAGATCCTGCTGCTTGCCCCTGGGCGCAGCCTCGCGGCTAAGTATGAAACCATTCTGGATTTCATTGAAACGGTAAATCCTTTTGTCATTTCGGTCAACTTTGTGGACGCAAAATATCACATGGACGCCTGCTTTGTCAGCAACCACAAGCGAATGGATACCATCGGACAGGAAATCCAAAGGCTTGGCCAGGTGCGCGCTATCCTGACCTCCAATATTCCAGGCGGTGAAGACTGCCTCTATGTGGATTATGACCGTTACACCAACGACGATGGAATGGTTTCGGATAACGCAGGGCTGATGCTGCTCAAGCTACTGCGCCGGTGCGGCGCCCACAGCGTATATCTGGCGGGCTTTGACGGTTTCCACCTCCGGCACAACGGCAACTATTACAGCGAGGAGCTAAATTTTATGGTGGACGAAGCACAGGTGCAGGAAAAACGCAGCCGCATCCGCAGGCAGCTTCAGGAGCTGTCGAAATCGATGCGTATCGCCTTCCTGACGCCCTCCATCTATGAACAGGAGGAGGCAGATGTACCACTGCATTCTATTTGATATGGACGGCACGCTTGTCAACTCCTATGAAGGCATTTACCATGCCTATGCATGGGCTTTTGCTCAAATGAAGCTGCCGTTTCAGGGGGATACTTTCGTCAAAAAAGCGATTGGCGCTCCCCTTTCTTTTGCATTTGAGAAGCTGTATGGCCTGAACTCCGAGCAGACTGCACAAGCCATCCGGCATTACCGGGCCTACTACGCGCGGCAGGGACGGCGTGAAGCCTTTGCCTACCCGGGCATTCGAGAAACGCTTCAGCGGTTGAAAAGCACAGGCCGCTTTCTCGGCACAGCCACGTTGAAAAATCAGCAATTTGCGCAGGAGATGTTAGCGGAGTTCGGCCTGCTTCCCTTTTTTGACGCGGTTTGTGGAGCGGACCAGGAGGGGCGGCTGACAAAGGCGGATCTGATCCGCGCCGGTATGCGCTATGCCGGCGCATACCCGGAGGATACTATCCTCGTTGGGGACAGTGTGTTTGACGCACAGGGTGCCGTGCAGGTAGGCGCCGCCTTCCTAGCCGTTTGCTATGGCTTTGGTTTTCAGTCGATTAGGCAGGCAAAAACGCTGCCAGAGGTAACAATGGCCGCCCAAACGCCTGCGGAAATTGCCCGGCTGCTCAGGGCGTGAGCAGCCGGGCTTTTTTTCCCTGCAATCTGCATAGCATCAGTGTACAAGGGTACACATCGGTTTTCAGCGCTGTGGCCACGCCCCTGGCTGCGTTATCCTCCTTGCCTTCCGGCAAGGAAGGCTGTGTCGTCTGCCTTGCCAGGCATCCTGGCCACAGGCTGAAAACTCCGAA
>CASDTH010000040.1 GCA_949283655.1 uncultured bacterium
AATTTTTAATGAGTGCCTGGTTTCGCTGTACGCGACTACCTTCTCTTACTTCTGTAAGAGAAGGTAGGAAGAGAAGCAGCCGGGGGCTTCGCCCCTCGACCCCGCGAACGGCACTGCGGCGGCGGTATATCAATTTGCCACACCACAACGCGTTCGGCGAACGCTTCCCGAACTCACCGCCTCACGGCGGCTCAAACAGGCGGGAAGGTTCGTTTGCCCGCATGGCGGGCAAATTCCCTCACGCGCACGCAGTGAGTGGCAGCAGCTGCCGCCTGGGCCTATCGTTACGTTTGAGGCCCTGAACTACTTGCGGGCTCCGTTAGAAACCTTCCGGGGCCTTCAGTCTGGTGCGGAAGCAGAGCCTTTTCGGCGTTCACGTTTGACGTCTCATGTCTGAAATCTGATGTCTGACTTTGCATATCCGCCGGGCGAGCAGCGCATACTATGGATGCAAACTTTTGAAAGGAGCGATTTTCATGCCGAACCTTACCTCCAAAGAGCTTGACGCCATCAGCGACGAGCTGACCTGTGAGCAGGTGCTCATCAAAAAATACAAAAACTACGCCACCATGACGCAGGACCCCAAAATCAAGGCCACCTGCGAGCAGCTTGCGGCGCAGCACCAAAACCATTTCAACACCCTCATGGGCCATTTAAACTGACGAGGAGGCAAAGCCATGGATACGATGGGCCAACAGAAAAACCCGCAGACCTGTTTAAGCGATGAGGAAATCATGAACGATATTCTCAGCTCGCAAAAGCACATTGCAAGCGTTTACAACACCTTTAGCAACGAATGCACACACCAGGCCGTGCGCAATGACTTTTTAAACATTTTGCGCGAGGAGCACAACATCCAGGTGGATGTATTCACTGAGATGCAGAAGCGCGGCTGGTATGCGCCGCCCGAGGCGCAGCAGCAGATGATCGACCAGACGAAGACCAAATTTCAAAACGTGGCACAGAACCTGTAACAGAGCCAAAAGCAAACGCCCTGCCAAGCCGAAAGACGGCATTCGCAGGGCATTTGCCTGTTTTAAAAATAATTTTTACGCCTCAATCAGAACATATACTCACGCCTGCGCCGCGAGGCCACAGCCGTCATAGCTGCGCCGGCCGCGATCAGCAGCAGGAAGAGGAAGATGAGCGAATCGCCCAGATCCGGGATTTCCGGCTGCTCCTCCGGAGGGGTAACGGGTGGAGTCGGAGCAGGCTCCTCGCCAGGGCGGATCGTGATCGATCCATCCTCATTGACGAAGAAATCCAAATACACCTTCTCCGTGCCCTCCGGATAACGCACGCGCTGCGTACCATCCGGCAGGGTATCTACAACCGTTTCGCTGATGTCGGCAGCCTCAAGAACAAACTGCGTGCGGCCAGCTACGCTACCATCCGCAGAAATTTCGAGGTAATGGCGGCCATCCTCGATGCTCTCAAGGAGATACCCACCATCCTCCCCGGCTGTTACCCGGGAAGCGCCAAAGTCAAGCTCCAGCTGCGCACCGACCAGAGGGTCATCCCCCCTGTAAACCTTGCCGGCCACATCGACGGCCTGAGACTCTTCGCCAGCCGTGCGCGCGCGGAAGGTGACCTCAATGACCGTATCCCGCGACACGGAATCGACGGTATAAGCGCCGTTTGCCACACTGGCGGTAACATCGTCCCCATTGACCAGCACGCGCTCGATTGCGTAACCCTTTTGCGTAATGAGAGACAACTCCAATTCGGAATGGCGCGGCACCGTCAGGGTGCATCCGTCTTCGCACAATGCACCGTTTACCATTACGTATCCGCCCTGGTTATAATTGACCTGCACGGTATGCGTATCCGGTACGACCGTTGAGAGCGTCATTCCAGACTGCCCGGCCTCGTCCGCCGCAAACGCGGGGAGGCAGCAGCCGCAGGCCAGCAGCAGACAGAGCAGGAGCGCCAGCGCTTTTTTCACAACGAATCACCTCTCAGATTGGGTGGGCGGCACAGGCCGCCCGGTGTCCCCTGCCCGGCACATGCCAGGCAGGGGAAATGAGATAAACGAATAAAGTTAGATGTTGAGATTAGGCACCAACGTAAGCATTATTATACGTCACGGTATAGTTAACCGTACCAACAAGCTGGCCCTCAGCAGGAGCGCCACCCCAAGCGGTAATGGCAACTGTACCAGCAAGAGTTTCAACGGAGGCCTGACCAGCCGTGTAGAGATCAGAGGAAGCCGCATCCATGCTGGAAGTAATTTGGTCACCAGCATTATCTTCATAGGTGGACGCTACCTGCAGGCTGGAAGTAGCAGCAAGCTGATAGTCAACCTTCACCGCAGGAATGGCAGCCTCTGTTGCGCCCCAGTTGACAGTAACATCAGCCGGAATAGAGACCGTGTAGCTATCATATGCACCGGGAGTCTCATCATCAAAAACCGTCTTTACAACAACAGTGCCAGTCTGATCCGCATCGCCCTTATGGATGTCTTTCTCAGCCGCGAACGCAACAGCGCTCATTGCGAAGACCATGCAAAGTGCAAGTGCAAGTGCAAGAACTTTTTTCATTGTCGTTTTCTCCTTTGGTTTAAAATTTGGAGCTTTTTATTTCATGGGGCGGAAACGCGAAGACGGAGAATCCGCCCCGATGAAGCAAAGCGATTAAGCAATGGGAAGATGGTTATCATACACCACAGTGAAGGTGAGCACACCCTCATAAGTGCCAACCGGAGCAGCGTCAAAATCTGCCGCCGTGATGGAAGCGAAAACATCGCCCACCGCCGTATCATTGCCGGCGACCATGATGCTCTCATCGCCACCGATGGTAGCAAGCAGGGAATCCTCGCCGCAAGTCATCGTGAGAGCCTTCTCGCCATAGGGAGCGACCGTAACGGTCACATCAGAGGTAGCGGCCAGCGTGGCATCCAGCGTGTACTGCTGCGTTTCGGACTGGCTGTCATTCTCGTTATCCCACGGCACAACGATCTCTGCAGGGATGGTGACCGTCCACTCCTCATCGCCGCCGGGCACACCGGGCTCCGTCGGCAGATCGGCATCCGTCTTTACCAGCGTGCTGCCGGACTGAGGATCCGAATTCTTATCGATCGTTTCGCCATAGGCAAAAGCGACAGTGCCCATAGCCAGCATCAGGCAAAGGGCCAGTGCGAGCGCAAGAACTTTTTTCATGACTGATCTTCTCCTTTTCACAAAATATGGGGTTTCACTTTATCAAAATGAGCAGCGTGCGAAGACGATTACCGCCTGCTCACAATGATCATCGGCAGGAGCCGCCCGGCTCCGGGGAATCCAGCGCCCGCTCAGGCAAGCGCTTCATAGCTGACGGTGAAGAGCAGGGTATCCTCATAATCGCCCGCGTAGGCCGCATCCCACTCCTGCTGCTCGATCTGCGCATTCAACGGGAACTGGGTGGGGTCATTCACGCGGTCAAAGCAGATGGCATCCGCCCCCGTGAGCGCATAGGGGATGCCGCGCTCAGCGCCGCCCGCATCCATTAAACGGTACTCCTCCTGAGAGGCGACGGCCACATACACGCCCATGCCGGCCTCAATCTTCATCACATCCGCATACACGCGGCCAATCTCGGTATCCAGCGAGCCGAAGGGAATCTCCATATCAGCGGGAATCACCACGGAATAATCCACCTCGCAGGAGGTGCGCACCACCGCAGTGCCCGACGGGGTATCCCGATCCAGCACGGCGGCGGAAGCGCCGCCCATGCAGGAGGCCGCCAGCATCGCGCCAGCCATCACAGAAGCAATCAGTTTTTTCATGTGATATCTCCCCTTTCAGTCAAACAGCCAAGGTTACTGCTCAGAATAGGTCACGGTAAAGGTCAGCGTATCCTTATATTGATCGCTGGGAGCGCCGGGCCAATCGGTCACCTCTACTTGCAGCTCTTTCGTGAGATCCGCTTCCGCTGTAGCCATATCAAACTCGGCCTCCCTGAATGGACTGCTATCCGCTTGCAATTCATAGTCATAGGGGAGTTTGAAGGAATCATAAATCATCTTATAGTCATTGGCAGAGGTTACCCCTACTTTGATAGAAGCTGCAGTGGGAATGAACATCTCCGTAACCGCAAGCGCACCAGCATCCACTGGGCCCTGCGTGCCCCACTCTACAGCGACATCCGCCGGGATGACAACGGTGTAGGAAGCGTCGCAGATGAGCTTGACATAGACTCTGTAGGTCTCCATGCGGTAACCTTTGGCATTCGGGACGCCGTCGGAGATTGTGTTGCTATTCTGCGCTGTACCCGTATCTGCCGCAGGCCTCTTCAACGTGACATTGAAGGAGCCGGTATAAACGCCTGATTTCTCGACACTCGTTTCCGGAATGGTGAGGTTGAAACTCATCGTGTTCGGGTCGGTGGGGTTCATCACCCGACCGGTGATCGGCACGGTGATTGTCGCATCATCCATCGAAAGCGTGACGGTATCAGGAATGTCAAGCTCCACATCATAGGGACTGGCAGCTGCCGCAGCGTAGAAGGGCAGCGCACCGGTGCCGGTGTAGTTTGCGCCTGCCCCGTCAAGCGTCATCTCAATGAGCGGGTCATCGGCCGATATATTCCCGATAATCTCATCCGTTTTCACCGTGAAGTTCGGGAAGACGGCGGAGAGGTTACGGTCAGCCCAGTAGGTTAGGACGGTGTTTTGATACTTGGCCGGGTAATTCTTGTAAGTATTCAGCGCGGAAACAACATTGTTTTTTTCCTCTGCACTCAAAGCCGTCTTACCGAAGTTATCCGTCACTGTGGTATACAAGCTGTTTGCATTGGCAATATACTTTTTAAGGTTGCCATCCACACCGCCAAACGGGTCATAGTTTTTGACGAAGGCCGCCATGTCGGTAAGCTTCGTCTGATAAACTGGCCCAAGCTTATCCTTTTCCGAGGCAGGCAACACACGATAGGCCGTTAGCATTGCCTGATAGCTCTCAGCATTGTAATTAAACAAGTAATCAACCTGTTCCTCGGTTTGGTCAAGAAGAACCACATTTTCATACAGGCCGTCTATCAACTGCTGCACACTTTCAACGCTTGTTCCCACATAAGACGGTGCTGCGACTGGAGCCGCCAATGTTTTCATCTGGCTTGCCCCACTAAAGGAGCTATTTGCCGCAAACCCGAACATGTCGAGGGAAATCGACGTGCCAGCCGGGCTTGCGCCGCCTGCTGTGCCAGAGAAAAAGAATTTTACCTGGCGGACATCATTCAACGAACCTGTGATATCAACGCTGTTATTTCCAATTTGCTTAAAATAGCTGAGCGGAATCCGAATAAACCCACGGAACCCTTCCAAATCACTGGTCAGACAGCCATCATTATCTGTATCCGTCTGCCTTGAAACCCATTCAGGATCGGCATCGTCCAAGCTCAGCGTTTCATAGGTCCATCGGCCAGCGTACTCATCATGCGAATAAATATTTCCATTCCCTGTACGCAGAGTCACCCAGATTTTACGAATGTCCTGCAGCTGGGTAAAATCTGCATAGAAAACAAACCACTGTGCACCAGAATAATTTCCTCCAGGAAGATTTTCCCAGTTATCTGCCTCTTCGCCATTGTAGGTTAAAGAAATACGGTAGTTTTCCGTACCATCTGAATCAAACACATCCCGATAAAAGCTGGTGTCAATAGAACGGGAATTGTCAAAACCATTTTGCCCAACAGAGGTGAACCCAAGGCCAAACCTCTGCCTGGTATCATCTATCTCATCATCATAGCCCATCCGGCTATAGGCCAAAAGGTTTCTGGTGTTTTCCCACGCACCTGTTACATCGCCAAGGCCGCTCAAGCCCCAATTCAACACATGGCCTCTGTCATAATAATGATCCCCACTGGGCCCTAGCCGATAATCATCGTATTCATGCAGGGCAGTCTGGCCGATTTCATAATTGGATTCCACATCATTGAACGATTTATAATACAAATCGCCCAGTTTTTCCGGATACCATTCACTCAGCCCTGCCGTATTATAAATTTGAATCAGCTTGGCCTCGTTTTTAGAACCCAGACGATAGAGATCGCCGAGCGTTAAAGTCTGATAGAGATCAAAATAGCTCTTAATCGTTGAAATCTGTTCCTCGTTGTATTCTGACGCTTCCGCCCATTGATCCACCTGGGCGCTCAGCCAGTCGACAGGGCTTTCGCTCCCCTCCAATACGCCTTCCAGCGCCGCTTCTGCCCCTCTCAACGTCGCATTGTCCACACCGAGCTGCATGCAAATTGT
This sequence comes from uncultured bacterium, assembly GCA_949283655.1. Lineage (GTDB taxonomy): Bacteria > Bacillota > Clostridia > Oscillospirales > Acutalibacteraceae > Fimivicinus. The sequence goes on from CASDTH010000040.1 coordinate 6,227, forward strand.
ACGCAAATCAGAAATAATACTCGCATGAGAAACGTTGATTGAACTCATATCAGAGGGAAGATATTGCTCCACCAAGGCCTGCACGGTATCCGCATTGCTGGCAGTCAAGGAATTTACGGCAATCGGAGTGCCGCCTGTCAGGGTTGTGCCGCTGAAGCCCATCTGATCAATATAGAAGGACTTATTGACGCTGTCCTCAGAAGCGCCCTTCCATGTGATACCGATGGAGGCAATGTTCTCAAGCGGAATAACAGATAACCCATAACCAGTGTTAGATTTAAATTTATTTTTATCGAGGGTATTTGTAGTGCTTCCATTGTCCCAGTAACCTTTAGATATCCACGTAATATTGTTATAAAAAGCCTCTTCAGCAGTAAAACTGGCTCGTTCTACACCATCTATCAAATGATTCCAAACAATTTCTCGAATTACTATTTTATATGAATATGGACGCTCTGTAAGCAAATCTGCGTAGGAACTATCCCGATTTTCATTTAATAAATAATCAATATTCACACGCAAAAAGCCACGGTAATGACCAAAGTCCTCAAGGTAGCCATTGGCATTGGTATACCAAGTATCCCACAGACCGTCTTCATTTTGATAATAGACTGGTACGCTCTTTCCCCCATTACGATTAGCATATCCTACTGTACTATAAACATCCCCACTATATATTTGAACGGTACCATCCTCTTTAACCTCAGATTGATCATTCCAATATTCTAAAGTTCCGGTTCTGTCGCCATAGCGCACCTGAAGGGCAAACTCATCAAAGGAAACATAGGAGGTATCCACCCAAATCCACATCTCGTTCGCACTGACGAAGTTTGAGTTATTCCGCGTATAGGCCACATCGAGGCGCTGATAACCATTCACACTTGAGGGAGTAGAGCCAGAAGCAAAGCTGCTGTTTTCCGCATTTTTCAAATAAACACGCAGGGCATTGCTCGTGTTAAAGCCCGGCGTTTGATAAAACTTGTTGTCGCCTCCAAAAGAAATGCCATCAATGTTGGCGGGCGTATAGTTGTCGTTGCCTGTCTGCTCGTCGCCCGCAATGTTGTTATACATCCACTTAGGCGGCGTGCCAGTATTTTCGTTGCCGCCCACAGCGGTTTCCCCTTCAAAATCTTCAAACACCAGGAACTGTGTATCTGTTGGGGCAGAATCTGTCGACGGAACGGAGAGCGATTCACCCACCAGCGCCTCCAAAGGCTGGGAGCGCCAGCCGTCGCTATCCACTGCCGTGATAGCGATGCTGATGCGGTGGGACATATTCAAGCCGAGCTCTTTTATCTGCTGTGCAGAAATCGTCGCGCTGACCAAGCTCACCGAATCATAGGTGCGCAGGATATCTGTGAGCGCCACCGGGTTATCGTTTACCGGCACACCCCGCTGCTCATAGCCCACATCCAGATCATAAAAATCAACATAATAGGTGAGCGCGCCACCTCCCTGTGAGGTAGCCTCCGAGAAGGAAAGCTCCAATGTGCCATTGGTCGTGTATCTCGCGCTTGCCACAGCCTCCTCTCCAAAGACAGGGTCAGGGTCATTCCCTGCCGCAGCCACAAACGACACGGGCTGCGCGGCTGCGAGCAGCATCAGCATCGCAAGCAGAACCGCAAGGAAGCGCTTGCTATATTTCGCCTTTTGTTTCATTGCCGAACGACACTCCTTTTATCTAGATTTTAGACTATAGAAATGAGTTTGGATTTGATTGAAGCCCCTATCAGGGGGCTGGTTGCGTTTGCACACGTTCCTTTTTGACTGAAACAATTGGAAATTGCGCTCGTTTCCCGCTCGGGCCGCGGGGGCCCATCCTTTTCCCTCGTCGGAAAAGGATGCAAAAGGACGTGGAGGAACGGCACTGCGGCGGCGATATATCAATTTGCCACACCACAGTGTGTTCGGCGAACGCTTCCCGAACTCACCGCCTCACGGCGGCTCAAACAGGCGGGAAGGTTCGTTTGCCCGCTTTGCGGGCAAATGCCCTCACGTGCACGCATTGAGTGACAGTAGTTGCCGCCTGGGCCTATTGTTACGCTTGAGGCCCTAAACTACTTACAGGTAAGTCCCCTCACGAGCCCGCCATTCGTTTGTGGAGCCTGCCGCCTCCGGCCTACTGCAAGGTTTCAGCCACTGAGAAGGACTGAAGGCCCCGGAAGGGTTCCAGCAAACCGCAAGCCCACGGCCGAAGTCTAACATCCAACTTCCGGCATCTATCATTCCACACTGATGGTGGTTTTCATCTGGCCGTTATTGAGCGGGTTTTGCTCCGCATCGAACGAATAGGTCAAATATTTCACTGTAGCCTTATAGTTGCCCGCATCCAGCGCGCGGGTCAAGTGGAATTTGGAAATCGCGTAGCCGGGCGGCACCAGGTTGGATTCATAAATAATCTCGCCGGTGCTATCTAATATAATCTGGAACTTGAAGTAGCAGGGATTCTCCTCCGGGTTGCGCAGGATGAACTCCTGCTCCGTCTGCCCCGCTTTGAAGTGCATGGTGGTGATGCCCGGCAGCTTGATGGAGGCGCCCTTTGTTTGAATCTTTTTCTTCGTGCTCAGGGTGATATCCCCCTCCACGATATTCTGATCGACCTGGCCCTTTGGCTGTGTGCTCGCAACGGCGGGCACATCCGGGAACATCTCATCCCAATGGTTGACGGCATACTGCACGCCAAAAATCAGGCCCAGCACAAGCAGGAGGATCAAAATCCACAGCCAGACAATATTTTTCTTAACAGCGATAAAGCTCCCCTCGCCGCAGGCCACGTAGCCCGCCGTGCGGTGGAAGGGGTTCTTTTTATACTCCCCCAACGGCTCAGATTTGCCGTTATAGGTGAGGGTATCCGGCGCATTCTTCTTCACGCCGGCGCCAATCTGCCCCGCAACCCGGTAATCCTTCTGCGGATACAGCGCCTTCATCTGCGAAGCCTTGTAATAGCCGATGGAGAAGCCTGTCCGCTTATTGCGGTAGGTTTTGGTATAGTTGCTGAGGCCTTGGGCAGTATAAGACATGCAATTTTCCCCTTCACATATGTATAAATACAATAATTTTTAGTGGAACAGGATATGAATTCTGTTCTTTGTTGTTATTATAGTTGTTTAAAAATAAAAAGTCAATAAACAGGGAAAAATTTCTACACACGAAAACAACAGCCTAAATGAAAAATGCATTGGATACATAAACAGAGTTTATGATCATATTTCAAAAAATCCTCTTTTCAATTTGCCAAAAAGTCTGTATTTTAGCGCTTTATGAAGAATTCCCCTTTTTATATGGGGAAATGTGATAAAAATCAAAGCAGCGTGCTATATCTTTCGTTCTTTGTTGTTATTATAGTACTGCTCCAAAATTAAATCAAGGAAGAAAATAAATTTTTTGGGGAAATTTTTACAGAATCAAATTTTTATTTTTTTGCAGCGCCAGCAGGCCGCTGCCTCATGCAAAAAAATACAGCCCCGGAACGGCTCAACCATTCCGAGGCTGCTCATTCATCTAGGGGAGATCTGGGCCTCTCCCCCCGCCCACTCTAATAGGGCTAGATATTGGCTAATTATTGTTGCGGGGTGCGGAAATCCCACATCAGCGGGACGCTCTCATTCCCCCAAGAGTCGCAGGCCGTCACACGCACCTGATAGGGCGAGCCGGGCTCCAGCCCATCCACCCGCAGGCGCACAAACTGCTCCTCCACCGGCATCTGCTCCTCCGGCTGCGGATAGAGATAAAAGGGCGCAAGCTTTTTGGCGCAGGCAAGCGTCTCCTTCGAGCCATCCCGAATGATGCGCGCCTCATAATGGTGCACCATATCCGACGGGTCGGACGCCGTGCCGAACCGCACCAGCAGCTGTGCCGAGCGCGGGCCGATCTCCCCCTCCGGCTTGACATAGGCCTGCGCATGGGGGAACACGGGGCGCTTCTTGCGCTGCCCGCGCAGCCCCGTATAAACCGCCGCGCTCCGGCGATGCATCGTGGGGAACACCCACGGCTGCTTGATCTGCGCGCAATGCTCGCCCTCCACCATTGGCGTCAGGCGCGTCACACGGATGCGCAGCGCATGATCCACCTCCACAAACAGGCCGTTGGAGACGCGGGACGAATCCGCAAATTCCTGGCTCGCGCCATTCTGGGCATAGCCCTCCTCAATCGACATGTAAGAGGAAGAGCCGGTGTTGACGGCTGTGTAGCTCCCCTGCCAGATCGAGCGCTCATCCGCCACAGGGAAGTGCGTGTGGCCGGAGAAAAACACCACCTGCGGGAAGCGGCCCAGCACAAGGCTCAGGTTATTCGTCGTCCAGTGATAGGCATGCTTATAAGCCTGCCAGGCCTTGACCTGCGAGCTGCCATAGCAGGTATCCTGCGCGTGGCAGTGGCCGAACACAAAAATGGGCTTCTCCGGCGCATCCTGCTGCGCAAGCCTCAGGTGGCGGTACAGCCACAAAAGGTCCGTAGGAAAATTATCGTTATCATAATCAAACACCGAAATAAAATGAAAGCCGCCAATTACCGTATGATAATTCCCATGAACAAAATCCCAAGAGCGGAAATATTCCTTTTTTACTTCCCCCTCCACGCCGCGGTACTTCCCCGGGCAGAGCGGGCGGCGGTAAGCGAGATCACGCAGCTCGTCATAATACGGGTTCCACCGGACGAAAGCGCCCTTGTGCACCTCGTGATTACCGGGGGTAAGGAAGAGCTCCGTCCACTCCGGCGAAAGCACCTCGCGGAGCAGCGCCCCGCAGCGCCTTATCTCCTGCTGCGAGCCGCGCTTTGTCAGATCCCCTGCGATGGCGACGGCGGGGAGAGATTGCGCCCCGCCCGCCATGCGCTGAAAGGCGCGCAAAAGCTTTTGCAGCTTCTGATCATCCGGGCCGGGCTCCATGCCGATGTGGCAATCGGAGAGCACGCCGAAGCGCAGCAGGATCGTTCCCTCATCAAACTCGTTGGATTGCATGTGTTTTCCTTCCTTCCAAAGCCCGCAGCAGGCTCAATAGGTCACGCGCAGGGTTTTGATTTCGAACGGATGGAAGATGAGCGAAGCGGCCTCCAAATCCTCCAGCTGCTGCTGCGGTTCCTCCAGCATATTGCACAGCTCCACCCTTTTGGCGCCGCTGAAGAAATGCACCGGTGTGTTGGTATAAGTCCCCTCTGCGTCATACAGGCGCACGATAAAGGCGCGTGCCTCATCCTCGCAGGGCTTGACGGTTTCTACCACGATATTCTCCGCCTGCGGCAGCACAAGCGGCTGTGAGCGGAACTCCTCCCCTGCCAGGATAGGCGGATAATTCAGCAGATAGGCGGGCTGCACCACATTGCCCGCCGAAAAGCCGCCCTCGTGCGGGAGGAAGGCATACACGCAGCGATGCACACCGTGATCGCCCTTATAATCCGGCCGGCATCCGCCCTTGTGCAGAGATAGCCGCATCTTGCCGCCCTCAACGGAAATGCCATATTTGCAATCATTCAAAACCGCCGCGCCATAGCGACTCTCCGAAAGATCCGTATATTTATGGTTCACCACCTCAAATTTCGCCTGCTCCACTGAGGTGTTGCGCGTAGTCGGGCGCTTGACATTGCCAAACTGCACCTCAAAGCGGGCAAAATCATTGAAGATCGAGGTATCAAACGCTGTTTTCAGGAAGCGGTGGTCGTCATACCAATCCATCCGTGTATCGAAGCGCACCTCGGCGCTATCCGCAAAGAAGATCATATCCTGCGTGAGCGTGGATTTTTGTGTGAGCCGGTAGGTGCTGCGAATAATATGGGCCACCGGGCCGCTGGATACCGTTTCGCGCGAGAGAAGCTGTGCGCAATCCCGGAATTTCAGCTGGAGATCAGCATCCACATCCCAGTTATCATAGGATTGCGGCACATCCTCCGCCAGCAGCAATGTGTTGAGCGCATAGCCCTCCCCACGCAGCTCGCGGCCATTGCGGAGATCGATAAACGAAGCGATAAAGCCACGCTCATCAAAGGTCACCCGGGCGAACGGCGTGGTAAGCGTGTTGCCCTCCTCCACAAACGGGGCTGCCTGCTCCGCAGCCGTAGCCTCCGGCACAAAGCGCAGCGAAACGCTTGCGAAAGCGGGGATCCGCACCCCTGCAACCAGGCGCTTGCTCGCACCATCCAAATCCGTATAGGCCTGCTGGGCATAACCGCCCTCAAGCATGCAGCCCGGGCGATCCTCCAGGAAGAGCACATCCTCCCTACCAAAGGAGAGGGTGTTCACCAGCGAGAAGGCCTCCCCCTCCGGCTGCGCGCCGGTGTATTTTGCCAGCAGCTCCTGTGCACGGCGCAGCAAAGCATCCGTCTCCGCCAGGCTCTGCTCATGCGCGCGTGGGATACATGTGCCCGGAAGGATATCATGAAACTGGTTGACAAGCAACGTCTCCATCAGCGGGGCGACCGGCGCTTCGCTGGCCGCCTCGCCCTTTGCCACGGCCTGTTGGACAATGACTGCCTCCAGATCGTGCAGCCCGATCTCCGCCTTGCGGTTGTTGCGCTTAATGCGGTGCTGATTGGTCAGCGTGCCGCGGTGCAGCTCCAGATAGAGCTCGCCGCTGTAGGTGGCCGGGGAACGAGCATCCTCCTCCAGCCTCTGCATAAACTCGCCCACCCGGACGTGCTCCGCACGCGGGCATCCATCCGTATCACGGCAGCGGCGCGCCGCCTCAATCATCTCGAACTGGGGGCCGCCGCCGCCATCCCCAAAACCATAGGAGATCAGGCGCATGTGGGAGACCTGCTTGTGGCGCACCACGTCGCCCTCCTCGCTCTCCACCGTATAATGGTAGATATCCTCAGCGTCCGGCCAGATATGCGTTTTATTAAAGTGGGTGAACACCTTCGTGCCGTCGATGCCTTGCCAGTAAAATGTATCGTAGGGAAAAGCGTTGGTATCGTTCCACTGAATCTTGGTCGTCAGAAAATAATCTACGCCGCAGCCTTTCATGATCTGCGGAATCGCGGCGCTGTAGCCGAAGGTATCCGGCAACCAGAAGCAGTTGGAAGTGTAGCCAAAATAGCGGCGCGTGAAGCGCTGGCCCCACAGGAACTGCCGGATCATGGATTCGCCGGAGGTGATGTTACAATCGCACTCCACCCACACGCCGCCGTTGGGCTCATACCGCCCCTCGCGGACGCGGCGCTGCATCTGCGCAAACAGGGCGGGGTAATTCCGGCGGATTACCTCGCTGTGATAGGAGGAGCTTTGGATGAACGTGTATTCCGGATACTGCTCCATCAAGCTCATCTGGTTAGAATAGGTACGCGCACATTTCTTCACCGTCTCGCCAATATGCCACAGCCAAGCCGTATCCATGTGCGAGTGGCCGATCAGCCCAGCAAAGGGCGCACTCTCCGCATTGCGCACCTCCAGTGCCTGCTGCAAATAAGGCCGCGCCTGCCGCAACGCAGAAAGAAATTCCTCCCACGAGACGTTTTCCGGATCATAGTAGACCAGCTCATGCACGCGGGTCAGCGCTTCGATCAAATCGCCGCGGCGAAAGCTGGATTGCGGCAGAACGCCCACAAGCTGATACGCTGTGCGCAAGTCAAAGGCAAAGCTGATGATCTCTTCATTCTTGACGCAAATTTCCGCATCCTTATAAATATAGAGGCGAGGATCGCGCTCCGCTTCTTCCAATGGCGCGGTTCCCATCACATAGTGCCCGGCATAGGATTCCAGCGCGATATGGAGCGTCTCGCCGGCTTGTGCATTCTTTCGGATCAGGTCGCAGAAATGATTGCCATGGCCGCCTGCAAGAATCTTGTTGCAAAAAGCGCCGAACGGCACGCCATCCACCCAAAGTAGCGCCTCATAGCCCGTGCAATACGGCCGCAGAAACAAGTCGTGCCCCGCTAGCGCCTCAGGCACGGTGAATTCCCCTTTAAACCAGCAGTAGGAACCCTCCCCGCCCCACTGCCATCCCTTCTCTACAGGCTGGAATAAACTGTCCTCCGGGATCTCATGGTGGCTGCCATCCGTTGGATAGGCGCGCATAGGCATTTCTCCAACCGGTTTAAAATAATAGCGTTCCAGTGTATGTTCCAATCGCTCCAGCTTGTGGAGCATGCGGTCAATTTGCGGCTGATTGAGCATATCTGTTCCCCCTTCGGCAAAATCATTTTGATCATTTCTCCACTATGCATTTCATTATACAGATAATTTGCGGTTTGTATAGGGGTTTTTCAAAAATCATTGCAAAATTTATAAACACTATTTACTTTTTGGGCTGCAGGTGATACACTAATACTATAAAAATCGAGAGGAGGAAATCACATGCGTTTCAAATACCTTCAAAAAGCTGTTTCCGTCGTGCTTGGCCTCTCGCTGATTGCCGGCAGCGGTATACTGTCGGCCGGCGCAGTGCAAGCCCGGCACTACACGATCGAGTCGCCCTATGCTGAGGTGGATTGGGATAATTGGGATCAGTACAAGGCCAACCTGCACACCCACTCTATTGCAAGCGACGGCGAGGTGGATTTTGACGACATGATCGAATACCACTATCAGCTCGGGTACGACATTCTTGCGATGACGGATCACGGCGTGGTGGATCGCGGTTGGGATAAGCGCCCGAAGACCGTGCCTCTTTTCAGCCTGTTTACCATCAACCGCTCAAAAGGGAAGTTGCCTACGCCGCTGACCCAGGAGCGCTATGCGGAGATTACCGCTGGGACGGACCGCGGTGGGCGCGGCATGACGCGCGTGCCGTTGGCAGCGGAACAAAACGCCGCCGTGCCCAACAACAACCATGTCAACAGCTTCTTTGCAGACTGGGGCCAAGCCAAGATGGGCGTGGACGGCGACTACGAGACCGTGGTCAAAAATATTGATGCGCTCGGCGGCTTGACGGTGATCAATCATCCTGGCGAATGGACAGGCGCCCGGTACGACGCGGCAAAATCCAGCGACCCGAAGATCGTTTCCAAATTTGCAAACCTGTTTGTGAAATACGACTCCTGTCTGGGGCTGGATATCAACAGCAAAAAGGATGTGCGCACGCAAAACGACAGAATTTTGTGGGATAACGTGCTCCAGCTTGTGGTGCCTTATGGCCGGAATGTGTACGGCTTTGCCACCAGCGACGCACATCAGCTTGATGTGGTAGATTGCGGCTACACTGTTCACCTTATGCCGGAAAATACGATCAGTGAGGTACGCAAAAGCATGGAAAGCGGCACATTCTTTGCCGTAAGCCGGTATCTGAGCGGAGAAAAGCTTGGCGAGGGCGAGCCGCCGGCAGTGGAACGCATTTCCGTAACGGATAGCAGCACCTCCAACGCCGGCAGTTCCATCACCATCGCAGCAAAGGATTATAACGAAATCCGCTGGATCGCAAACGGCGAGGTGATCGCCACAGGCGAAACGCTTTTGCTTGATGAACATGCAGAGGAGATCGGCTGCTATGTACGCGCAGAGGTTCAGGGCGATAGCGGCATCCTCTACACACAGCCGTTCATCGTCTCCTGCGAGGAGGCCCCGGTTACGCCGCAGGAAATCCCCCACTATTTTGATTGGTCCTCGTTGCTGCGCAACATTGTCGACCGCCTGCTCAATGTGATCGACGCGATTCACGAAGGGAACGTTATCTTTGATACCGTGATATGGATGCTGTTTGGCATTACTCTGTAAACCAATTAGCCGCACATTGTTGCTTCTCTTAACAAGGTAAAACCCCGGTGCAACTGTGATTTTGCACCGGGGCTTTACTTAACCCATCAATCAGAAAATCAAACGGAACAACGGCCGAAGCACATGCTGATACAGCTCCCGGAAGAAACGGTAGATCGACAGCATTAGAACCCCTCCTCTCTTAGAATCAATCTGATTTTCTCTTTTCATATACCATGATTTCATTGCGCAAAGCACAATGGCGGCGCAGCCGCAGGGCGCCAGCCCAAATCAATGATACAATGTTCTCCGAAACAGTCCAAAGCTTTGATTTGGCTAGAGGGAATGCGAATGTATTTCAACGTGCGAAATGCGTGCTGGATTTTGAGCCATTGCAAGGAAAAAGCACACGAATCCTTTGGGGATTCGGAGCATTTTTGACACAGCAAGGGCCGAAATCCGGCCGCAGGCCGTGTGTTGAGCCGTCAGGCGTAAATGCATTCGTATTTCCTCTGTGTTTCGTGAGGTTATTTAGCCGAGGCCCTGCGAAGCACGGGCCGAACGCCAATGTTCTCCGAAACAGTCCAAATCTTTGATTTGGTTTCTGTTTCGTGAGGTTATTATACCATATTTTTGTAAAAGTTCAACATATATTTTTTAGAACAGATAAAATTTAGAAACATTTTATCTTTATTACAAGCAAAAAGCTGAACTCCCCAGCAAGCACAAGAGCTGAGATGACAGCAGCTGCAAACTGCATGCCTCGCGGCGCCGCAATCAAGAATCACCTCATCTCGCACCGGCGGTCCGCTCTGCCAGCCTGCTTACCCCTGCGCATCGCTGATGCATCCGGAGCCGCAAGGCAAAAAAGGAAGAGGGATGCAACGCACGCTCCCCCTTCTTACAAAACAGCGTTTTTCTCTCACGCGGATTCCATTGTCATTCTGCCCGGAAGGCATTTCATTTTAGTTCAATCGCAGGAAATCATGCGCCGGGATTGTCACACCGTTGACCGATGCCTCCTGCTCGCCATAATTGACATAGACCAGTGTAGAGGAATCATACTCGGTGCAATACACGTTCTCCTGCACCATGCTGTGGCGGGTGATGCGGGCGCCACGCAGGTCACCCAGCGTTTCATTTGCGCGCGCATAAAAATCCGCTGCATCCTGAAGAGAACCGGCATAATGGATCGCCGCCGCGCTCTCGGCCTCCGGCTTCACCTCCAACGCTTCATAGGACCAGGTATAACTGGGGCAGGCGCCGTATTCAATCGAACGCAGCATCTGTGTTTCCGGATCCCCGGCCAAATTGATCGCAGTGCCAGAATAATCCAGAATCCCATGCAGCAGCATCTGCACAAATGGAACTGTTTCATAAGAAGCATCCGCCGCAATTTCCGAGGAAAGAGGTAGGTTGGTGACCACATCCGCATTTTTCAGCAGATAAAAATAGCCGGTATCAACCATCAACTCTCGGTTCGCGCCCAGAGACTCGCTCTGGGCGGCAACCCGCTGTGCGGCATCCTGCCTACTCATATATTCCTGATTATAATCGGAATATAGCAGCTGGCCCGCGTCGCTAACGCAATAGCCTGCCAGGTGATTTTTTCTGGTGTTTACCAAAAACTCACGCGAGGCCTTTTCAAGCGTATCCACACTGCGCAGCGTGCGCTGGTAGGCTTGCGGCCCCACATAGTCCGCGAATGGGTTTTCCTTTGCATAAGAAACCGGTTCGCCATCAAGCCCGAGCGCAGTTTTCCCTGCGGAAAATGAATCGCGGGCGTTGGTGGAAAGCAGGTCAACCGCAAGGAACAGGCTGAGCTTCTGCGTGATCATGCTCTCGTTCAGATCATTAAAATCCACCCTGCCGCCCAACGAACTTAACAGCTTTGCATCCGCTGCCTGCTTCTGATTCAAGCCGCCCGTCAATGCCCCCTGATAGCAGAGGTTGATTTGATCGATTCCCTTCGCTTTCATCTGACCTAGCAGGTCATTCGCCTGCTCAAATGTAGTGAGCTTTTGAGAGGTAGAGAAGCGGCTATCCTTTTTGGGGAGGCTACCGATCAAATTGAGAATCAACGGAAGATTCCCCTCCGCCTCCAACGCCTGTGTGGAGAGCACGCCATCCCGAATGAGCTGCTCCCGCACAGCCAACGCCATGCCGGAATACGAGGCGTTTTCCCCGGAGAGAAAGCGATAACACAGCTTGATTAGGCCAGTATACTGGGCGGCACCGGTATACTGCACAACGCCCTGCTCCGTTTTCTCCTGTGCAGAGGGCGTTACGGTAAACCGCGTGCCGGCCTGATAATAACCAGTATCCCCCTGCGCGCGGCTGGCACGGATTTCCGCCAACGCATCGCCCTGCTCAACAAGCACGGCAAAAGCGCTTGTTCCCTGCTTCACACCGAATGCCGGCACAAGGGCAGGGTGCACATTTTCCTCCGCAGGCAGCGCAACATCCTGCCCATACACGGCAAAGCGCAGCGTTTCATCGCTCTGCGCCTCTTGTGATGTGTAAAGCAGCGCACCGCTCCCATCCGGCACAAGAAGGTAATCCCCCTGCGCCCCCTGTGTGGAAGCGCCGAAGTATTCCAAAAGGCCCAGTTTGAGCACCTTTGCGCTGTTCTGAGCCTGATCGCCCTGCGTCAGGCCACCGCAATCCACCTGCGCAAAAAAGCTGCCATCCTCCAACGAATAGGTCACGGTTACCTCAAAAACAATATCCGTAACCGACCGGTCGCCGGCATTTTTTTTGGCAGTCTGCTCATCCGGCGCCATGACATAGGTCACTGCCAGGCCAGTATCCGTCAACTCATAGGAGGCGGTGCCGAACGCCACGCTGTTATCCTGACTGTTGAGATAATAGCGTTTGCCATCCTGCTGCACCTCAAGGGTGACCACAGCAGCGTGGTTTTCCTCCCTGCCGTTATCCTGCTGGGGAAGGGCATACCACATTTTATTCTGCGAGGTTTCTTTAATTGCGACTGCGTATGTTTCCTCATCAATATACAGTTCAATCAATCCGGATTGTGCAATCCTCTTGAGTGATTTGGAGGAAAGATGCAGTGCGCGCTCCTGCTGCTCGGGATATATCTCCTGCAGCTCCTGCTCCTGATAAGTGGCCTTGATAACTGTGCTCTCCGTTCTGCCACAAGCAGCGAGAGAAAATGTGAGGAGCCCTGCCAGCCCGGCACAGGCAAGCCGCCTGCACACAGAGCCTACGCGCCGTTTCCCTTCTCGGGGATACTGCCAACCCAAAAGCTTCATGAACGAATTCTCCATTCTGGCTTGTAAATACGCCCACAAGATAATAACTGCTTCTTTTATATTTTATACCGGTATTCTCGAGCAAAGTCAACCACGTGCGGGCAAATTAGAGCAATCCCTCCGCTTTTCTGCAACGCCGGCCGCGTCATTTGATTGCCAGGCGAAGCCTCAAAAAATATGCCGGCTGCCCAATCATGGTGAAGCCGGCATTCTTTAGCCTTCCTGTGGCTGCTGCGGAAATTCTTTTTCATACCGCGCCAAGCAATCCGCAATAATCCGCTGCGCCGCCTGCGCGCCCTTTACGCTCTCCAGCGCCGTGGCCTTTCCCTCCAGCGTTTTATAAACCGAGAAGAAGTGCGTCATCTCCGTGGATACATGCACTGGCAGCGCGCCGATATCCCGATACCCGTTATAGGTGGGGTCATCAAAGGGAATAGCGATGATCTTTTCATCCTTGTAGCCCTCATCCTCCATGATGATTACACCGATCGGGTAGCACAAAACCAGCGTCATCGGCACAAATTTCTCCGAGCAGAGCACCAGCACATCCAGCGGATCGTGATCGGATGCATAAGTGCGGGGGATAAAGCCGTAATTGGCCGGATAATGCGTAGAGGTGTAAAGAATACGGTCCATACGCAACAGGCCCGTTTCCTTATCCATTTCATATTTGACCTTGCTCCCCTTGGGGATCTCAATCACCGCTGTGAAGCGCTCCGGACGGATTCGATCCGCAGAAATGTCATGCCAGATATTCAATGCTGGTTCCTCCTCGTTTCCGTTATTTTGATAGCTGCAGGCCCATCACAAGCGCATCCTGAACGCCTGCAAGCCTTTGAAATCCGTATTTCCTGTAAAAACGAACCCCCTTCTCATTCCCTGCGCCAACAATGAGCATCAGCCCGTGCACATGCCGCCCGGCAAGGGAAGTAGTGAGCGCGTCCATGAGCCGGTGCCCAACGCCCTGGCGTTGAAAGGGCTCCAGAATATCAATGTGCAGGTGCGCAGGGTAGCGGCGGGCGAATCGCCCCGTCAGCCAGACCTCCATGCGCACTGCAAAAGCGCGGCGACGGTCTAACGCGCGTATCTGCGGCAGATAGTTCCGCAAGAAGCGCCGGCGGTACGCCTTGAAATCCGCCGTGCACAGGATATAGCCCACCGGCTCCCCCGCTTCATTCTCCGCAACGAAGCAGGCTTCCGGCTCCTGCTCCACATAATAGTCGCAATATTGCAGCAGCAACAGCCTCTTCTGCTCCGGAGATGCTCCAGCCTGGAGGCCGCTTGTGGCAACACAGATATCGCGCACCGCCTGCTTATCCTCCTCCCGATAAGGCCGTATGGCAACACGCGCCCCGCGTTTTTGCTCCGTCATCATCACCCCTCCGTGCTCAGCCTGCGAATCATGTCAATATGTGGGATATATACATCCATATAAATGGGCCCTCCGCATGTATGAAACCCAAATTTCTCATAAAAGCCCTGCGCCTGCACCTGCGCGCCGATGTGTAGCTCCCGCGCGCCCAGAGCCCTCGCTTTCTGCAGGATCTCCTCCATCAGGCGGGCACCAAGGTGGCGCTTGCGGTGCTCCTGCAGCACGGCAATGCGCCCCGGCTTCCACACGCCGGGCTCCAGCTCAGCCAGCCGCGCAGCAGCTACCGGGCTGCCCCCTTCCAGCAGGACGAGATGCCATGCCGTTTCATCCAGTGCGTCAAACTCCAGCTCCGGTGGATACCCCTGCTCCTCTACAAACACTGCGCGGCGCACCTGTGCCGCCGGCTCATACGCTCCGCCCGGCGCAACCCATTTTGCTTCAATCAAAACAAACACTTCCTGTTATCCCTGTTCATGCAGCCTCCAGCCCTGGGGGCAATCGGTTGTTTTCTTTGTGACTTAGTATTTATTGTAGCATACCACAAAGCGCTCTTCAAGAGAAAACCGGCGGCAAAAACGGCCACGTCCCCGCCAGGGCGCAACAGTTCTCAGTTAGACAGCACTGCGGCAACCGCGCCGCGCACATCACGCCCCAGCGCCTCCTGCCCCGCCTGCACTTGCGGCAGCAGAGAGGAGAGTTCCATGCCCCAGAGGGAGGCATTGGATAGAATTTCGGCCGTGGATGCCTCCCGCAGGAGCGCTATTATCTCCGGAGCATCCTTTGGCTCGCCCATTTGGTAAAAGGAGAGCAGCGCCGCGAGCGACAGCACCAGCGCGCGCGGATACATGCCTGCTTGCTCCCGGTACTCCAAAATAGTTGGCAGAACGCGCACCGCAAATTTGCTCACACAGTTGAGCACAATGGAATCCAGCCGGTGGTGGAGATAAGGGTTATAAAACCGCTCGAGCACCGCATTGGCAAAGGCAAGGTTCTCCCGCGTTTCACCAAGCGTGGGCAGGATTTCGCCAAAAATGCACTGCTGCAGAAAAGCCGAAAACAGCGGATCACGCATGCAGTCCTCCACTGTCTCCAGCCCTGCAAGCAGAGCCGCACACACCACAGAAGTATGCGCGCCGTTGAGCACACGTACCTTACGCTTTTGATAAGGGGCCACGTCCTCTGCCCATACCACGTGGCACCCAGCCCTCTGCAGGGGGAGCTCCCGCTCAAAATCGCCCTCGATCACCCAGAGGTGGAAAGGCTCCGCCGTATCCAGCAGGCGATCCTCCCAGCCTAACTCCCGGCAGAGCGCAGGTGCCTCCTCCTTAGGATAGCCGGTGACGATTCGATCCACCAGCGTGTTGCAAAAATAGTTTTCCCGCTCGACCCACTGGGCAAACCGTTCGCCCAACTTCCACTGCGCGGCATAACGCAGCACGCAGCGCTTCAGCTGCTCCGCATTACGATCAATCAGTTCGCAGGCAAACAGCGCAAACCCTGGTAAGCCGAGCCGGAAGCGCTCCCACAGCAACAGCGTAAGCTTGCCCGGGAAGGAGGCCGGCGGACGGTCCGTCCGTTTGCAGGCTGCATCAAAGCGGATGCCCGCCTCCGTTGTGTTGGAAAAAATAAAGCGAAGCTCTGGATTGGCGGCGAGCGCCAAAAATCCCTCAAAATCCTCATAGGGATTGATTGCGCGGCTGATGCGGTCAATCCTGGTATGCTCGCACACCTCCCTGCCGTTTTCCACGCCGCGCAGATAAAGATTGTAAACGCCACCTTGCGCGTTAAGCACCTGTGCCATGCCATGTGCAATTGGCTGCACCACCACAATCTTACCGTCATAAAGACCTTGATCCGATAGCTTCTGAATAAAAGAATCGGCAAAGCCCCGCAAAAAGTTTCCTTCCCCAAATTGAAGAATGGTTTCCCGCATGGCAAACACCCCCCTGCACGCCGCCGTGTGTTTCAGGCGGCGCCCTGTTTCTATCATACCCACTTTTCAGCCCTGCTGTGCCGGAAAGCACAGCCTTTCGCCCGCCTGAACCTGCGGACTTTCACCATGCGTCAATGCGGGCATGGGCCTTGTGCGCCTGGCGGCGAGCTGTTTATTTTTCCCGAGTTTCCGCCTCGCGGTGCTCTGCACGCCATTGCTCGATGGCCCGCAGCCGTTCCCCAACGCGCGCCTCCGATCCCTGGCCAGACGGCTCATAATACCGGCGGCCCTCCAACTTCTCCGGCAGACAGCGCATTGTGGTCAGCTTGTCCGGTGCGTCGTGCGCATATTGATAGCCCTCGCCATAGTGCAGCTGCTGCATCAGCCTGGTAGGCGCATTGCGGATTTGGAGTGGCACCGGCTCGCTGAGCATCTCAAGCGCATCCTTTTTCGCCTTTTCATAGGCGGTATAGAGCGCATTCGACTTCGGCGCAAGGGAGAGATAGGTTACCGCATGCGTCAGGTGGACGCTGCACTCCGGCATGCCGATAAAATGGCAGGCCTGATAGACGGATACGGCAAGCTCCAGGGCGCGGCTATCCGCCATGCCGACATCCTCGCTGGCAAAGCGGATCAGCCGCCGCGCGATATAGAGCGGCTCCTCTCCCGCCTCCAACATCCGGGCCAGCCAGTAGATGGCTGCATCCACATCGCTGTTGCGCATGGATTTGTGCAGTGCGGAGATAAGATTATAATGCTCCTCCCCATTTTTATCATAGAGCAGGGATTTTTTTGAGATACACTGCTCGAGCAGCTCCCGCGTGACGCGGATGCCATCCGGCCCCTGCTCACCGTTGAGCACGGCCATCTCCAGCGTGTTGAGCGCTGTGCGCGCATCCCCGTTGGCAAAGTTTGCAATCATCGAAAGCAGCTCATCCGCTATGAAAACCCGCAGCTCCCCAAAACCGCGCGGATCTGTCAGGGCGCGATGCATCAGGCGCAGCAGATCCTCCGATGTGAGGGCATGGAGCACAAACACCTTGCAGCGGGAGAGCAGCGCAGCGTTGATTTCAAAGGAAGGGTTTTCCGTCGTCGCCCCGATGAGGATGATGCTGCCCTTTTCCACAAAGGGTAAAAAGGCATCCTGCTGCGCTTTGTTAAAGCGGTGAATTTCATCCACAAAAAGAATCGTCCGCTCGCCGAAGCGGCCGTTTTCCTCCGCCTGCCGCATAACCTCCCGGATCTCCTTAATGCCGCTGGTGACTGCGCTGAAGTCAATAAAATTCGATTTTGTCCGCCCCGCAATGATGCGTGCAAGCGTCGTCTTGCCGACGCCCGGCGGACCCCAAAAAATCATGGAGGAGATTTGATCCTGATCAATCAGCTGCCGCAGAATTTTCCCTTCGCCCACCAGGTGCTCCTGCCCGGCAAACTCCTCTAATGTCTGCGGCCGCAGCCTGCTTGCCAATGGGCGCGACGCCTCCGGCCGGTCGAAGAATGTTTGCTGCTCCATGCTTCACCGCCTCCGGCCAGATTCTAAATAGCTTCGCACAAGCCCGGCGACCCGCTCAGAGGCGTGACCGTCGCACGCACCGAGCTGCGCGCTCCGAAAGGCCTCCAGCGCTTCCACCGGCGGCTTCTCGCACACGGCGCGCATAGCAGGCAGAAGCGCCTCCCCGCGATAGACAACCGGCCCGGGTAAATCCTGCGGATAGGCCAGATAAAAATCGCGCTCATAGCCAGAAAAATCCGGGCAATAAAACACAAGCGGCGCGCCGCACAGGATTGCGTCAAAGATCACAGAGGAATAATCCGTCACCACAAGTGAGGAGGCAGTCAGGAGCGCAGACGTAGGCTCGTCCGTGTAATCCAGAATATGGCGAAACGGATTGCCGCTCCAGAAGGGCTCCTTCATAATCGGATGGCGGCGGATGACAAGCACCTCATCCTCCTCCAGCGCGTTGTCCAGCGCTTCCCAATCAAGCTGCGGGTCATAGAAGCACGGTCTGCCATCCCGCTCCCGAAAGGTAGGGGCATAGAGATAGAGCCGCTTGCCCTGAAGCTCCGGCCGGCGGCGGAAGAGCGCCTCCCGCTGCGCACGGCGTGCCTGCTCATCCAGCAGGCGGTCCGTGCGCGGTGTGCCAAGCGCCAGCACCCGCTCCTGCGGAATACCGAACGCCTGGGCGTAAAAGGGCCGCACCCGCTCTGCGCTGACACATACCGCCGCATATTGGCTATGCGTGCGCCGCTCCTCCTGCGGGGAAAGCAGCGACGGCGCATCCAGCCCAAAGCGCTTAAACGCGCCGCAGGCGTGCCAAATCTGCACCACCTTCTGCTCCGCGCGCAGCGTGGTATGGCGCAGGTAACGCAGGTAATCATCTGTGACGATCACACGGCTGGTCAGCAGGTAATAATAAATTTTCGGCTTGATCCACACCGGATGCGGCAGCATTTTAGCCACCACAACCCTCTCCACTCCTTCTAGCGCATCGTAGACGCACCGGCTGTTTTCCAACAACCTTCCATCCGCACGGATGGTGTAAAAAAACACGCGGTTACGCACCTTCATGCGGGAAAACAGCGCGCGCAGCAGCAGGTTGCAGCGCTCCAGCATCCATTTTTTTGATAAGCTGAGAAGCCTTCTCAACGGCATAGGTAAGTTCCCCCTGTATCATAAAATATGCAGGCAGCTTCAAGTAGGCCCGCCTAGCGCCTGCAAATCAGAAATCCTCTTTTCCATCATATCCGCGCCGGAAAACCTTGTCAAGGCAAATGCTGATTCCCTTCGGTAGGGCCGCCGTTTTTCTTGTATTTTGGGGATACTTATGCTATCATAACCTCACGAGAGGACGGCTGTCACGTTCCCCAAAATACGCAGCCGTCGCGAAAGGATGGTAACTTTATGAGCAGAAAATTAAAGCCCTGGCACATCGTCCTGATTGTTGTGGCGATCGTTGTAGTGGCGCTGGCAGGCTACACGGTCAGCGGCTATAACGGCCTGGTCGAGCAGCGGCAATCGGTCGAGCAGGCAGAATCTGATATCCAGAGCAATCTGCAGCGGCGCGCGGATTTGATCCCCAACCTAGTCAATACCGTAAAGGGCTATGCCTCGCATGAGGAATCCATCATGGAGGAGATCAGCGCTGCACGCGCGGCGCTCGTCGGCGCGGATAACACCGGCGACCAGCTTGCCGCCAACGATCAGATGACCTCAGCGCTCAATCGCCTGCTGGCCATTGCGGAAAATTATCCCGACCTGAAGGCCAACACCAACTTCATCCAGCTGCAGGATGAGCTGGCGGGCACGGAAAACCGTATCAACCAGGCGCGGCGCGCCTACAACGAGGCGGTAAAAAATTACAACACAAAAATCCAGCGCTTCCCCACCAACCTGATTGCGGGAATTTTCGACTTTGACGCCTATGACTATTTTGAGGCGAGCGAAGGCGCGCAGGAGGTTCCGTCCGTCAATTTTGAATAAATGGCGGGCTGTGTGAAAGGAGGTACGTCGTGAACACCTTGCGGCGAATGGTTCGCGGGCTGGCGGCCTGCTCCATCCTGCTGGCCATGCTGGCAGGCTCATCTCTCACGGCCGGTGCGCAGGAGGCCTATGAACCCACTGCACAGTTTTTCGTCAATGACTTTGCCGGTGTGATTTCAGACGATGCGGAAAGGCGGATGGTAGAAACCGGCCAGGCGCTGCAACAGCAGACGGGCGCGCAGATTGTCGCCGTTACAGTGCCCTCTCTTGACGGGCAGAGCGTGGAGGATTATGCCATCGACCTAGCCAATGACTGGGGTATCGGCCAGGAATCGGAGGATAACGGTGTGCTCCTGCTGATCGCCGTGGAGGAGCGCCAGCTGCGCATTGAGGTCGGCCTCGGGCTGGAGGGTGCTCTGCCGGACGGCAAAACGGGCCGCATTATGGATACCTACATGGTCCCCTCCCTACGGGAGGATGATTTTTCCGCCGGCATGCTGGAGGGCTATCTGGCGGTCGCAGCACAGGTCTATGCGGAATATGGGATTGACGCCTCGGAGCTCGCAGGATATGAGGCACTCGGCAATACAGCGGGAAGCAGTGCACAAAGCACCATTACGCGCAGCACGCTCGCCAAGCTTTCTCCTATTGCGGTTTTCGTCATTCTTGTGCTGGTTCTCGGCATCAGGCAGCGCCGGCGCGGATTCTTCCCATTCTTCTGGTTCGGCGGGCACGGGCCGCACGGCGGAAGCGGCAGCAACGACGATAACCCCTTCGGCGGCTTTGGCGGCGGAGGGTTCGGCGGTGGAGGCGGATTCTCTGGCGGAGGTGGAAGCTTCGGCGGAGGCGGCGGCTCTCGGGGCTTTTAACGATTCCGGCGCACAAAGAGGCAAAATATCTCCCTAGCTAGCGCACCAGCCTTGCATCATTTCAATGAGCCGCAGATGTTCCTATGGAACGCCTGCGGCCCATTTTGGCCTGCCCATTCCGGTGGGCTAAAATCGCTCCGCCCTGGCTTGCTGAAAGCTTCAGCCGCCGGGGCGGAGCATTGTTTTATCTGTTTTTATTTTTCGATTACCAGTATACCGCCGGACACAATCGCACACAGCATAAAACGATGAATGAAGATCGGCATTTCAACTATAATCGATAGAATTACCCTTCCATCCCGTCAAAAATGCTGTCGTCGTAATAGTTGTTCTCATCCTTATCGTGCAGCGGATACCACACCTGTGCGAAGAAGGGGTTCACCTTTGCAATCGCATCATAATTCCACGGGGCAGGCAGGCAATCCGGGCACCAATGGCCGCCTTTGAGCACCAGATTGGGCGACATCTCAAACTCATGACCAAACGCGCAGCGCCACTTCAACGGCGTAAAGAGATCGCCCTTCTCCATCGAGGTGGAGAGGCATTCACCGCCGCGGAATTTGGCTGCCTTTTTCATATCCTCAAGATCCAGCTCCGCTTTCGGCTTTGTCTCATCATAGCCGTGATCGAGATAGGTCATCTCCTTGCTCGGGCGTACAATTTTAAAATCCTTCCATGTGCCGATCTTCTTCCAGGCCTCGTGACTGCCATAATAGGCGGTAACACGCGGAGTGATATTATTCTTGATCCATGTTTGTGTGCCGTATTTTTCCTTATTAGCCATCCGAATCATGCCGAGCTTTTTAATCAGTGTGTTAGGGATAACCTTCGCCAGCTTATAATAGTTTGGCACATGCTGCGACAACTGCTCAAAATACTTTTTAATCGGCACATTGTGGCGGAAATGAAGGTAATCCTCCAGCACATCGGAATCTGTAAACCACTGCCCATGGAAGTTGCGCAGCGTGAACCAGTTGGCGTCAAATATCTTCTTGGGGGAATCCAGGCCGATCGCCCGCAGAAGATAAACCTCAAACTCATAGTTTGTGATGCGGTATTCCGCGCCGCTGCCAATGTTATAAAACCTGCGCCAGAAGTTTTCCGGCACACCATCCTCGCAAACCTTGGCAAGAAGCAGGCCGGAGTCTTCAATGGTTGCCCACTCTAGCACGCCATTAATGGGCACGTGGTACATGATCGGGTCAAAATTCTTCAAAATTCCAGGGTAAAGGATGCCAGTCTGGCGCAAGGAGACCCAGTACTTCAGGCCGGATTCCGCCACCTTGGCTTCCGCAATCGTCTTACTGATCGCATAGTGGTCATAAACGCTGATTTTGATCGGGTCGCCTGTGCGGCCCCAGTGGATGGGCGGGTTCCGGTCGCCCGTCTGGGCCACTGTGCCGATATAAACAAGCTTAACGGCATCCGGATCCGGCTGCGCCTTGATTGCGCGGATAATGTTTTCGATCGCGCCGATATTCGTCTTCATCGTGCGCTTCGGGAAATAATCTGCCGCCGGGGAAACCAAACCGCCAACGTGGAGGATGTAATCAGCGCCGGTTACACACTGGAGCACATCCTCATAATTAAGCAGATCGCCCCACACCAGCTTGACGCTCGGGTCATGCTCATAGAGCTTGAATTTTTCCCGGTTTTTTTCACTTCCACGGTTGAGCAGCACAATATTGAACTGATTCTTCCGCTTGTAGAGCTCTTCAAAACCGGCAAAGCCCATGTTACCTGACGCACCCGTCAGGAAAACCGTTTTCTTCTTACTCACAAAAATCGCCTCCGTCTCTCTCTCCCAATAACCGGTCGAGACCTAGTCTAGCATGGTTATAGAAAAAAAGCAATATACCATTGATAAAAAATGGACAATGGCGTTATGGCGCATTTCGTAACCTGCTGCCCGCCCCTCGGAGGCTTCGATCAAAAAAAGGCCCGAGAAACCCTCAGGCCAAAATACGTTGCTTCAATTATTGTTCCTGGCTGATTTTACCGCTCGCGCGATCCTGAACATAGGTTGATGTGGTGGGGATAACGAAGCGGATCCCCTTTTCCACAATCTCAAACGTCCGGTCTGTCACATATTCGCATTCACCATCCACATTCACAGCCGCTGGGCGGTCGCTGTGGATTGTCATCTTCTTGCCACGACTGAAATGGGTAATATCCCAACCCAGGTGCATGCCCTTTTTATATTTTGGTAGAAGCGTCAGCAGCTTGAGCCTCCCATTTTTCTTTTCAACTACAATGAAATCGAGCACGCCGTCATCCGGCACCGCAAGCGGGGCCGCCTTGTAGCCGCCGCCGTACCAGCGAGAATTTGCGCCCACGCAAAACAGCAGCGTCATCTTCCGGGGCTCTCCATCGTCAATAGAAACGGTGAATTCGTTATTCAGCCTGCGCCAAATGCAATAGAGCGCCGCCGCCGTGTAGGCCATATCGCCCTTCATGAAGGGCAGCTTTTTAAACGCCGCCTGCTTGGCGCACACCTCCGCATCTACGCCCATGGAGCACTGGTTGATGGCGATCTTATCGCCGCACCGAATGCAATCCAGTTCAACCACCGTACCGTTAACCTGCGCGTCAATATTTAAAAACTGCTCCTGCGTGCCGAACAGGCGGATAAAATCATTCCCAGAACCGAGCGGCAGCACAGCCACCTCCGCGTTCGGATGGCCAAACGCGCCATTGACCGCTTCAAACAGCGTGCCATCCCCTCCGCAGGCATAAAACCGAACCGGCGCCCCCTTGGAAGCCTCCGCCCGGATAAACGCCTGCGCGGCATGGGGAGAATCCGGCACATGGATTTCCGCATCCAATCCGTGCGCCTGTATGTAAGCCTCAATTTGCGGACGGATCACCTCGAGCGCCTTCCCCTTTCCCGCACGGGGATTGATAATGAACACATGCTTCATGCAACGATACCCTCCTGATTTCAGTGATGAAATAGCATCCGTGTACAGGGGTACCCATCGGTTTTCAGCGCCGTGGCCGCGCCCCTGGCTGCGTGATCCTCCTTGCTTACCTTCCTTGCCTGGAAGGCCGCGCCATTTGCCTTGCCAGAAACACGGTCACAGGCTGAAAACTCCGAAGGACCGCTCCGGCGAATTCAGGCGAGGGAATCGCAAGGCCGCAGGGCACGGCCGGGCTTGCCGCCCTGCCATACCTGAGAACGCAGCGAGCGCCCGCTTAAACACGCCGGGCGGCGATGTTCCCCTTGGATACGGATGCTAACGAAAGCAAATAAAAGCGCCCTCTGCCGCCAACCGGTCACCGGCTTCAGCCACACATTCTCCTTGTGGGATCAATTGAGCCGGATGTCCGCATATCAGAGTGCAACCCTTTATTTACTTAAAATACATATAAAGCTGGCACTTCAGCATGCCATTATAAAGCTTCCGCCTTTTATCAGCCCTTCTGCCAAAGAGGGATTCGAATTGTTCAGATGGGCTAATAATATAATAACTCCATCCACGTTTTTTGTCAAACTTTTTCCCCATTCTCCGGTATAAATCATTCGCCTGCTGAATATCCAGCATGCGCTCGCCATAGGGCGGGTTGCAGATGAGCGTACCCTTTTCCGTTTCGGGGGTAAAATCTTTCAAATCAGCCTGCCGCCACGCGATGCACGATTGCACGCCTGCCCGCTCTGCATTTGCCCTCGCAATCGCAAGGGAGGCCGCATCCACATCGGAGCCATAGGCCTGGAAAGGAGCATTCCGCTTCACCTGGCCGCGCGCACGCTCGCGCTCCTGCTCCCATGCGCTGCGGGGCAGGCACTCCCACCGCTCAGCAGCAAAATTGCGGCCAAGGCCAGGCGCAATATGAAGCGCCATCAGCGCCCCCTCAATCAGGATTGTCCCTGATCCGCACATCGGATCATAGAGCGTATGATACTCCCGCAGGCGGGCAAGGCTGCACATGGCGGCAGCCAGCGTCTCCCGCAGCGGCGCTTCGTTTGCCTGGGTGCGGTAGCCGCGTTTGTGCAGGCTTACGCCCGAGGTATCCAGCAGCAGGCACGCCGTATCCTTCATGAGGGAGAATTGGATCTGGTGCACCGGCCCCGTTTCTGCGAACCACGCAGTGTGATACGCGCTCTTGAGCCGCTCGACCACCGCCTTTTTGACAATGGACTGGCAATCCCGCACGCTGAACAGCGTGGAATGAAGCGAATACCCCTTCACCGGGAAGGCATCCTCTCGCCCAATCCACTCCTCCCACGGAAGCGCCTTCGTCCTCTCAAACAGCTCGTCAAACGTTTTGGCGAGGAAGGAGCCCAGCACAACCTGAATCCGCTCGGCAAACCGGCAGCAGAGATTTGCCCGCGCCAAAATCTGCGCATCCCCGGAGAAAAAAACGCGCCCGTTTTCCGCCGCCACATCCAGCGCACCGATATCCCGCAGCTCCTGCGCAACCAGGCCCTCCAGCCCCAAAAGGCAGGGCGCCGCACACTGTATTGTCATATGAATAATCCTCTCTTTCCGTTGCGGCAATCCGCCCGCCAATCCGCTCACGGGCATACACCGCGATGCAAAAAAGAGGCGGGCAGGGCTGGCCCTGCCGCCTCTTCTGCTTACTACTATAATATTGCGCTGCAAAACGCAACCCAAACCGTTTGACAAGCGCCCGCCTGCCGCTCCGGATCACATGGTATCCGGCTCAATCAGGCCATAGCCACCATCCTTGCGGCGGTAAACAACATTGATCTGGCTCGTTGCCGCATTGAGGAACACATAGAACTGATGGCCAAGCAGATTCATCTGCAAAATGGCCTCATCCACATCCTGCGGCTTATTCAGAGGAATTTTCTTTGTGCGCACCACATTGAAATCCAGCTCCTCTAAAACCGGCTCGCCATCTATATCGGCATCAAAGGCGCCGGAGCGAAGCCGCTTTTCAATGCGTGTTTTGTTCTTACGGATCTGTCGCACCAAGGAGTCAACGCACCCGTCCAAAGCATCCTCCAGATCCTCCGCGCGCTCCTCCGCACGGAAGATCATGCCGCCATGCGCAACGGTAATCTCCACAATCTTGGCGGATTTCTCCACAGTGGCGGTGATTTTCGCCTCCGCCTCCTCGCCGAAAAAGCGCTCGATCTTAGCAAGCTTCTTTTCCGCACGCACTTTGAAGGATTCCCTCGGCGTGCATTTGCGCCCGGTGATGGTGATTTTCATAACGACATCCCCTTCTTCTATATTGAATCCCGGAAGCGGAGGCCGGTGCCGCCGCTCCAAAGGGACCTACGAATGAAGAATGCCCTCCTCTGCTTTTGATTATAGCACAAATGCACAGAATAGCAAAGGGGTTATAGAATTTTTTTGAGATGTCTCGTCACATGGCAGCCGATATTTACCGCAACCGGCAGCCCTGCAATATGCGTTGCCCCCGCTTCAACATTGACTGCGAGCGCCGTTGTTTTGCCTCCAAAGCCCTGCGGGCCGATATTCAGGTGGTTGATCCGCTCCAGCAGCTCCGCCTCCAGTTGCGCGTAAAAGGGGTTCGCATTGCGCACATCCACCGGGCGGCACAGCGCTTTTTTGGCAAGCAGAGCGCAGGCCTCAAAATCCCCGCCGATCCCAACGCCGACCACCATCGGCGGGCAAGGGTTGCCGCCCGCTTTGCGCACGGCATCCACCACAAAATCCACAACACCATCCCGCCCGGCAGCCGGAGTCAGCATTTTCAGGCGGCTCATATTCTCGCTGCCAAAGCCCTTGGGCGCCACGGTCAGAGCCACTTGATCGCCCGGCACCAGCCGTGTGTGCAACACAGCAGGCGTATTGTCGCCTGTATTGCGGCGCTCCAATGGATCGCCGACTACAGAACAGCGCAGCAGCCCCTCTGTATAGCCCTGGCGCACGCCTTCATTGACGGCTTGCTCAAAAACTCCGCCGGTAAAGTGCACCTCCTGCCCAATCTCCGCAAAAACGACCGCCATGCCAGTATCCTGGCAAATGGGGAGATCCAGCGCGCGGGCTGCCTCCAAATTCTCCAGCAGATCCTGCATAATGCCCCGGGGCAGCTCCAGCTCCTCACACCCGGCGCAGGCGGCAATACGTTGCGCCAAATCCTCTGGCAGCCGCTTATTCGCCTCGATGCACAGCTCCCGCACCGCCTGAGTGATCTCTGAAACATCAATTTCCCGCATACTGCAACCTTCCTTTCTCCGTGGCGGGCAGCTCACTCTGCCCGATATAGAACCGCTCCCCCGCCCATAACTAGGGCTGGTTTGGCCGCAATGGTCAGGGGATCGCAATCAAACAGCACCAAATCCGCATCCTTCCCTGGCTCTATGGAACCGACGCGGTTTGAAACGCCGCAAATCTCCGCAGGCGTGAGCGTAATGGCGCGCAACGCCTCCTCATAGGGCAACCCTTCCCGTACGGCAAGCCCTGCGCAGATAGGCAGATATTGGATCGGAATGACGGGATGATCCGTGATGATCGAAAGGCGCACACCCGCCCTGTGCAGAATGCCGGGCGTGGCCGGGGTGAGATCGTGCAGCTCCGGCTTGCAGCGCTCGGAGATCAGCGGTCCACTCATGGCTGCCACATGGCGGGCAGCGAGCACATCCGCAATTTTATGCCCCTGCGTGCAGTGAATCACCGCATAGTTCAAATGAAACTCCTCCGCAATGCGCATCGCGGTGCAGATATCATCCGCACGGTGCGCATGGATATGCACGGGCAGGCCTTGGGTAAAGAGAGGCTCCAGCGCCTCCAGCTTTGCATCGAATTCCCACAATTCTCCCTCCCGGCGGGCACGCTTCTTTTTCTCGATATATTCCTGCGTTTTGGCAAGCTGTTCGCGGATAATAGCTGCCGTCGCCATGCGCGTGGTGGGCGTTTCGTTCTTTTCATGGTAGACGGTTTTCGGGTTCTCGCCGAGCGCAAATTTCATGGCGGCCGGCGCTTTGATCACCATATCGTCCACAAAGCGGCCGTAGGTTTTCATGGCGAGCAGTTGGCCCCCGATGGGGTTGGCACTGCCCGGGCCGGTAACAACGCTCGTCACGCCCGCGTGCATCGCCTCAGTGAAGCAAAAATCCAGCGGATTCACCGCATCGATTGCGCGCAGCTGCGGTGTGCAGGGGTCTGTCTGCTCATTGATATCATCGCCCTCAAAGCCAAGGGAATCCTCGCAGATGCCGATATGCGTGTGAGAATCGATAAAACCGGGCAGCAGCATTGCGCCCTGCGCGTCAATCACCTCGCCCGCCTCCAGAGCAGGCAGGCTGCCCATCGGGCCCACCGCAGCGATTTTATCCTTTACGATATCCACAAACCCATCCTCAACCACAGGGCCGGAGATGGGATAAATTTTTGCGTGTATGATGCGCATAATCATGTATTTCCTTTCTTCACAATGCATCCTATGCTCATTTGGAAAGCCTATTCGAGCCGTTCCGCCAAGAGGCTGCCGCCCGTTTGATAGGTCTCGCTCATTTCCCTGCGCAAATTCTCATAAAAGGAAACTGCCGCCTGCCGTCGCCGCAACGCAAGCTCCGTCCCCCTGCGCGTATAAAACCGGTCGTACAGGCCCTCCAGTTTCCGCTTGTATTCTTGAAAAAAAGAAGGCTGCGTATCATTGGAGCCATCAGATACTTTCCCCTCTTCTGTCAAGGAATACAAGGGGTCCCCCACCTGGCCTTTGTAACATATCGTGCGGGCAAGCCCGATTGCGCCTGTCGCATCGAGCTTGTCAGCATCAAAAAGAATCTTTTCCTCCGGGGTGACCGGTGGGCGATCGGATCGAAACCGATGCCTTTCAATACAGGAAGCAACCTTCTGCGCAAAAGCAGACGAAAATCCATTTTGAACGAGAAAGGCCAACGCTTTTTTCGCCCCCACGGCTGCATGGCATAGGGCCGGATTTCCAAACTGCTCCCTGCGCCCGATATCATGCAGCAGACAGGCGGCGATCAGCACATCGGCATCCACCGATTCCTCAAAGGAGGCGATATCCAGCGCTGCATACAGCACCCGGTAGATATGCTCCTTATCATGAGCGCTGTCTTGCATGCAAGAAAGCATATAGGACTCAATCAACCTGTAATCCTCCGTTTTCATGCAAATCCCCCTGATAGAACCGATGCTTCCCTTACAGCGAGAAGCTTTCCGGCAGAAGTTGGGCAAGCGTGAACACGCGAATCGCTCCATCCGCTCTGCCGAGCAGGATGCGGAAATCATCTGGACAGAATTCCCGCATGACCTGGCGGCACACGCCGCAGGGCGGGCAGAAATCAGAATCCACACCGTTTCTTCCCCCAACGACTGCAATCGTTGCAAATGCACGCTCTCCCTCGCTGACCGCTTTCGCAAATGCGGTGCGTTCGGCGCAAATGGTGGGGGAATAAGAAGCGCTCTCCATATTGCAGCCGAGATAGACGCGCCCGCTTACTGCCAGCAGCGCCGCGCCGACCTGAAATCCGGAATAGGGCGCGTAGGCGCGCGCCATAACAGCCCGCGCCAGGGAGACAAGCTCTGTATCCGTCATCACACTCCGCCTCCTTCCAGCGCTCCGGCAAAGCTTGCTCCGGCGATCGGGCCATCCACGCCCAAAAGCTCCAGAACCGTTTTGCCAATATCCGCAAAGCTCGCCCGTGTGCCCAACGGCACAGGGGCAATTTTTGCTCCATAGACGAGCAGCGGAGTATACTCCCGCGAATGATCCGTGCTCGGCGTTGCGGGATCACAGCCGTGGTCGGCAGTGATCATAAGCACATCCTCCGCCCCCAGCTGCGGCAGGAAACCGGCCAGCCAGCGGTCAAATGCAGTGAGCGCGGCCGCGTAGCCATCCACATCATTGCGGTGGCCGTAAAGCATATCAAAATCGACAAGATTGAGAAAGCACAGGCCGTGAAACGCCTCCTGTGCAAGCTGCATTACGCGCTCCATCCCCTCCGCGTTGCCGCTCGTTGGAATGGCCTGGGAAACGCCGCGCCCAGCAAAAATATCGTTGATTTTGCCCACGGCAATGGTATCAAAGCCCTGCTCCCGCAGCAGGTCGAGCATTGTAACGCCCGGCGGCTCCAGTGAAAAATCGTGGCGGCGGGCAGTGCGGGTGAAATTGGGGTATTCCCCGATAAAGGGCCGTGCGATCACGCGGCCTACCGCATGCCGCCCCGTGAGAATAGCTCGCGCCTTGCGGCAAATTTCATAGAGCTCCTCCGGCGGGACGAGGGATTCATGCGCCGCAATCTGAAACACGCTATCTGCCGAAGTGTAAACAATCAGATTGCCTGTTTCCAGATGCGCACGGCCATAATCCAAAAGAACCTGTGTACCGGAATAAGGGCGGTTGCACAGCACGCCGCGCCCGGTGGCCTGGGTAAAAGCATCCAGCACCTCTGCCGGAAAGCCGTCCGGATAGACTGGCAACGGCCGTTTGGAAATAAGCCCTGCAATTTCCCAATGGCCAATGGTGGTATCCTTACCCCTGGAGCGCTCCATACAGCGGCCGTAGGCGGCCAGCGGCGCTTTCACGCCCGGCAGAGAGGAACCCCCCTCCACGTTAAACAGCCCAAGCCTTTGCAACGTATCCGCCCGGAAGGCCGGCGAGTGGGCAATGCTCGCCAGCGTGTTGCTGCCCGCGTCGCCATAAGCTGTGGCATCCGGTGACGCGCCAATCCCAAAGCTATCCAGCACAATGAGAAACACCCGTCTTCTGCACGGATAAACAGCGTCTCCCACATAGAGCCCCCCTTCGTTTGAACAAATCCATTGCGGCAATACCCGCCGTACCACGCGATAGCTGCTTTGGGGTATAGTATACACTGCCCGCCGCCTGCTTGCAAGCTAGAGCCTACAAGCACACGGGCCCGAGGGCAATAGCGCCACCCTACGGTTATGGGAAACGCTCCTGGCCGCCGCTCTCCCCAAAGAGGAGCGCATCCGTCTGCACGCCAAACAGCCGCGCAAGCCCTATCAGCGCCTGCGTATCCGGCAGGGCAACATCCCGCTCCCAGCGGCTGACTGCCGATTCCTCGGTGCACAGGGCGCTGGCCAACTGCTTTCTGGTCAGTGCGTGTTGAAGGCGGAGCTTTTTGATACGCTGGCCAATGGTCTCCTCCGGTAGGCGGCGCACAGCTAACACCTGCGCCGCTTGCGCAACTGCCCCAGCGCAATCCTTCGGCTCCTCTTCCCGCAGCGCAAAAACGGCATATTTCAGCCGGTCATAAATCTGCCCCTGTGCGCGCCGCAGGGCACGGGTGACAGAGGAACGGTTGCAGCCCAGCTCCCGTGCCACCTGAGCCGCCTTTGCGCCGTCGAACCAACAGCGCTCCAGCACCTGCCGCTGCAGGGGGCTCAGCTCCTCCCGCACAATGGCATCCAACGCCTGGGCCAGCCTGTGCAATGCCTGCCCCTCCTGTTTTTCCCTTTCCGGCAGGAACGAACGCTCCTCCCATTGGTGAAAAGCCTGGCGGTCCCACGCCCCATCCGCAGGCATATTCAAAAACTCCCCCTGCGCGCGCATTTGAAACACCAACCATCCTTTTACTGATTTTCCCTAGCCAGTAAAAATAAAAATCTGGCAGCGAATAGAACAAATGTTCCCTCAATATGTCTATTATATAGGATTTGTGAGATTTTGTCAACTGATAAAACAGGCTCAACCGCTGCCAATGCCCATAAATCCCTCTCTGCCTAAAACATGATATTTCCTACCTGGGGGCCTTTTTGTACTGTCCGCACAAACTGGAGCGGTTCAAAAAAGTGGTTCCCGCAAATGGAGAACTTCTCCGGACAACTGAAAAAGTACAAGGCCACAATCAATGACCTGCTGGAAGAAAACAAAAAGCTGGAAGCAAGGGCAAAGGCCAGCGAAAAAGGCAAGATGAAAGATACGATGGAACGGGCAAAGCTGGAAAGCGAACTGGACAATTTACAGCGGCTGGTTGACCGTATCCCGCCGGATATACTGGCGCAACTGAAACGGCAGCAGCGGCACACAGTAAAGGAAAGGTGATAGATATAAGCAGAAATTTTCGCCGCCCCTGTGCGGCATTGTACCTTGACAACTGAATAAGAAAGGCGATATATGGCAAAAAAGCAACCTGATATAAATATCCCCCAGCATGAGATAGAAGCCCTTGCCCGCTGTCTGCTTCCAGAAATTCAAAATTCTTTGAAAGCCCGGAGGGACAGAAAGAATTTGAAGAATGGAAAGCACAGAGGGCAAAGGAAGTAGAAAAGGAAAGGAGCGTATGACAAAAGCGGCGGTATCACTTACGATGCCGCCGCTTTTATAGGTTTGTACTTCTAATTTCCCATTTCTATTTCTCCGTTTAATAATTCTGTTGTTCTCATAAGCATGCTATACTTAAATGGGAATGTTTGTAATAAAAAACCATTTCCACAGTTTGCCTTCAAAGGTTCTCTTTCACCATCAATAATAACTCTCCATTCATTTTGATCTTTATAAGGTAACCCTTTTACAAAATATCTATCGAGCCAACTTCCAGTTTTTCTATATTCCTCCGTATTATCAAAATCGTTGAGATTCCTATAAAGTATAGGACCGGAATCATATCCTATTCTTTGTCCACTCAAATCTGTTACAGATTCTATATGCTCTAATAACTCTATAGACCAGAGTAATAAAACGTGCTCTCCAAAATTTTGAATAGCTGACTTGAACTCATTTTTAAAATGCCATTTATTATCCTTAACATTATCCAAAATTTCTATGGTAATGGCCGCCGCACAAAACATCATAAGGTTTTCATCACCTAATAGTGATTGTATAACCGTATCAGGATATGGAACTGTTTCAAAAATATCTTTACCTTCCCTATCTAATATTTTAATCTTGGTTGGGTTAATAGGGATTTTTCCCTCCATCGAGTCCCCTCTATAATCAGTGCCATCGTTTCGATATGCCTGAATTGCATTAAAAAATATATTCCCGTTTTGAAGTTGTTCTAAGTGTTCTTTATTTCCAAATTTGGCAATAAAAAAATTGGTAGAATAATTCATTTTTATAACTCCCGTTTTTTTATTATATCATGAGTTTGTCGAAATAACATAACATATTTCGGTTTAAAGCAAAAACGGCGGTATCACTCACGATACCACCGTTTTTGCTTTAGCACTCAAAATATACTAAAAATCCGAAGCCGTCCCCAATTGGAACCGGATTCGGATTATCATTATCTGGTGCAGCTGAAGGGACTTGAACCCTTATGAAATTGCTTTCACTAGAACCTGAATTTTATCATGTCCTTCATTATTAACGTAGCTAAAAGGTTTTAAACGGTAAAAAAGCATAAAAAGATGTAAGAAAAAATAAAATAGGGAGCAAATTAGGGAGCAAATATGCAGATCCAAACTAAGCGGAAACCCCGCCAAGGAAAAACTTTGGTGGGATTCCGTGTATGCTTCTTGCTCCATAAAAACCACGCAGCCAAGGCGATCAACCTTGTTGCTACGTGGTTTTTATTTTTTCTTCGTATTTATTTCTTCATTTTTTTTGAGCGTCTTGTTGCGATTTGTTTTCTTCCTCCTTTTGTCTTTCAACCACATTTTGCTCGTATTTTTTGTTTATTTTTCGTATCATCGCATAAAATGAACTCACCGCCGTGATTATAATCAGTATGGCAATTATTATACATAATGTCATCCCGATAATCCAGTGGGATGTAAAAAAAGTGACTAACTCCTTTTCAAAATGGGGATACGCAAACTTCTCTATCGCCCACCATATAAATAAAATTATGTAGGAGAAAAACATTATAAAGTTTGTAACTACAACATATGGGTACTGCTTCCAAAGTCTTACCCCAAATTTGCATCTTTTGTTGCTACACCCATCATTACATCCCAAACATTTTACGGCAATACTTTTATTTGATAATCTGGCAACCATAAAAAGAAACAAAAAAATAAGATTAAATAAAATCTGTCCCATTAAAATGACACCGCCGATGTTAATTTGCGAAATTGTCTCGGAAAAAAGATTCGATGTCAAACCTAAGGATAGCGTGTCGTAACCGCCCACAAAAACAAAAATCATCGCCACGAATATACCAAGAATAGAAAGTATATGAGACATTAATTGATCGGAGTCGTTGTTTGCTTTTTGTAGTTTTTTTAATATCTTCTTCGATTTCGTATTTACTTCATCCATGGTCGAATCGATCTGACTCCGAAACGTAGCAGCTTTTTTATCTATATCGTTTTGTAAATCATTTTGTATTTTTATGGATTCTGTTCTTATTAAGTTGGGAATCGACTCCCGAAACGAATCAAACCATCTCGGGCTTTTGATAGAGATGGCTACTTTTAACTCATAGTCTAATGCCAAAAAGAACATTACAACGCTATAACGAAATTTATCATCTGAAACAAATTTCTGAATTCCTTCATACTTCTGAAAAGATTCCCCCTGTGAGTAAGCTTTATCTATATTTTGTAATATTTCTATCGCAGTATTAGCATTTACGGCCACATTTGAAAACACATCTGAGTGAAGGTCTGAAACCATAGCTGGAATAAAAAAATAATGTGGCCTAAATCCTTCAATCAAAGGTGATTCCAATTTTAATATATACTTATTTATAATA
This sequence comes from uncultured bacterium, assembly GCA_949283655.1. Taxonomy (GTDB): domain Bacteria; phylum Bacillota; class Clostridia; order Oscillospirales; family Acutalibacteraceae; genus Fimivicinus. The sequence goes on from CASDTH010000040.1 coordinate 40,343, forward strand.
TTAAAAGCCTTTTCATCCTCTACACCGTAAATATCTTCTTCATCTATAAACTCTTGACAAATTTCTTGAATTCGTTTTTGACATTCCGAAAAAGTAATTTTAATCCCCGCTCTCCTCAAATAGTGTAGACACGTCATTTTTTATATCTTGTACTAAAATTACCGTTTTATCTCCCTTTTTTATTGTTTTTTTCCAAGCATCTCTATTTTTTGTTTCTATCCCTAACGCGCGGCCATCCAACTGCCCTCGAAACAATATTACCTTCTCTAATATGCTCATATCATCCTTAGAAAGTATGGCTGTTTCAAACTTTTTCGTAACAGGATTGTCGATATTGGTTAGCAAAAAATCGCTCAGTTCTTCTATAAACGGCCCGCAACGATATGCATGTATGTCCTCGTCAAATAACACTCTACCATTTTCAATCAAGGAAAGTCCCTGCGCATAATAAAGCAGCTTATGCATTTTATAGAACGTTATTAAATAAGAATTGTCACTAGTTTCTTCTGCCCTTTCAATAGACAAATTCACCAAGTTCTGAGCAACATTTAGAGCTTTACTCATGAATAACCTCTCCGTTCAATACAACAAATATACATTATATTATATGGCTTTTTCGTCAATCCGTCAAGCGGTCGATCCGTCGCTATACCCTTATGCGAATCCGATGAATAATATTCTGCCCCCTATGATTAACGGCTATGCGGCTGCCAATCATAGGGGGCAAAATGTATTGCTTATTCGGTTTTGTCATCCTCTTTCGGCGTGGTATACGTCATCGCCAGCTGGCTATCCTGCACGCCCTTGGTGGTGGGGTCGGAGATAATGCCGATGGCGGCGGGGATGGTCAGCAGCAGCCGCACGGCCTCTATGATCTGGCTGCCGGTGAGCTCCGGC
>CASDTH010000041.1 GCA_949283655.1 uncultured bacterium
GCCTTTTTCTCGATCGGTTGCGCCCGTCCCCGAGCGCTCGATTATTCTATCAAATCCTCCTCCCTTTGTCAACTCCCTTTTTCCTCCCCTTTCTCCCTCCTTATACACCCCTCCGCGCGTGCCTCGAAAAGGAAATGTATGAAACAGCGAGAGCGTGGCTCATTGCCACGCTCTCGCTTATAAAGGAAAGAAAGGAGAAAAAATGAAGAAAACAAATGAGAACCCTCTCGCGAGGGGATCGTAAGCATCGTTTCGGCTGGAGCCGCCGTCAGGCTCTTTCTGTTTACAAGAGCATTATACCCCGCTAATATGTCTTTTTTGTGACAAAAATTCAAAAAATTTGAAAAGAGAACGTGCAGCCATATTTATTCTTGCGGAGAACGCAAGCCCATAACATCCTCTACTGGAATAGAAAATAGAAGGCCAGCATCCCCCGCCTCTCTCTCCAAGCTACTGCAGATTTCCTGCATCACGGCCCGCCTACACGCTAAAGGGACGATAATCATTACGATCTCCTTCTCCGGCCGAATCAGCAGATGAAGGAAGCTCTCTTCCTCCCGGCGGTTAAACCCATGCGCGTGGACGACTGTCCCCCCGCTGGCGCCTGCACGGCGTGCCGCTTCCATAATCACTTCGGTTTGCCCGCGGTCCGCCACGCAAACAATCATATCATGCATACGATTTGGAGCCATTTCGTTCACCCCTTCTACTTCATCCATTGCGTTGTTTATTTGAATTTGCCGTAAGGCCGCCATACTGGCGCTTGAAAATGTTACGCTGCAGGCAATCCCGCCGCCCGGCTTTGCAAACGGCAGCTCCCCTTGCAGGCGTTTCAGGCCGCCTCGTATGATATTACGAGGCGCTGCGCTAAATAAAACATCTTTTTCGACCTCTCCCAAGCCAAAATATTCCACAATTTCTGACTTGACCGTTCCAATTCCCAAGCACATTAGCTGCGTTTCGATCCCTACCTGCTGATAAAGCCGGGTCATTTTGGTGCCCCGGCCGCGATCTACGACTGTAATCAGCACCTGAAGAGGAAATACCTGCATCGTTTAAACCTCCTCGTACTCAACAATTTCGTTCTGAGCGCTCGCCTGCTCCGGTTTATGCAGCCGCATCTGCATACGATGCACAAAGCCAATGCCTTGAATAACCACTAACGGCGTCATGGCCACCATTGCCACAATGCCAAACGCATCCAGCAACAGATTCCCTCCCAAAGCGCTGCACGCGCCCATGGCAAAGGGCAAAAGGAAGGTAGCCGTCATAGGGCCGGACGCTACGCCGCCGGAATCAAAAGCGATCGCAGTGAACACTTTCGGCACGAGGCATGACAAAATCAATGCACACACATAACCGGGCACTAAAAACCAGTAAATAGAGATCCCCGTCAAAATTCGAATCATAGCCAACCCGACTGACAGCGCCATTCCTAGGGAAAGGCCATTCATCATTGTTTTTTGCGAAATTGCGCCGCCAGATATCGCTTCCACCTGCTTATTCAGCACCAGCACCGCAGGCTCTGCTTTTACAATAAAAAAGCCGATTACCATACCGATTGGCACCAAAATCCACCGATAAGGCAAGGATACAAGCGCCTTTCCCAGATAGCTGCCGACCGGCATAAATCCGACGTTGACCCCTGTTAAAAATAATAGTAGGCCAAAAAAGGTGTAGAGAATTCCAACAAACACTTTGATAAGCTGCTTTTTATGCAGCTTTAAAAGAGCAATTTGAAAAACGAGAAAAAAGCCTAAAACCGGTAGGAGCGCAAGCAAAACTTCCTTCGCATAGGTTGGAAACGCACGGCCAAATTCCAGCCCTAAATCGCGGGTTGTGCTAATAACCGGCACCGTAATTTCCGCATACTCCGCCTGAGAGGGCTCATAGACAATCCCCAGCAGCAAGACGGATAAAACCGGCCCAATCGAGCACAGGGCCACCATGCCAAAGCTATCGCTCTCCGCGTCGCGATCGTTACGCAGAGCGGCAAGCCCAATGCCGAACGCCATAATAAACGGCACGGTAATCGGCCCCGTCGTTACGCCGCCCGCATCAAATGCCACAGCAACAAATTCATTTGGCACAAAAATAGAGAGAATAAAAATAACCGCATATCCCACCATCAGCAAAACGGACAGCCGGATTTTCAACACCATACGCAAAAATGCCGCCGCCAAAAAAAGCCCCACACCAACCGCAACAGTAAGAATCAACGTTAAATCCGGCACACCGGGCGTCTGCTGCGCCAGCACCTGTAAATCCGGCTCCGCAACGGTGATAATGACGCCAACAGCAAAACAAGCCAGCACAATCAGGGCTGTTTTTTTCACCTTCGCCAAGTGCGTGCCCAGGTACTCCCCAATTGGGATCATTGCGAGCTCTGCGCCTAAGGTAAACAACCCCATTCCAAGAATCAGAAGCCCTGCGCCCGCCAGAAAAAGGAGAAGTGTGTCGGGCGGCATTGGCGTAATTGTGATACACAGGAGTAAAACGATGGCCGTAATGGGCACCACCGCCTGCAAGGACTCTTTGATTTTTTCCCGCAGCTTCTGATTCATTCGATACCGCCTTTCCACATGGATTCTTAACGCTCCGCAGCGTTTTACGTTTTACAATTTGTATATTTAAATTGTACTATACGCTTCCTTGCTTTGTCAACAAAATCTCTATCTTATGCGCTTATTGAGTCTTTGCCTGTTCAAAAAGAAAGGCAAAATTTATACAAATAGGATTTTATAAAACTCCATTTCCCAGCCCTAAATAAACAAACGTGGAGCTGCTCCTGCGACTCCACGTTTTTAAAATACGTTATGCTATGAAATGATATGCTGATGCCCGCCCAAATCCATACAAATTTTCAGCGGCAAGCGCAGCCCGCTGCTTGCTGCCGGGTTATTGGCCGGCTGGGCCGCATTGACGCTTGTACACAAAGCTTCGCCCTATAGGCGGCCGGTATAATCGCGCAAATACCCCATTGCCTGTGAAAGCGTCAGCCCCGCCTTATAGCACCCCGGCTGTGTTGTGGAATATCCGCCGAACACATTGCCCATTTGCAGGCAGCGAATAAGCGGCCAACCCTGATATACGCCGTAGAGCAGGCCTGCCATGAAATTATCGCCTGCGCCGGTGAACTCCATCGGTTTCAACCGATCTACAGCCGGCACCCGGACCATTTGATGCCCCTCGAGTGCGATGCAGCCCGCTGCGCCGCATTTGATCACCGGCGTTTTCACCACCTCTCCGAGCCTGCGCAGCGCACCCTCCAGCGTTTCCTCACCGGTGAGCTGCCGCGCCTCCTTGTCATTCGGCGTAAAAAAATCAACGAATTGGAGGATATCTGCGTAATCCGCGAGCCGCATTCCCGGCGACCAGCCGATATCATAGAGCAAAATCGTTCCGTCTGCATGCAGCCTTTTGACAACCTCCGGCCTGCCCTGCGGGGCAAAGGCAATCGCCGCGCCTTTTAAGAATTGGTAGCAGGCCGCATCCGTCAAATCCGTTTGCATGACCGCATCCCCAAAGGATAAGAACGAGCGGTCGCCGCCGTAGGAAAACACGGTAGAAACCACCACAGGCCGGCCCGTGCCCCGGTAAAGATTCTCATATTGCGTTAAGCCGTTCTCCTCCAGCAGGGAGGCGGCCAAGCGACTGATCGTATCCTCCCCCAGGAAGGAGCCAAGCCGGGACGGAACCCCCATGCGGGCAAGCGTGATGGGAATTGCCGCAGCCCCGCCACCGAGCTGCAAATCAAAACTCTGGGCGTAAACCTCCTCGCCCGGTTGCGGCAGCGCATCGAAGCCGGAATAGATCAAATCGACGTAGAGCGGCGCAATCGCGCGCACCTCTCCCCTCATACCAGCTCTCCAATATAGCCCTTGTATCGCTCCTTGTAAGCGTCCACAAGGCTTTGGGCTATGGGATAAGAATTGACGAGCGGATGGATGGTGAGCGCCTGGACCGCCTTTTCATAGCTCTTTTCCAAAATCGCTTCCACCGTGAGGTTTTCATACAGCTTGATCGTCCGGATAAGGTTCAGCTGCATCGGCGGGATCTCCGGCACGGGCAGCGGGTGCGCGCCAGCTCGATCAATTTCACAGGTAAGCTCCATCACATCCTCATCCGCCAAATAAGGACACGCGCCGTTGTTCGGCACAGAGAGCACCATTTGGATTGTCTTTCCCGTGGCCTGTGCCTTGATAAAATCGAGCGCAACGCCCGCATAGCCGCCGCCATCCGGCTGGCGGATAAACTCCTCCACGGTGGGCACATCAATATTTTTGGGCGCGCCGCCTGTTTCGATGGTGAAATAGCTGTTTTCCCGCATGGCGTAATGCAGCATAAAACAGTGGAACGCAGCCTCTAGATCCTGCTCAATATCGATTTTCGCCATTGCGCGGTGCATTTTCTGATTGATCTCCAAAATCGTCTCGCCCCGCGTTTTAGAGGAGGCGAGGATGGATTTCACCGCACGGTCGCTGTAATAATAAAAATAGAGGTATTCATTCGGCAATAAATTACCGGAGAGCCGGATAAGCTCCGGGTCAAAATGCTTCATCTCCGTATCCCAGTAAAGCGCCGGAGCGGATAGAAGCTGCGCCGTCACATCCTCTCCATCCACCTGAAAGGAATCGAACCAGGAGAGATGGTTTAAGCCCCAGCAGCGCATGGTCAGCCGCTCCCGTTCCACGCCCAGCACATCCGCCAGTTGCCTGTGAAAGCCGCTGGGTGCGTCGCACACGCCGTAGACCATATCAAAGCCCAGCGTGCGCAGTGCCTGCGTGACCAGCCCGCTCGGGTTTGTAAAGTTGAAGATTAAAACGCCAGGCTTTGCCAGCCGTTTCGCCAGCTCGCAGTAGCCTCTCAGGATCGGTATGCTGCGCAGCGCCATCGCAAAGCCACCGGCGCCCGTCGTCTCCTGGCCGAGCACGCCATGCGTAAGCGCCGTGCGCTCATCAAAAACACGGCCCTCATCAGCCTCCCCGCGGATGGTCGTGATGATATAGTCCGCATCCCGGATCGCCTCCTCGGGGTCCGCCGTCAGGGTAAAGCGCAACGCGGGGTTGCACCGCTCGCCAATCAGCTTGGCAAGCTTCCCGTAGCGATACAATTTCGTCTCGTCGTTATCCATCAGGACGACCTCGGTAATCCCCGCATCAGCTGCTCCAAGCGCAATGGATTTTGTTAAAAACGGGGAGCGCACACCCCCGCCGCCGAGCACGGTCAATTTCATACTCGCTCATCCCTCCAACAAATCTTCCTCCTCCATTATACAGACCCGACAAGCCCTGTCAACACAGATTCTAGACAACCTCTTTCAAATGGAGATCCGGGAAGCTCCTCTCTCGGAGATGGCTGCAGGAAGCATTTCATCGGCAAATTTTTACCCTTCCACTACAACGCAGCGTCTGGCTGTATCCATATCTGAAATCTGATTGCACAAAGCGCTATATCGTGATAGTATACTATAAAAGAATTCGGAAGGGGCATTGGCCTATGTATGAGCTGATACAGGCAGGAGAGCGCACCTACTACATCGATTGCCCGGTGAAGATGGGGATCTTTTTGCTAGATAAAACCCACGCCTGCCTGATTGACGGCGGCAGCGGGAAGGATGCCGCTAAAAAAGCGCTGAAGCATTTATCGGCACAGGGTTGGGAGCTCGCCTGCGTGATCAATACGCACTCGCACGGCGATCACACCGGCGGGAACCAGCTGCTGCAAAGCCGTACAGGCTGCAAGATTTTTGCAAACGGGATAGAGCAGGCCTTTACGCAGGCCCCTATTTTGGAGCCTGCCTTTTTATTCGGCGGCTTTCCGCCCAAAGCACTGCGCAATCATTTTTTGGAGGCTGCGCCCAGCAACGCCCTACCTCTAACGGACCCTGCCTTTCCGCAAGCGCTGGAGGTGATCAACCTGCCAGGCCATTGCTTTGACATGATCGGCCTGCGCACGCCGGACGATGTCGTTTTTCTTGCAGACGCACTGGCAAGCGAGGAGACGATGCAGAAATATCAGCTCTCCTTCCTCTATGATGTGGAAGCCTACCTCGCCACGCTCCAAAAAATTGAGGGCATGCAGGCAAAGCTCTTTATCCCCTCTCACGCTGCGGCCACGTCGGAGATTGCCTCCCTCGCGCGTCTCAACCGGGAAAAAACGCTGCAAATCGCCAACACGCTGCTCGCCCTGTGCGGCGCCCCGCGCACCTTTGAGGAACTACTGCAAGCAGTTTTTGCCCACTACGCGCTCCATATGGATTGGAACCAATTCGTCCTGATCGGCAGCACGGTGCGCTCCTACCTTGCCTACCTCTATAACCGGCAGGAGGTCACTGCCCGGATTACAGATAACCAGATGATTTGGGAGCGCGCCTGAAGGTGCCGCCTGTCCGGCCGCTGTATGCGCTTCGGCCAGCGGTTAAGTAGGCGTCTACCAGCGCGTTTTGCGCGCACGGGGAAGCCTCATTTTGAAAAATGTGCTTCCAGCGATTGACGTTTTGCATTTCTAGCGATAAACTAAGGGGTGTACCTACTTTTTAGAGAGAAGGAGAATGAATCCCATGAAAGTATTTATGATTGGTGGCACCGGCCTTTTGGGCAGTGCCGCAGCTGCAGAGCTCATTGCCCGTGGGCATCAGGTGAAGAGCGTCGCTCTCCCCCCGCTGCCGCAGGGTGCTCCCATTCCGGAGGAGATGGAGATCGTCTTTGGCAACTACCTCTCCATGAGCGACGATGAGCTGCGGGCCATGATGGAGGGCTGCGATTGCTTCGTATTTGCCGCAGGCGTGGACGAGCGCGTGGAGTTCCCCGCACCGGTATACGCCGCTTACGAAAAATATAACATCCGTCCGGTCAAGCACCTGCTGGGGATCGCCAAGGAGTGCGGCGTGAAAAATTGTGTGGTGCTGGGCTCCTATTTTGCCTATTTCGCAAAAGAACATCCGGAGATGGATCTCTGCGCCAAGCATCCCTACATCCGCAGCCGGATTGCGCAGGAGGAATCCGCCCTCTCCTTTGCGGATGACGAGATGAGCGTGTGCGTTCTGGAGCTGCCCTATATTTTTGGCACGCAGCCCGGCCGCAAGCCCGTGTGGGTTATCCTCATTGAACAGCTTGAGGGCATGGGCAAGATCACCATGTATCCGAAGGGCGGCACGACGATGGTGACGGTCCGCCAGGTCGGCCAGGCAATTGCCGGTGCGGCGGAGCGCAACCAGGGCGCGCATTGCTACCCCATCGGCTACTACAACCTCACATGGAACGATTTTCTCAAAGTCGTCCACAAGGCGATGGGCCAGCCGAACCGGAAGATCATCAACATCCCAAAATGGTCCTTCCAGCTGTTCGGCCTGCACATGCGCAAGGTGTATAAGAATAAGGGCGTTGAAGGCGGCATCGACCCTGTCGGTCTGGCGGATATCATGTGCATGAACACGTTTATCGATAAAAAGTGGTGCGTTGAGCTGGGCGTAACGGAGGACGATATCGACTCTGCCATCTATGATTCCGTAAAGCTTTCGGTAGACGCCTTCCATGGCACACAGGAGCTGCTGGGGATGAAGGGCGAATAACGCCGCCTCCCCGCCTGCAACAAGCTGACGCCCTTCCGGTTCCAGTGGCCGGAGGGGCGTTTCAAATCAGAGAGGAGTACAGCTTTATGAAGATTTTAATCGAGGGCTCTCCGGAGCGCTACCGCCGCTATTTGCCGGATTTCATTCAGCTGGAGCAGCTCGCCCCCGTCTTCTGCCCGCTCGGCAGCACAGATGCGGAGCGGCTCGTCCTCTGCCCGGATGCGGCTATTTTTTTGGCGGATGCGGTCAGCACGGTATCCGGCAATCTCATCCGCCGGATGCCGGAGCTCAAGCTGATCCACTCTGAGGGCGTGGCATTTAACGGCATTGATACAAACGCAGCTAGAGAGCGCGGTGTTTTCGTCTGCAACAATCAGGGCTGCAACGCGGGCGCGGTGGCGGAGCAAGCCATCTGGCTGATGCTTTCCCTCTTGCGCAAAGGCATTCCCGGCGATCAGGCCGTGCGGGAGGGCCGCCAAATTCAAAGGAAGGAGCGGGCCATGGTTGAGGGGATCAAAGAGCTGGGGGAATGCCGGATCGGCCTGGTCGGTTTTGGCCATATTGCGCAGGAAACTGCAAAGCGGCTCTCCGCCTTTGGCAGCGCCGTGTGCTACTTCTCCCCCCACCGCAAGCCGGCGCTGGAAGCCGCGCTTCACGCCGCTTATCTTCCGCTGGGCGAGCTACTTGCCTGCTGCGATATCATCAGCCTGCACGCTGCGGTGACACCTGAAACAAACGGCATGGTAAACGAAGCGTTTCTCTCCGCCATGAAGGAGGGCGCATATCTTGTCAACACCGCCCGCGGCGAGCTGGTAGACAATTTCGCCGTGCGGGCCGCGCTTCTCTCCGGCCGTCTGGCAGGCGCAGGCTTTGATACGCTGGCCCCGGAGCCAGTCCCTGCGGATCACCCCTTGGTCGCCCTGCCGGCTCCGGCGCGGGAGCACGTCGTTTTTTCTCCCCATCTGGGAGGGATCACCACCAACAGCTTTCGCCGCGCCCACCGCCATATGTGGGAAAATGTTGTGCGCGTTATGAACGGCGAGCGGCCCGACTGCATCGTCAATGGGCTTTGATATACCGCCCGCGCCCTTTTCTTATAAAATATTCAAAAGCGCCGCCGGAGCCCTGCCCCAGCGGCGCTTTTTCCCATGTATTCCCTTCGCTCACGCGTTCTCTGCGCTGCTGCAAGGGATTGCCTGCCTTTTATTTCTGCTGCTCCCGGAGCTTCTGCATGTCGCGTGCACGGATGGCTGTGCGCATGATCTTGCCGCTCGTTGTCTTCGGCAGCTCATCCACAAACTCCACCACGCGGGGGTATTTATACGGCGCCGTTGCATGCTTGACGTGGTTTTGCAGTTCTTTCACCAGCCCATCGCTCGGCTCATAGCCGCGCGCCAGCACGATTGTCGCCTTGACCACCTGGCCGCGCACCGGGTCCGGCACTGCGGTGATCGCGCACTCCAAAACAGAGGGGTGCTCCATCAGCGCGCTCTCCACCTCAAATGGGCCGATGCGGTAGCCGGAGCATTTGATCACATCGTCGTTGCGCCCCACGAACCAATAATAGCCGTCCGCATCCCGCCAAGCTGTATCGCCGGTATTGTACACACCGTTTTTCCAGGAGCGGGCCATTGCGTCGGGATCCTTCCAATATTCACGGAAGAGGCCGACCGGATGCTTTTTATCAGTATTTTTGATGCAGATGGAGCCCACGATGCCGTCCTCGCAGGGGTTGCCATCCTCATCCAGCAAATCGATATCATAAATCGGGGAGGGCTTGCCCGTGGAGCCGGGGCGGATCTCCATCCAGGGGAAATTGGCCAGAAGCACCGACGTTTCCGACTGCCCAAAGCCCTCGTGGATGCGAAGCCCGGTCTGGCGCTCAATCTGGTTGAACACCTCTGGGTTCAGCGGCTCGCCCGCAAGAGAAGCGTGCTCGATAAAGCTGAAATCGTATTTTGTTAAATCCTCCTTGATCAGGAAACGGTAAATGGTTGCCGGAGCGCAGAAGGTGCACGGGCGCAGCCGTTGAATCGCCTCCAGCATACCGTGCGGCGTGAATTTTTCGGTATCATACGCGCCGACGCAGGCGCCGCAAATCCACTGCCCATAGATCTTACCCCAGGCAAACTTTGCCCAGCCGGAATCCGTCTGCGTGAGGTGGACACGGTTTTCCTGCACGCACTGCCAAAAGCGGGCGGTCGTGATCTGGCCGAGCGGATGAGAATAATCATGGCGCACCATCTTAGGCATTCCCGTCGTGCCGGAGGAGAAATACAGCAGCATCGTATCCGTCGCCTTGGTAGCGCCCTCTCCCGTCGGGCGCTCAAAAACGTCGCTCTGCGCCGCCAGCTCCTTTGCAAAGTCAATGGCATTCGCCGGGATATGCTCGCCAAGCACCGCATAGCTTTCCACCGTAGGGCATTGGCTCAGGGAATCCTCACAGTGCTGGATGATATCCGCATCGTCCACCGTGACGAGCATTTTCACGCCGGCCGCATTCAGGCGGTAAACAAGGTCATGCGGCGTGAGCTGAAAGGAGGCGGGGATCACGACTGCGCCAATCTTATGCAGAGCCGTAAAGCACATCCACACCTCCGGGCGCTGCTTTAAAATCAGCATGACATAGTCGCCCTTGCGAATCCCTCTGGATTTGAAAAAGTTCGCAGCACGGTTGCTGCCCGCCTTCATATCCGCAAAGGAAAAGCGCTTCATGTCACCGGCGTCATTGGTCCAGAGCAGGGCCTGCTTCTCCGGCTCGATCTCCGCCCAGGCATCCACCACGTCAAAGCCGAAGTTAAAATCCTCCGGCACGTTGATGGTGAAATTCTCCTTCATATCCTCATACGAATCAAATTCGATCCGCGGGCAATAGCGTTTGATGATTGCATCCATTGTTTTGGCCTCCGGTTTCTTATTCATTGATAATGGTTAAAAAGCGCGTTGTACCGCCGACGGCCGCCTGGCCATGCGGCTGCTGCGGATCAAAATAGATCGAATCCCCTTCGTTGAGCACAAAGGAATTCTTCCCGACCGTCACCTTCACCTTGCCCTCAAGGACATAGTTAAACTCCTGCCCGCCGTGAATCACAAGCGGAGGCTCCTTCTCCTGCACCTTCAGGGTAACCAGCATCGGCTCCATGTTGCGGTGCATAAAATTAAACGCCAGGCTCTCAAACTGATAGCCCTCATAGCGGTCTACGGAAACACCCTCCCCCTTGCGCACGACGGTGTGCACATTCATGCGCGGCGTGTCCCCCGTGAGGAGAACGGTGCAGTCCGTGCCGAGGATGCTGGCGATTTCATACAACGTGCTGACAGGAATGTCCTGCTCGCCGCTCTCATACCGCTGGTATTCTTCCAGCGGGACGCCGAGCTTCTCCGCTACCTCGATGGTGGACAGGTCAAGAATCTCTCTCAACTCCCGTATCCTTTTTGGAATTTGCAACAGCTCCGGATTCATACGGACACTTCCTCTCAATGGAATCGTCACCGTCTATGCGGGCTCTCTGCGCTCAGGGCAGGCAGCGCACAAACGATTTCTCATAATTATACTGCAAAAAAAGGCTTGTTTCAACGCTTTGCCGTTAAAAAGCTGTAGAAAGCCTCTCGATGCTTCTCCCTTTTGCTTCTAGGCAGCAAAAAGAGCCCATGAAGCAGCCCCTTTTTTAGGCGGCCTATTTCCTCCCGCATAGCGCCTGCGGGCAGGTTTCCCTGTGCCACGGGTTCCATTTTTCTATCGCAATCAGCCGGAGCACCTAAACGCTAAACCCCAGGCTGCTGTAGCCGATCTCCCAAAAGTAGCAGGCTGCTACACACTCCATGGGAGCAGAGCGGCGCAATCCTCCCGGCATGCATTGACAAGGCGCGAAAATCTGTGTATAATAGCGCTGTTCGCCAAGGGCAATGTAGGCTCTGCATTTGTCTTTCAAGTGCGTATGGGATTGCCAGGCAGCTCAAAAGTGCCAGGCCCTTCGCGTTGCAGGCGATAGGATATCCGGGTGTAGCCCAGTTGGTAGGGCGCCACATTTGGGATGTGGAGGCCGCGCGTTCGAATCGCGCCACTCGGACCAGACCTGCGGTCAGCAATTCGCGACCGCAGGTTTTTCTTTATTCTGAAGCTTCGTGCCCGCGCTTGTAGCGGGTATCTTTTTCGTCAACGCTTCCCACGCCGGAGCAAAGTTGAAACTTTGCTCCGGCGTATTTTTTCATCAAAATACGCCATCTGCCCCGTTAAATTTAGGCTGCACCCTTACCGCCTGCCCGCAAGCGCGCTCACAACGCTCCGGATTGCCTCCAATTTTTAGGCAGCCTACTTTATCCTCAAAAAGAGTCCGGCGGATGCATCTATACGAGCTTGGGATAGAAGACCCCCCAGCTGCCATTTCGATTGCGGCAACCGGGGGGCGCTTCTCTGCTCTATTTTGATGGGATTCCCTTATAGGCACCCCTGCTATTTCAAAAGGGGCCTCTCCTTCCAGGCGCGTTCGCCTGTAGAAAGCACCGCTTGTTACCCCTTTTGAATCACGATGCCCTTTGCCTTGCGCTGCTCGGCCAGTTCTCGGGTGATACGCTCCTTCTTCTCGCCGACCAGATCGTAAAAGAATAACGGGATGGTGCACAGCAGCAGCGACACAGCGGGAATGATCGAGATCAGGCTGAACATACCCGTGCGCACCGTAGCGCTCATCTCCAGCGGGTTTGCCGTCACATTCGCGCTGATATCCGCCACATTCAGGTTCACAATCATATACATCACGATGATAAAACTGGTGCTGATGGCATTGCCGAGCTTGTTGACAAAGCTCTGCACTGCCGAGCCCATTCCGGTAAGCCGGTGGCCGGTTTTCCACTCCATATAATCCAGGCAATCCCCGATCATTGTGCCAAGGCAGACGTTGATAACGCCCAGCGGGATGCAGGAGATCACAAAGAACGGCACGCACGCCCAGAACCGCTCATAGCCCAAAAACCAGATTACCATGCTGGAGGCAGCACCCAGCAACGAGGTTGAAATGAGCAGCTGCTTATAGTTGAATTTTTTAAACAGGGCCGGCATCACCAGCATCGCGCCAAACATACCTACCGCGCTCGCCACCTGGAACACCAGGGAAACTAGGCTGATATTCCCCTGCAGGGCGGCCTCCTTCTCCGCTCCGGTAAGGCCCGTCAGATCCTGCCCGATATAAAAACTGTAGCGCGCCACATGCACCGCGCCAGCCTGATACATATACCGGGCGGAGGCGAGCACGCCCATAATCGCTGTCAGCATCAGCGGCTTACAGCTTAGCAGATAATACAGGGCGGTTTTTTCGCCCTTTTTCCGCTTCGGCGGGTTGGGCAGGGTAATGTTTTCCTTCACCTTGAAATAGACGCGGGCAAACAGCAGGTTCCCTACAATTGCGCAAAACAGCGCGATGGTCATATACTTGGTTTTTTCCAGCTCCGTACCGCTGAGATTCAGCTTGGGCAGAATAAAGCCCAGCGCCATAAAAAATACGATCGGCACGGCGGTGCCCACGCCGTTCGCCGTTTTTGCCTTGCTGATGATCTCGCCGCGCTCTGCGGGGTCCGGCGTCATCACATTCGGCATACTCCAGAATGGAACATCGGAGGAGGTATAGATCATCCCCCACGCGACATAGGTGATGGAGGCATAAATCATCAGCCCGGTGGCGGAGAGGTTGGGAGCATAAAACAGCAGGATGGTGAGAATCGCAATTGGGATCGGCGTGTAGATCAAATACGGCCGCATCTTGCCGCGCTTGAGGTTGGCCCTGTCGGCAATGTAGCCCATGATCGGGTCGTTCACCGCATCCCAGATGCGCGCCAGCAGCATCAGCAGCAGCACGAATATGGGCGTCAGCTTGAGCACATTCATGTAAAAATCGGAGATATAGGAGCTCATGATTGCATAAATCATGCCCTGGCCCAGCGCGCCGACCGCATACGCCATCCATTGCTTTTTGGGTACGTATCGTTCCATAAAATCGCTTCTCCTCTCTTATTCTGCAATATAACGCGGAGCTTCAAGCACCGCATCGTTATCCGGGTAGCCGCCGTCGTAGAGCACACCCTCTATCACACGGTCAAAATCCGCCTCCGGCTTGAGCTTCTGCAGCAGCGGCGCAATGCGGCTATAAAGCGCCATAAACGAATCATGCTCCGGCGTGCCTGGCGCATAGGGCTCGTCGCCGCCGTAAATATTGCGGATCACGCCAACCAAAAAATCGCACAGCCGCGTGTGATACAGCTCCGGCGCAATTTTTGATTTGCACAGTAGCAGCCGGCCTGCCTTTTCAAACGTCAGCTGGTCAAGGAATTTGCCGAGCGCATGAATGGGGGTGCGCAGCTGCCGCGCCGTTTTGCTGGGCAAGCTGAAGCTGGGCGCCAGCTCGCAGAAACGGTCGTAATTATGGGCGGCGGAGTCAAAAATATCCCGCAGCATAAATTCAAAATGCGCGCGGCTATATTCCATGTAGGGCTTACCGCCCAAATCAAAAGCCGGGGCTTCGATGTGCTGGGTTTCCACCTTCAGAGAATGGCCGTCAAGGGCCATTTTCCGAATCGGGCTCGGGTAACCAATGAGGCTTGCCGTGTTGATTTCAAACAGCCGGTTGCCCCGGGGGCTGTCGTAAAAATTGATATTTTGCATATGGGTGTGCCCGGTGAATAAGAACTGAACGCCGGCGTCAGCCAGCAGCTGCGCCACTTGCGGCCCGCCCGCGATCATCTCATGCGGCGAAAGCACCGGATAAATCGGGCTGGGCGGCAGCAGGGGGTGATGCCCCATGGCGAGCAGCACATCGCCGCTCTCCCGGCCGATGCGCAGCTGCTCCTCCAGCCAGCGCAGCTGCCCGCTGCTGTAGCCATAAAAATTGTTTTCATATCCATCGCCGTCGTCGTTGAGCACAAAAAGGCGATAACCGTCCGCTATGTGCGCCACATAGGAAAAGCTCGCCTCATGCACGGAGAGCGCATCCGCCGGGCCAAATTCCCGGTAAAGTTCCAAGAGTGCGGGCTTTGTCAGGCCATCGACCACGTATTCGCCCCGTTCCCTCGAATACCCCTTCGGCTCGGGGTGGATATCGTGCGTAGCGGTGAGCACAAAAACCCGCTTGCCGCCGGCCGTTAAGCGCTCCAGCTTCTTTTTCAGCTCCAGATGGCCAAGCTTTTCCCCATCGCAGACGAGATCGCCGCTGATTAGGACGATCTCCGTCTCCCGGTCGGCAAGCAGCTTGTCAAAGGCGCAGTCAATGATCGCCTCGCTCTCCGCCACACATTTCTGATCGTATTTTGCCCGCCGCTCCCATGCAGCTCCACAGGCGCCGAGCGCCTTGGCCGCATAGAAGTGCAAATCCGTTATCTGATAAAAGGTCAGCACAGATTTCCTCCTCTCTTCAAAATGGAAAGCTCTCCACAAAACCATGTCACGCAATGCAAGAAAACGTGTTTTGTTGATTATAACATAAACTCCGTTTAAAATGAACAATATTTATTAATATAATCAAAATTTAATCTTTGTTCCGGCTGGAATCCATGTTCTGATGTCAAAGTCAAAACGGTCAGGCCGCAAAAAATGGCCCGGGCCCATTTACAACGTGATTTGTAAACAGGCGCCGGGCCGCATTTTTGCGACGATCAGGCAAGGCGGCTATTCCCCGGCCTTGATTCGCCGGTTTCATTGATCCGATCTCTTGTATAGAAGCCCTTGGGCACGTCCGATTATTCCTCCTGACTGGCTTTCTGCCTGCGCTCCTGCAACTCACGCAGCACGGTTTCCCTTTTTTCACCCACCAGATCATAGCTCCAAAAGGGCAGCGCGCTTAAAAAATAAGCGATGGCCGGAAGCAATGCGTATATCAGCCAAATTTTCTTTTGCACAGCAACCGTCTGCTTCACACGGGCGTTCCCCTCCTGCGTTACATAGCCGATGGCCGAGAGCAGCAGCGCGCTGATGGACTGAACCACCGTGTTGCCAATTTTCACTGTGGTAATCTTCATAGAGAAACCCACGCCCTCGTTGCGTTTCCCCGTGCGCCACTCGGAATAATCCGTCGCCTCAGCGGTCATTTCATTCAGAATAATATTGACGGGTGCGTTCAGCAGACCAAAAACGCCTTGCCCAACCATCAACACGGGCACCATAACGGCCGCTTGCGCATAATATTTGATCCCAATCAAATAGGTAATCAGCCAAACCGCCCCAACCCCCACGCGCGACAGAATCGAAAACCTCCGGTTATCCATATGCTTTTTGATGGCTGGAAGCAGTGCATAGGAAAGCCCCCAGGTGACGACAGACGGCAACTGCATTAAAACGGATAAGCTCGCATAACCCAGCACATCGATAAAATAATAGTTCATCAACGCATAACTCACCCCGCTCAGGGAGAGGAACAGCCCGGAGAGAAAAATAGCACGCAGAGCGGGGTTGTAAATCAGCTCTGCCGCGCTTTCGCGCAGGCTGGGGCGGGCCTGAGATTGCGCAACGCGCTCCTTAACAAAAAAACCGGAGAGGGAAAACGGGCCGATTCCAACCATGCCTGCAAGGAGCCCAAACAGAAAAAATACGTTTTTTAAATCTATTTTTGCGCCCGGCGACGCCGCATAATCCATCACAAGCGGCACAAAGAAATAGGGTAGAGCGCTGCAAATATTGATCACAACGTTGGAGGCTGTCATTACACGCTGCCGGTCCGCAGGGTAAGGCGAAATTGCCGCCGAAAGCCCCCAGTAGGAAACGTCCGTAACCGTATAGCAAAGCTCCCACAGGAAATAGGTGACGAACATAAAGAGGATTTTTGCGGGAGAGGTGGGGGATGCATCGCGGATGAGCAGCGGGCCGGAAAAAATCAGCACCGTAAACAGCGCAAGCGGAAAGGTCAGCGTGCGCAGATAGGGCACCATTTTGCCGTGCTTTGTGCGGGTGCGGTCGATCAGGACGCCTGCCAGAGGGTTATTGACAACATCCCAAATCCCTTCCAAAAAGAGCATCAGGCTCACATAGCGCGGATCAATATGAAAAACATTGATGTAGAAATACATCAGATAGCCGGTGACCAGCGCATAGCTCAAATTCTGGCCGCCGCCTGCGGCACTGTAGGCGGCGATTTCGCCCCTGCCCACCAAACGGGGTTCCTCCAAACACTTTTTTTGCATGAAAACATCCCCCTTTCTGCCTGTGTAACCGATCATAGCAAAAAGAGAGATGAATGTCAACTTATATTAGATAAATATCTTCTATTATGATCTGCTATTATTGAAACAACCGGCCAAGCGTCTCACGCAGCTTCTCCAGACGCTCCGGCACAAGGCTGAAATAGATCCGTTTTTGATTCTCCCTGTCCGTCGTCATCACGGCCAGGCCATTTTGCAAAAGAATATCCATATGATGCATGATAGTGGCCGGGGTTAAGTCCAACGTCTGCGCCAGCTCCCGGTTATACCACGGGCGCTCCCGCAGCAGCAGCAAAATCTCCATCCGGGTGGTGTCGCCCAGCGCCTTGCAAACGTCCGTTAAAAAGCGCTTTTCATCGCTGCGGATTTCTTCCGGCCGTTCATCCACATTAAACAGCCCATAATAATAGGCGTCGCCGATGAAAAAAGAAGTGGTGTAGAGGCTAAGCTGCGGATAAATATGCCGGATTGGCGCATCGCGCTTTACAAGCCCCTTTTCGTAAAATTCATCCACAGAGCGCCAGCTGGAGGTGATAAAGGCCTGCGCCTGCTCACGCACCAGCATCCAGGCGTCCTCCATGGCAGGTATGTTCTCCCGTACTGCCCGGGCAAGCTCCGGCAGATAGCTCGCCGGATGCTCCGCTACCTCACGCATCGCCTCCCCGCCCGCGCCGCCGGCAAGGTAGGCATCCAGCTCCTGCGCCTGTTCGTTGCGCGTAAACCCGCTCATCCCGCTGTCATAGAGAAAGCGGTAGGCCTCCCGGAGCAGTGCCCTCAACTCCGCCTCCCCGCGGCTCTCAGCGTCAAAAATCAGGTTTTGATCCATCAAAAACGGAAGGGCCATGAGCACATATTCCCCAGCGCTCATCTGATGGAAAAAGAACGCCTTCCATTCGCCAGGGTATACGGCCCGCTCCCGAAAGGCGGCGACATATTTGCGGTGCAGGGCTTCATGCATATGATAATACGAGGCGAAATCTCCCTGCCCGGTATTGAGCAATTTAGCCATCAACCGGATCAAATCCTCTAGATTTTCGGCGATATAGAGCAGGGCGAGCGTCTCACAAACCGGCTCAGGGCGTTGGTGGAGAATCGGCGTCATGGCGGCGGCCCCCTTTCTCAGCAGTATGCAAATGCCTCGCAGCCTTTCTCTGCGTTTTCTTTATTTTATCAGAAATGCGGCGCCTTGTCCCCCTTCTATCAAAAATTTTCAAAGGCCGATGGATCGTTTTATTTGCCCGGTTCTAAAAATGCTGCAACTCCGCTGTACGCAGGTTTGCAGCGCGCCCTTCTCTGCCGCCAGCACATAAAAAACAGCCGGGGATACTCACCGATCCCCGGCTGCTGGTTTTATCCTGTTTTACGCTCAGGAGGCTGTGTAGTTCACCGTGAAATTCACGTTAAGCTTCGCAGCCGGGCTTAGCAAATACTTCACCGTCGCATCCACATTCTCTGTGAAGGTGAGCGTGGCCTTGCTGATCTTTCCGCTGGAGGGATTGACCGTTACCGTAAGCTTGCCGTTGGAGAGCGCGATGGAGGCGGTTTTCACCGAAAGGCCGCTGACACCAAGCACCTCGCCGACCGCGTTCACCGTGGAGCTGATTTCATCCAGCTCCGCAAAGAAGAAGTAGCCGCCCGCGCCCTGCTTCAGCGCGTTATCTGTGCCGCTCTGCGGCTTCAATGACAGCGTGAGGATATAGTTGCCGCCGCTCTCGGTGCAGGTGGCATTGGAGACATCGGCAGTAGAAAGCGCTTTCAGCGCCGCGCTGGACCCGCTCAGCGCCACATTGTTTCGATTGATCACAGCAGCATATTTCTGATCTGTCAGATTCAAATTGACCACGCTGACACTTCCGCTCGTAATTGTGCGCGAGTAGACGGCAGATGTCTTGGCGATTTTTTTGACCGCTGCATTGTAATAGGCGACGATCTCCTTCACCCCACTGGGGGCCTTGGCAGCGGCCGCAGTTGTGCCCTGCTGCTGCACCGGTTTTGTTGTGGCGGGCTGGCTGGAGGCTTGGCTTTCCGCAGCGTTTTCAGAGGCGGAAGGCCCTGTCGTATCTGAAGTGCCGTCCGGCAGGCTTACATCTGTGTTCCCAGCCGTGGCCGGCGTTTCGCTGGCGCTTGGAGCCGTGCCCCCGGTGGTATCCTCCGGCTCGCCGGAGCCGGCGCAGGCCGCCAGAGAGAGGAGCAGAGCGCCCACCATGAGCAAAGAAAGTAATTTCATTCGTGTTTTTTGCATTTTCATACACCCCTTTCACAGGTTGATGGCATCATACTTCAAAAGAACGGAGAAGTCAATTCAAATTGAGAATCAAAATTCAACGAAAAACCGCCATGTGAAAGCCTCAAAACTAAGAAAGTTGGTACAAAGCGCCCTCAGATATCTTGCATTGCAAGCCGGAAATCCGTATACTAAAGGAACCTGTTTGATTGAAGGGAGGGGGAGCCGCTTTATGTCCGCTCCGCTGGCCGACCGGCTGCGCCCGCAATCGCTTGACGATATCGTGGGCCAAACGCATCTTCTGGGGGAAGGAAAGCCCCTGCGCAATATCATCCTTTCCGGCGAGCTGCCCAATCTGATCTTCTACGGTCCCTCCGGCGTGGGGAAAACGACGCTCGCCACCATCATCGCACGCACGACAAACCGCCGCCTGCACCGGCTTAACGGCACCACGGCCTCCACGGCCGATATCCGCGACGTTGTCTCCGAGCTGGATACCCTTGCCGCGCCCAACGGCATCCTCCTGTATCTGGATGAAATCCAGTATTTTAATAAGAAACAGCAGCAATCCCTGTTGGAATATATCGAAAACGGGCAAATCACCCTGATTGCCTCCACCACAGAGAACCCCTATTTTTATATTTATAACGCCATCCTCAGCCGCTCCACCGTGTTTGAATTTAAGGCTGTGGAGCCACAGGAGATTGAGCGTGCTGTGCGGCGGGCGTTTGCCTGTCTCGAGCAGGAGCGCGGCGAGAAAATTTGCCCCGAGGAGAGCGTGATCCCTTATATTGCGCGGGCTTGCGGCGGGGATGTGCGCAAATCCATCAACGCGGTGGAGCTCTGTGTGCTGGCTTCTCCCAACCCCAGGCCGGGAGAGCCCCGCGTGGTGACGCTTGCACACGCGCAGGAGCTTTCGCAGCGCAGCGCAATGCGCTATGACCGGGCAGGGGACGAGCATTACGATATTCTCTCCGCCTTTCAAAAATCTATGCGCGGCTCCGACCCAGATGCGGCGCTGCACTACCTGGCACGGCTTTTGGAGGCAGGCGATCTGCCCAGCGCCACGCGCCGGCTGATGGTGTGCGCCTGCGAGGATGTGGGCCTCGCCTACCCGATGATTCTCCCCATTGTCAAAGCCGCTGTGGACACCGCCCTGCAGGTCGGCCTTCCAGAGGCGCGCATCCCACTTGCCGACGCTGTGGTGCTGGTGGCCACGGCTCCAAAATCCAACAGCGCCTATGAGGGGATCAACCGCGCCATGGAGGATATCCGCCGGGGGAAAAGCGGCCCGATCCCCCGCACGCTTCAAAACGTCCATTATGACGGGGCGGATAACCCAAATAAGGGCCAGTTTTATGAATATCCGCACGATTATCCCAACCACTGGCTTGCGCAGCAGTACCTGCCCGACGCGCTGAAGCACGCCCGCTATTATGAATATGGCGAGAATAAAACGGAGCAGGCGGCCAAAGCCTACTGGGAGAAGATCAAGAAAGCATGAGGAGCCTTTGATGAGACCACGTCTGCCGGCCCGGCAATCGTTCTGCGGCCGTGTTACAACCACTGCCCTCAACAGGGATGCGCTGAAGCTCCTTGCCGCCGGGGCGATGCTGATCGATCACATTGGCTGGCGGTTTTTGGATTTTTGGAGCGTAGCCGGGCAGGTTTCTCACATCATTGGCCGCATTGCCATGCCGGTTTTATGCTTTTTTGTAGCGGAGGGGTACGCGCACACGCGCAGCCGAAAGCGTTATGCGCTGCGGCTAATGCTGTTTGCGCTGCTTTCACAGCTGCCATACGCGCTGTTTCAAAGCAGATTAGGGCAGGAGCTGCGGCTCAACGCAATCTTCACGCTGCTATTCTGCTTTTTGAGCGTGCTCAGCTATGAGAAGCTTGTAAATTGCCCGCTGCGCTGGCCTGCGGTATTTGGCTGCGCCGCCGCAACGGCATGGTGCGATTGGCCGGTTACAGCGGTTTTCTTTACACTTGGCTTCTGGGTATTCCGAGCAAATAGGAGCCGGCAGGCCTCCGCTTTTTCGCTGGCTGCGGCCTTTTATTTCTTTCTGGAGTTCTTGGGCAGGATTTCTCTGGGCGGCGGCCTGGGTGCTGCGCTCTGCGCCAGTTTATACACACTGGGGGTGTTTCCGGCGCTCCTGCTACTCCGGCTTTATAACGGCCAGAATGGCCGCCTGCTGCAAATCCGGTGGGGGAAGCAGGCTTTTTACTGGTTTTATCCGGCACATTTGCTGGCGCTTGCCCTGCTGTGAATACAAAATAACAACGCCGTGAAGGAGCATAACCCTTTCACGGCGTTTGATTTTTTAGGGAGAGAAGGTTATTTCCCGGCCCCGATTTGCCGTTTCCCTTTTGGGGAAGCCTGCGTGGCTTTCTTGCAGGCAAATAGCCCAAAGAGCAGCAGCACAGGAAAAATGATCGCGGCCAGCAACCCGGCTTTGAGATCCCCTCCGGCTGCGTTGGAAATAAAGCCAACCGCCGAGGGCCCGGAGGTGCAGCCCAAATCCCCCGCAAGAGCCAACAGGGCAAACATGGCAGTGCCGCCCTTCGGGCAAGAGGCTGCGGCCAGGCTGAATGCGCCGGGCCACAAGATCCCCACAGAGAGCCCGCATAGCCCGCAGCCCACCAGGGAAAGCAGCGGGTAGGGCGAAAGCGTCGCAATCAGGTAGCTGAGGATGCACAGCACGCCGCTGCCGGTCATAAAGGCAACCAGCGGAATTTTCTCGCTGAATTTGGCATAAAGGACGCGGGAAAGCCCCATCAGGATAGAAAACATGCAGGGCCCGGCCAGGTCCCCCACGCTTTTTGAAATTTGCAGGCCGGATTCCGCAAAGGCGGAGGCCCACTGGCTCATCGCCTGCTCCGACGCGCCCGCGCACACCATCAGCAGCACAAACACCCAAAAGCTTTTGCTTGCCAACAGCTTGCGCACCGGCATCGTCTCTTCCGCCTCGTGCAGCGCGGCGATTGGCACCTGTGAGTAATAAAATGCATTGAGCAACGGGAGAGCCGCCCACAGCAGGCTGAGAATGCGCCAATTCTCAATGCCGGCAAGGGAAAAGAACGCCGTCGAAACCACAATCACCAAAACACAGCCCCAGCAGTAAAAGGAGTGCAACAGGCTCATCGCAGCAGATTTGCGCTCGGTAGGGCACGCCTCGACAATCGGGCTAACCAGCACTTCGATCAGCCCCCCGCCGATGGCATAGAGGCCGACTGCAAGCAGAAGGCCATGGTATGGGTCCGCAAACAACTCCGGAAATACGCTGAGCCCCATAAGCCCCGCCGCAGCACAGATATGCGCCGCCACGATGGAAACCCGATAGCCGATTTTATCCACCCACCTGGCGCTGAGCAGATCCACCGCCAGCTGAATGCCAAAATTAATCGTCACAAGGGAAGTAATCTTATCCAAAGAAATTTGATAATCGCTTTGAAACGTGAGAAAAAGCAGCGGAACAAAGGTGTTGACGATTGACTGCGTAATGTAGCCAAGATAGCTCGCATAAAGCGTATGATTATAGCTTTGTCTTATTTTTTGCATTCTGCCCCTCCGTACGATAGCAATATCAGCCCACATGCCCTGGCGCCGGCTTTCTGATCCGGTCAAAGGATTTTACAGATAGTATAAAGGCGGCTTCGCCCCCTGTCCATGCATTTTTCGGCAAAAAATGTGCTGCGATTGGAATCCACCAATCCGCAGCACGCTGCCCGGCAAGTATTTGAACCCCCGTGCGTTGCCAAAGCCTCAACAGCCTACCCCGCGCCTCATCGGGAATCGCTCCTCCCCCCAACCAGCGCGGCCCGGCAAAATCGAATCGCTTCGCTTTGCCGGGCGTGCCTGAACGCTGTTATTCCACATACAAATCCCGCACGCCTTCCACGGCACGGATACTTTCCACAATCAAATCCAGATCGTGCAGATTACGCGTATAGACCAGGATTTTAAGCACCGGCGCTTTTTTGCGCTTGCCCTCTTCGCTGTCGATATTCAGTAGCTCCATGGCGGCCAGATCGCCGCCACAGCGCCGGATGACCTTGCCTACACGGGAGGCCTGCTGGCCAACGTCCTCCACCTCCACGTAGAGGTTACGGCCGGCGTTCCCCCGCGCGGAAACCCGCTTGAGCAAATTGAGCGTGATATAAATGACCAGCGTTGCAATCAGGGCGCCCACATAAAAGCCGGAACCCACCGCGATCCCCACGCAGGAGACTGCCCAAAGGCTCGCGGCAGTGGTCAGCCCCTTTACGCTGAAGCCCTCCCGCAGGATCGTGCCCGCGCCGAGGAAGCCGATACCGCTGATCACCTGCGCGCTCATGCGGGTTGGGTCGATATCCATGACGCCAGCATATTGCCGGGAGAGAAAGCTGGAGGTAACCATCACCAAAGCCGAACCAACCGCCACCAAAATATGCGTTCGGAACCCGGCGGGGCGGTGGGAATGCTCTCGCTCATAGCCGATAAAGCCTCCGCACACGGCGGCCAGCACCAGTTTGAAAGCGGAATCCAGTGCAAGCCTCAAAATATCATTTTGCCATAGCGTTAGAAAAAAAGCTTTCATTGGGCGCCTCCTATCTTCTCCTTCATAAGATTCATCAGACTTTTGCCGAAAAGCCTTGCATTCAACCGGATTTCGCGTACAATAAGAACCAGCGGCAGCCTCGTGCCAGCCCTCCAGCTGCAAAGCAGGCGCCGCCGGAAGCCTTTGCAGCCAGTACCCCGCGTGTCCCCTCAGGAACCTGCGGCTGCAGTGTAAAAAGGAGAAACGTATGAAAAAGCGAAAAAGGATCAGTATCTCCCTGTTATGTGTTATACTATGTTTATTTTTGGCCTCCTGTGCGCAGCAGCAGGCCGGGCAGGAAAGCACAGAGCCGCCGAATACCATTCGGATCACCATCCCGGAGGGCTTCACCGCCGCTGATATTGGCGCATTGATGGAAGCAAACGGCCTCTTTTCACAAGCGGATTTTTTAAATCAAATCAACCGGGGCGCCTACGACAGTGCGCTCGTTGCACAGATTGGCGAATGGGAGAACCGGGCGTTCCTGCTGGAAGGGTATCTGTTCCCAGACACGTATGAGTTTTATAAGGACGACACGCCGGAGCGCGTTATTGACAAGCTCCTTGCCAATTTAGAGCAAAAGATCACGCAGGCACACCGCGCCCGCGCGGAGGAGCTGGGGATGAGCGTGGATGAGGTGTTGACCCTTGCCTCCATTATTCAGGCAGAAGCAGGGGACCCTGCGCAGATGAAAACGGTCTCCTCCGTTTTGCACAACCGGCTCAACAGCACAAGCCACCCAAGGCTGGAATGCGACGTTACGATTTTTTATCTGGAAGAGGACGTTCAGCCTTTTTTGACAGAGGATCAGGATCGTTTTAATCCTTACTATAACACCTATAAATGTACCGGCCTGCCGGAGGGGCCGATCTGTAACCCCGGCATGGATGCAATTGAAGCTGCGCTCTACCCGGAGGAGACAGACTATTTCTACTTTGCCACGGATCAGGCCGGCGGCTATTACTACGCCAAAACGCTTGACGAGCACAACCGAAACTGGGATAAAATCCAGCGGGTGAACGCCGCGCTGGAGGCCTCTTCGCAGGCGCCTACCAATGCATAAAGCTTATTGGAATCGTGTGACCCAGCTCGTAGCAAAGCGCAATCCCTTCCCCCCGCGGCCTTTCATTGATTTTTATGAAGCCGGCGCGGGCGCGAAAAGCTATAAAAACAGAGCGCTCCATTTTTCTGGAGCGCTCCTTTTCGCATAACGTCAAAATCCTACTGGCCTGGCAAAAGCCCTTGTTTATGCCTGACCTTCCTTCTGCTTTGCGAAGCACTCGCTGCAATATACAGGGCGATCCTCGCGCGGGCGGAACGGAACTCTGGCCTCACCGCCGCATGCGGCACAGGTCGCGGTGAACATCTCACGCTCGGGCCTGGCGGCATTCTTGCGGGCGTCGCGGCAGGCCTTGCAACGCTGGGGCTCGTTTACAAAGCCCTTCGCTTCATAGAACTCCTGCTCGCCGGCGGTGAAAACGAATTCCTCGCCACACTCTTTGCAGATGAGAGTCTTGTCTTCGTACATGTCTTTTTACCTCGCTTGAAAAAGTTTTTGCCCTCGGGCGGAATCGCACCGCCGCCGTTGGATGAACAACGCGCTACTTCTAAGATACCGGGCGTATGAAGTTATGAAACAGGCGGTAAACGCCATGATCCCCTCGATCAGCCTTCTGCCATAAACCTCAGCTTACGCCTTACTCTTTGCAATGCGTTATCCACCGATTTTGCGGTAGAGCCCAGCCGCGCTGCGATATCCTCATAGCTACGGCCGCCGAGATATAACCGAATGACGCTGCGCTCAAAATTGGATAGGCCGCGCGCCATCCATGTATTCAACCGCGCAACCTCTTCCCGGGCTATTATAAGCTCCTCGGGGTTAGGCTGTGCCTGCGGCAAATGCACGCTGCCACCACTGAGCGAAATGTAAGAATTCAACGGGATATTTTTTTGCCTGCCTCCCGCACGCACAGCAGACCGCATCCGGTTCGCAATGCAAACGGCGGCATAGGAGCGGAATGGAACGCCCGCCTCCTCGTCAAAGCCATGCACGGCTGCCAGGAAGCCAAACATCCCCTCCTGCGCCAAGTCCTCCGGCTCCACCGTGCCGCCGCCGTATTTGGCTGCAAGCGCGTTTACCAGCGGCACCAGGCGCGCCGTGAGAAGCGCCATGGCGCCCTCATCCCCAACGCGCGCTCTGGCAGCCAGCGATTCATCCGTCAACTGCTCAAGCTCTGCGTTAAATGCGGGATCCGGCACAAAAAGCCCTCCTCACAAGGGTCAATGAACACCCTCTTATAATACGCGGAAAATGAGGTTTTGTCAATCAAAATTTTTGTATATTTTTGCTACTTGCGCCCGCTAAACAATTGGCAAAGCCGTCATTCAAAAAACAAGGCATCCAAAATTCTTTTGCAGCAGACAAGGTGACTGAGGCCCTGGGCGGGCCCCGCAACAAAGCTTCGCTTTGCATAAAAGCGACGCTCCCACCAGCGGAAAGCTGTAGAGGGAGCGCCGCTTCTTTCCCTTGATCCCTGCTGCGTGGAGCGTCCAAGCATCGCGCGCTCTCACACACTATTTCTTTTTAGACACCTTCGGGATAATAACACACAGCGCAATCAAAACCACCGCTGCAATCAGCGCGACGAGAACCGGCCAATAGGAACGCTGGCCTGTGGCGGCAGCCGCTATTACCACGGCATCAGGCGACACGGCAAACACCTGCAACGCCGCCGCAAAAACGCCCCCCGCCATGAGCACAGCCAACACAATCGCAACCACCCGCACAACCTTATTGGACATGGCAAAGCATCCTTTCTATCACTTCTGCAAATAAGATCAGCCCTCGATCTTCATATACCGCTTCATATCCGCTGCAAGAGCATCCGTCAGCTGCTGCGCCTTCTCACGCGTTTGCTCCCGCGCGGTGATATAAACCTTGATCTTCGGTTCCGTCCCGCTCGGGCGCACAATCACGCCGCTACCGCCGGGCAGCTTGTAGGAGAGGACGTTGGATTCAGGCAAGGTAATCTCCCGCTGGACGCCGCTGGTCATATCTGTGGCAATGCGCGTTTTGTAGTCATAAAGCAGCGCCACCGGTAAGCCGCCGATCTCCTTGGGGGGCTGCTCCCGCAGAGAGCGCATCATCCCCTCCATCTTCTCCATGCCTTCTGCGCCCTCAAAACCAAAATTGAGCAGGCTACTCAGATACATGCCGTGCGCTTCATAGAGCGCCTCCATCACCTGCAAAAGCGTTTTGCCCTGTTGCTTGTAGAAGGAGGCCATCTCGCAAATCAGCAGCGAGGCCACCACAGCATCCTTATCCCGCGCGTGCGTGCCGGCGAGATAGCCGTAGCTCTCCTCCATGCCGATGACAAAGCGCTCCGCCTCGCCCTTCTTCTCCAGGTTTGTAACAAGCTCACCGATATATTTGAAGCCGGTGAGCAAATCAACCGTCTGGGCGCCGTATTGGCTGGCAATCGCAGCCACCAACTGCGTGGTTACAATGGTTTTGACAACCATCGGGTCTTTCGGCAGCGTGCCCTTTGCCTTGCGCTGCGCCAGCAGGTAATCCGCCAGCAGTGCACCCACCTCGTTGCCGGTCATCAGCCGGTATTCTTCGCCGTCGCGCACGGCAATGCCGACGCGGTCGCAATCCGGGTCTGTTGCGAGCAGGAGATCCGCAGGCTGCTCTTTGGCCAGCTCCAGCGCGCATTCAAACGCCTGGCGAATCTCCGGGTTCGGAAACGGGCAGGTGGGGAAGTTGCCATCCGGCAGCTCCTGCTGCGGTACAACCGCTACATCTGCAATCCCGGCCCGGCGCAGCACCTCCCGCACAGGCTTGTTGCCTGTGCCGTTGAGCGGCGTATAAATCACCTTCAAGCCGGCGTTTTCACACGCTTGCGGATGCACGCGCTGAGAAAGCACACGCGCATAAAACTCTTCGATCAGGCTTTCCTCAATCAGGCGGATGCGCCCCTCCCGGCAAGCCTCGTCAAAATCCATGCGCTTTACGCCATCAAACAAATCGACCTTTTCAATGCAGCGGTAGGTTTCCTCCGCCGCCTCGTCCGTCATCTGATATCCCTCTGGGTCATAGCACTTATACCCATTGTATTTGGCCGGGTTGTGGCTGGCTGTGATGATGATGCCGGATTGGCAGCGCAGCCTGCGCACCGCGAAGGAAAGCATCGGCGTGGGCACCAGCTCCGGGAAAAAGTGCACCAAAATGCCGTTAGCAGCCAATACACCGGCAGCCTCCCGGGCAAAGAGATCCGATTTGATGCGGGAATCATAGGCGATTGCCACCTGCGGCGCGGTGTAGCGCGCATTCAAAAAATCCGCCAGCCCCTGGGTTGCCTGGTTGACCGTGTAAAGATTCATCCGGTTCGTCCCAGCGCCGAGCACGCCGCGCAGGCCCGCTGTGCCGAATGCAAGGTTGCGGTAAAAGCGGTCTAAAATCTCATCCTCCTGGCCCTCAATCGCATCCAGCTCTGCCTTCAGCTCAGGGTCCAGCACGGCCTTTTCCCGCCAAAGCGCGTAAAGAGCATTGATATCGTTCATAAAATTTCCCATCCTTTCCGCAAGCGAAAGCTTGCCTCATACAAGGTTGTCTATCCAAGCGAGAGAAAGCGGCGCCTTTGCTGCTGCCCGCCCGCTCCTATATCAGGCGCTCTGCCGCATCCGGGCAAGGCAGGCAGCCCCTCCCCTCTGGATGCAAACTATACGCACAGACACAAAGCAAACATCGCAGTGTTATTGTACCGCTTCCAGAAAGCCCTGTCAACGAGGCCACAAGGCAACTTTTCGTTGTTTTTCAACCAAAACGACTGTATAATAAATCATAAAGATAGGATCATTCAATTTTTTGTATTAATTTTCCCAAGAATGGAGAATTTATTATGTTTACTTCTGTAACCAGCCTTGGATTATTTGGTATGGAAACTTTTCTGGTGGAAACGGAGTGCGATCTCTCCGGCGGCCTGCCCCGCTTTGACATTGTAGGCCTGCCGGATACAGCTGTCAGTGAAGCGCGCGAACGCGTGCGCTCCTCCATCAAAAACTGCGGCATGGATTTCCCCGTATCGCGCATCACGGTCAACCTAGCCCCGGCCGATGTCCGAAAGGAAGGGCCACTCTACGATCTGCCGATTCTCATCGCCCTGCTCAGCGCAACCCGGCAGATCACGGCGGAGCTCTCCGGCTGCGCGTTCCTGGGGGAGCTTTCCCTCGGTGGGGGCGTGCGCCGGGTGAAGGGCGTGCTGCCCATGCTGCTGGAGGCGAAAAAGAGCGGCCTCAAAAACGTTTTCATCCCGGCGGAAAACGCAGCAGAGGGCGCGGCCGTTGCCGGGCTCAACGTTTTCCCGGTTGCGCACGTAACGCAGCTCCTCGCCCATCTGCGCGGCCAGGAGCAGCTCGCCCCGGTGACGCCGCTGCAATTCAAGGCCTATGAAGCGCCGGCCGGTTTGCCGGATTTTGCCGATGTGCGTGGCCAGTACGCCGCCAAGCGTGCGCTGGAGGTGGCGGCCGCCGGCGGTCACAATGTGCTGATGGTCGGCCCGCCCGGCTCTGGCAAGAGCATGCTGGCCAAGCGAATCCCCTCCATCCTGCCCACTATGAGCGAAGGCGAAGCGCTGGAAACCACAAAGCTCTACTCCATCGCGGGCGCGCTCCCCTCCGGCATCTCTCTGATTCGCGCGCGCCCTTTCCGCTCGCCGCACCACACAGTCTCCTCCGCCGGCCTGTCTGGAGGAGGGGCTGTGCCGCACCCGGGCGAGCTCTCGCTTGCGCATAACGGCGTGCTTTTTCTGGATGAGCTGCCGGAGTTTACGCGCGTGGCGATGGAGGCAATGCGCCAGCCGATTGAGGATGGGGTCATCACAATCTCCCGCGTAGCAGGCACCTTCTCCTACCCCTGCCGCGTGATGCTGGTGTGCGCGATGAATCCTTGCCCCTGCGGATATTTCGGCCACCCAACGCGGCGCTGCACCTGCCCGTCTGGCGCGCCTGCACGGTATCTCGCCCGTGTTTCCGGCCCATTGCTGGACAGGCTGGATATCCACATTGAGGTGCCGCCTGTGGATTTTCGCCAGCTGGCCGGCGAAGAAAAGGCAGAGCCCTCCGCCGCTATCCGCCAGCGCGTGGAAAAAGCCCGTCAGCTCCAGCAGCAGCGGTTGCAGGGGACGAGCGCCGCCTGCAACGCGCAGATGAGCTCCGCGCAGACGCGGCAGTTCTGCACGATGGCGGCGGATGCCGCCGCGTTGCTGGAAAAGGCCTTTGAGGCTTTGGGGCTCTCTGCCCGCGCTTATGACAAGGTGCTGCGCGTGGCGCGCACAATCGCCGACCTTGCCGGGTCGGAGCATATCCTGCGCGAGCATGTTGCCGAGGCAGTTCAATACCGCAGCCTGGACCGTAAATTCTGGTCCGGCACAAATTGAGCGCACTCTCCTGATCACAGCCAGGGGAAGCGCTCAAGTTTCCCTGCGATAACACAAAAAGTCAAAACCTATCTCTGTTGTGAGCTTCGAAAGCGCGTTCAGCTTCTCTACATCCCGGGCGGAAGTCTTCCAATGGTACGGCGTCATGGTGAAAAGATCTCGGACCGCCTCCTTGCCGTGCAGCGTGATTTCGCCGCGCACCGGCACACGCTTTTGAAAGGTAAAGCCGGGGTAAACGGTATGCTTTGTTTCATTTTTATAGGGCCGGTCATACACCGCCTTTTTCAGCTGGTATAGATGACGAGGCGCCGCCACAGCCAGAATCAGCACTCCGCCCGGCTTGACCACGCGGGCAAACTCCTCCGGCACGATGGGGGCAAAAATGCTCAGCAGGCAGCCGGCGGCCTCATCGCGCACCGGCATGTGAAAAACGCTCCCAACCGCCAGCTCAAGGCCCGGGTAGCGCTTTGCCGCCATGCGGACAGCAATTTTGGAAACATCTAGCCCAGCCGCCCGTGCCTCTGCCCCTTCCGCTTGCAGCGCGTCCAGCAGCCGGCCCGTATAATAGCCCTCGCCGCAGCCCGCATCTAAAATAGCCGGGTGTGCTTCGCCTGCGAGCTGCTCCAGAGCAAGCGTATTTAAGCAGCTGCTGAACAGCTCATAATAGCCTGCATCCAAAATCCGGCGGCGGGCCGCAAGCATTTCGCCGCTATCGCCGGGGAGCTTTGTGTGCATCCGGTTCGCAGGCAAAAGATGCACATACCCCTCCTTTGCAATATCAAAGCTGTGCCCGTGCGGGCAGAGATAGCGCTTCTCCTCCCGATTGAGCTGCTGCCTACAGATCGGGCAGCGAAAAAAAGACATTGCAGGCACCTCCTTTTGCGGCATTCCTTGCCGGTAACACGGCGTTTTCCATATTTTCAACAGGGTTTTCAACCGAATGAAACGTTAGACTTTAGAAGGCAGGCCTGAAATCCAGAAGGCGCTGCCCCCACGAAGACGGATGGACGCCTCGTAGGGAACACCGCCCCCGCGGCCCAATTCAGACATCAGATATCAGACATGAGACATCAGATGTCTGGCTTGCGCTCGCCGAACCTATTGCAAGAGATTCTAAAACGTATCAGTGCCGCCGCTGGCCGTGCAGAACGGCCCCTTTTGCCTCCTTTTCCGTTCGGCCGGAAAAGGAGGGGCCTCCGCGCCCGAGCGAAAAAACAGAAGCATATTGATTGATGGGAAAACCCGGAACGGTCAAGACCGTTCCCTACAGGGGGAAGCAGCGCCGCCCGGCGGGCTCAGGTGGGCGGCGCTGCTCCCCTTGTATACGGATGCTAAGAACCTCTTTGACAGACTGAGGCGGCATCCCAAGCGGGACGCCGCCTATCATTTTTGCTTTGGCCTCATCAGGCGGGTTGCCACAACAAGGCAGGGGCCGCCTGCACTGACGGGGTAGCGTTTATTCCTCCGCCTCGGCCTTCGCCTCTTCGATGACCTTCTGGGCAACGTTGGCCGGAGCCTCCTCATAGCGCGTAAACTCCAGCGAAAAATGACCTCTGCCGTGTGTGACGGAGCGCAGCGTCGTTGCAAAATCGCCCATCTCAGCCATGGGCACTTCCGCTACAATCTCCTGCATCTTATCCTCCGCTGGGCCCATGCCCAGCACGCGGCCACGCCGCTTGGTGATATCGCCCATGATATCGCCCATCTTTTCATCCGGCATATAGGCCTTCAGTGTCCCAATCGGCTCCAGGATGACAGGATCTGCCTTCGGGATACCATTCTTATAGGCGATGGAGGCGGCCGTTTTAAACGCCATCTCGGAAGAATCCACCGGGTGATAGGAGCCATCATACAGCGTCGCCTTCACGCCAACCATCGGATAGCCCGCAAGCACACCCTTCTGCACACTTTCACGCAGGCCCTTTTCTACTGCAGGGAAGAAGTTCTTCGGCACGGAGCCGCCCACAACCTCCTCCGCAAACACAAGCTCCTCACTGTCGCAAGGCTCAAAGCGGATGAATACATCGCCGAACTGGCCGTGGCCACCGGATTGCTTCTTATGGCGGCCCTGCACCTCCACACGCTTTTTGATGGATTCACGGTAGGCCACCTTTGGCACGCTTAATGTTACTTCCACGCCGAATTTGGATTTCAGCTTGGAAACAATCACATCCAGATGCTGCTCCCCAAGGCCGGAGAGAATCTGCTCATGTGTTTCATGGTTGGTTTGATAGGAGATGGTGGGGTCCTCTTCCATCAGGCGGAAGAGGCCGGCTGCGACCTTCTCCTCCTCACCCTTCTTCGCCACCTTGACCGCCATGCTCAGGCAGGGCTCCGGGAAGGATACCGCCGCGAGCTTGAGCACCTTTTTGGGGCTGCACAGCGTGTCGCCCGTGCGCATATTGGAGAGCTTGGTTACAACGCCGATATCGCCGGCGACGATTTCGGATACATCCTCCTGCTTTGCGCCGCGCACAGAAATCAGCTTACCCATGCGCTCGCTCTCCTCCGTGCGTGCGTTAAACGCCGGAATATCGGGCGTAATTTTACCGGATACCACCTTGAAGAAGGACATTTTGCCCACGAAGGGGTCTGCAATCGTTTTAAAGCAGATTGCCGCAAGTGGGCCGCTCTCATCGCATGGGAGCTTAACCTCGTTGCCATCCGCATCCACAGCCGTCTCCCCCGCGCACTCATATGCGCGCGGCGCAATTTTAGAAAGGCAGTCCAACAGCTGATCCACGCCCTCCGTGGTGTAACCGGAGCAGGCGAATACCGGGTAGATGGAGCCATCCGTCATACCAGTTTGCAAGCCACGGATAATCTCCTCCTGCGTAAATTCCACACCATCAAAGAATTTTTCCATCAACTCGTCATCCGTTGTAGCGACCGCTTCCTTGAGGAAGTTGAGCATCTCCTCAATGCGGCTGTCCTGCGGCACAGGGATCTCGGATGCCTTGCCATTTTGATATGTAAACGCTTTTTGCGCCATCAGGTTAACATAAGCCTTGACCGCCCCACCCTCCATGTAGGGAACGACGATGGGGCACAGCTGCGTTTCGTGCACCTCTTTGAGGAAATCAAGGGTTTTATAGAAATCGGTGTTTTCGGCATCCACTTTGGTGATGGCGAACATCTTCGCAATCCCGCGCGCATCCGCCGCCTTAAAGGCCTTCTCCGCGCCGACATCGTATTTGCAGCCGGCCGCTGTGGTGATCAGCACACAATCTGCCGCACGAATCCCTTCACTGACGCCCCCGGCAAAATCGAACAGGCCGGGCGTGTCGACAAGGTTGATCTTGATGCCGTTCCACTCAAGCGGCGCAACCGCTGTGGAGACAGAGGCCTTGCGCTTTTTCTCCTCCGCGTCGTAATCGAGCACGGTGTTGCCATCCGCCACGCGGCCCAAGCGGTCCGCCGCGCCGGCCAGATAGAGCATCGCCTCCGCCAGGGTGGTCTTGCCTCTGCCACCGTGGCCGGCAATCGCAATGTTTCGGATATCCTTTGCATGATAGGCTTTCAAACCAAAATCCTCCTTCTTGCCGCCTTGATTGAAAAGGCGGCGCATCCGTTATTCAAATACAATAATATTTTTACGGTGTTGCAATAAATTATAGCATAATTGATGATACAGTTCAACAAAAAATTTTCGCTTTTGCAGGAAACGGGCACAAATCAAAAAATCCTGTTTACTTAACCAAATGAGCCCTCTTATTTTTGTGTATTCTAACAGTTTCAGTGCCGTGGCGGCAGCCGGAGCTCACTGATATCTGTTATCATACACAAAAAATCCGCTTCTGACCGGCCTTACTGGGCTGTCAGAAGCGGAGGGACCGCGCCGCATGAAATTTATGTGCCCGGCTCCGATGAAAAAACGCTTTCAATCACCTTGGGGCAGCACTCCGGCGAATAGACCCAGTGGCTAATATAGTCGCTATCCGTATAATAAGTCACTGGAGGGGGCGGATATGCCGCGTCAAACGCATCCACAATAATCAGCTTGATCTTCATACGCTCGGGGATCAGGCTTTTGATGTAAACGCTCGCATGCTGGCCGGCGGAAACGCCCTGCACATACTCCGCAAGGCCGGCAAGATTTGGCGTTAGCTCCACAAACACGCCGTATTTTTCCACCGAGCGGATGATGCCGGGCACTGTTTCGCCCGCCTTGAACTGCGCGGCGTTCTGTTCCCATGTGCCGAGCAGCTCTTTGTGCGTGAGGGTGATGCGGCCATTCTCATCGATGCTTTTCACAAGCGCCCGGATATCCTCGCCCGTATGAAAGCGCTCCGACGGATGCGGAATCCGGGAAACGGAGATGCTGTCAATAGGCATCAGGGCGCTCAGGCCCGCCCCAATATCGCAAAACACACCGAACCCTTCCATGTGGGAGACGCGTGC
This sequence comes from uncultured bacterium, assembly GCA_949283655.1. Classification (GTDB taxonomy): domain Bacteria; phylum Bacillota; class Clostridia; order Oscillospirales; family Acutalibacteraceae; genus Fimivicinus. The sequence goes on from CASDTH010000041.1 coordinate 34,396, forward strand.
GTCAATCACGTCGCCTGGGGAGAGCGCGGCAACATCCGTCTCCAGGCATTCGAGCTGCACACTGCGCCGGCTGAGGATGGCCGAGGTGCGCCCGAGCGCGTCGGTATCAAAGCCGGTGATGCGGAACATAACCGGCTTGTTAACGCGGGAAATGATCGCAATATCCCGCACCGTACCCTCTTCAATCCCTACGGCAGCCTCCTCCCGCGGGATAATCCCCTCCATGCAGTCAAGATCCACATGAAGGTTGTGCCCCTTATCGCACAAAAGCGCTCGTGCCTCCAGCACCCTTCCCTCAAAATACGCATCGCGCAGCGCGGCGGAGGAGGCAAACGCAGCGCGGTTTTCCGGTGTGTCCATCAGCCAGCCTTCCGGCTTAAAATGTTTCATTTTCCCACCCATTCCGCCGCATAGAGCGGCCCCTTTTCTTTCGGCCGGCCTTGCTTATTCCGGCGGCGGCCTGCTGCTGTGCTGCAGCGGGCCATGCCGCGCTGCCCGCTGCGGCCGGCTCCGTTGCTATATATATGGATGGTTTTCTGCTTTCATGCCCAGAGGGGGCGGACTTTTCGCGCCATACAGCCTTTTTTTTCCTGCCGGGCCGTGCTATAATAAACCGGATGCCGGGGAGCATACCGCCGCGCTGCAGGCACATAGCATTTCATGGCGCAGCCGGCCCTTTTCCGGCGCTTTGAATCCAACAGGAGGCGACGGCAATGGATGTTCGTCCTGGCGATATCCTGCTCATGAAGAAGGAGCACCCGTGCAAGAACCGGGAATTCCTGGTGCTGCGCGCGGGGATGGATTTCCGCATCCGCTGCACAAAATGCGGGCGCGAGGTCATGGTGCCGCGCGTTAAAATTGAAAAGAACATCAAGCGTATCATACGGGAGGAGCCCGATGCGCCGCAGGCGAAGGGGTAGCCTGCCGGCTTGACCACACATGCAGTGAAAGCCCGCGCGCTGTGCTCTGCATGGCGGTGATTGTAAAAACCCGGGCTAATTTTTGGGGAAAGGCCCGGCGGGCCAAGGCTCGCCCGTGAAGATAAAGGATGGTTTTTAGCAATGCTTGACAAGCTGGAAAATGTAGAAAAACGTTATGAAGAGGTCAACCTCCGGCTCTGCGAGCCGGGGATCGTCTCCGACCAGGCGCAATATAAAAAGCTCATGCAGGAGGCCAAGCATCTGGCCCCGATTGTGGAAAAATACCGTCAGTTTAAAGCGGCGCGCAGCACAATGGAGGAGGCAAAGGCACTGCTGGATGCAGGCGGGCTAGAAAAGGATTTTCACGATATGGTCTTTGAAGAGCTGGAAGCAGCCCGCGCAGAGACGGAGCGCGCGCAGGAGGAGCTCAAGGTGCTGCTGCTCCCGCGCGACCCGAACGACGATAAAAACGTCATCGTCGAAATTCGCGGCGGTGCGGGCGGAGAGGAGGCGGCGCTGTTTGCCGGCTCGCTCTTCCGCATGTATTCCATGTATGCAGAAGCAAAGGGCTGGAAGGCGGAAATCCTCAGCGCCAACGAAACGGAGCTGGGCGGCTTTAAGGAGATCAGCTTCATGATCGAGGGGGAGGGCGCATATTCCCGCCTGAAGTTTGAAAGCGGCGTGCACCGTGTGCAGCGCGTGCCAGAAACGGAGTCGCAGGGCCGCATCCATACCTCTACCGTTACAGTGGCAGTTTTGCCCGAGGCTGAGGAGGTTGATGTGGAGATTAACCCGGCTGATTTACAGATTGATACCTACCGCTCCGGCGGGGCAGGCGGGCAGCATGTCAACAAAACAGAATCCGCCATCCGGATTACACACCTGCCCACCGGCACGGTGGTGGAGTGCCAGGATGAGCGCAGCCAGTATAAGAATAAGGACAGGGCGATGAAAATCCTGCGCTCCCGCATTTTGGAGGCGGAGCGAGAAAAGCAGCATGAGGCGATTGCGGGCGAGCGCCGCGCGCAGGTGGGCACGGGCGACCGCAGCGAGCGTATTCGCACCTACAACTTCCCACAGGGCCGCGTCAGCGATCACAGAATCGGGCTGACGCTTTACAAAATCGAGCAAATCCTCGATGGCGCGCTGGATGAGATTATCGATGCGTTAATTACGGCAGACACGGCGGAAAAGCTCCGGGCGGAGAGCGAAACATAACCCCGCCGGAAAGGATCGGATCGCTCATGCAAACCAGATATTACGCTATCACGCCGGAGAACCGGCAGGCGCTGGCCGAGGTTGGCGGCATCCTTCGCGCCGGCGGGCTCGTCGGCATCCCGACGGAAACCGTCTACGGCCTGGCAGCCAATGCGCTGGATGGCGCTGCAGTGGCTAAAATTTTCCAGGCGAAGGGCCGCCCGCAGGATAACCCGCTAATTGTCCATATTGCGGCGTTCCCTCAGCTGTATGCGCTCGTCCGGGAGGCGCCCATGCAGGCGGCCGCGCTTGCCCACGCCTATTGGCCTGGGCCGCTTACCATGATCCTGCCCAAATCCCGCCTGATTCCTGACGCGGTCAGTGCGGGGCTCGATACCGTCGCAGTGCGCATGCCGTCACATCCGCTCGCCCAGGCGATCATTCAGGCCGCCGGTGTGCCGCTGGCCGCACCCTCGGCGAATCTCTCCGGCAGCCCCAGCCCTACCACTGCCCAGCACGTGCTGGACGATATGCAGGGCCGCATTGACGCCGTGGTGGATGGCGGGCCGTGCGAGGTGGGTGTGGAATCCACCGTGATTACGCTCGCCGCCGCACGCCCCAGGCTGCTGCGGCCGGGCGGGATTACACTGGAGCAGCTGCGCGCCGTTTTGGGCGAGGTGGAGGTGGACCGCGCGGTGGAGCAACAGCTCGCCGCCGGGGAAAAGGCCGCCTCCCCTGGCATGAAATACAAGCACTACGCACCGGCGGCGCACGTGGTCATCGTGCGTGGTCCGTTTGAGCGGTATGCATCGTATGTCAACAGGCACGCCGGGCCAGCAGTCGCCGCCCTGTGCTACGAGGGGGAGGAGCACGCGCTGCGCGTGCGCGCGTTTCCCTGCGGCCAGCGCGATGATCCGGCCTCGCAGGCGAGGCATTTATTTGACGCCCTGCGCGCGCTGGATGATGCCGGCGTTAAAACCGCATATGCGCGCTGCCCGGAAAAGAGCGGCGTCGGCCTGGCAGTATATAACCGGCTGCTGCGCGCAGCAGCATTTGAAATTGTTGATGTTTAGCATCTGCATCCGTATGCAGGGGGTGGATGCAAGCAAAAGCACATGCCCCAAAAGCGCGCAAGGGCTGCACTTTTGGGCAGAAAGGAGCGGGGTGAATGGAGCAGGCAGGCGCCTTCATCATCGGCCTGACCGGGCAGACCGGCGCGGGCAAGAGCACAGTGGCTTCCCGCCTGCGCGCAGGCGGGCTCGCTGTGATTGATGCAGACGTGGCCGCCCGTCAGGTCATGCAGCCGGGCAGCAACGTGCTGGCAGCCTTAGCAGATGCGTTCGGGGCGGATATCCTTCTGCCGGGCGGCACGCTCAACCGCCCGTTGCTTGCACAGCGTGCGTTTTCTTCCCCCGCGCAAACAGCAAAGCTGAACGCGCTCACGCACCCCGCCATCCTCGAGGTCATGCGCCGGGAGATTGGCCGGGCCGTACAGGGCGGCGCAAAAGCCGTTGTGCTGGATGCCCCCCAGCTTTTTGAGAGCGGGGCAGATCAAATCTGCGATTTCATTATCGCGGTGATTGCGCCAGAGGAGCTGCGGCTGCGCCGCATTATGGAGCGCGACGCAATCAGTGAAAATTCCGCCCAGCTGCGCGCGAAAGCGCAGAAAAGCGAGGCATACTATAGAGAACATGCGGATATTCTGGTGCGCAACTTTCCGCCGTTTGATCTGGCGCAGGAGCTTGCGCCCATCTGGGGGCGGCTCCGCCAACTGGAAGAAAAGGCGGAGGATACGTAAGCGCTCCGCCGGGAAGGAGCTTTGCATGGAAAAACGCAAGCGAACCGCTCTTTTTAAAATTAGCATTCTCTTCCTGCTCTTTGCCGTCCTTGTCGGCCTGATTACGGCAGTGAGCTACCGCTCGATGCTCAAGGCCTTTTATCCGCTCCGGCAGACGGAGCTTGTGGAACGATACGCGGCGGAGAATGGGCTGGAGGAGGCCCTGGTCTACGCAGTGATCAAAACGGAGAGCGGTTTTGAAGCGGGCGCCGTCTCCGCTGCAAACGCAAAGGGGCTGATGCAGCTGACGCTGCCCACCTTTCAATGGTTGCAAACCAAAACAGGGGAGCAACTAAGCGGCGACGCGCTCTTTGATGAGGAAACCAACGTGCGCTACGGCACGCTTTTCCTGCGCCTTCTGCAGGAGGAATTCGGCAGCACGCAGGAGGTGCTTGCCGCCTACCATGCCGGGCGGGGCCAAGTTAACCGCTGGCTGGAGGATCCATCCGTTTCCAGCGACGGCAGGACGCTTGACCATATCCCAATCCCGGAAACCGCCCATTATGTCAAGAAGGTGACAAAGGCGATTCATCGCTATCATAATCTTTATCATATATAGGAGGAATCTGACCATGAGCAAAGAAAAAAGCAAGGTAGAGCAGCTGCAGGACGAATTGTTTTTGAAACCCAAGCACGCCATGCGCAGTGATCTGTCGGGCGAAGAGGTCGAGCGCGCCGATGCATTCTGCGAGCAATATAAAGCGTTTTTAAACACTGCGCGCACAGAGCGCGAGGCCGCCGGTTTTTTCTGCCGGGAGGCACAGGCGCGTGGCTTTGTGCCCTTTGACCCGCACAAAAAATATCAGTCGGGCGATAAGGTCTACCGTCTCAACCGTGAAAAAGCGATCATTCTCGCCGTCATTGGCCGGCGCAGCGTAGGCGAAGGCGTGCGCATTGCTGCAGCGCATATCGATTCCCCGCGCCTCGACCTCAAGCCGAACCCGCTCTATGAGGATTTCGAGATGGCGCTATTCAAAACCCACTATTACGGCGGCATCAAAAAATACCAGTGGACAGCCATTCCGCTCTCCCTGCACGGCGTGATCATCCGGCGTGACGGCACAAAGGTCAATGTGAGCATTGGCGACCAGCCGGAGGAGCCCAAATTCGTGGTGACAGACCTCCTGCCCCATCTTGCGCAGGAGCAGATGAAACGCACGCTGGCAGACGGCGTGCGCGGCGAGGAGCTCAATGTCCTCATCGGCTCCCGCCCGTTCCGCAGCGATGAGGGCAGCGAGCTCGTCAAGCTCAACATTTTAACGCTACTCAATGAGAAATACGGCATTGTGGAAAGCGATTTTCTCAGCGCAGAGCTGGAGCTCGTGCCCGCCTTCCCTGTGTGCGACATCGGCCTGGACCGCAGCATGATCGGCGGCTATGGGCATGACGACCGCGTGTGCGCCTACCCGGCGGCAATGGCGGCCTTTGCTTGCGAAGTGCCGGAATACACAGCCATCACAGTGCTCACCGATAAGGAGGAAACAGGCAGCGACGGTAACACTGGCCTTAACTCCTCCTACCTCAAATATTTCATTGCGGATCTCGCCCGCATGGAAGGCCTGGCGGCACGCGACGTGCTCAGCCGTTCCCGCTGCCTGTCGGCAGATGTGAATGCCGCCTTTGACCCCACCTTCCCAGATGTGATCGAGAAGAAAAATGCCGCCTACCTCAATCGCGGCGTTGTTGTAACGAAATACACCGGCGCGCGTGGCAAATCCGGCACATCGGATGCCAGCGCAGAATTCATGGGCGAGGTGCGCCGGCTCTTTGATGAAAAGCACGTTTACTGGCAAACCGGCGAGCTCGGCAAGGTCGATCTCGGCGGCGGCGGGACGGTCGCCATGTATGTGGCGAACCTCGATGTGGACGTGGTAGACGTCGGCGTTCCGGTTCTCTCCATGCATGCGCCCTTTGAGGTAGTTTCCAAAATAGACGTCTATATGGCCTTCCGTGCCTTTAAAGCCTTTTTCGGCGTAGAATAATTCCGATTTCAGCTTTCAGGTATCATAGGCATTAAACAGCCGGCCCCGGGAGGCTTCTCCCGGGGCCTGTCAGCAGTGTAGGGCCTCAAACAAAGGGATAGGCCCAGGCGGCAGCTGCAGTCACCCACTGCGTGCACGTGAGGGAATTTGCCCGCTATGCGGGCAAACGAACCTTCCCGCCTGTTTGAAGCCGCGTGAGCGGCTGAGTTCGGGAAGCGTTCGCCGAACGCACTGTGGTGTGGCAAATTTAAATACCGCCGCCGCAGTGCCGTTTATCAACGTCCTTTTGCATCCTTTTCCGACGGGGGAAAAAGGATGGGCCCCCGCGGCCTGAGCGGGAAAATAAATCATGTTGTTTGTGGCGCGGCCATGAGATTTTATTTTAACTTTTAATGAGTGCCAGGTTTCGCTGTACGCGACTATCTTCTCTTACTTCTGTAAGAGAAGATAGAAAGAGAAGCAGCCGAGGGGTTTTACCCC
>CASDTH010000042.1 GCA_949283655.1 uncultured bacterium
GCCTTTTTCTCGATCGGTTGCGCCCGTCCCCGAGCGCTCGATTATTCTATCAAATCCTCCTCCCTTTGTCAACTCCCTTTTTCCTCCCCTTTCTCCCTCCTTATACACCCCTCCGCGCGTGCCTCGAAAAGGAAATGTATGTATTTCCCAATCCCCACAGCCCCCGGATAATTTCTGTGCCAGGGGGGAACTGTAATAGCGATGTTACTTCATTATGGAAAGGGTGCGTTTCAAATATGCCAAATGAACGAATGATCCAGCGTTTGAAAAAGATTTGGGAGGTCACAATGATCCTCCTACTCAACATTTTAATTATCTTAGCGGCGGTGATCCCTAGTTACACTGTCACACAGCAGGAGCAAGGGGACTCCATACAGGTTCTTTCCAAGCTCGGCTCCCGTGGCGACGAGGTGCGGCAGGTGCAGAAAAAGTTAAAAAGCTTAGGCTATTATACTGGGTCAATTGATGGCATCTACGGCACCGGCACCCAAAGTGCGGTGAAGAAATTTCAGAAAAACTGCGGCATTACCGTTGATGGCATTGCCGGCCCTAAAACCTTATTATATTTAGGCATCACAAACACTGGCGGCTCCTCCGGTAGCACCGGAAAATATAGCCAAAGTGATATCAACTTGTTGGCGCGTATGATCTCCGCCGAAGCTCGCGGCGAAAGCTATACGGGTCAGGTGGCAGTTGGCGCTGTCATTCTCAACCGGGTACAGCACGCCTCTTTCCCAGATACAATTGCCGGCGTCATCTACCAACCGGGTGCATTTACCGCCTTAAATGATAGCAACTGGAACAAGCCTGTTTCAGACTCCGCACGTAAGGCGGCCCAGGACTGCATCAATGGATGGGATCCCAGCGGCGGCGCTATCTATTATTATAACCCCAAAAAAACAACAAACAAATGGATGCTTAGCCGCCCGGTGATCAAAACAATCGGGAACCATCGTTTTTGCAGATAAAAAGGCCAGTGGCTAAGTGCTCCAAAGGATCTTCCTCTTCTTGCAGCATTTTCGCTTGACAGGCGCAGCATAAAGCGATAGTATGAGGGCGGGTGCAACACTCCGTCCCGTTATTTATGATCGCTTTAGGAGGGGAACTTTATGCAATTGTTGCTGCGCACCCTTTTGCCTATCTTTATACTGGCAGCCATCGTGGTTGCCTCTATCCTTTTGTATAAGCGGTGGCGACCCTACCGAAATGCGCACTTCATCTGCCCATATTGTGGGGGGGTGACCGCGCCGGGCCGGATTGCCGTTGCGCTCTCGCCCGGCAGGCTGGAGAGCCGGCTTTTGCCCTGCACAAAGTGTGGGAAACTCGGGTATATGATCCCTGTGTGGGATGCAAAATAGAGAAGCCACCGCTGCATTTTGCGGTGGCTTTTTTGCGCCTGGAGGCGGGCATTGCGCTTATCTCAACATAAAATCCGCCCATCTTTCAGAGCATCCGTCTACATACTTCCCCCAATAAAAAAGCCGGTCTATATACTCCTGTTTGCGTGATTCAATCATGCCGGAGCATTTCTCTACTCCCACTTTATATATAATAGAAGTCAAGTCATATATCGGATAGCCGATCGCATGTCCAGCAGTGTGTACAACGGCGCATGCCTGCCCTACTGCATGGCATGTGGCAATATCCTCTTTACAATCAATTTCTTTGGCAAAAGCATGGCAATCCAAAATTTTCCGCTGTGCTTGGCGCATTTTAACACGCCCTACGGCCCAGCCCTGTGCGACCTCCAGCGCTTCTCGCGGGCGTATTTCCTCCGGATATTTCTCCTCCAGCCTTGCGACCGACTCGGCGGCAAACCCAAACGCCCACAGCGCCATCACACGATGTGGCTGCCCCTGAAATAGCAGGAACAAATCCTGCAAATAGGCTGAATCCTTTGCAAATAAGACGCTATTGTTCTTTTCTAGCCTCCTGCGCACTTCATCAATCCATTCCATAGGAACCCCTCCTGCAGCCAGAGCTTCTGTGTTTATTGTACGATATCATCGGACTACTCGCAATAGGCGCCGCTGTTTGGCACCCGCGTTTCTTCTGATGGTAAGCATAGTCAACGCGCCCTTGCATCACTCGAAAAAAGGGCGTATAATAAAGAGGAGCAGAAGAAAAATAAAAGAGGAACGCTGCACGGTTCGCAGGAGGGAAAGGAAGATTTTATCTTGGGCGGAGATTTACATTGCCACACCAGGCTTTCGGATGGATCACTTGGCATCGAGGATTTGGTTTTACTGGCACAAAGGCTAAAAATCGATACCATCGCCATTACGGATCATGATTGCCTTGCCGGTACGGTTCGCGGCAAGGTGATTGGCGAACGGCACGGCGTCCGGGTCATTCCGGGGGTGGAATTCTCCTGCATTGATCCGCAGCGCAGCAACCGCAGGGCGCATCTATTGTGCTACCTCAGTGATAGCCCAGACCGGCTGGAGGGCCTTTGCCGCCGCAACTCCCTCGCCCGCAGGAAAGCCGGGCAATATATGATCTTAAAGGTGGCCAAGCGGTACCCCATCACGCCGGAGTTCGTGTTAAAATGCGCCTCCGGCTCCACCAATATTTTTAAACAGCATATTGCCCATGCTCTAATGGAGTGTGGCTATACCTCCACCATTTTTGGCGAGCTATATCACGAGCTCTTTTCCTCAGGGAGCCCGCACTGTGTGAGCGTTGAGCCCACATTCCCCGATATTCGTGAGGTGCTGGAAGATATCCACGAAGCAGGCGGAATCGCTGTGCTTGCACATCCTGCCTTTTATGATAGCTTTGATTTACTGGATGAATTAATCGAGCTGGGGCTGGATGGCGTGGAGGTCTGGCACCCGACGGCAAATGAAGAAACGGTGGCTCGTTTACAGCGCACCGCACAACAGCACAGCCTTTTGATGACCGGCGGGAGCGATTTCCACGGAATGTACAACTCCCGGCTAACAAAGCTAGGGGCCTGTCTCACCCCGGACGAGCAGATTGCCGAGCTACTCAATTACAAAGCCAAGCTGCGCCGCCAGCAAAAAAAGGCGGTCGCTTTCCCGGACACGGCGGTCTAATCCTCCCGTTATGCTGTGCCCCGCAATCGCAATAAAATCTGTGAAAGGCATGGATACGCTTTATGAGCACATTTGACGACAGCGATATGAAAATCTTTCGAGAGAAGGAGGGACGTGCCGCATCAGATGGCGCTGAAGTACAGGCGCTTGCTGAAGAAATGAAGCAGCAGCGTCTGAATGGGAACTCTGAGCGGGCAAAAAGGCTTGGCATCCGGCTGGCTTCACTTGCGCCCGACTCTGCGGATGCAGACTCCCTGAATCTTCTCCGCCTGCTGGGTAACCCGCTCCCCGCCAAAGAGATGGAGCAGGTTCGAATCCTCTTGATTTTCACGGCAGAGGCTTGCCTGCATCTTTATACGCCATCCCCTCTGCTTGCCACAACTGCCGTCAATGCATTGTACGACCGGTTAATTGAAGAAGATCCTGGCTTTTATGACACCATTTCCAACGGTGCGGCCTTCAGTTTCTACTATGTGGCGCTCCGTCACAGTGGGAAGACTGCTGAAAATATCGGCGATGCGTTTGCCATGCTCTGCGGCAAAGAGGAGGATCGTTCACTCAGCCAGCTGGGAGCGCGCGTTTATCAGTATGTCACCCGAAAAGTCCGAGAAATGATCGGCGAAACCCGGTTTGTAGAAAGCCGGTTATCACCGTAAACTAAGCAATGCGGAAAACGGATACAATCAGCAATTCATTTTGGGAACCAGCATATCTCTGCGCATGTGCCGCAGAGGTATGTTTTTGTTTGTTCTCAATGATGTGATTGGTCCGGTAAACATATTTTTTATCTCCCCCGTTTTGATGAATCCGCATCATTTCCAACAATTTTTTTGTTGTGAGGAGCTAACATTGTAGATTTCCTATTCTGTTTCTGCTATAATTTATAGGTATACAAGCGCCATTTTGTTAAAAAATTAACATTTTAAGCGCAGCAGAACACGACAACAGGTGCATGCGCCTCAAAACGTGCTCCGCCAATTCATGCAGGCCGTGTTCACAGGTACAGTCACACATCCAAGGAGGAATCAGTCAATGCTCAAAAAAGTCAGCACCATCCCCTTTCGCGGCACCGCTGAGCAGGAAGCGCAGCTCAAAGCCGTGATTGAGGAAAACCGGCATGACAAAAGCATGCTCATGCACGTCATGCAGCAGGCGCAGCAAATCTACGGCTACCTGCCCTTTGAGGTTCAGGTTATGATCGCAGATGGAATGGGCCTGCCGCTGGAGAAGGTATACGGCGTATCCACCTTCTATGCTCAGTTTGCGCTTTCCCCAAAAGGAACTTATCACATCTCCGTCTGCCTGGGCACAGCGTGTTATGTAAAGGGTGCGCAGGAGGTGCTCGACAAGGTGTGCGAGACGCTTCACTGCGGCCCGGAGGAATGCACGGAAGACGGCCGCTTCTCTGTGACAGCCTGCCGTTGCATCGGCGCATGCGGCCTTGCGCCGGTCATGATGATTAACGACGACGTTTACGGAAAGCTCACGGCGGATGAAATTCCCGGCATTCTGCAAAAATATATGGATTAAGCGATGCGGGAGCTTTCACTCAATATTCTGGACGTTGCGCAGAATTCCATCTCTGCAGGCGCAACGCTGATCGAAATTGGGATTCGGGAGGAGACGGCGGAAGAGCTGCTCACCATTCAGATTACGGATAACGGCTGCGGCATGTCGGCAGAAAAGCTAAAAAGCGTGACCGATCCTTTTTACACCACGCGGACAACGCGTAAAGTCGGGATGGGCCTGCCGTTGTTTCGCATGGCGGCGGAGATGACAGGCGGCAGGCTGGGCATTACCTCGCAAGAGGGCATAGGCACAACCGTAACGGCCTTGTTTCACACCGGCCACGTCGATTTTGTGCCGCTGGGGGACGTCTGCTCCACCATTACGATGCTGATTTGCATGAATACAGACCGGGATTTTCTTTACCGCCGCAGCCGGGATAAAAAATCCTTTCAGGTTGACACCCGCGAGCTGCGTGTAATTCTCGGCGACGTACCGCTGGATACGCCCGAGGTGCGCGAATGGATCCAGGATTACATCACGGAACAAACCCAAATGTTATGTGGAGGTGCAGTGGAATGAAAACTTTAGAAGAGCTCATGGCAATAAAGGAAAAAACGAAGGAAAAGATGACCGTCCGTGAGGATCAGAGCGACGTGACCCGCGTCGTGGTCGGCATGGCCACCTGCGGCATTGCAGCAGGCGCCCGCCCGGTGCTGAACGCCTTTATGGACGAAGTAGAAAAACGCCATTTGCAAAACGTTACCGTCGCGCAGACCGGCTGCATCGGCATGTGCCAGTATGAGCCCATTGTCGAGATCATGGAGCCAGGCAAGGAAAAGGTCACTTACGTGAAGATGACGGCGGAAAAAGCCGCCCGCGTCGTAACCGATCACCTGGTCAATGGTAACGTCGTAACAGAATATACCGTTGGCGCAATTGCCAAATAAGTAAGGAGGAAGAGCAATGTATCGTTCCCATGTACTGGTTTGCGGCGGTACCGGCTGTACCTCCGCGAATTCGCCTGCGATTATTCAGGCATTGGAGGAGCAGATCGCAGAGAAAGGCCTCAGCGATGAGATCAAGGTCGTCCAAACGGGTTGCCACGGTCTGTGCGCGCTCGGCCCCATCATGATCGTCTATCCGGAAGGCTGCTTCTACAGCGAGGTCAAGGTAGAGGATGTCCCCGAAATCGTGGAGGAGCATCTGCTCAAGGGGCGCATCGTCAAACGCCTGCTGTATGATGATACCGTCCATCACGACATCGTTAAAAGCATTGAATCCACTGATTTTTATAAAAAGCAGAAGCGTGTCGCGCTGCGCAACTGCGGCGTGATCGATCCGGAAAATATTGATGAATACATTGCCTACGATGGCTATCAGGCGCTTGCAAAGTGCCTGACGGAATACACACCGGAGCAGGTCATCCAAATCATTAAGGATTCAGGCCTGCGCGGGCGCGGCGGCGGCGGCTTCCCGACCGGCCGCAAGTGGGAGCTGGCCGCCATGAACAAGGCGGATCAGAAATACGTCGTCTGCAATGCGGATGAGGGCGATCCCGGTGCATTTATGGATCGCTCCGTTTTGGAGGGCGACCCGCACTGCATCGTGGAGGCCATGGCGATCTGCGGCTATGCCGTGGGCGCGACGGAGGGCTATATCTACGTCCGTGCGGAATATCCGATTGCTGTCAACCGCTTGGAGATTGCTATCCGCCAGGCTCGAGAATATGGACTGCTGGGCAAAAATATTTTTGACTCCGGCTTTGATTTTGACCTGCACATCCGCCTTGGCGCCGGCGCGTTCGTCTGCGGCGAGGAAACCGCGCTGATGACCTCAATTGAGGGCAACCGCGGCGAGCCCCGCCCGCGCCCGCCATACCCGGCAGTGAAGGGCCTGTTTGGCAAGCCCACCACGGAAAACAATGTGGAAACCTTTGCTAACGTACCGCAGATTATTCTCAAAGGCGCGGAGTGGTTTGCCTCCATGGGCACTGAGCGCTCCAAGGGCACAAAGGTTTTCGCTCTGGGCGGCAAAATTAAGAATACCGGCCTTGTCGAGATCCCGATGGGTACTACGCTGCGCGAGATTGTGGAGGAGATCGGCGGCGGCATCCCGGGTGGCAAGAAATTCAAGGCTGCGCAGACGGGCGGCCCTTCCGGCGGCTGCATCCCCGCTTCCCTGATGGATACGGAGATCGACTATGATAACCTCACCGCCATTGGCTGCATGATGGGCTCCGGCGGACTGATCGTCATGGATGAGGACAACTGCATGGTCGATATTGCGAAGTTCTTCCTAGAGTTCACGGTTGACGAATCCTGCGGCAAATGCTCCCCCTGCCGGATTGGCACAAAGCGCATGATGGAGATTCTTGAGAAGATCACCTCCGGCAAAGGCACGCTGGAGGATATTGATAAGCTCGAAGAGCTCGCCTATTACATTAAGCAGAATTCTTTGTGTGGTCTGGGCCAGACAGCGCCAAACCCCGTGCTTGCCACGCTCAAATTCTTCCGGGATGAATACATTGCGCACGTGGTGGATAAAAAGTGCCCAGCCGGCGTGTGCAAAGCGCTGCTCAACTACTACATCGATGCGGAGAAGTGCATCGGCTGCGGCCTGTGCGCGCGCGCCTGCCCGGTAGGCGCAATCTCCGGCGAGATCCGCAAGCCGCATACGATCGATACCAGCAAGTGTATCAAGTGCGGTGCCTGCGTTGAAAAGTGCAAAAAGATGCAGGCAATCAAGAAGAAATAACGAAAGGAGTGTGCCTGTCAATGGAAATGGTCAATATCAAAATCAACGGCATGCCCTTGAGTGTGCCAAACGGCATTTCTATCCTCGAAGCGGCCCGCTACGCCGGGATCGAAATCCCGACCCTGTGCTACCTCAAGGATATCAATGAAATCGGCGCTTGCCGCATCTGCATGGTGGAGGTCAAGGGCGCTCGGAGCCTCGTCACGGCCTGCGTCTACCCGGTCAATGAGGGGATGGAGGTCTTTACCAATACGGAGAAGGTGCGCAAATCCCGCAAAATCACACTGGAGCTGATTCTCTCCACGCACGACCGCAAGTGCCTCTCCTGCGTGCGCAGCGGCACCTGCGAGCTGCAGCAGCTCTGTAAGGAATTCGGCGTGGATAACGAAACCCGCTATGAGGGCGCGAATCCGCATTACGAGTTTGATGATTCCGCCGCGCATATGATCCGCGATAACAACAAGTGCATCCTGTGCCGCCGCTGCGTCGCAGCCTGCGATATGCAGAAGATTTCCGTCATCGGCGCAAATGCCCGTGGCTTTGATACACACATCAGCTCCGCCTTTGACAAGGATCTGGCGGATGTTTCCTGCATCTCCTGCGGGCAGTGCATCGTCAACTGCCCGACCGGCGCGATCTATGAAAAGGACGATACCGATAAGGTGCTCGCCGCTATCAACGATCCGGAGAAATACGTCATTGTGCAAACGGCCCCCTCCATCCGTGCAACGCTCGGTGAGTGCTTTGGCATGCACATCGGCACAAACGTACAGGGCAAGATGGTGGCTGCGCTCAGGCGTCTCGGCTTTGACAAGGTGTTTGACACCGACTTTGCTGCCGACCTGACCATCATGGAGGAAGCGCATGAGTTTATCGAGCGCGTGCAAAAGGGCGGCGTGCTGCCGATGATTACCTCCTGCTCCCCCGGCTGGGTGAAATACTGCGAGCACTACTATCCCGATCAGATTCCGCACCTCTCCACCTGCAAATCTCCGCAGCAGATGTTCGGCGCAACCATCAAGACCTGGTACGCTAAAAAGTTTGGGATCGACCCGGCGAAGATCGTTGTTGTCGGCATCATGCCCTGCACAGCGAAAAAATTTGAGACCAAGCGAGATCACGAGGCGGCCTCCGGTTACCCGGATGTGGATATCGCGCTCACCACGCGCGAGCTTGCGCGCATGATTGAGAGCGCCGGCATCTACTTCAGGCACCTGCCGGATGAGGAGTTTGACAATCCTCTTGGCGAGGGTACCGGCGCTGCTGTGATCTTCGGCACATCAGGCGGCGTGATGGAAGCCGCACTGCGCACCGCTGTGGAAACACTCACCGGCAAGCCGCTTGATAACGTCGATTTCACCGCCGTACGCGGCATGGATGGCGTCAAGGAGGCGGAATACGAGGTTGCCGGCATGAAGCTGAAGGTAGCTGTGGCCAGCGGCACTGCCAACGCCCACACGCTCATGGAGCAGGTGAAAAACGGCACCTCCCCTTACCAGTTCATTGAGATCATGGGCTGCCCTGGCGGCTGCATCAATGGCGGCGGCCAGCCGATTCAGCACGCCGTGGTGCGCAACTTTGTGGATCTGAAAAATCGCCGTGCCGCCGCGCTGTACGATGCGGACCGCAAGCTCCCCGTGCGCAAATCGCATGAGAGCGAAGCGATTAAAACCGTTTATACGGAGTTCTTTGGCGAGCCCGGCAGCCATATTGCGCATGAGGTGCTGCACACCTCTTATCAGGCAAGGCCCAAATATAAATAAAATTGCTCTGTGTTGGAGCATGGCAACCGTTTCTGTTATATAGCAGAAACGGTTGCTTCTTTTTGTTTGCTCGAAAAATTTCTTTAATAAAACGGCTCACATAATCAAATTTTTTGTATGCGCGTGGAGGAATCGTTGTGTAAAGCGTTTTGAAATATGGTATACTGGAGCCGTCTAGAACAATCAGGGAGGAACGTTGGCATGCAGATTCTATTGGTGGAGGATGACCGGGCCATTGCCATGGGGCTTGTCTACGCGCTGGAGCAGGCGGGTTACGCCGTGCGCCATGAGCCGGATGCCGCAGGTGGTCAAAAGGCAGCCGAAACGGAGCACTTTGACCTTGCCATTCTCGACCTGATGCTGCCGGATGGCAGTGGATACGATGTGTGCCGTACGCTCCGCTCTGTGAGCGAAACCCCTGTGATCTTCCTCACTGCGTGCGACGATGAGGGCAATGCGGTAATGGGGTTGGAGATGGGCGCAGAGGATTATGTGACCAAGCCATTTCGCCTTCGAGAGTTGCTGGCGCGCATCAAAAATGTGCTGCGCCGCCGTGAGCGATCCGATACGGAAGTGATTCGCCTGGGCAAGGTTGCGATTTATCCTGCACAGGCACGCGTGCTAAAGGGCGGGCAGGAAATTCTTGTAACAGCGCTGGAATACCGCCTGCTGCTCACCCTTGCGGTCAACGCGGGTCAGGCGTTCACGCGCGGGCAGCTGCTGGAAAGCATCTGGGATGCAGCAGGTGATTTTGTGAACGACAACACCCTGACTGTCTATATCAAACGGCTGCGGGACAAGCTGGAGGATGACCCCCAAAATCCACGCCTGATCCAAACCGTGCGCGGTATCGGTTACCGCGCTTGTGGAACAAACGGTGCTTAACAAAGGCAAGAGGAGGGAACGCCATGATTCGCAATCGCGCGCTGCGCCGTCTGATCGCAGCAATGCTGGCTGTGACGGCAGCAGTCAGCGCTGCTGGATTTTGGCTCGACTGGCGCGCCGGCTGCCTTGCGCTGCTGCTGGGGATCATTTTGCTTATGTGCGCTTTGCTTTTTGCCTGGCTGCAATACCGGCGCATCCGTCGCCTGAGCCGGTGCCTAGAACGCATCTGTGCGGGCGACTACACGCTGGATGTGCGGGATAACGACGAAGGGGAGCTAAGCATCCTGCAAAATGATATCCACAAGGTAACACGCATTCTAAACGAGCAAAATCAGCAGCTTTCCCAGGAGCAGACACGATTGGCGGATTCCATCTCCGATATTTCACATCAGCTGAAAACACCGCTGACCTCCATGATGATGATGGCAGATCTGCTGCAATCCCCTAACCTGCCGCCGGAAAAACGAACAGAATTTTCTCACAGCTTGCATGTGCAGCTGGACCGGCTGGAATGGCTGGTTGCTTCCCTGCTGAAGCTGGCCCGATTAGATGCCGGCGCGGTGATCTTCCACCCGGAGGAACAGGAAGCGCGCACCGTTCTGGAAAAGGCCTGCGCGCCCCTTACTATCCCAGCAGAGCTGCGAGGGCTGACGCTGGCGCTTGACGTCCCGGAGGGGCTGCGGGTCAAGTGCGACTTGAATTGGACGGTGGAGGCACTGCTCAACGTGGTGAAAAATTGCGTGGAACATACGCCGCCCGGTGGCACCGTGACGGTATCTGTTCAAAAAAACCCGCTTTTTGCGCTTTTCACCGTAACCGACACGGGCGAAGGGATTGCCCGGGAGGATCTGCCGCACCTGTTTGAGCGGTTTTACCGGGGAAAAAACGCATCGTCAGACAGCATTGGCATCGGCCTTGCCATGGCAAGCGCTATCCTGCGTGCGCAGGGAGGCGATATCAGCGTAAAAAGCATACCCGGGCAGGGCAGCACGTTTTCGCTCAAGCTATTATCAAAATAAAAAGCATTGTATGCAATGGGAGGATTTATATGAAGCCGCTTAGATGGTGGTCGCTGCTTGCCGTGCTCTTCTTGCTGCTCGGCGGCTGCAGCACGCCGCCTGCCGCAAACACAGCAGAGGGCCAGCGCACGATGATACCGTATGCACTCTCCGGCAAAAAGGATGGCTGGGAAATCCGCTGCGTCGTCCGGGAAGCAACTGCGGAGGAAAGAGAGCGCTTTGCGGCCGATATACAGCAGCTCCAGAAAATCGCCGAAGAAAACTTTTCTGCCCAGAAGATCGATCAGAAGGCCTATGAGGATATCAAGCGCCAGTACGAGCAGCAGCTGCAAGCGCTAAAGGAGGGTGGTGCCTATGTTTCCAGCATTTATGGTGCATGCCGCAACAGCGCGCTGGAGGGGGAGCTCTTTGACTACCAGCTCTCCGGCGATTATAGCCAAAAGCTCATTGCCGGCACACAGGCTGCCTCCTCTGAGGCTGGGCAATGGTATACGAGCTGGCAGACAGAGGGTGAGCTCTTCATTCCTCCGCTGCAAAAGGCGGACATGCAGATTCATATCAAGGATGCCATCATTTCAGTGCCCTTAAAGCTGTCAGGAAGCTAAAGCCCGCCCTCAGGCGCTACCATTATATATAAACAATAACCAGGCCGCGTTAGAAAGGATCGTTTTTTATGACAAAATGGGATGCAGAGCAATATTTAAAATTCCAGGCGGAGCGTACACAGCCTGCCCGCGATCTAGCGGCAAAAATCCCGCTGCAAACGGTACAAAAAGCACTGGATATCGGTTGCGGACCCGGGAACAGCACGCGCATTGTAAAGGAACGCTTCCCTATGTCGGAGGTGTTGGGCATCGACCAATCGCCTGAGATGATCCAGGCGGCCCGGGAGGCGAACCCTGATCTCACCTTTCAGGTGTTCGATATCACGCAGGAGCTCACGCCGCTCGGCGGAGGATATGACCTGCTTTTCTCCAACGCCTGCCTGCAATGGGTGCCGGAGCACAAAGCGCTGCTTCCACGGCTGATTGGGCAATTAAAGCCTGGCGGCGTGCTGGCAGTGCAACTCCCAAATAATTTTCAGGAGCCTGTGCATCGAGTTCTGGAGCGCCTCTCCACCAGTGAGAAGTGGCGGATGCATTTCCCTTCACCGCGTATTTTTCATCAGCTCACACCTGAGCAGTATTTCGATCTGCTGTGTGGCAGCGTCTCAAATTTTACCATGTGGGAAACGATCTACTATCACCGGCTCCCCTCCCACCAAGCGATTTTGGAGTGGTATCGCGGCACAGGGTTACGGCCCTACCTTGCCTGTCTGTCGGATGACGAGCGGCAGGCGTTTGAAAGCGAGGTCCTCGGGGAAATTACTCACGCTTACCCCGCACAGTGCAACGGGGAGATTATTTTCCGCTTCCCACGGCTCTTCTTTCTCGCTCAAAAATAGGCTCCGCATTCTTTTCATCAAACAAAGAAACGCTTTCACCGCCTACATCCTCTTCGCATAGGATAAAAAGCGGGGAAAGCGTTTTTTGAGGGATGAAAAGCGGGAAGAGCCTCCCCGCATATCAACATAGGGGAGTGAGCAGCTTGAATAGCCTGCTTTTTCCGGTACTGGAGTCACTACTGTTGGTCGTGGCCCTTTCTACGGATACGTTCGTAGCGAGCTTTGCTTATGGGGCGCAACGGATTAAAATTCCGTTCGCCTCCGCAGCTGTCATCAGCAGCATCTGCACAGGGATGTTAGCTATCTCCTTGCTACTTGGCTCGCTGTTGCGCACGCTACTACCGTATGGATTGACAAAGGGGCTATGCTTTGCGCTCCTATTCCTGCTCGGGCTTGCAAGGCTGTGCGATAGCGCGATCAAAGCCCTGATCCGCAAGCACAAGCAGTTGCACCGGCAGGTTTCCTTTTCCATTTTCAGCTTAAAATTCATTTTGGATATCTATGCTGACCCAGAAAAGGCGGATCGTGACGGTTCGCACGTGTTATCCCCCTTGGAGGCCGCCTCACTGGCCTTCGCGCTCTCCCTTGACGGATTAGCAGCCGGCTTCGGAGCAGCGCTGGCGCAGGTGCAGCCCCTTCTGGTGCTTTTTCTTTCACTCGCCATTGGGATGCTTGCCGTGCGCGGCGGAGGCTGGCTTGGCAACCGCGCGGCTCAAAAGCTACCCTTTGACCTCTCCTGGATCAGCGGCGCACTGCTCATTGCACTAGCCATGCAAAAGGCCTTCGCTAACGGGTAAAGGCTTCCCTCACGGCAGGACGGCATGGCTGAGAATATAAAATTCCTCCTGGCAGGGAAGATATTTCTTTTCTAGCTTTTCTTCCCACTCACTGTCAAAGCGCTGGGCCGCCTGCTCATCAATCTCAAATGCAGGGCTCTGATAATACACCCATCGCCGCCCATCCAAAGCTTCTGGCCGAAGCTGCTTGACCATCATCGCCGCCGGGTAAGAACCGTCCTCCAGGCAGACATTCTGCTTTTTACAGCTCTGAAAGCCACGGCTCACATAATTGGACGGCGCACCAAAAATAACAATGGTATCATAGCCAAGCGCGGCCGCCCGCTGGAAGGATTCCTCCATCAGAGCCTTCCCATAACCTTGCCGCTGATATTCTGGTAGAATACTAACGGGGCCAAAAGTGAGAATTTCTTTCTCCTTCCCCGCCTCATCGATCAGCCGCGCCTTGGTATACATGATATTCCCGATCACCTGGCCGTTTCGTTCGATGACCAAATCCAGCTCCGGCAAAAAATCCGGGTGCCGCCGTACAACATGCGCTACATAGTGCTCCGTGCATCCAGGCACATACAGATTATAAAAAGCCTTCCGTGTAATCTCTTCTACCCTTCTATAATCCTCCGGTTTTTCGTTGCGAATTTTGATTGTTTCGCTCATAACCCAAAACTCTCCTTCCCATCTCCATCATTCGCAGAGCTCCTTCCGCTTTTTCGGAAGGGCATTTACCATGAGAACAGGGTGCTGCCGTTCCTCTGAAAAAGGAGGCTACTCTCATTCGGCAGCACGCTCATTATAACCAGAATGTAAATAAAAATCAACGCTGGGTGTACCGGGGGGCGCAGCTCTGCGGATGCTGCTACAATAAAGAGGAAATAACGGTGGAGATATCTGCGCCAAGGCAGATCGATTGGCCCGCAATCCCGCTCGGGCAAAGAGCCTCCCTGGAATTCACACAGGCATAGATGGCTTTCCTATTTTGCGCCGCTATTTGCCAAAAAGGATACTTTATAATGCCTGGGGTGTTGTAGCCAACGCCAAGCTCCAAAAGCAGAATGTTTCGCCCATGTCTTGTGCGGAGGAAGGTTTCATACCGTTTTGCCGCACTGTGCCAGCCTTCGTCCTCGACAAATTTATCATCGGAACGTAGATTCATCGTAAGCGGTTTTCCGCAATGCGGACAAACAGGTAAAAGTTCAGTAGGAATCCGCATATTCTTTTGCTCCTTCAGCATTTGCCGCACCGCAGCTTCATTGTCAAATGTTTCGTTACAGCATGGCTCGGAGCATTGAAACAAACCGTAGTCCCCTTGCGTGTAGAATAGGCGTTTTTTGTCAATGCCTGCCTTTTGAAAGCAGTGGTCTACATTCGTTGTAATTACAAAGTAATCCCTGTCTTTTACAAGGCGCAGCAAATCCGAATAGGTGGATTTGGGTGGGTCAACATAGCGGTTGAAGTAAATATATCTGCTCCAATATGCCCAATGCTCCTCCGCTGTCTTGTAGGGATAAAACCCGCCGGAATACATATCGTGAAAGCCGTATTTCTGCTCGAAATCCGCAAAGTGGCTGCTAAAGCGTTCTCCCGTATAAATGAAGCCCGCCGAGGTGGAAAGTCCCGCACCTGCGCCGATCACGATTGAGTCGGCATTTTCTATCTCATTTTTCAGCCGGTCAATTTGATCCGAGTAGCTCTCGGTAAATATTGTAATCGGTTTCCCTAAAAACATTGAAAATCACCTCAATTTCACTGCGCGTCTGTGCTTTGTAGTCTTTGACCGTTTGAATCGCAATTTGCGCCGCTTTATCATTTGGAAAATGAAATTCTCCGGTTGAGATACAGCAGAACGCAATATTTTTCAGGTTGTTTTGATCCGCCAGTTTCAAACAGGAACGGTAACAGGAGGCAAGCAGTTCCTTATCTTTTTTAGTAAGCCGCCCCCTAACAATCGGACCAACGGTATGAATGACATAACGGCAAGGAAGATTAAAAGCAGGGGTGATTTTTGCTTGCCCCGTTTGCTCCTCGTGACCCTGCCGTTTCATCAGTTCGGCGCAAGCCAAGCGAAGCTGAACACCTGCAAAGGTGTGAATCGCGTTGTCAATACATCCGTGATTCGGGCAGAAACAGCCGAGCATTTGGCTGTTAGCCGCATTTACAATCGCGTCGCAGCGCAGTGTGGTAATATCACCCTGCCAGAGGTAAATCTCTTTCTGCACTGGATGCAGGCTGGCCAGCTCGGTAATCCCTTTGCGTTTTGTTTCTTCCTGCAAATAATCGTCCTGCACCGCCAAAAAATCTTCGCTTGCGGGTGTCGGCATACGGATATTCAAAAGCGCTCTCAGAATACGCTTTTGTTCAGCGTTGCTACGGGGAATGACAATCTCTTTGTACTGCTCGTTTTCCCATAGCAATGACTGTATCAAATACTTTCGTCTTTCACTTTGCGTCATAGCTACTTGTTTCACCGGAAGCACCGCTAAATCCACAGGAGGCTAACTGTTCTTCCGGCAGATAACAGGTGCGGCGCTCCTTTTTTACAAGTTCTTTCACAAATTCCGTTGCGGGACTACGGAGCAGATCTTCCGGCTTTGCGAACTGCTCAATTTTACCGTTGTTCATAACAAGCACCTTTGTACCGAGCTTCAGCGCTTCAGAAATATCGTGGGTAACGAACAACACGGTAATGCCTGTCTGTTCGTGAATCCGTTTCATTTCTGTCTGAAGTTGTCCACGTGTGATCTCATCTACCGCACCGAACGGCTCATCCATCAACAGAATATCGGGGGATGCCGCTAAAGCACGGGCAATACCAACCCTTTGCTGCTGACCGCCCGAAAGTTCGGACGGATAACGGTGCTTCAAATCTTCTGAAAGCCCCACAATTTTCATCCATTTGGACACAGCGCTTTTTGTTTTCTCTTTATCCCGCTTGTTCAGTAAGTTCGGAACATACGAGATGTTTTGTTCTACCGTCATATGGGGAAACAACACGCTTCCCTGAATGGCATAACCGATATTTCTGCGAAGCTGCGTCTGATTTTTATTGCGGATATTTTCACCGTCAACAAAGATATCCCCTGAAGTCGGCTGAATCAAACCGTTTACCATTTTGAGAGCGGTCGTTTTCCCGCAGCCCGATGAGCCGATAATTGTTACAAATTCGCCTTTTTCTATGGAAAGGTTAAATCCTTCCATTACCACTTTTTCACCGTATGCTTTTTTGAGATTTTTAAATTCAATCGCTGTTTTCATTTGTTCCACCTCATTGTAAAAGATCGTGACTGCTAAGGTATTCTTCCGCTACATCTCTCGGCTCTTTATTTTCTGTTTCAACGGCATAATTCATTGCCGCCATATCGCTGTCCGTAATCAATCCGTTCAGCTTTTCAAACACGGCCTCCAGCTCCGGATATTTCTCAAGCACTTCTGCACGGATGACATTTCCGCAAATATAGGAAGGATAAAAATGCTTGTCATCTTCCAAAACGACCACATCGGATGCGGACAGCTGTCCATCCGTGGTAAAGATTACCATCACATCAATTTTCTCCTGATTGATTGCCTGATATTTAAGTCCGATGTCTAAATCCATCGTTTTGCCGAAACGCAATCCGTAGGTTTCGCAGAGAGCATCGTACCCGTCCTCACGCTCAAAGAAATCATATTCTGCACCAAAGGTGAGGTCGCCTGCTACAGCTTTCAGATCGGAATAGGTTTTCAGGTTATATTTTTCCGCAATTTCACGGCGAACAACTAAGCCATACGTATTGTTAAAGCCGTACATTCCAACCCAATCCATATCATAGCGCTCACTGTATTCATCTTCCAATTCACTGAATAAATCTTCGGTATATAAACCGTCGTGTTTGAGTACCATATTCCAGCCTGTACCCGTGTATTCGGGATAAAGATCAAACTCTCCGCTCTCCATAGCGGGTTGGATATTGGATGTTCCGCCGCCAACGCCCTGCGTCAGCTCCACATTCAAATCCGTATCCTGCTCAATCAGAATGTCCAACATTTCACCGAGGACATATTGCTCGGTCATCGGCTTTGTGGCAATATGAATGGTGTCTTTCTGCTGTGTGTTAATCAGGACGCCTCCCGCAATGCTCAAACAAAGGATAACCGCAACAACAGCCATAATCTTATTGGTTTTCTTCTGCTTAACGCTGTGTTTGCTCATTCGTTTTTCGATGAATCCAAGAACAAAATCCATTACAAGGGCAAGAAGCGCAATCAACAAGCTACCGGCCATTGTCATTGCCGCATTATTTGTCGTGATACCCCGGTAAATCGCAACGCCCAAGCCGCCAGCACCGATAAAAGAGGCGATACCGGCCAGGGCAATCGTCATCGTCACCATATTGCGAATTCCCGACATAATTACGGGCATTGCAAGCGGGAGCTTTATCTTAAACAAAATCTGCGCTCTTGTGCTTCCCATACCCTTCGCCGCTTTCAAAACAGCAGGATCAACATTGGTGATACCTGTATGGGTATTTCGCACCATAGGCAGAAGTGCATAAACAGTCAGCGCAATGATCGCCGTTGCATTTCCCACTCCTGAAAAGGGAATCAAAAAGCCGAGCATAGAAATCGACGGTATCGTATATAAAAAATTGATAACACCCAAAGTCGGTTTTGCAGCTTTTTGAAATTCACTGATTAGAATTCCTGCAAGTCCACCAAGCAATATGGCAATTAAAATGGAAACCATCGATATTTCTATATGCTCCAGCAACAGTTCCAGGAAAAAATCGGTTCTGTCCATAAAAATAGACCACATATCTTTTAACATTTTTACACGCTCCTTCTTTTAATTGCCTTTACGGGGCAGTTTTCAAAGCACAAGCCGCAATGCAGGCAGTGGTTTTGATTGATTTCATACGGCTTCCCTGCACGTATACATTGCTGAGGGCAGATCTTTTTGCATTTTCCACATCCTATGCAGGAAGCGGAAATTTCAAACCCTTTTTTCTGGTCTTTATTCTTTCCGATTGTAAAAGTTTGCCGGTTGATCGGCTCTTTGCTTAAATCAAAAAATTCGATATTTGCGTTTGCAATGCAAAACGGTTCCAATATGTAACGGCTTTCATTCGGATAAACGCTGTTCATACTGGGATTTTCTTTGAAAATACGATCAATCCAATATTTTTGCTCCGTCAGTTTTTCGGCAGTTCCCGACAATCTGACCATTTGAAAATCTTGATTCACGGCAGTAACGGCAATGTGATTGTCGCGCATTAGCTGTGCGTAAAAATCTTTTCCCCGTGCCGTGCAGAAATACATTTTTTCATTTTCTGCAAGCATAACATCTATGATTCGTACCTGCGGCACTCCTTTTTCATCAACGGTTGCAAATGCCGCGTCTTTCACATCTCTCAAAATCTGCAAACAATTCTGTGCGTTCATTTTATCCCTCCTGAAAATGCAGCCGATGGATACGGCTTTGCTCTATTTTTCTTTGCGCGCCTCTTGCATATTGGATTTCGGGATAACCGAAACCAATCATCATCCCAATGTAATGGTTATCCGGAATATTCAGCATCGCCTTAATGTCCGGCATTTGCTCCAACGCACCGAGAGGAAATGTCAGCATGACAGCTCCAAGGCCACGGGAAGCGCAAAGCAGTTCAAAATATGTTCCGGCAATCACCACATCTTGTATAGGCTCGCCGTGCCCCAATGGTGCGTGAGGGATTAAAATATGCGGCGCTCCACAGAAAAGCATATCGGGGCGAACTGTCTTTTCCCATCGTTTCATATCCTCATATGCTTCTTTACCAAATCCCTTTGGATAGATACCTTGCGCCGCCAATTCTTCCATTCGGGAATAGGCAATCTGACGAAAGTGATTCATCTGCTCCTTATCGTCAATCAGTGTGAATTCTACCTGCTGCTTATTGCCGCCGTTTGGGGCGTCTGCCAGACGACCCAGCATATCATCTATCATAAAAGCGTCAACATTTTTGTCCTTATATCTGCGGCAGGAATGTCTGCCTGCAATTAGGGAATCCAATGTCGGCGCTGCAACCTTATAATCAGCAACAGGCAGGCTGCTTTCCGGCTTATGACCGAAAATAGAAACAGCGCCTGTCGGACAGACGGCAAGACAATGCTCACATTTCCAACATCCGTTCCACCCGAATTCTTTAAAATCTGCAATCTCCGCCTTTTTCTCCTGAGTCAAAGAGAGAATCCCGCCGGGGCAGACCTTCACGCATTTTCCGCAGCCTACACATTTTTTTATATCAACAACAAAATTTGCCCGATTCACAATTTGTACCTCCATTCTTCACTTGTGACACCATTGTACTGGCTATTTTTTCACCCTACAAGTACGCACTTTTTTATAACACAGTTACCTTTTTGTGACTTTTGCGTTGTTATGGCGATTACGTAATTAAAATTTTTTTCATCCTTATACATCACACTTGATTTTATGAGCATATAGCACTATAATTTAGATGTAATATTGAAATATGAACGAATGGGAATTGGGGAGGTAAAAATATGCTGACAAAAGAAGAACTGCCCGCTTGCCCTGTTGCAACAACCGTGCAAATGGTGGGAAGTAAATGGAAACTTTTGATTTTAAGAAATCTCCTTGTACGCCCGTGGCGTTTTAATGAATTGAGAAAAAATTTAGAGGGAATTAGTCAAAAGGTACTGACTGACAGTTTGCGTTCCATGGAGGAAGACGGTATCATTACCCGGACGGTTTATCCCGAAGTTCCTCCGAGAGTGGAATATTCCCTCACCGAGCTTGGCAAAAGCCTCAAGCCAATTCTGGATGCCATGCAAAATTGGGGCGAACGGTATCAAAATTCCATAAGCTAAAAGAAACCCTGGTATTCCCTTATAAAACGAGGGATGCCCCAATCGTTTTGCAGGAGATTCTGCAAAACGATTGGGGCACTGTTTTTCAGGATAGGATCCCTGACCTCATCCGTTTGTTCATTCGCAATAGCAATTTTAGCTCCAGCTGTTTGCGCGCCCTCCTCTGCTCAACAGAGTATCCAAAGATGGCTTTTCGCTTTTGACCAAACAAAAGGCTATTTTTCTCCGTCTGGCGCACTCGCAGCTTGATCTGGCACAAAATCACTTTTGCGCCACAAAGAAAAACCTGCGGAAGCCAAGGAGCGCCCCTCCGTTTTTTCTAACCGGATAGCGTTCCTTTGCCCGATCCACAATTTCCTTTTCAAATTCTATTCCACGCTTTTCTCCAAGATGTGCAAGGTCAGGGCGCAGCCTGCTCCCCTTTGCCCACTCTAACAAAGCCCGATGCTCGGGGAGCAGATGATAATATTTTGTTTCTCAAATGTCAAAAGAGGACGAGCAGCTGGATAAAATATCAAAATAAGCAGAAGGCGTAAGCGTTTCGTTGGGCGGCAGCACAACCGCCTGAAGCCTCCACTTAGGATCTGCAGCAAAATATACTTTCATGTTTTTCTTCCTTCCCCGTCCTCCACGCCAACCCGGAAGATTGCAGCATTTTTCAAATTGGGAAATGAATCTCTCTACGATTCAAGAATCCTCTTTAAACGGGCAGTATCCAGCAAATTGACGGTTTCAAACCTCCCATTGTAAAATACGGCCCAGTTATTGAATATGCAGGGCAGAGACTTTGCCTTCTGTAACGTATCCACCCGGATAAAGGCGGCGGGAATTTTATTTTCCTCACAATACTGCTGGATGGCTTCAATCCTACGAGGAATGAAGGGGCACTGCACATCGTAATAAATAGTCAACTCCTTTTGCGCAACCATAAGGCTCTTTGCACTCGGTGCAAACTGCGGCATGGTTCCATCAAACGACAGTGCGAGCAGCTCATAACCGTTATCGGTACGGTCCGCCACAGTAAAGCCAAACTTTTTGGCAAAGGCTTGGTCAGAAAGCCATGCCTTTTGTTTATCGGCCCCCAGCATACAAACGCCGGCTTTCCCCTTTGCCTGGGCATCCTCCAAGCAATATTCCATCAACGCCCGGCCATATCCCCTGCCCTTGTGGGGGCCCGAAACCCACAGGCAATAGATATAATAATAATTCTCTCCAATAATTGGCGTCCATGCAGTTTCCAGCGGCGCATATTCGATGAAAACCGTAGCCTTATCGTTCAGCTTGCGAAGGACATGTCCTTCCTTCAGCCTTTCGGACAACCACTTCCGTTTCGCTTCCACACCGGGATGAAGCTTTTTGCTGCGTATGATACAGCATAAATGCTCCTCTTCAAGGTTTTCTTCTGTTAAATTGATAAACTCCGCTTTCACCCCGTTTGCCCCTCCTCTCTTTGCATATCAACTGTTTTCACGCAATGTTCACAGCGCTATTTTATCAAATGACTAGCCCGTTTTCTATCGGATTTTAAGCATCTATATCCCAAATGCAGTGGCCAATCCATCAAAACAAAAAATAGCTATCGCCTTCCCTCCCCACAATAGGAAGCGTTTCAATCAATTTTATCTCCTGCTTTGGAAAGTGGCCTTTCTACGGAGATATCTCCATTATCGTTGATTTTTGTATGCATAAACAAATTAATCGGTGTAATCATAGCCCGCTGTTCTCCAAGGGCACGGTTAATATTATCAAGGCAATTGGGATGCCTAGCTCCATTATGATAGAAAAAATCGTACATTTCCGGCCGGCAACATGGGTGCAATAAATCATGCTCCCCAACGTCGTCAGAGAGGATTTCTAACATAGGATGGTATAAATTTGTGTAAATAAGATCTCCGATGTTTAACTTGAATGATTCATTGCAATCAATCGTCACGCCGGTCGAAAGGAATTCCTGTGGATTGTCAGTCACTTCTGCAAAAAAATCAACGACTTGACCTCCATCCACATCAATGACCGTAATACGATGGCCCCGCTTAACTTCCACCTTCATTCCTGAGCACGCTGGTATTACATATTCTTCACTCATCAGACTCCCCCCTAAGCTCTTGATTCTACCAATCCTGCCGTTCAATTTAACATTTATATTAGTTACTCTCTAAGGGACCTGTATTTTCAAGTTTTTTGTTCGTTAAATGCTCAGCCCTTACGAGTCGAAACAAGGAAATTAATTCATCTGAAATGTTAGATTACTTTTCGGTGGATAATAAGTTCTCAACAGCTGAAAGCGACATGCCCCCCTCGCGCAAACCTGCAATTTGTTCTCAGGATATTTCGCTTTGGTGTTTGTTATACTCATCTTTTGTTAGCCTCCAATGATATTGCAGTTTACCCTTATGTGGTTGAGCAATTTCTTCTGTCGAAATTAGTGTAAACCCATTCTTTTCCTAGACACGCCTTGAACGAATATTATAATCTTCGCAAAAACAATGTAGAACATCTACATGCTCGCATTCAAAGGCGTATTTCACCAACATTCCAACAAAAAGCGTTCCGATACCTTTCCCCCAATAGCTTTTTTCGCCAATCGACATATCAATTCTTCTTACATCGATACTATCTGCATACATCTCTTTAATGTTAGGCAGATTCATTTTTTGCAGCCAGCATTCACCTATAATCTTTCCGTTTACCTCAACTATAAAGCAAAGGTTGTTTTGCGATATTTCTCCGTAAATTTGGCGAATTACCTCAGGAGGATAACTCTCAACGTCTTCTCCTTCTACCCAATATAACACCTCCGGATCGGAGTTCCATTTATACAGATATGGCAAGTGCTCGTCAGAAAGAGGACGCAATATAATCTTATACTCATCATTTCCACCATATAATATTGTATCATGTGATTTAATAATGCTCATATATTTATGCTCCTTTTTGCTGAGGATTGCTTCCCTTGTATTTGCCCTTATTAGGTGCAAGGCCACCTGTGACTTCTGGCGCAATCATATAAAGGGATAAGGAGGACACATTGCGATAAATCCTTTATTTTCAAAGCTGTTGGAGGATTTTAATACAACCATATAACGGGTGATAACTGGCTAAGATATTAATGAATTCAAATGAGGGTTTTTAAATTAGTATATCACAGAACCAATTGCAAATCTATCCCTCTTTTCTCCCCATCCGAAAGAACGCCGGGGCCGTTTGCGGCCTCTCTCCGCCTGTTCCCTCTGCTTGTCGGCCTCCACAGCCGCCCTTCACCTCCTGTTCCGGCCAAAGGCCCGAATCCGCTCATAATCGGCGGAGAGCCGCCGTAAGGACTTGTTCTTCATTTGACCTTTTACTTTTCGCCCTGAGGGCACAAAAAAAACAGCAAAGCATCACGCTGCAATGCTTTGCTGGTTTTATTATCTTATTCCCACTCGCTCCTGTCAGAAGTTTTCTAAACAGATTTGCTTATGGGTTTTAGCTTAGAGTATTGGC
This sequence comes from uncultured bacterium, assembly GCA_949283655.1. Taxonomy (GTDB): domain Bacteria; phylum Bacillota; class Clostridia; order Oscillospirales; family Acutalibacteraceae; genus Fimivicinus. Next base: position 23,557 of record CASDTH010000042.1, read on the forward strand.
ATTATTTCCATTATTCAGATAGTAGCGGCTATCTGATTTTTTGTTGCTATGCTGTTGCCACAATATGCTACACTCAGAACACATTTATTAACTTGAAAGGCCCTTCTCTATAGCATTTGCGAGTGCATGTAGCCTATTCACTGCCCTTTCTCCATTACATAGCATATATGTCGTATTTTCTTCAGAACTAGCAGAACTCACAGATACCAATAGACCAACTTCAGGTTGAGAGAGAGTTTTGAACACCATGAGCAATTCATCCATTGACGGCGAAACATTCGTTGTCCTCAGGAGTAAAAACAAATCTCGTGGGGACAGACTGCCTAGGAGTTCTTGTTCCTGACAAAGTTTTGCAACCACTTCAGAAATTATGTCCAGTTCTCTCTGTTTATTAGAGATAAGCTCATCAATTTGTGAAAGCCCATTTGGAACAATAAATAAAGATGCAGTTTCCTGCAAGCTCAAGCCGAGTAAATGAGCAGAGCGAGCAATCTCCACCAATTCTGTGACAGTAATAAGCGCAAAATACTTTTTCTTTGCATGATTGCGAATTGTATCTCCACTGAACCCCGGACCAATGATCGCTACATAATCAGCGTTATTCTTTTCCTTGTGTGTGTCAATCGCTACATCACTAATATCTGTATGGGAAACCATGCCACTGGTCTTAGATTTTCCATCAACAATCGCCGTAATGCTTTTGCCTTCATTGTCCTTCCAGCGAACAACAATATCCGTATTACCTGCTCCGCCAATCCGTTTTGCATCAAACCCCATGTATCGAAAAACTTCTGCAATTACTTCTTCAAACGCCACACCAGACGCCTTTCCTTCTGCCATTGGGTCGCATGATGCACGATGAAGCCGCTCAAAGAGTTGTCTCTCGTCAGGGATCGCTTTGTCTGCTTGGTTCTCATCAAGCGAAATGCTTTCCTTTTCAATTTCTTCGGGCGGCTCTCCTTGTAGTGGCAAACTGGATGCAAAAAGCATACCTGTTTGGGTCGCCTTTAAATGGAGATACTGAGGTTCCTCTAACAATCCCGCTTCAATTAAGAATCCAGCAATCCATCGAGCCTTTTCAGTGTTTATACCATATTTTTTCGAAATCGCATATAGATCGTTGCGAATAATATCATCTTTTGCAGAAACGACCATTTCACCCACGAACTTCATATTCGCATGAAGGATTCGGATAAAATCTAGATCATCCCCACTTCTAAGCCAAGCCTGTCCAGCGGCGGTAGCTTGGTATATATTCCGGCCAACTTCCTCCAAAAGTCCTGATGCCTTTAAGAAAGGCATCATCGAATCGACACTACTCTCTTTGAGATTAAATTGGCTTTCTATAAACTGAAAAAGATCTCCTCGTTTGACTCGATCAGAGGCGAATTGAATAATTAAGCGAAGATTTTCAATGCGATTTGGGCTCGGTACCCAAATGTTATATGTGCAGCGCTTCTTGTGTAATTCCGGAGTGTCAGCTAACCTTTGAAGCAGAATGGCGATTTCGGAAGGCGGGTCTGATATTGCCACTTTACCCTTTTTACCATCAGTATCCACTAGAGCTTCTGGAGAAATGAGAAGCCATCCACTTAATACTTCTTCTCCTGCTTCTGTGATAGCCCATTTCCTGTTACCAACATCCTGTATGAGTTCCAAAACCTCAAGCCAATCCATTCTCCTGCGCGTATTACTTAGGTTAGACCAAGTCAAATTATAGTTTTTGTGTAACAGCGCGTCCACTTCTTCAACAGTTGCTGGTGCATAACGAATAATCGCGAGAACTTCACCAAACAGGCGGACCTTATTATGAATTATATTTGCAAGCACACACTGTGTTGGTTCATGTTGAAAAACAACGCCAATCTCGGTTAGGGATAATACACCACCCTGATTTCTTACCAGTCCCATACCCTTTAAAAATGCAGCATATGTGCGCCATGTTTGTAAATTCGGAATAGAGCTTATCTGAGGGTAGCTATCTAGCTCTACAGCTTGCCCATTTTCTACTAATCTCAGAAGTTTCCTTGTCAGAGTGAACCAGTCATGCTTACTCCCGCGAAGGTCAGGAATTGACCATGCTTTTTTGCGCCACTCAATTTTTTGGCGACTCGGGTCAGCTGAAAATATTTCCATATCAAAAAGGTTTCTTTCTTTAATTTCCATAGCAGCACGCCTCTCAAAAGAGTTTGGGATACAATTATTTTATCGTCTATTACTTTCATCGTTAAGATAATAAATAGGCTAATGGGTATTGACAAACTTTCTGAAGATTGAATTAATAACAATAATATCTACTTTACTACCTTTAAAAATCAAAATTTTAGATGGATGCTGGCTATATGGCGGATTGGCGAACGGATTCACTTTTTCCGTCTCCTGCGGGGGATGACACAGAAATATCTCGGTATGGCGCTGGGCTTCCCGGAGAAGTCCGCTGATGTGCGCCTGGCACAGTACGAAACAGGATCAAGAACCCCTAAGGCAGACTTGACTGCTGCCCTGGCGCAGGTACTAGATGTCTCGCCCCATGCCCTCTCCGTCCCGGACATAGACTCCTATGGGGGGGCTCATGCACACCCTGTTTACCCTGGAGGATAACTACGGACTCAAGATCAGCGAGATAGATGGAGAAGTCTGCTTGAAGGTTGATGTGCGGAAGAACAAGGACGCCGCTCGACTGCACGAGATGCTCTGTTCCTGGCAGCAGACCGCTGCCATGCTGGAGGCGGGCGAAATTTCCAAAGAGGATTACGACAAGTGGCGCTACCACTATCCGGAGTTTGACAAAGCCCAGAACTATGTGAAGGTGCCGCCCCAGGACCTCTTTTGACCCTCTCACTTGTAGGCCACAGGAGAGGCCGTTTGTTGCACAAAATAATAATAAAAAGAAAAAGAGAGCTAACTGACTAATCAAAATCAGTTAGCTCTCTTTTTGTGAATAATGAAAAAATGTTACCAAATCGTTGCCACAGAGGGCATCAAGTCTTGAAAAACCCAGTAATCACGGGCTTTTCCGGGCCTCTGAAATCATTCCCACTCAATCGTTCCGACCGGCTTAGGAGTCAAGTCGTACAGGACGCGGTTGACGCCCGGGACTTCGCGCAGGATGCGATCGGTGATTTTTTGCAGGATCGCCCAATCGAGGCGTTCGATCGTTGCGGTCATGGCATCAACGGTATTCACGGCGCGGATAATCACCGGCCAATCAAAGCAGCGCACATTGTCACGCACGCCGACGGACTTAAAATCCGGGATAACCGTAAAATACTGCCAAACCTTTTGATCAAGCCCCGCATTGTGGAACTCCTCACGCAAAATCGCATCCGATTCACGCACAGCCTCCAGCCGGTCGCGCGTAATCGCGCCCAGGCAACGCACTCCAAGGCCCGGGCCCGGGAACGGCTGGCGGTAAACCATGCCATCCGGCAGGCCAAGCGCCTTACCGACAACACGAACCTCATCCTTAAAGAGCAGCTTGAGTGGCTCAACGAGCTCGAACTGGAGATCCTCCGGCAGGCCGCCAACGTTGTGGTGCGCCTTGACGCCGTCGCTCTCGATGATATCGGGATAGATCGTGCCCTGTGCGAGGAACTCAATGCCCTCGAGCTTACGGGCCTCCTCCTCAAAAACACGGATAAACTCTGCCCCAATGATCTTGCGCTTTTTCTCCGGTTCCGCCACGCCAGCAAGCTTGTCCAAAAAGCGGTCGACAGCATCCACATAAATCAAGTTGGCGTCCATCTGATTGCGGAAGACCTCGATCACCTGCTCCGGCTCGCCCTTGCGCAGCAGGCCGTGGTTGACATGGACGCACACAAGCTGCTTGCCGATCGCCTTGATCAGCAGGGCCGCGACAACCGACGAATCCACGCCGCCGGATAGAGCCAGCAGCACCTTCTTGCCACCCACCTGCTTCTGAATAGCTGCCACCTGCTCGGTGATAAACGCGTCAGCCAAGGCAGGTGTCGTAATCCGCTCCATCGTATCGGGGCGTTTACACAGTTCCATCATAATCCCTCCATTTTGATATTCTGAGTCAAATAAAACCCTCACAGCAATGTTGCACGCAGCTGCTCTGCATCGGCCGGATGCAGATAGGCCGGCGCGATATCCAGCACCGTCTTGCAGCCAGTCTGCCCCTCCTGGTGGAGCCGGTAGGCAGCGCGGGCGTAGGCAGTGAGCACACTGGAGGTGAATTCCGGATTGGAATCGAGCTTCAGGCTGTATTCAATGATGTGGCGATGCTCCTGCTCCCATCCGGTCACGCCACAGCGGAACACCATGCCGCCGTGCGGAATACCGCTGTGATTTTTTTGCATCTCTTCCTCGCTGATGAAGTGGACGGTGGTATCATAATCCGCAAAGTAATTCGGCATGGTTTTGATTGCGGTTTCAATTTTGGCCAAATCCGCGCCCTCCTCGGCAACGACGAAGCACTCGCGCGTATGCTTCTCACGCGTGGTAAGCATGGGATTCTCCCCCCTGCGCACACGCTCCAACGCAGATTCCACCGGAATGGTATATTGTCGTGCATCCTTGACGCCCTCTATGCGGCGAACCGCATCAGAATGCCCCTGGCTGACGCCCTTGCCCCAGAAGGTGTAATCCTGCCCATTCGGAAGGATTGCCTGCGCAAGCGCACGGTTGAGAGAAAACATGCCAGGATCCCAACCCACGGAGATAACCCCCACCGTGCCCGCCTGCTTGCAGGCTGCATCTACCTGGCTGAAATGCTCCGGGATTTTGGCATGGGTATCGAAGCTATCGATCACGTTAAAATACCGTGCCAGCGCTGGCGTTTGTTTTGGCAGATCGTTGGCGCTGCCGCCGCAGAGGATCATCACATCAATCTGATCCTTCAGCTTTTCCGCGTCGCTCATGTGGTAAACGGGGGTGCCCGTGTGCGTCTGAATCGATGCAGGCTCACGCCGTGTGAGCAGCGCAACAAGCTCCATATCCGGAGCATGCTGCACAGCGCACTCCACGCCGCGGCCCAAATTCCCATACCCTGCGATACCAATCCTGATTTTCAATGTGACCGGTCCTTTCTCTTTCGATTTTTCAAGCCATGCGCGATTGTGTCACACCTGGGCCCAACTTTCGGCATATGATCGCGATTGCCACAATGAGCGGTATAGCCGCATCGAATGCCTCATGTTTTAAAATCTGGTATCTATTATATCATAGAGCAAACATCCTGAAAAGCGTTCGTTTTTCACAAATCCGTGCCCTTCATAGGAGGTATTCTCAGCGAATGTCCCGGAGATTCCCACCCTGACATAGGCAAAAAATGAGCCGGAGCAAAGCAAGCTTTGCCCCGGCGTGGTGGAGATGGCGGGAATCGAACCCGCGTCCGAAAGCCCATCCGCACAACTTTCTACGAGCGTATCCGGTCTACTAAGATTCCCCTCAGCGCCCGCCAGCCGGCAGGCTGGCGCTTACGGTAGCCTCCCAGTCATGACAGGGGCGGAGGCCAGCCCCTGTTCACGTTCCCTGCTAATCGACGCCCAAGCCTAAGCCGCAGGACTCAAAGGCAGGACGCAGGCTTAAGCAGCCTGTAACGAAACTTTATTGTTGTCGTTTATTCTTTAAAAAGTGCGGCTTTTCAAGCGGTTCCGCGCCGCTGCTCGCTTATCGTGCTTCAAAACCCCCGTCGAAATCCTTTCATCCCCCGATTCAATAAAATGGTTAACGCTGCCGCTCCTTCAGAGAGCGCTGGATATCGCGCGCCGCTGCCTTGCGGGCCATATCCTCGCGCTTGTCGTAATTTTTCTTGCCCTTGCACAACCCCACCTGCACCTTAACCCGCCCTTTTTTGAAATAGGCTGAAAGAGGGATCAGCGCATAGCCCTGCTGCTTAATCAAGCCATAAAGGCGGTTAATCTCCCGCTTATGCATAAGCAGCCGCTTCACACGCATCGGGTCGCGGTTAAAAATATTCCCTTGCTCATAGGGGCTGATGTGCATACCATTGACGAATATTTCGCCATCCTTGATAGAGCACCAAGCATCCTTTAAATTCACGCGCCCCTGCCGCACGGATTTGACCTCTGTGCCAAACAGCTCGATGCCGGCCTCCGTGCTTTCGATTACGAAATAGTCGTGAAAGGCCTTTTTGTTATTGGCAACGGTTTTGCATTCACTTTTTTGAGCGCCTGCCACGGCCTTTCCCTCCCTTTGGCCGGATTCCCTGCCGGATAATGAATTATATCATACAAAAAACACTTGTCAAGCAAAAGCGCACGAATAATGTTTTCCAGCGCCGCCATCAGATGACCTGCCGCCCCTCCAGCGCGCGGGAGAGCGTCACCTCATCTGCATATTCGAGGTCAGCGCCCACCGGCACACCGTAGGCCAGACGGGTCACCTTGACGCCCATGGGCTTGAGCAAGCGGGAGATATACATCGCCGTCGCCTCGCCTTCCACGGTCGGGTTCGTCGCCATGATAACCTCATCCACCTCCTCATTCAGGCGGGCGAGCAGCTCCTTGATGGCGAGCTGATCCGGCCCAACGCCGTTCATAGGGGAAATTGCACCATGCAGGACATGATACGTGCCCTCGTATTCATGCGTGCGCTCAATGGCGAGCACATCGCGCGGATCCTCCACTACGCAGATCTTCGTCTTATCCCGCGCAGGATTGCCGCAGACAGAGCAGAGCTCCGCATCCGTCAGGTTGCAGCAGATTTTGCAGCGGTGGATTTTTTCATGCGCATCTGTGATTGCCTGCGCAAAGCTCTTGGCCTCCGCGTCGGGCAGGCCGAGCACATAAAACGCCAGCCGCTGCGCACTTTTGCGCCCAATGCCTGGCATCCGTTCGAATTGCTCAATCAGCCGCGACAGAGCGGCCACCTGATACCCTGCCATCGCTTAAAACAGGCCTCCTGGCATACCGGGAAGATTCAGCCCGCCGGTGATCTTGCCCATCTCGCGCTCTGAGGCCTCGTCCGCCTTGCGCATCGCCTCATTGATGGAGGCGATCAGCAGATCCTGCAGCATCTCAATATCCTCTGGGTCAACAATCTCCGGTTTCATATCGATCTTGACCACCTCATGCTTACCGTTCACCGTTACCTCGACCGCTCCGCCGCCTGCGCCCGCCGTGTATTCAGCGGCTTCGCATTCCGCCTGGACGCGCGCCATTTCCTCCTGCATCTTCTGAATCTGCTTCATCATATTGCCGCTGTTGCCAGCGTTCGGGATCCTTGCTTTCATCTACTCTTCCTCCAAATTCTAGTTCTTTCCGCATCATTAGGCTATCGGATTTCTGTTTCCACCTGCGCATCATTCAGGCGGCCCAGCAGGTCATCGAGCGGGTCGGCTTTTTTCTTTGGCTCTTGCTTCTCGCCGCCGCTGTAAAGGCCCAAGCGGTATTTGTGCCCTGTCACACGGAGCACCGCTTCTTTTACGGCTGAGGAATGGTTCCCCTGCCGGATAAAACTGCCCAGCAGCGGGTTGCCTGACTGGATGAGCACAAACTCCCCACGAAAAAATGCGCTGGAGCCAGATAAAATGCCTGCGATCGGTTTATCAATTTCCGATAAAACCGAGAGCACCTGCGGCCATTTCAGAAAGGCTTCGTCCCCCTCCTGCTCAACCTGAGGCTCCGATTCCTCCGGCCGTTCCTTTTCGGCGGGCGGCTCAGGCGCAGCAGTTGGCTGAGGCCTGGAAGCGCGGGCCTGTTCTTGCGCCGCATCTCGCCGCGGCATAGCCTCAGGCGGCACTGGCGATAACTCCGGGCTTGCCGGAGCAGAGGCGGCTTTTTCTGCTGCCACGGGGGCGGGTGCATTCACAGGAGCTGCCTGTGGAGCTACCGCAACGCGCCCGGTGTGCATTGCTTGCTCAAGCGCCTCAATGCGCCTGAGCAGCGCGGTGTTATCTGTGCAGAGCGCAGGTGTGGCAAGCTTGATCAGCGCCATTTCCATCTCAATGCGGCGGTTCACACCGGCGCGCATACGCTCTAATGTGCCCTGCAATAAATCGAGTGCGGCGAGAATCGCTTCCATCGAAAACCCCTCCGCCTCGGAGCGGATCTGCTTAAGCTCACTCTCCGTGCAGATAATTAGCTCCCCAGGCTCCGGCACCGTTTTGGCAATCATCAGGTTACGGAAGTGATCGATCAGATCGCCACACAGCCGCTCCATATCGCAGGAGCCCTGGTGCAGCTCATCCAGCAGGGCAAGCGCCCTCGCGCTGTCGCCTGCACGGATCGCGGAGGAAAGCTGATAAAGATGATCCCGGCCCGCAAGCCCTGCCGCCTCGCTGACCACCTCTACCGTGATCTTACTAGAGCGCCCGGCGCATTGATCGAGGATGGAGAGCGCATCGCGCAGCGCGCCATCCGCAATGCGGGCGATGAGAAGAGCAGCGTCATGCGCGAGCACCATGCCCTCCTGCCCGGCCACATATTCCAGCCGGGCCGCGATATCCTCCGGCGGAATCCGCCGGAAATCAAACCGCTGGCAGCGGGAAAGGATCGTTGCAGGGAGCTTATGCACCTCCGTAGTCGCTAGGATAAACAAAACATAGGAGGGCGGCTCCTCCAGCGTTTTTAGCAGTGCATTGAATGCACCGATGGAAAGCATATGCACCTCGTCAATGATATACACGCGGTATTTCGCTGCAACCGGAGTAAAGCTCGCTTCCTCGCGCAGGTCACGGATGTTATCTACGCCATTGTTACTTGCCGCATCGATCTCAATGACATCTAAAATAGAGCCGTTGTCGATCCCCCGGCAAATTTCGCACGCGTTGCATGGGTTCCCATCCACAGGGTGCAGGCAGTTGACTGCCTTGGCAAGAATTTTGGCGCACGTAGTCTTGCCCGTGCCGCGTGAGCCGGTGAAAAGATAGGCGTGCGAAAGCCTCCCCTCCTGAAGCTCATGGCGCAGCGTATCCGTCACATGCGGCTGCCCCGCAACGTCGGAAAACACCTGCGGGCGCCATTTTCGATAGAGCACCTGATACAATAAAAGCGCCCCCTTTCCGCTCGCCAAGCCCCTAATAAAAAGGCAAAGCGAACCGTTTACTTGGTCATGCAGCGGACAGGCAGACTGTGGCGCACAGTGCTAACTGCTTAATGCTGCTCGGTTCCCCGCCTGACATGGTTCACAGCGCCCCGCCGCACAGGACCCACCCGCCACATGACCAAATAAATGCTTCGCTCTGCCAAAGCTTGAGGCGAAAGCGCCTCTAAGTTGATATTATAATCTATTTTTCCCCGAAAGGCAAGTGAAAAAACAGATTACAGGCTCCAGGCGCCAGACTTCCGTATTGTACACGGAAATCTGGCGTTTAGTATCTGATGTCTGCAAGCTGGGTATGCCTCATTTCTTCCTGCGCAGGCGGGGCGTCTTCCACTTCCTGCCCGGCTGACGGGGCGGGGCGGGTTCCTCCTGCGCTACGCCCTTTGCAGAGAGGCCGCGCGCTTTCAGCCGCGCGCTTACCACCTCACGCAGCAAACAGTACAGCACCGAGCAAACCGGAACGCTCACAAGCATGCCCAACACGCCCCATACACTGCCGCCAACTGTTACGGCCAGCAGCACCCATAGGCTCGGCAGGCCGACAGAGCTGCCCACCACGCGCGGATAAATCAGATCGCCCTCCAACTGCTGCAAAATGATGATAAACAGGATGAACCACAGCGCCTGCATAGGAGAGTCCATCAGAATCAGGAAAGCACCGATCGCCGTGCCGATAAACGCGCCAAAAATAGGGATCAAGGACGTAAAGCCGACCAGCACAGAGATCATTGGCGCATACGGCATACGAAAGATCAGCATGCCAATAAAGCAAAGCAGCCCGATAATCACAGCCTCCATGCACTGGCCTGTTACAAAGCGGGAAAACATCTGGTTTGACAGCGTGCAGACGTGCAGCGCCCTATCCGCCCACCGCTCCGGCAAAAAGGCATAGAGCATTCGGGTTGCCTGGCTGCCGAGCTTTTCTTTCTGCATCAGGATATAGGCAGAAAAAACAACGCCAAGGATAAAATTGAAGATTGAGCTGAAAATGGAGGTGGTGATATCAACCGTTGTATTCACCAGCCGGCTGGAATCCCTCTTGAGATAATCGATGACTGTGGCGCTCAGCTTCTCCCAGTCAATCTCCAGGTTCATCAGGGCGGAAGCGTCCACCTGGAAGAACTCTGCCGCCTGCCCAATCCAGATTTTCACCTGCTCCGCATACTGCGGAAGGCTTGCCACCAGTAAGCTAAAGGCCCGACGCAGCTCCGGCACAATCATAAAGATCAGGATAAACAGGATGCCCACAATGACCCCGAATGTCAAAAAAATGCCCAACGGCCGGCGGATACGCCGCCACACCGGCCCTTTTTTCCGGTTAAGCGGGGCAAAGAGGCGCTCCTCTATCAGCCGCAGCAACACATTGAGAATAAATGCTACGCAAAACCCAATGATCAGTGGCATAAAAAGCTGCAAAGCCGAGCGGCAAACGCCAGCCACTGCAGAGATATTTTGCAATCCCAAAAAGAAGGCAACACCAAAGGCAATTAGCAGCAACAGTTTTTTCATTGTCTTGCGGTCGAGATCCATGTGATCCTCCATCCTCCGGCAGCCGTGCGGCCTGAATCATTCTATAGTTACTATACCTTTTTATGCCGACATATGCAAGGGGCAGCGGCACCTCATTTTTGGTTTGCAGGCTCCTCTCGATACGGAGAGGAATTCTGTGTAGCATTATAGAAGAGGCAATAGAAAGCTTGAATAATCTGTCGGAATATACTATAATTAAGCCATCAAATAAAATGAGGATATTGCTATGAATCAACAACGTAAAACGATCACCAACACGGCTCTGTCCAACCGGTCCGCCGGTATCGTGATTCTGATTGCCGCCCTGGCTGGCGGGCTGTATTATCTGTTTCACCTAATGCGCCTGCCTGGCTCGCCCTCGCCCTACGCAGGCGTCATTTTAAGCGCTCAGGCGTTTTCTGTGCTTGACGCGCTATCGCTGGGCATCAAAATTGTCATAAAGGTTTTTTTAATCTCCGCTCTGCTGTACGCGTTCTCCCACACGCAACATCACCCTTACACGCGCCTGCCAGCGCGGCTATGGGTTTGCAGCCTGTCTCTGGAGATTATGCTTTATGTGTTGGCAATTTTTGAAAGCCTAGTTGGTGCGCTCTCTGAGCGAATTTTAAATAATGCAGGGGTTGACGTTTGGGGCCTGCTGCAGGAGGTTGTGCCCTCTGCGCTGTCTATCCTGACGTTTGCGCTGTTAATTACGATTGCGCTACGCTCTTCCGACGTGCGAAACGCGGCCAAATATTTTCACCTTGCAGAGGTAACAACCATGCTTGCGGTCCTCTTTCTCATTGTGCATCTGGTCGGGTTGGTTTCCGCGATTCGCACAGGCGCCGGAAACGTCGCGCAGGAAGCCATTCTCCTTGCCGACGGCCTCACCGTGCTTTTGCCAAGCATTCTATTGATGCGTGCTGCCGCTGCGGAAAAAAAAGTGAACTACACAAACCGCCGCTTTTATATGGGTCAGCGGTATGAAAGATGAGTGAAGCTTCTTCCAAGCCAGCGCCATTCTGTTTTCTTCCTATTTTTCTTTCGCAGTCGGGAATCCTAAAATGATTCCCGGCTGTTTTTTCAGGTATTGAAAGCGTATTTGAAATATCCTTGCATAGAAAACGCTTTTCGAATTCTCTGAGATTATTTAAAAAAATATAAATTTCTTTTTTAAAAATTTCTGTTCATTATAAATGCTATAATAAAATTGCCTCATAATGAGGAGGAACTAAAAAGGAGGTTGCAGTTATGAAGTGGAAAAAACGAGCCGTTGGGCTAATCAGCCTATTGGTCGCTTTAGCGATCGTGATGGTACCGTTGGCCTCAGTGGCCGGGAACGACCGTATCGTTATTAGCCAGAACGGCTACTACATGCAAAAGCTTTCTAACCCCACGTCGGGCGAGGGAGAGCCGGATGGTCTGGTAACGCCAGGCGACCGCTTTAACAGCTATGCTTGGGCGATGGGCGAGCTCGGCGATTACATCTACGTCGGCACCAACCGCAATCTAGTGGGTAGCACGATTGAGCAGTATCTTCAGGCTTATGGCGGCGGCAACATTTCGCTTGATCTGGTGCAACAGGTGGTAGATACCTTCACCAACGGCGAGTTGGCACTCACTCCCGAAGCGGAGAAGGATAAGGGCGCCGCCATTGTGCGCTATAATAAAACCACCGGCGAAATGGAAACCGTATTTGAACCAAACGCCAACATGCCTGCGCCGTATAACGATATCACCGGCTATCGCATGTGCGTCGAATTCAAGGGCAGCCTTTATTTCGGCTCCACAGGCCTTGCCAACACCATGCTGCTGCGCGTGGGACCGGATTTTCAGCCGGGCGACCTGCCGGAGATCCTTGTGCACATGACAAAGCCGGAAGAAACCGGTATGGGCAACATCCGCGCTTATGACGTGACGGACGACGGCGAGCGCCTTTTCATCGGCGGCACAGACGCCTCCCTGCTCTCACCGGAGGATATTGAGGAGGGCGTCGCTTCCGCAGTGCGCATCCAGACAAGTACGGACGGTACGCATTTTGAGACGATCGCTGATCTGGATGATTTTTACCCTTACACCCTGCTCAAATACATCAGCAACTCCGGCGACGTGTGGGATCTGGTCGTTTATCAAGATGTTGTGTACCTCTCCTTGATGACGACGATTGGTGCTGTTGTCTATAAAGGCGTTGAGGTTGGCAAGGGCCAGCCTGGCGCAAACAAATATGGCTGGCAGTGGACGGAATTCATTGGCGACGGTCTGGGCAAGCAGGGCGACCCGATCTATCCTGCCGGTTTTGGCAATCCGCTCAACTATGTAGTGTCCCCCATCGTTTATAAGGGCGACCTCTACTACTATACGCTTTCCAACGCATTTGACGCTATGGTACAGGCAATTTTCTCGCTGGTTCGCCTTGTGAGCAGGCAAGATATCAACGCCTATTTCGATGGGCTGAAAACGATGGAAAACAGCATGAAAAACCAAGCTTCAATCTACCGCCTGACTGCGGATGGAGAGATGCAGATGGTAATGGGCTCTCCAGATGAATATTTTAACAAAGAAAAGGGCAACTATCTCTCCGAAACGTTGCATGCCTTCTCCAACAGCACAGAGCTTGGCTGCATGCAGTATATTTGGCGCGCTGTGGAATATAACGGCAAGCTGTTCTTCGGCACGTTTGACGCCTCCACACTGAACCACTACTTTACGTTCCTGACCAATGGCGATCTCATTGGCATGACGGATGAATCCTGCGAGCATCTGATCCGCTCTGCGATCGATCTGATTAACATGCTGAAAAAGGAAACTGTGATCGACGAAGGGACGACAAATACGCTGGTCAAGGTGCTTGGCACGCTCAACAGTATGGTAAATAAAGAAGCCACGGAGGCTACCGTTCGCCAGCTGCTTGAGATTTCCCTACAATTTAAAAAAGCCTTTGATAAGATAAGCCCGCTGCTTGACAAGCTCGTTAACTCCGATTGGGCACAGGCCATTGGAGATAAAATTGAGGGCGTCAACGCGCTGCGCTCCATTTACAACACGCTGGCAAACATCGATACCGAAGGCCTGGAGCGGTATATCCGCATCTCCAACGCGATCATGGATGCAGAGCAAGGATTTGACCTCTATACGACAGAGGATGGCATCCACTATACAGAGATCCTCAACGACGGCCTGCATGACCGCTACAACTATGGCAGCCGTTCCTTTATCGCCGGATCGGACGGACTATATGTCGGCACGGCTAACCCCTACTATGGCGGCCAGCTCTGGAAGTTCAACGAGATCACAGCGCAGCTCAAATCGCTCTGCGCAGAGGGCTATGATATCGCCTTTGACCCGGATGTAACATCCTATAATATCACGGCCAGCGCGGATACGGAGCAGATTCTCTTGACGGCCATTGGCGCGGATCCCGCCACAAAGGTGGTCATAAACGGCCAGGCAACGGATGGCAGCGAGGCAGTGAGCGTCGCTCTTCAACCGGGTGCGAACACAATTCGCATTGAAACCGCTTCGATAGACGGCAGCCAGACTGCTGTTTACACTGTGAATATCACATGTGGCGAAGCGGCCACAACGCCGGAACAGCCTGATGATACTACCACTGCGCCCACCACACCTTCTCAGCCGGAGGCCTCCGGCGAGGAAGAGCAGCAGCCTACAGCCGCTCAGCCGGATGCAACGGACCCGGCCAGTACAGATACTGCCGCTGGCCAGACGCAGGGCGCTGATATCCCGGATACCGGAGCGGGCATTTCCGTGACAATGCTTGCCGCGCTTGTGCTCGGCGCCGGTGGGACCATGGCGTTCAGCCGTAAAAAGTGCGGTTAACCGCCATATAGCAGGCAACCACCCCTAATCTTGGCCCTCGGCGGAAAGTAACCGCCGAGGGCCATTTTTACTGCTGCTGCGGCATATCAATAGCTAATTGATATTAATAGCTCTATCTAATAGATATAGAACGCAACATCTTCCCACTCAAGATATCCTCTTCTCCGCCGCAACCCGCTACCATCCCTATGCGCCCGGCCTACGTCATTTATCCTTTGGCTTTGCAAGGAGGGATACCAGCAGCCCGCTGACCATCGCCGCCGTAATGCCCGCCGCGCCGGCAGTCAAGGGCCCGGTCAGCACACCCAACAGCCCCTGACTTGAAACAGCCTCTTTCGTCCCCTTGGCCAACAGGTAGCCAAACCCCGTCAGTGGCACGCTGGCACCCATTCCGGCCCATTCCACCAGCGGCTCGTATACGCCTACCGCGCCGAGCAACACCCCCACTGTTACAAACAGCACCAGAATTCTGGCCGGGGTCAGCTTGGTGCAGTCAATGAGTAGCTGTCCAATGGCACAAATAAGGCCGCCAACCACAAAGGCTTTTAAAAAAATCATGCATTCGCCATTCCCTTCGTGCAGCTTTGGAATTTGTTTTCCGGCCGCCTGTATTCCTACGCCGGGCAGGAATTGCTCAGAAAGAGAATCCCACTCTCCGTGTCGTTATTGTTTCCATTTTCCACATCGTTATTCCATGAGCTGCAATATTCGCCGGAAGGGAAAGCAGTTGCAGGGTATTCAGACGAATTTAACGTCCCTGTTCTTGATTCTCGGCTGTCTGCGCACTACATTGTGAGCGTTGAACGGCAAGCGTTGCCAACGTATCGCCCAATTGCGTAAAGATCGCAGCGGTCAAGCTGAGCTCCTCCTGCGAAAGCTGGCAAGCTATGGTGTTGGCGAGCGCCGTCACGCTCGCAGTTAATTCGCAAGGATTCATTTGATCACCCACATCAGTATACGCGGCGCCGGCCCAGAAAGCCCATCCTCATGCCGCAAAAAATTACCTCATTGGAATCAAATGCGCTTTCCTACACAATCTCGGATCATCAAACAAACGGCGTATTCATCTGCAACCGGCGGCCAGTATGTAAATAGCTGAATATCCGAAAAAAGCGTCGAATTCTATTGGCATTCTGTATTATTCATTTTCTAACGCTCTATTTCCTCTTTGCCGCTCTAAAAAGCGGAGCGGCGCACATCGGCGCTCAGTCTATTCCAATCTAATTCAAATAATCAGCCGCCGGGTCATAACACAATGCCCGTGCCGCACAGAGCTTCCTCTATCAAGAGGAAAGCTTTGCGCAGCACGGGCGCTTCCTTATTTCATAACTAAAGGCCTTCGGGCTCGGCGGCAACTTTAGCCCTCAATCATTGGCTCCTGCGGGATCACAATCGCCAGCACGATATAGAGAACCAGGCAGGGAACAACCGCTGTGAACACAGCCAGCACCGCATAAAGAACGCGCACCAGCGTAGGGTCAATATTCAAAAAATTGGCGAGCCCTGCGCAAACGCCGGATACCATCTTATCATTACGGCTCCGGTAAAGTTTCTTGTTCAAATCCATTACAAATTCCTCCTGAAAAAATAGATAAAAGAGATTATCCCAACAGGCCGTTTTGCAGCTTCGCGGCCATAAGGGTGTTTTGCATCAGCATGGCGATCGTCATTGGCCCCACGCCGCCCGGCACAGGGGTAATATAGCCCGCCACAGGCTCAACGGCAGCAAAATCCACATCGCCGCAAAGCTTGCCGTTCTCATCCCGGTTCATGCCAACGTCAATCACCACTGCGCCCGGCTTGACCATATCGGCCGTAACAAATTTTGCACGGCCCACGGCAGCCACCAGAATATCCGCCCGGCGGCAAAGCTCCTTCAGGTTTGCCGTGCGGGAATGGCAGATGGTGACCGTGCCATTTTCATGCAGCAGAAGCATCGCCATTGGCTTGCCAACGATATTGCTGCGGCCAATCACCACACACTCCTTCCCCTCCGGGGAAACGCCTACGCTGTGTAACAACTCTATCACACCCGCCGGCGTGCAGGGCAGGAAATGGTAATCCCCAATCATAATACGCCCCACATTGGATGGGTGGAAGGCATCCACATCCTTCTCCGGTGCGATGGCCTCAATCACCTGCTTTTCGTCCAAGTGGCCGGGCAGCGGCAACTGGCACAGAATTCCACTAATATCGCTGCGCCTATTGAGCTCCTGCACGAGCGCCATCAGCTGCTGCTGCGTGGTATCCGCCGGGAGCGCATACTCTTCTGAATGAAAGCCGACCTCAGCGCATGCTTTCTTTTTATTGTTGACATATACGCGAGAGGCTGGGTCATCCCCTACGATGATCACCGCAAGGCCTGGAACGGCGCCTTTCTCCCGCAGTGCAGCCGCCTCCTGCGCGACACGGGCGCGCACCTGTGCGCTGACGGCTTTGCCGTCAATCCTGATTGCCATTTCCCTCTGCCTCCTCTTCCTGAGCCGGCTCCAATGGGCTCGCTGCCGCCTCTGGCTGTACCTCCTGCGTGGTGGGCACCGGTTGGCCGTTCACCAGCTCAATGCGCTTGTTTTCACCATCGATATAATAATCAATGCCCTCAATCGGATTTGGGCTCTTACGCACCCGCAGCAGGAAATAGATCAGCAGCGCACCGCACACCACCACCAGCACACCAGACAGCACCTGTGAAACCCGTAGGGTTGTGCCGGGGATATAGAGGCTGTCTGTGCGCAGGCCCTCTACCACCATCCGCTCCAAGCCATACCACACGCCATAGCAGAGGATTATCTGGCCGCTGAATTTCCGGAATTTCCGGCAGATAAGGTAGAGCACGAAAAAGCCCAGAATGCACCAGATGGATTCATATAAAAAGGTTGGATGCACCGGCATAGTAGGATCCACCGTAATGCCGTTTGCAGCAATCTCCGCCTGGTGTGATGTCAGGTAAGATACGACCTTGCTGCTCGTCATGCCCCAGGGTAGATCGGTGTTGCAGCCAAACGCCTCCTGGTTCATATAGTTCCCCCAGCGCCCGATGCCCTGTGCAAGCAAAAAGCTCATCGCACCGATATCCATGAGGTTGAGGAAATTGAGCTTATTGAAATGGCACACAACCCAGGCAGCCAGCAGTCCGCCGATGATGCCGCCGTAAATCGCCATGCCGCCTTCCCAAATTTTCACAATATCAATCAAATGATCCTTATATTGCTCCCATTCAAAAGCAACATAGAAGAGCCGTGCTCCAATGATTCCGCCGAATGTGCCGAAAATCAGCACATCCACCATCTTATCAAGGCTCATTTTCCACTTATATGCCATTCTGCCGCCAAATAAAACGGCAAGCAAAAAGCCGAATGCAATAATCACGCCATACCAGTGGATGGTCAGGTGCAGGTTAATGCCGGGGATGGTGAAATCCGCAAGAATGGAGGGAACGTTAAAGCTCCACCCCAGCTTTGGGAACTCCACCACTGTAAAATCGTGCATGGCAAGCTCTCCTTTGCTGAATCAATCTTTATAATAAACGCTATTTGTATAAAAACCGTAAACGCATATCAAAGAGGAAATAAATTTTTCTATGTAGGCCGCTACTGCGGCTTTTCATTGCTACTGCTTCACAACAGAAAGGGCGCTGTATTCCTCCAAAAGCGTTGTTTCCAACCGCCCGCTGATTTCCTCCAGCGTCATCTCACGCAAAAGCGTCGCCTCGTCAAACAAGCCGCCGTTGCGGAATTCTGCGGAGATCATCTCATTGGCCAGCTCCTCAATATCGTTAAAGGCCATAATCACGCGGCCATAGAGCTTGCGGCGCGCCCGCTCAAATGCCGTGCGGTCCAACCCATCACGGCGCAGGCGCGCAATCTCCTCCCGGATTGCCTGCGCCACCCGCTGCGGATCCTTGGATTCGCCGGAGAACAGAACGCTTGCAAAGCCATAGCCCTGAAAATACTCCGCGCCGAACTGCGTGTTGATCAGCCCTTCGTCAAACAGCCTACGATACAGCGGCGAGGTGTTGCCCGCGATCATTTCCAGCAGGATATCCGTTTGCAGGCGCTCGCGCAGCGGGCGCTCCGGCGTATCATACGTCTCCTTGAACCCGAGCATAAATAGCGGCGCGCCCACATCCAGCCGCTCCTCAATATAAGGCTGCACCACCGCAGCCGGTTCCTCCGGGAAATTGCGCTCAATGGAGAGCTCCGGCGCCGGTTTCAGCAAGCGGTCCGCCAGCTCCAGCACCTCGTCCACCGTCACATTGCCCGCCACAGCCAGCGCCATATTGTGCAGGTTGTAGAAGGTGTGGTAGCAACGGTACAGCAGCTCCGCCGTGATGTGGGAAATGGAGTCGATCGTCCCTGCGATGTCGATGCGCACCGGATGCACGTGGTAAAGTGCGCGCAGGCAGTTAAACATCACCTGCCAATTAGGCTCATCCTGATACATACGGATTTCCTGCCCAATGATCCCCTGCTCCTTCTGTACGGTCTGCTCTGTAAAATAGGGCGACTGCACAAAATCCAGCAAGATCTCCAGTGAAGCCTTAAAATTGCCCGCACAGGAGAACAGATAGCACGTGCGCTCAAACGACGTGTATGCGTTGGCGGAAGCACCCGTTTTTGCATAGCGGGCGAAAGCGTCCAAATCCTCGCTTTCAAACAGCTTATGCTCCAGAAAATGCGCAATGCCCTCCGGCACCTCGGTAAACTCTGCCTCGTCGCTGCGTTTAAAGCGGGTATCAATCGAGCCATATTTGGTGCCAAACAGTGCATAAGCGGAGGAATACCCCGTCTTCGGCATCACAAGGATATTCAGCCCCGACGGATGCTCGATTCTGTAATAGCTATCCATCAGCAAATCAGAATGAATTTCTTTCACCAAGGCGTTCATGCGCCGGCCTCCTCTCCCATCAAGAGATAAATCGTATCCAGCGTGACCTTTTGCGCTGCGGCTACAGCCTGCTCACGCGTCACCTTCCGGATGCCCTGCGCGAGCTCTTCCGGCGCTGCGGGCTCCTCCTCCATCAGGCGGAAGGCATACCAATCATCCAGCTCTTCCGGTGTGCCGCCGACACGTTCATAATCATCTGCCAGGCTCTTGACGGATGCATCAAAGTCATCCTGCGTAAAATCCCCTATGCGCACAGCGTCCAGTTGGCGGCCGATCTCTGCAATCGCACGCTCTGCGTTTTCAAACTCCACGCCGCTCTGCACCATCATCACGCCCTTCTGGCGGAATAACCGGGCGGAGCAGTAGTAGCACAGGCTCAGCTTCTCCCTTACATTCTGGAAGAGCAGCGACTGCGGGCTCCCGCCGAGAACATTCACCATCACGCTGACGGCGGAGAGGTCCTCCGGCAATGTTTCATAACCCATCCGGTAGCCCAGCACCAGCTTGCCCTGCTGGATGGGCAGCCGCTCCACCACCCGGCGAGCGCTTTCGGCACGTGGGATGATCTGCGTTTGCAGCGCGCCCTGCGTAAACGCCGCACGGTCGATCTGCGCAAGCTCGCTGCGCAGTAGCTGCTCCAGCGCTTTTCCATCAGAATCGCCAACAAAATTAAATTGGATCTGCCCGCTCGCCAGCAATGCCCGCCAGGCCTGATACAATACCTGCGGCGTCAGGCTTTCCACCTGCTCTGGCGCGCCGTAACGGCTCACCCCATAGGCCTCGCCCTCGCACATGACCGCCTCACATCGCCTGAGCGCGTAAATGCGCTTATCGTTGCGCTCGTTTTCAATGCGCTCCAGCAGCAGCCGCTTCTCCCGCTCCACATCCGGCGCGGCAAAAGCCTCGCCCTCCAAATGCGGGTGAAACAGCAACTCGCACAGTAGCCCGGCACAGCCGCTGACCACGCCCTCCTCATCAAAGGCAAAGCGGTCGGCAATGCAGGTCAGGCTCAGGCGCAACACCTGCGCCTCGCCCACCTTTTCCACTCCGGCGGAGATGCGTGCGCCGTACGCCTCGGCCAGCTTTTGATTCATCGTAGAGAAATCCGGATATTTTGCGCAGCAGCGATGCAGCAAAAAGGGCAGCATTGCATTGGCGGCCGCTGTCTGTGCCCGCAGCGGAACCGCAGCCGAAACGGAAATGCGGCAGGTTTTAAACTGCTCCGTGCGCACTGTGCACAGGCGCACACCAGGCGCAAGAGCGGTAAGCACAACAGGTTCGCTCATCTGATTCATCCTTTCGGAAGCCAAATTTTAGATTGTGAAAATTAAATTTTGGATTTTGCGAATTGCAGCCTACAAGACCGCAGTTATTATACCATCTCTATTCTCTTCCGTCAAAGTGGTTCTAGGCGGTGCCTATGCCGAAAGCAAGACGATGCTCACAGCCATCCGGCACAAAGACTTCCGCCGGTATTCCATCCACGGTAAGGCCCGGCTGCGCGGTATCCGATACGGTCAATGCAATCACAGCCCCGTCCATTGTCAACGTTGCGCTGTAACCATGCCAATGGGACGGCAGATGCGGTTCCAGTCGAAGTGCTCCCTCCCGCAGCCGGATGCCGAGCAGCTCCTCTACCACTGTGCGGTAATGCCAGCCTGCCGCGCCCGTATACAGGCTCCAGCCGCCGCGTCCCTCGATCCCCTTCGCTGTGGATATATCGCCCGCCAGCGCATAAGGCTCCCGGAGGTATCGGTTGGCAATGCTCTCCTGCGTGCATTTCTCCGCAGGGTTCAAAAGGCGGAGCAGCGCATAGCCCTCGTCAATACGCCCCTCCCGCAGCAGCGCCATGCAGAGCCACACCGCTGCATGCGTATATTGCCCGCCGTTTTCCCGTATGCCTGCCGGATAAGCGGCAACATAGCCTGGCAGCGGGCCCTTCCCTGCAAACGGTGGGGTAAAAAGCCGGATGACACCGTGCTCCCAATCCACCAGGCGCTCCACAGCACTATCCAGCGCAAGCCGGCGGCGCTCTTCATCCGGCATTCCGCACAGTGTGGCGAAGGATTGCGGCAGGCTGTCGATCTCGCAGGCAATGGCGCCTCTCGCCCCCATTGCAGCGCCGTCATCATAAAATGCACGCCGGTACCAACGCCCATCCCACGCGGATGCATCCACGGCGGCACGTAGGGCCTGCGCGCGCGCTGCAAAGCGTTCCTGTGATGTGACATCCTCCATCCTCCGGCACAATGGCTGCATATTCTCCAGCGTGAGGGCCATGAACTGCGCAAGCCAAACGCTTTCGCCTCTGCCCAGCACGCCTACGCGGTTAAAGCCGTCGTTCCAATCTCCTCCCCCGATCAAGGGAAGGCCGTGCGCGCCAAAGCGCGCCGCATGCTCTATCGCACGCAGGCAGTGCTCATAAAGAGATGCCCGCTCGCTGGATGCTTTGGGTGCAAAATAGCGCTCCTGCTCCCCTTCCCGCAGCGGCTCGCCCTCCAGGTAAGGGATCTGCAAGTGTAAAAGGGAGCTGTCGCCCGTCTGATTCACATATTCGGCTGCCGCGTATGGTAGCCAGAGCAGGTCGTCACTGTAGCGTGTGCGTACGCCGTGCAGTCCATCTCTGCCAGGGAGGCGGTGCCACCAGTGCAACACATCCCCCTCTGGGAACTGGCATGCCGCCGCCCGCAAAATGTGTGTGCGCACCAACTGCGGTTTCAGCAAAATCATAGAGCAGACATCCTGCAGCTGATCTCGAAAGCCCCATGCCCCGCCGCACTGGTAGAAGGCAGTGCGGCCATAAATCCGGCTGTTTAAAATCTGTGCGGGCAAGAAGGATGAAACCATATGATTGAGCGCCTTATCCGGCGTGTCAATCATAAGCGAGCTCTGCGGCCTTTGCCGGGGAGCAAGACGCACAAGCGCATGCGCCGCCTTCTCCTGCGCGGCAAAGGAGAGCACAAAACGCACCCGCTCCGTGCGTTTTGGCGGTAGGCGCAGCCTGCGCCCGACCGCAGCACAGGGGTCGTCCAGCGGCAGCATCCGCCCCGCCTCCCATTTGCCGCGCCAGAAATCCGCCCGGCCGCAGCAGAAAAAAGCCTCCGGCGTATCTCCGCAGCTCAGTGCCATATAACCGGGCACAGCCGTATTCCACGGGGAATGCAGGATTAGCGTTCCCTCCTGCCAGCGAGATTTGAGAAAGCGCGCATTTTGCCGGTCCACTCCGAGCACCGGCTCTGTATAGTAGACAAGCTCCATGTCAAGCGCCTCCGTTCCATTGTTGCAGAGCTCCACATCGCAATATTTCAGCATACCGGTTTCCGGTACGGTCACAGTGACGCAGGTTTCCAGCTTATCGGCGCGGCCCTGCCACCGAGCCGCTTTACAGGAAAATTCCGCCTGTGCCCCCTGCGCCAGGTCATAAACTGCATTTTTTATGCGTAACAGCAGCAATTCGCCTCGATTGCCAGTGCAGGTGTCGTTAAACCACGGGGTCAGCTTATTCTCCCGCGCATTGACTGCCCAGGTGCATCCAAGTGCTCCGGCCTCCACCAGCGTGCCAAAATTCGGGTTGGCAAGCACATGGCACCAGGGTACATCGGGCTTCTCTACCGTTACAAATGCCCCGCCCTCTGTAAAGCCGCCGTGTTGGACACAATGATCCAACGTTACCCGCCGCTGCACCGGCAAAACCGGGCGCACCGCCAGAGGGGAAAATGGCAAGCTGGGCAATTCCATCCGCTCTGCCGCAGGCGGCGCTATATAACGCGCCGCCGTCTGCAAGGCCAGCACATCCCGCGCGCTGTGCATTTGCAGGTCTACCGCGTGGATGCCGCCGGGTACACCAAGGCTTTCTGCGCAGTTTTCACGCAACAGCGCCGCCCTGATCGCCTCCAGAACTGGCTTTCCGTAGGCGCCCCCCTCCCGGTAGCCAATGGCAACATCCGTCGGAATGCCGCTGCGGCGCAGTTTCCGGTTCAACCGAATAAAGGGCAATGCCCGCGCCACATCCTCTGCGTTTTGCACCTGAATATATAAAATCGGGTAGTCACCGGAGATGCCAAGGCTCCAAAGCGATTGTACACCTGCCTCGTTTTCCTGTGCGGCGGCCAGATATTCATTTGTTTCCCGTGGAGGGTAAAACAGCTGCGGTAAAATCTGCGCTGCCAGGATGCCATCCAGGCTGCTCTCATAGAAGGGAGTAGGCGCGCCAGCTGTAATTTTGCCCTCACGCCGGGAGCGCAGCAGCCTGTCCACCGCCTCCGCCCGTGTGGAAGCGGCCGTCAAAATCAGCGTCACATGGCGCTGTGCGCGCGGCTCGATCTCCAGCGTTATGGCGAAAGCGCACACCGGATCGCCTACCCCGCGGTTATCTTCAAGCTCTAACGGTGCGTTGCGCAGGGTAAAGACGCCACCCGGAAAATGGAGCAAATTCTCCCGTGCGCCCTCGTAATGAAACGGCACATCCTCCAGCAAGCCTGCTGCCAAGCACATCGGCTCACCCTCTCCGCGGGACCTGCGGGTAAAAAGCTGGAGGTGGTTGCCCGCGTCATAGTCATGCTCCAAAAACAATTTAGAAAATGCCGGATGCGCCTGCGCCTCCCGTGCGGGCGCGAGGCAGGGCTCCAGATAGAGCAGCAGGGAAACGCGCCGCCGATCCCTGCCTAAATTTTTAACGGTATATCTCCTGTGCTCACAGGGTAGGCGCGGGTGCACCTGAATCAGCGTCTCTGCCGCCAACGTTTTGGCGCGCGCCGTCAAAACCGCCTGCGTGTGCGAAAACTGCGCGCCAAATTCTGCCCTGCTGCGGTAATCCAGCGCCCGGCAAAGCGGCAGCGTTTCCTCCCCCGCGCGCACAACGGCAAAAATACCCGCCGGCCGGCGCAGCAGATCACCGCTTCTCCAGGTGATATCCGATTCCCGGTAAAGCGACAGCGAAGTGCCGCAATCGCTGACTGCCACGCTCCACTCCCCATTGGTCAGCAAATGCATCTCCGGCTGCACAGGGTTGGGCGAGCCAAGCTCCCGCACGGCCGGTGTGACACGCTGGGCGCGCTGCGGAGTTTCGCGCAGCTCCACATCCCGAAACACGGCGGCTCCCGTTGGAATCTTCTCCTCCAACAGGCTGCGCGCCGCAGCCATACGGTCATCCCGCATAAAACGGTTTTGCATCACAAATCCCTTGAGCGCGTTACACAGGGAGAGCAGGCTCATCCCTACATGGTGCGCCATATAGCTACGCACTACAGCGTACTCCTGCCCATCCACCCGCTCGGGGCTGAAATCTGCAGCCTCATAAAAGCCGCAACGGCCGGTCATCTGCATCTGTTCGAGCTCGTCAAAATTTTTCAATGCCGCCTCTGGTTCAAAAGGCAAAAGCAAAAAGGTAGAGTAGGGAGAAATCACTAGATCATCGTTTAAACCGCGCTTGAGGCCCAGCTTCTGCACGCCATGCGCCTTGTACTGATAATTCAACTGTGGATCAAAGGCATAAAACCCGCTCTCAGAGACGCCCCACGGAATATCTCTGCCACGCACCCTGCGCTTCTGGCAATAGGAGCAAAAGCGCATTGCCTCCTTGCCCAGCGTGCCGTCATATAGCGGCAGCAGCAGATGAGGCATATAATATTCAAACATCGTGCCCGTCCAGGAGACTGGCCCTGTATACCGCCCCTCCCGGGCAAGCATCCGGCCCAGCGCACCCCAATGCCGCTTTGGCGCCTGCCTGCTGCCAATGGCATAGTAGCTCATCATGCGCGCCTCGCTCATAAGCAGATCGTAATAGGAGCTGGTGAGCTTCCCTTCTTGCGCGTCAAAGCCTATGTGGAACAGCTTTCGGCGTGGATTATAAAGCGGAGTGAGATCGCCTGCCTCCAGCAGCTTCGTCACACGGCCCGCCTGATCCGCCAGCGCGGGATATTCTGCGGCGTATTCCAGCAAGCCCTGCCGCAGCGCCGTCAGGCAGCAGAAGAAATTGCCGCTATCCACTGTGGAGACATAGCGCGGTTCCAGCACTCGGAGGGTGATCGTGTCATACCAGTTATAAAGGTTACCGTGCCATTTTTCCAGTTTTTCAACGCTGGTCAGCATGCGGTCCACCCGGTCGCATAGGGTTGCGCTGTCGAGAAATGAAAAATCCCGCGCGGCAAGCGTGCAGAGCAGCGCAAGGCCAATATTTGTCGGGGAGGTCCGGTGCGCTACACGGTGAACTGGCGTCTCCTGCACATTATCCGGCGGGAGATCGTGATCTTGCGCGCCGCAGAACTCTTCAAAGTAGCGCCAGGCCGCTGCGGCATAGGAGGTCAGGCGGTCGCGTTGGCTCCAACTGAGCTCCTTTGTGCGCTGTGCGCCACGCCGCGCGGAGAACACAGCAAACGGATAATTGCAGGCAAACAGCAGCCCACAAAGCCACAAGCCGCCCCGCCCGAGCAAAATGAAAAGTGCGCCAATCAGGAGGCTTGGCAAATACCGTTTCAACAGCGCTGCCGGGCGCTGGGCCACATCACTCTGCGCCGCTGTAACCCACTCCAGCATTTTTTTATGGCTGACAAAACGCCGCCACAACGCTCTAAGGATCGCATCCAGGCACACAAAAGCCGTCTGTGCCAGCATCACCACATTTACAAGCGCACGCATCAGGTTGCTCATTGCCACAGGCGTCACTTTTGAATAATACAGCCTGGAAAACATCGCCGGCCCGCCAGATAACACAGCGCGCCACACGCCATAGAGGCTGCCTGCCGCCGCACTCAGCACACCACCCAACAGCAGCGTAAGCCGTGCAGGCTCCGGTGCAAAAAGCGCCGCAATCAGGCAGAAAAGGGATACCACCGGGGTCAGGGAACGGCGCAGGTTATCAAACAGCTGCCAGCGTGTGAGCGGGCCAAGCGTCCCCTTCTGATGCTTCTTTCTCCGGCTGAATAGGAAGGGGAGGTTTTGCCAATCCCCACGCACCCAGCGATGCATCCGGTCGAGAAAAGCTCCTTCCCTCCCCGGAAAGCCGTCCGCTACCTGCACATCACTGACAAAGCATGCGCGCAGAAAGCCCCCTTCCAGAATATCATGGCTCAAAACACTCTCTGGAAGAAAGCGATCCGGCATCACCCGGCAAAACGCTTCCACATCGATTAATCCCTTGCCTGAGAAGATGCTTCGCCCAAACAGATCCTGATACCGCTCCGGCGATGCCGTATCATAGGCCACAAGGCCGCCCGCATCCGCCATCACGCGGGAAAATCCTGTTGCGCCTGCGCAGGCGAGCTCGGTTTCTACCCGTGGGACAAATATGCCATAGCCCTTTGTGACGATCCTCCTCTCCGGATCTACTACCGCCTGATTCAGCGGATGCAGAGCCGCCGCCACCAGCTCAGACGCCGCATCAAGCGGGAGGACGGTATCTGCATCCAGCGCAAGAATATACCTCATCCCTCGCAGCGCTTTTGTATCTCCAAAAATTTCCTGGAACCGAATATCTTCCCCATTCAAATAGCGCGCCAGCGATTCGACCGCCCCGCGCTTGCGCTCCGCCCCTGTATACTCCCCCTGTGTGCGGGAATAGGCGCGCTCCCGCACGATCAGCACAAATCCGCCGCCATGCCTGCGATTGAGCTGCTCAATCTCTCGTCTGCTCGCAGCCAAATCGGATTGATCCTGCGGCATAACAGGCGACTGCGCACCCTTGAGATCAGCAAGCACGCAAATCTTCACACATCCGCGGCCATTAGAGCGCCAGAGTTGCTCCAGATGGCGCCCCAGCTTACGCGCCTGCGCCGCGCCCGGCAGCAGGGTAGAAACGGCGATCACCGTGGAACCCTCCTCCGGGATAACACCCTCCAGCTGCATCTTTGGCGTCCGGCTTGCCGGTATGCCATACAAAAAAGCCGATTCGATCGGATAGCGAAGAGTTTCCCATAATGGAAAATATAGCAGCGGCAGCAAATACCATGTGTTCAAAAGCAGCGCTGTACAGGCTGCTACGAGAAGTGGAAAAAACGCCTCCATAAACAGCGCCGTTTTTCCTCGTCTCTGGTAAGATACCCTAGGCGGAAGCCAGGCGCCCACGTGGCGATGAGGAAGGCCCTCCGCCTTTTTCGCTTGGCGCAGCGCGTCCCCGGCTGCTTCCCGCTCGGTGATTTCTTTGCTATGAGCAGCTTGCGCCGCCAAACGGCGGTAAGAAAACCGAGTGCTCTCATCCATCCGAGGATAAATACCCGCCGGATCCTCTGCTAACATCGCTTCCACCGGGCTTAGCCGCTCCAGCAGCGCGTCAAAATCCCAGTCCTGAATTGCGCGCAGCGTCAAAACCGCCGTGCGCAGCAGCTGTGCCGCCGTATCCCCCGCCCTTTCGCAGCCCTCCCGCGCGCAATGCAGCAGGGCGCCGCGCAAAAATGCGGGTACCAGCTCTATTTCACAGCCGCACAGCCCCTCAGGGAGCAACAGCTCCGCCAGGCGCTGCGCCGAAAGCGTATCGTTCTCCCGCACCGCGCGCAGGCAAAGCGTGTGAATCCGTACGTTTCCATCCGCATCAATCGGGAGAGCAGGCGAATCCCTCCACTGCGCCAGCACGCTCCGCCCCTCTCTCTCCAGCAGATAAAAATTATCGCACAGCCATTCCCCCGCAGTCGTATTATCATGCGTGCGCAGCGCTTTTGTGTAGGCCTTGCGCAGTCGTTTCAAATCGCTTCTCAGCTGTTTTTGAGGGGTCTTGATCCTCGCGCGCTGCATCGTATCCCGTTTCAACCAAATCCCGCCCTTTGCCAGGCCTCTGTATTCGCCTGAAAATTTACACTCTATTTTTCCCGAAAGTGGCCGGATTACACGCAGGCGGACTTAGCCTTCTGCCGCCGTGCCACACCAATAAAGTAGCCCAATTGATACATTTTCCCTGTAAAAATTGCTCTTTAAAAATTGAATTTTGGTTCTTTTTATGGTATGATAGAGAAAATGGAGTTTATTCTCTACGTTTATATAGAGGAAGGAGGTATATCCACATGTATTGTAGAAACTGCGGCGCTGCCCTGGTGGAAGATGCCGTTGTCTGCTCCCAGTGCGGCACCCCCGTTGCTCCGCCTCCAGGCGCGCAGGCCCATCGGGAGCGGCCGTCTGATCCCGGCTTTTATAACGCGTCCCGCCAGCAGCCCTATTACAACCCGTATCCGCAGCAGGAGGATCGCCCAAGCGCCGGGTTTAACGCGTTGGCGTTTTTCTTCCCCCTGGTCGGGTTAATCCTGTTCCTTGTCTGGAAGGATCAAAAGCCCCGCTGTGCGCACAACATCGGCAAGTGGGCTCTCATCGGTGTTATAACCGGTATCGTGCTGACAATTCTTCTAATTGTGCTCTCTATTTTTCTTTTTGTAATGATTCCTGAGCCCCCGATTTATGATAGCTATGAATACTATGATTATGGCTACAACCTGGTGATAACGCTTATGCAGCTAATTTGACACTGACCTGTTCAAAACAGGATCGGTGCAAAAAGCAGCCTTCTAAAATAAACCGCCCCTGCCACAGCAGCATGGAGCCGCCCCAGAAAAAGGCCTCCCCGTGTTACTGCGGCAGGGATTCTTTTGTATTTTACTCCAATTTTCCACGCGTCTGATACAACGCTGGCAGCCATATGCCAGGGGGGGCTTTGCATCATATTATGCGCTGTGTGCGCCCTCCGCCCATTCCGAAAAAAGCTTGAAAATTTTGCCGGGGATTACTATAATAATTTTCATGAGTAACTTCAGTAAAATCCCCGGAAAGGCGGTTTTAGGCAAATGGCAGAGCAGAAGAAAATGGTGGAAGAGATCACCTCTATGGAAGAGGATTTCGCCAAATGGTACACAGATGTCGTAAAAAAAGCGGAGCTCGCCTCCTACTCCTGTGTGCGCGGCTGTATGGTAGTGCGCCCTTATGGAACGGCGCTGTGGGAAAATATTCGTGATAATCTCGACCGGCGCTTCAAAGCGCTCGGGCATGAAAATGTGATGATGCCCCTGTTTATCCCGGAGAGCCTACTCCAGAAGGAAAAGGACCATGTGGAGGGCTTTGCGCCAGAAGTAGCGTGGGTTACACACGGTGGTGCAGAGCATCTGCAGGAGCGGCTCTGCGTGCGTCCCACGAGCGAAACGCTTTTTTGCGATCACTATGCGCAGGTGATCCACTCCTACCGTGATCTGCCCAAGCTTTATAACCAGTGGTGCTCCGTTGTGCGGTGGGAGAAAACTACCCGGCCGTTTTTGCGCACAATGGAATTCTTCTGGCAGGAAGGTCACACCATGCATGAAACAGCAGAAGAGGCACTAGCGGAAACCGAGCGCATGCTCAACGTCTACGCCGATTTCTGCGAGCACGATCTGGCGATTCCAGTCGTCAAGGGCCGTAAGACGGATAAGGAGAAGTTTGCCGGTGCGGAGGCCACCTATACGATCGAGGCACTTATGCACGACGGCAAAGCCTTACAAAGCGGCACAAGCCACTATTTTGGCGACGGCTTCGCCCGCGCCTTTGGCATTCAGTTCACGGGGCGCGATAATACACTCCAATATCCGCACCAGACATCCTGGGGAATGTCCAGCCGTATCATCGGCGCAATTATCATGACGCACGGCGACAACAATGGCCTTGTACTGCCGCCCGCCGTTGCGCCTGTGCAGGTGGTCATTCTGCCCATCGCGATGCATAAGGAGGGCGTGCTTGACAAGGCGTTGGAGTTGCAAAAGCGCCTCTCAAGTACCTTCCGTGTCAAGGTAGACAGCAGTGACAACTCCGCCGGTTGGAAATTTTCGGAGTACGAGATGAAGGGCGTACCGCTGCGGCTAGAGATCGGCCCGAAGGATATTGCCAACAATCAGTGCGTGCTCGTGCGGCGTGATAACCGGGGAAAAACCTTCGTCTCCCTTGACAATTTGGAAGAAGCCATCGCCGCGCAACTCGAGGCGGTGCGCGCCGGGCTTTATGCAAAGGCGCTTGCCCGCCGTGAGGAGATGACCTACAGCGTGAAAACGCTTGATGAGCTCAAGGATGCGGCAGAGCACAGGCCCGGCTTTCTCAAGGCCATGTGGTGCGGGGATCTCGCCTGTGAGGAAAAGCTCAAGGAGGAGGCAGGCGTCACCTCCCGCTGCATCCCCTTTGAGCAGGAGCACATCAGCGATACCTGTGTTTGCTGCGGCAAGCCCGCCAAGCACATGCTTTATTGGGGCAAGGCCTATTAACAGACTTCAGCCAGATATCACACGTCAGGCAGGAAAGCCGGCAGGCACTGCCTCATGAGAAGCGGCTGAAAGCGGTTTGCTGCAAAAGCTTCTGTTCTAACCCCCGGAAGTGATTCATGTGCCTCCTGGTTCCCGCATTTACTATCTAAATTTCTAAAGTCTACAATCCAGATCACTACAGGCCCTGAGGAAAATTCCCCAGGGCCTGTACTTTATTTGGAGGCAAGCGCCTCCCCGGCTTCCACCTCTAAAATCTGACCTCTAAAGTCTGACATCTGTTTTCATCGGAACAAAAAGGATAAATTCCGCTTCTTGTAGCCCTCTGGCAGAGATAACAGGGAGGCGTCCACCTGATCCGTAAGGCTGTTGACCTTGAGCTCCATTGTTCCTCCCGGGCCGCGCAGTTCCATCTTAATGAGCGTATTTCCGGAAAAATAAAAATAAATCCGGTCTGTATCCGACATATACCGTTCGCAAACAAGTGCCTGCCCGTCTTCCGTAACATTCAGAGTGCTGACATATTCAAATTTAGAAAAATCAAGATTCAAGCTTTTAAAATCCCCCGCCATGGAATCCGGGAGATCCGTATACGCCTTCAGCATGGGCAGAATGGCATAGGTTGACGCCCCGTCGCTGAGCATGGACATGGAAATGCGGTCAGAATAGATCATCTGGATACACAGCCGTTTGCCAGAGGCCGTTAACGTCAGAGGCATCTCTGTCTCCTCCCCATCCACCTTCTGGGAGAGCACAACATCCCATGTATAAGCCCCGCCCGCCAAAATCCGCATATAGGGCTCTGCCCGGCGCCCTTCAAAGGGTTCAATCTCCTCTGGCTGCACAGGGCGCCTCTCCACCGTTACTGTGCCGGAGCCACCGCCGGAACCACCCGCTGCTTGCCCGCCGGAGGCGCTGCCGCCCGCCGCACTGCCGGAACCGGCTGACGCACCATCGCCACCTGCATTTCCCTCATCCCAATCCGCTTCCCCTTGCCAGATTTCTGACTGGGCATCCGTATCGTCCGGCAGTGTCGGCGTACCGCTGTGCGACTGCCATAGCACAAGCACTAAAAATAGCACAATGGCCGCGCATAGAATCACTGTGACAATCACCGTCGAATTTTTCAAACCCATCCACACTTCTTTCCTGCCGTTCCTCCCGCAGAAGTAGCCCTCCTGCTGGATATTCCTGAGGATAAGCATATCATAAAAGCAGTGGAAAGGGAACCGGACTGCGGCAATTTCCAATATAAAGAATCCTTGATAGCATCCGTATACAAACCATCGCCGCCCGGCGTGCTCACGCGGACGCTCGCTGCGTTCTCAGGCACGGCAGGGGCGCAGCCACAGCGCTGAAAAACGATGTGTACCCCGTACACGGATGCTAGCCCCTCGCAATGCCTGCAACGCTTTTTGAAACAGCGTGGGCGCAGCGCTGTTTCTCTATACTAGGTATTATTTTCTGAAAGTTTTTTGTTGTATCCTTTCTTTTTGTATGTTATAATAATAACCGAGTTGATAAATAGAGATTAGAAAGGACGATTGCCATGAAGAGAAAGCTGCTGCGCCTGTTATCCGTTTTTATGGCAATGCTTTTGCTCTGCACAACAGGAGCCCCTGCCCTGCACGCGGCCTCTCCTGCCGAAGTGCCGGCTGCCGTAAGCACGCAGGCTGAGGCAGACGCCTCCTCCAAGTGGATGGCACCGCTTCACCATCTACATTGGCCCACCTCTACAGAGGATTTCGGCGAAATGCTCAAACGGATTTTGTGCGATTATGTCGATCTGGTTTTAGACCTTTTGCTCCGGATCATCCTGTATTTTCTGCCGGATGTCGGCTGGCCGGAGCTCTCGGACTATCAGCCCACACAATTCTATCCGGGGGACGCCACATTTCTGGACGCACCAGCAGAGGGCGCGCAATGGAGCTTGGGCTATGCCAAGGCGTCGCTTCTCACCGGCAATGAGTTAGACGGTAAGCACTATCATGCGGGCGGCCTCTCCTTCCCTGCGGAGCCAGCCACCAAAATTCTAGATGATCAGGCAGTACGCGTGGTTTGCCTGAGCGACGGTAGCGGCCGCGGGGTGAAGGCCTTCGTTTCACTGGATGGCTACGGCATCTCCTTGACAGATGTGCGGAAAATTCGTGCCAGGCTCGCTTCGTTTGCGCAGGAAAACGGGATAAATGCTATCAATGTCTCCGCTGTACACCAGCATAGCTGTATCGACACATTAGGCCTTGGGGGGGACCCACTGCGCATGCTGGTAGGGAATGCGCTGATCACCGAATATCAGTGGAATCTCCCCATCTACAACGGCAAAAACACTGCGTTCATGGAAAACCTCTTTCAGGTCACCGCAGACGCAGTCAAACAGGCCTATGCCGCGATGGAGCCTGGCGCTCTATACGTCTCCTACACCGATGTGTCAGAATATATGCGGGATAAGCGGGAGCCGGAGGTATTCGACCCCAATTTAACGCGATTGCGCTTTTGCCCGGAGGATGGCGGCCGGGAGACCTGGATTGTCAACGGCGCCATACACCCCACCACCTTCGGCACCAAAAGTACGGAGATCAGCTCGGATTACCCCTACTATATGGAGCAGACCGTCAACCAGAAAGCTGGTGCAAACCTGATCTTCTTCCAGGGGGCGGAGCTTGGTATCACCGCACAGCGGCAGTTGACCGACAGCGAGGGTAACACAGCGCTGGAAAACGCAAAGGCCTTTGGCGCCCGCCTGGGCGAAATTCTCTGTGGGATAGACGCCGCAGAGGAAACAGAGCTCTCCCCTCTCCTGAATCTGCGCATTCGTGAAATCACGATTCCGGTAGACAATCAAATTCTTGTGCTGGCGGCAAAAGGGCAAGCCGTTAATAATATCGCAGTAAAAACCGGCGAAGGCGTTGAAATTGTAACCGAGATCGGCTATCTTGAGCTGGGCAGCACGCTTTGCGCGGTCACCATCCCGGGTGAAGTTGCGCCAGAGCTGATCTATGGCGGTTGCCTTCCGGCTAGCCAAGCATGGAGCGGAGAAGACTGGCCCTATGCCCCGCTGACACAGAGCGTACCAGATCGCCGCATGCTGGTATTTGGCCTGACGAACGACCAGGCCGGATATATTCTGCCGGATAACGATGTCCGCAGTATCATCTCCGGGGTGAACGAGGAGGTTGTCTCCATGGGGAAACGCTCCGGATCCACTCTTATCACCCAAATGCAAGCGCTCATTGACAGCATAGGATGAAATCAGGGAGCGTGATATGCTGGTTCCCTGCACGCAGCACGGCCACAGGCCGGCAATGCTCCACAGAACCGTCTTTCAGATCACAAAGGAAACAGGGCAAAAAAAGGATTTCCTGCAATAGGCTTTGTTTCGTTCATGCGCCGGCACAGCAAAAAATAACAGCGCCCTGCACAGCGGCTGTGCAGGGCGCTCTCTCTGCCATTGTGGCATTATCATATGATGAAAAGCCGCCTAATCCGGAAGATACGCGACCGTAAAGCAGTGGGAGCGAATATCATAGTCCATCACATCCGCCCGGAAAGCCTGGCCGCTGATCGTTTTAGAGCCCACCTGAATGGAGGAGACATACCCCACCGAGCTGCTTACTGCCGTGTCGTGCGCTTTGATTTTCAGCCATTTGGAGGGGTCTCCCGTCAGGGTAATCCCCAACGCATCCTTGACACGCGCCGCAAGCGCCTCGCTTGTGATGGTATAAGTGGTCTGATAGCTCGCATGGTTTTTGTCGCCCGGGCTTGTACAGCCACCTTGCAGATACGGATATCCACTCCCCCCCCAGACGGTTCGCACATCCGCCGTTTTGCCCGCAGAGCAAGCAAAGAAGGTCGCCAAAATTGGTGTGCCATTATAAGCCATATATTCACCGAGCACTGCTTCCACGGCCTGCATGGCGCGTGCGGAATATGTGCTACCAATCGCAACGCCCGTCACACGGTTTTGCCGCAGAATATAGGTATAAGCGGCCACCGCCTGCGCTTTCAACGCCTCCAGCTGATAGGAGCCCCCCATCTCTTTTTCTACAATGCGGGCGAGCACTACTTTGGTGTCGACCTGTTTGCCGTCCACCTCCAGTGTTGCAGGGTAGCGGCTATCCTTTTTCTGTATGGTGACGCCGGGGAAATAATGCAGCAGAATTTCTTGATAATTCCATCCGCTTTTGGCAAATTCATTGGCGCCGAACTGGCTCATCCCCACGCCATGACCATAGCCATAAACTGTGAACACAAATTTCCCGCTCATTCCGCTCGGGGAAGTGGGCTTCGTGGCAGGCGGCGCCGTCGTCTCCGGCGGGCGCGTAGCCTGCGTTGGGTCTTTCTCGTCATTGCCCTGCTCCCCGGTAGGCGCAGTGGTGGAGGGTTGCTTCGGTTTTTCTGTGGTTTCCGGTTCCTCTGCCTCCCCACGGCCGCCCGCCTGGAGCTCCTCCTCCATGGCCTGGGCCACCTCATCCAGCAGGGCTTGCTCCCCGGCTGGCTGCGCCCAGGTGGAAGGAACCGTGCTGCCCGGCACAGACTCCTCCTGCGGTGCCGTGCTGGTCTGTGTAGCCCCCTGCGTAGCGGAGGACTGTGCCCCCGCTGTGGCCGGCTTCGTCTGCTGCACGGCAGCCGCATTCACAGCGGAAAGCGCTGCCTCCTGCGCGCCGGTCTCGCTTCCGCGTAGAAAAAGTCCGGTGCCCAGGCAGAGCAGGGCGGATACCACCAGCAGCACGCCCAACACCGCCGCAAAGGCCTTCCAATGTGCCGGGCGTGCCTGCTCTTCGGCCGGCTCCCGCCCGTAAGCGTGTGCTTTCTGCCCAATCAGATCATACAGCGTGCGCACGCCTTCATCAATGAAACCGCCGGGGTGCTCCTCCGGCTGCGCATAGAGCAGCCGTACCTGCGCGCCATTTTCATCCGCCACGGCAAGAAGCAGAAATGTTTCTTCTGCGCCCTCCCGCTTCACCGTATATATATTGGTCAGCGCCGCGCCAAACGTTGCCCCAGACTCCAGCATCGCCTGCCGGGCAAGCTCTGCGGCATATTGCTTGGCAGGCTCCTCCTCGCCGCGCTCATAAAACACGCGGGTGTAAATCAGCCTTTGGGAAGCATTGGGAACCCCATCTGCCGCCGCCTGCACAAACTCCGCTGCCGGCGTTGCAGCAAATGCAACGCTTGTGCCGCTGTCATTCAGCGCTTCCACTGCGAGCGCCGCAGCCTCTGCTGCGGTGGCGGGGCCTTCCAACTGAGGATCCTGAACAGCAGGCGGATTCTCCTGCGCAGGCGGTTCCTGCAAGGCCTCCTCTGCCTGGCTGCCCACATCTTCTGCTTCCGGCTCGAACTGCGGCCCACCAGCCGGCTGCATACCGGTGAGAATCGCCCCGGCCTCTCTCTGCAAAAGGCCGTCAATCCTGCGGTTATCCAAAGGAAGAAAGAGGATCGTCTGGCTACCGGCCGTCAGCATAAAGCCGGAGAATAGCCCATCCTCCGTTGCAAAAACCGTGCTGCCCTTCGGTATGGCAGCATGGCGGGCCAGTTCCTCCTCTGGGAGCGAAGCATTTCTCTGCCGTGCCGCTGCAAGGATTTCCGAGCTGTGTTCTGCCAGAAGCCCCATTGCGCGCATCAGCTGCTCCTTGGCGTAGAGGTAACGGCCCGGCTCCACAAGCAGCAGGATTGTTTGGGCCGACTTTAACGCTTCTGACAGAGCATAAAACATCTGCTTTGCCGAACCACACCGCTTGAGTTTTGGCTCCCCGCTCGGCAAAAGCGCAAGAATTTTTTCCTGTGCAGCGGCGCAGGCAGGCACCTGGCCAGCATTGAGAGACAATATCTGCACGCTCAATCCATACACCTCTTTTTCATCAGGTCAATCGCGCTATATGCCTGAAAGCAGCTGGAAACTCCACCCCATCAGGGCGTCCACTGCCCGGCATCCCGATATGGGTTGGGAATCCCTTTTTGATCGTAATAAATCTGCGGATAGCGCGGGTTTTCGTTCTTCACGGCAAGGCTTGTGTCTACAGCCTCGCTCTCGCCCTCCCGCACCAGGCGTGCCACTACTACGAGGCGCTGCTCACTCCAATCATAATTGCAGGTAGAGAGCGTTAAGATTTTATCCGTCGGCTGAATATCAACGCCAGTTGTATAAAGCTTTCGCTGATCGATCTCATCAATATACTCCATGAATTTTTCATCGCTGCTCAGGTTGGTAAAAATATAGTTAAAAATATAGCCATTGTCATGCTGCGCCTCAGAATTGGTCAAAAACACGGCGTAAACCTTCCATTTATAATCCGCATATAGGGTGTTAAACTCAATGACCGGGCTTTTTTGGAAGCCCTCGATGGTCAGATAATCCGTCAGCTCTGAAAACTCCTGATCTCCGGAACGCATATGGTGCCCATAAACAATGGTGTTTCGATCCAGTTCTTTGACATTGTTTCGAAAATCCAAAAACGGATTGCCATAATCTGTTTCCCGGCCGTAAAAATCAATATCCAGATACTTCTCATTATCCTCTGCCTGCACAATGGGGAAGTTAATATATTTCGTATTTTCAATTTTCAGCCAGCCAACCATTTCCTGATTTGCGGCATACAAATCCGCATAAGCAGGGTTCATCCCCTCCGGGAAGGCAATATCCGGGTATTTGGCGCGGATATCTTCCCAAGCGCTTTCATCCAAATCCGTCTGCACCTGATCTGCAAGGTCCCGAATTAACCGCTGGTTATACCAGCCGTCATACAAGCGGTAAAGCAGGAAGGGTACACACACAATCAGCGTCAGCAGCGCAAGCAGGAACACTGTCCTACGCACTTTTTCCCCCGCCGTATCGCCCCGCCAGGGCAGCCAGCCATCCCCAAAGCGGCCTTTTTCTTTTTTGGACTTTTTCTTTGAGGCCGGGGTAGAATCAGGCTTCTCCGCTTCGGCAAACAGCTCCGCCAAGCTACTGGTGGCAGGAGGCTGCTCTTCCCTCTCCGGCTCTGCCTGGGCAGGGGGAACCGGCCTTTGCTGTGGCTGCGGATGCTCTGCCTGGGCATCCGGCGCCTCATAAATCACCCGCATAGAGGTGGATTGCTCCGGTTCGGGCTTGTCCACCTTCGGTTTCGCACCGGTTGTCTGCCCCTGAGGGGAGGCAGGCCTGCGCGGCGTGCTCCCACTGGCGCGTTTGCTCTCCGGCTCCTGATACACGATGCGCACCCGCGTCCCATCCGGCAGCGTTTCATACTGCTCTTCCGGCTGCGGCGCTACGGCAGGTGAAAAAACGGGAATGACCGGCCGGCCCTGCGCATCATAATAAACCACTGGCGTAACAGGGTTTCCATTCGCATCATAATAAACTGGCTGCTCCGGCACGGGGGATATGCCCTCTCCCTTGCTATTTTCCCTGTGCTGATCCTGATCTGCCATGATTATCTCCTCCTTTGGGGTAGCCGCGCACCTATTGTGCGCATGAGGCAGTGTTTGCCCTGGCAGGCCGCACCTGCGCCGGGCGCTCTCTAGCTCGTCGAGGAGCTGTTGCGTTTGCTCCTGCAAGCTCTGGGCATTCTGTTTTTCCTGCCTGCTGTGTGCCATTGCCGGCCCTCCTGCTGCTTTCAAACCCCTCTGCCCCGATCGAGTATTTAAAATGGATACCAGCGCTCCGCATTTTGATAGGGATTGGAGCCGCCGTGGCGGTCATACCACGCCTGTGGGTAATGTGGGTTGGGGTTCACCGCCGCCTTCGAAACATCCACCTCGGCGCTCTCCCCCTCGCGCACCAGCCGGGCCACTACCACAAAGCGTGCGTCAATGCTCGTGCCAAGCTCATAGGTGCAGGTGGAGAGCGTCAGCACCTTGTCATCCGGCTGCACATCCACATCTGTTGTAAACAGGCTGCGCTCACGCACCTCATCAATATATGCCATAAAGGTCTCGTCATCCATATCAGGGTAAATATAGTTGAACACATAGCCGTTGTCATCCTTCGGCTGTGTGGTCGCCAGAAACGCACCGATTACCTTCCACTGATAATCCTGATAGAGCGTGTTAAAGGTGATCACCGGGGCATTTTTGTAGCCCTCCAGCGTGTGATAGCTCATTACGCCGGTAAAGCACATGCCATTATCCAGTGCATCCCCCTGCAGGTTATGCCCGTAGAGGATCGTATTGCGGGAGAGTCCTTTGGCATCGTTGCGGTAATCCATGAAGGGATCGCCATACTCTGTATATTCATGATAATAGTTATAGCGCAGGTAATAATCGTTTGCGCCCTGCGCTTTCGTCGCCTGCAGGATGGGGGTATCCGTGCGAGTATTCGGGATGGTGAGCCAGCCCACCACATCGTTATTCACCGCATAGAGATGCTGAAATTTTTCCTGCATTCCCTCTGGCGCCGTGAAAGCAGGGTATTTCGTTTTAAGCGCGGAGAGCACAGGGTCTGCCTGCGCCTGCGCTGGCTGAGCCTGCGGCTGCTCCTGGTGCTGCACAGCACGGAAAACGGCAACTCCGCTGCTGGCAAGGATCGCGCAAACGGAAAGAATCGCCACGATTTTGCGTACCCATTCCAGCGCCGTATCACCGGGGAAGGGAAAAACCGCGTGTAAAAACCTGCTACCGGATTTATTTTGATCCATTTTCAATTCCGCCTTTCATGGAGCGCTACGGGAAAACAGCGGACCCGGCTACTGCGCCGGCGCTCCGCCCCGCTCTATCCTATTCATTTCAATCTGATAAATACAGCCGGATGAGATCCAGCGCGTTCGACGCAGTGACAAAGCGGTTATATTCCCGGTTGCCGCCCCCACGCCCAGTGTTAACCGTGCGGGCCAGCGTGCGCGACCCATCCGTCAATGCGATGAAAGAAAGGCCCGCCGGGTTGCCCCGGTCATCGCCATCCGGCCCCGCCAGCCCCGTTACACCGAGGCCGATATCCGCGCCGCTCACACGCAGTGCGCCTGTAGCCATCTCTGCCGCTGTTTCCGCGCTGATCACGCCGTATTTCGCAATCGTATCCGGTGAAACACCGAGCAGCTCCTGCTTGATCCGGTTGGAATAAGAAACAATGCCGCACTCTAACACCTCAGAGGCGCCAGGAATCTCCGTGATCCGCTTGGCAATGAGCCCTGCCGTGCAGGATTCCGCCAGGCCCACCTTCATGCCGCGCTCGCGCAGCATGCGCACTACAACCTGCTGGAGGCTTTCCGCATCCACACCGTATACGAGATCGCCATACAGCGCGCAGAGCGCATCCACCGTGGGCCTGCACAGCGCATCCGCCTCCTCGCGGGAAGCAGCCCGCGCCGTTACCCGTAAAAGCGCTTCGCCATCCTTTGCATAGGGGGCGACAGTTGGATTCTCCTGCCGGAGGTAGGGAGCCGCCCGCTCGGCCATCGCACTCTCGCCAATGCCAAAGGTACGCACCGTGTGCGACACAATCGCTCCGCCTGCAAACTGGGCGAGATACGGTGCCACCTGCTCGAAAAACATGGGCTTGAGTTCACGCGGCGGGCCGGGCAGAAGGATCACAATCTTACCCTTCCACTCCACAGCGCAACCCGGCGCCGTGCCGTGATCATTGCGAAACGCCGTGCAGCCCTGCGGCAGCAGCGCCTGCTTGCGGTTGGTTTCCGGCATGCTCTGCCCACGGGCGTGAAAAAACGCTTCAATGCGCCGCAGGCTTTCTGCATCCTCCACAAGCGGAAGGCCAAGCGATTTGGCGCACACCTCTTTTGTCAGATCATCCGCCGTGGGGCCAAGCCCGCCGGTGGTCAGCACAATATCACTGCGGGAAAGCGCGGTATCGAGCAGAGCAGCAAGGCGCTGCGCATTATCCCCCACCGTGCTGTGATACAGAACGGTAAAGCCCATCCGAGCCAGCTCTCCCGCCAGAAATTGTGCGTCCGTATTCACAATATCGCCGAGCAAAAGCTCGGTGCCAACGGATACGATTTCAGCTTTCATCTAAAACCTTCCTTTATCGCCAAAGCGAAACGCGCCCCTATGCATCAATCGGCACAATCCGCACATTGCTCAGCGCCCGCTCCATGAGTGCCTCAAGCGGAATCAGGGACTGCGCCTTCTCCACTGCGTCGAGTTGCGGGCGTGTTTTCGGATGCTTTGGGGTGAAAACCGTGCAGCAATCCTCATAGGGCTGGATGGAAATTTCGAAGGTATCAATTTTGCGTGAAATTGCCACAATCTCATCCTTGTCCATCGCGATCAGCGGCCGGAACACCGGCATCTCCGCCACAGCGTCCGTGCAGGCAATCGCCTGGAGCGTCTGGCTCGCCACCTGGCCGATGCTCTCCCCCGTGACCAGCGCGCCGCAGCCCTCCCTGTGCGCAATCTGCTGCGCGAGCAGCATCATCGCGCGGCGCATGATCAGGGTGAAGAGATCCTCCGGGCAATGATCCTTAATTTGCTCCTGAATCTCCGTAAACGGCACAACAAAGAGCGAGATATGGCCGGCGTAACGCGCCACCTTGCGCAGCAGTGCGTGTACCTTTTCCTCCGCGCGCAGGCTCGTATAGGGTGGGGAGGCAAAATGGACGGCGGTCAGCTGCAAGCCACGCTTAGCCATCATCCAGCCTGCGACCGGACTATCAATCCCACCGGAGATCAATAAAGCCGCCCGCCCGCCGGAGCCCACCGGCATGCCGCCCGCACCTTTTATTTGATTGCCGCGAATATATGCCCATTGATCGCGCACTTCCACTGTGACCGTCACATCCGGGTGGTGTACATCCACCCGCAGATGCGGAAATTTTTCGCCCAGATAGCCTCCAAGCTCCGCGCTGATCTGCGGGGAGGTCAGTGGGAATTTTTTATCCGACCGCTTGGCCTCCACCTTAAAGGACTCAGCCTCCAGCAGCTGCGGGGCAAGATATTCTCCAGCGATGCGCAAAATCTCGCCCATCTCCTTGGGCGCCTGAGCGGCGCGGCTGAAGCCCGCGATGCCGAACACACGGGAAAGGCAGTCCGCCGCCGCCTCCAGGTCAACCCCCTCCTCCAGCGGCTCAAC
Organism: uncultured bacterium; assembly: GCA_949283655.1. GTDB lineage: Bacteria > Bacillota > Clostridia > Oscillospirales > Acutalibacteraceae > Fimivicinus. The sequence continues at coordinate 65,014 of CASDTH010000042.1, forward strand.
CATCACTGTAGACTGGCTTTTGGTAAACTGGAACCCGCCCAGCGGCGACAGCCGCCGGCGCATATTCTTCACCAAAATATCTTCAAATGTGGAGCGATTGAGCCCCTTAAGCGCGAGCTCGCCATCCTTCACTAAAATAATCTCTTTCATATCATCCTTCTGCTTCCTATGTTCAATTTTTTCTGAGCAATTGCTGTGCCCGCCGGAGCCCCTCCAGCAGCAGCTCCAACTCCTCCACCGTTGTAAAATGCGAAAAGCTCACGCGCAGTGCACTGTCAATGCGCTTATCCGGCAAGCCCAGTGCTGTGAGTACCGGGCTCTTATGCCCCTTAGCGCATGCGGAGCCGCTGGAGACATACACGCCCATCTCTGAAAGCAAATTCAGCACCGGCTCCGAACGCAGGCCCGGCAGGGAAAAATTAACGATATACGGCAGCGCATCCTGCGGGGAATTGAGCACCACGCCCGGCATCTCCTCGAGCCTTTCACGCAGGTAATCCCGCAGCCTGAGGGCGTGCGCAAATCCATCCTTCCAATCCGGTAACGCTGCGCAGGCCGCGCCAAAGCCGATGAGGGCCGGCATCGCTTCCGTGCCAGAGCGCAGCCCCCGTTCCTGCCCGCCGCCCAGCGTACGCGCCTTGATGCGCACCCCGCGGCGGATATACAATGCGCCCGCACCCTTGGGCCCGTGGATTTTATGGGCGCTCACTGTCATCAGATCAATGCCGAAGAGTGAGGGGCTTGTCTCCAGCTTACCGAAGCCCTGCACGCAATCGCAGTGGAACAGAGCCGGCGCGCCCGCCCGGCGGATGGCCCGGCGCACGATCCCCATCGGCTGGATGGAGCCAATCTCATTGTTGACCGCCATCATGCTGACTAAGATGGTCTCCTTATTAATCGCCTGAAAAAGATCCTCCTCGCGGACGCTCCCATCCTCCCTTACGGGCAGAAATACCACTTCAAAACCTTGGCGCTCCAATTCCCGCATCGGCTGCTCCACGCTCGGGTGCTCGATCGCCGTGGTGACAATTCGCCGCCCCCGGCGTGCCAGCGCTTGCACAGCACCAAAAATCGCCAGATTATTTGCCTCTGTCCCGCCGGAGGTGAAAACAATCTCCTCCGGCGTGCAGCCGATGCGCGCGGCCACCCGCTCACGCGCCAGCACCAGACTCTTTTCCGCCTCAAAGCCCTTTGCATGGCGGGAGGAGGGGTTTCCATAGCCCTCCGTGAGGGCATAGAGCATCTCCTGGACCGCCTCATCGCATACGCGTGTAGTCGCGCTGTTATCCAGATAAGCCTGCTGCGTAAAAGGTCCCCCCCGCTTGCGGCCCTGCACAGGGCAGTCTACCGCAGGATAATGATATTTTAGTATACATCATTTGATAGGCATATGCAAATGGTTTTTGTTGGAGAGCTTCTGCAGAAAAAGGCGCAAAAAAGGCTTTACTTTAGCGTGATACTATGCTACAATACCACTATTCAAAACGCCGACCCGCTTGCTGTGACCGCTGCAGGGGAGGCAGGATTCGATTGGAGGAAAAACGATGAAAAAGAGACTGATCGCCCTGGCGCTCGCTACATTAACCGTTCTCCTGACGCTTGGGCTCGCCGCTTGCTCTGGCAGCGGGGATGATGCAGAAAACACCCTGACCGTAGGCTTTGACGCCTCCTTCCCGCCGATGGGCTTTAAAAACGATGCGGGCGAGTATGTGGGCTTTGACCTTGACCTAGCCGCCGAGGTCGCCAAACGGCTGGGCATGGAGCTGGAGCTCAAGCCAATTGTGTGGGATTCCAAGGATGCAGAGCTGAAAAACGGTGGCGTTGATCTGCTGTGGAACGGCTTTACCATAAACGGCCGTGAGGATGATTACACTTGGAGCGAGCCTTACATGCGCAACAATCAGGTGATCGTTGTAAACGAGGATTCCACCATTGCCGGTGTGGACGATCTTGCAGGCAAAAAGCTCGCCCTTCAGGCAGGCTCCAGCGCGGAGGACGCGCTCGACAGTAAGCCGGAAGTTAAGGCTAGCCTCGGTGAAGTTGTGCTGACAGAGCAAAACCTTGAAGCGCTCAACGAGCTGAAAACCAAAATGGTAGATGCCGTTTTGATGGATGAGACTGTCGCCGCCTACAATATCGCTCAGCAGGGCGGCAACTACAAAATTGTCGGCGAACCGCTTGCAGCGGAAGAGTATGGCATCGGCTTCCTCAAGGGCAACACCGAGCTGCGCGATAAGGTGCAGGCCCAGCTTGAGGCCATGGCAGAGGACGGAACGCTTGCAAAGATCTCCAATGATTGGTTCGGCAAGGATGTTACCATCATTGGCAAATAACCTGCTCTGCAAAAATTTTGGGCGAAAGGCGCCGGGAGGTTGCCTTTCGCCCTTTTTTTGTGCTATACTACACTGTACTATCACGCTAACGTACCATCAGGCAGCAGTGAAAGCGCCCCGTGTGCAAAAGCGGAGAGCTCACCGCCCCTGGCTGGTGCAGCATTGAAACAACGGCTAACCGCCGTTTTGTCTACAGGAGGAGGATGTTCTCATGCCGATACCGGCCCTGCTTCCGGCCGCCGTCAACATGCAGGCAATTTTTTCACAGCTCGGCGAAGGCTTTGTGATGACCGCCGTCATTTTCATTCTGACGCTGGTGCTGAGCATGCCGCTTGGGCTGCTGGTTGCCTTTGGGCGTATGTCCAAATTCCGGCCTTTAAGCTGGCTCACCCGTTTTTTCATCAGCGTTATGCGCGGCACTCCGCTAATGCTGCAGCTCATGGTGGTATATTTCGCGCCAGGTTTTTTGATTGTCAGCTTTGGCTGGGATGTGACGCTGCCGGATAATTACCGCTTTATCGCCACCATTATCGGGTTTGTCATCAACTACGCCGCCTATTTTGCAGAAATTTATCGCGGCGGTATTGAGGCAATGCCTGTGGGGCAATATGAGGCAGCGCAGGTGCTGGGCTTCTCCAAAAGCCAAACCTTCCTGCGCATCATTCTGCCGCAGGTAATCAAAACCATCCTGCCCTCTGTGACCAATGAGATCATCACGCTCGTTAAGGACACATCGCTCGCCTTCTCCATCTCTGTGGTGGAGATGTTCACGGCGGCCAAGATGCTCGCTACCGCGCAATCCTCCGTTGTGCCGTTCTTCGTCGCAGGCGTGTTTTACTACGTGGCCAACTACGCCGTCGCATTCGTTATGGAACGGATTGAAAAAGCGTTGGATTACTATAAATAATCAGGAGGGATTCCCATGGAAGAGCTGCTTACAATCAGCAACCTGCGCAAAAGCTTCGGCGGGCTGGAGGTCCTTAAGGATATCTCCCTGCATGTGAAGAAGGGCCATGTCGTCGCCATCATCGGGCCCTCCGGCTCCGGCAAATCAACTCTGCTGCGTTGTGCCACTACGCTGGAAACCGTTGATGCTGGCGAAATCCGCTATGGGGGCGACGTTTTGGTGCGCACAGACAGCCACGGCAAGCCCGTTTATGCCGACAAGGCTGCTATGAAAAAAATCCGCTCCAAATTCGGGCTAGTTTTTCAAAACTTTAATCTTTTTCCGCACTTTTCTGTGCTCCGGAATATTACGGAAGCGCAGATGATTGCCGGGACAGAAAAAAGACAGGCGCAAGAAAAAGCGCGCGAGCTGCTTGCGAAAATGGGCCTGGCAGATAAGGAGAAGGCCTACCCCTGCCAGCTTTCAGGCGGTCAGCAGCAGCGTGTTTCCATTGCGCGTGCACTAGCACTCAATCCACAGGTGCTCTTTTTCGACGAGCCAACCAGCGCGCTGGACCCGGAGCTGACCGGCGAGATTCTCAAGGTCATCCGCGCACTTGCAGCCGAGCATATGACGATGGTGATCGTCACGCACGAGATGGCCTTTGCGCGCGATGTAGCGGACTACATTGTGTTTATGGATGGCGGCGTCATCGCTGAGGAGGGCACGCCAGATGAAGTAATTCATCATCCGAAAAATGACCGGACAAAGGCATTCCTCTCTAGATATGAGCGCAGCTAAGCCGTCAAAATCCTTATTAAAAAACCGCTGGCATATCAAAACGCCAGCGGTTTTTTATGTGCAGCCTTATTTTTCTTTGCCAACCAGCCAATCAATCGAGACGCCCAGCACATCGCTCAATGCAACCAGCTCTGTGTCTGTCACATACCGCAGCTGGCCCTCCAGCTTCGACAGGCCGGAAGCATTCAAATCAATGCCCCTCACCTGCAGCTGGGTCAAAAGATCTTTCTGCTTCATACCGATTGCCTTGCGGGATTGCTCCACTTTTGCGCCGACGATATTGCGATCGCCGAGCGGCTGCTTCCTGATTCTCATAACCATACACCTCTCCAAAAAATTTATGACGGCAACCGGGAGATCATTCTGGCCGCAGCACAGCTGCTCCCACGCCGCCGGCCGCAGAAAAGCCGGATAAATTTGGGGGGCCGGCAAGCCTGCGGGATTTGGCATTCAATAAGGGCGGCAACCTGCCCTTGCTTTACGTGCATTATAACCTACCAATAAGAAAAAAGCAAGGCTTTTTCTATTCATATATAAAAATTTAATAATAAAAAAAACAGATTTTATGTATTATTCTTTTAAAGAACGTACATCTGGATCCATCCCCCTAAAATGTATTTGAAAGAATCATAATCGGCGACCCATCCGCCGGAATGCGCAACACAAAAGAAAATCTCTCCAGAACAGCGCGGAAAAGAGAAAAAGGTGTTATAATAAAAACCAACGTATGTTCTGAGGAACGATCACAACCGGACGCTGCTTTGGCGTTTTGCAAAAGGGGAACTGACAAATGGAACGCACGGACAACAAGCTAAACTTGACCATGCTGACGGATTTTTATGAGCTGACAATGGCCAACGGCTATTTTCAGAATGGATTTTCAGAGCAGATCGCCTACTTTGACCTGTTCTTCCGCAGGATTCCGGATGGCGGCGGGTTCGTCATCATGGCTGGCGTAGAGCAGATGATCGATTATCTCCAGCATCTTTCCTTCTCTGAAGAGGATATTGACGCCCTGCGCAGGCATGGGTTCAGCGAAGCTTTCCTCGATTATCTGCGCCATTTCCAATTCACCTGCGATGTCTGGGCCGTTCCGGAGGGGACGCCTGTTTTCCCGGGCGAGCCGATCGTTACCGTGCGCGGCCCCGTGATACAGGCGCAGTTCATTGAAACCATGCTGCTGCTCTGCATTAACCATCAGAGCTTAATTGCCACCAAGGCCAACCGGATTGTCCGCGCTGCGCAGGGCCGTGGCGTGATGGAATTTGGCTCCCGGCGGGCACAGGGCTTCGACGGCGCAGTCTACGGCGCACGCGCCGCCTATATCGGCGGCTGCATCGGCACAGCATGCACCATCTGCGAGCGTGATTTCGGCATCCCGGCGCTCGGCACCATGGCGCATAGTTGGGTGCAACTGTTCGACAGTGAGCTGGATGCCTTCTGTGCCTACGCGCGGGAATACCCGCAGGACTGCACGCTGTTGGTTGACACTTATGACACGCTCCACTCTGGTCTGCCAAACGCCATCGAAGCCTTTCGCCGCGAGCTGTTGCCGCGCGGCTGCCGTCCAAAGGGTGTACGCATTGACAGCGGCGATATCACCTACCTCTCCAAACGGATGCGCAAAATGCTGGATGAAGCCGGGTTTCCCGACTGCTCAATCGTCGCCTCCAATTCACTGGATGAGTATATTATCCGGGATATGCTGATCCAGGGGGCGAAAGTAGATTCCTTCGGCGTGGGGGAGCGTTTGATCACAGCCGCATCCGACCCTGTGTTTGGCGGCGTTTACAAGCTCGCAGCCATTGAAACACAATCGGGTATTGTTCCCAAAATCAAGCTCAGTGAAAACGTCAGCAAAATCACAACGCCCGGCGCCAAAACCGTGTGGCGGCTCTTTGACCGTGAAAGTGGCAAGGCCATTGCTGATGTGATCACGCTCATGGAGGAGGTCATTGATGAAAGGGCGCCCTATGAGCTGTTCGACCCCGAATTTACCTGGAAGCGCAAAACCGTGCGCAACTTTTTGGCCCGGCCTCTGTTGCGCCGGATCTTTGAGCACGGGCAATGCGTCTACCGTACCCCGGCTGTGGGCAAAATCCGCTCCTACTGCGCAGAGCAGGTGGATACCCTGTGGGAAGAGGTGCTGCGCTTCGAAAACCCGCACCAATATTATGTGGATCTCTCCCAAAAGCTGTGGGAGCTGAAGCATGACCTGATCTCGGCACACCGCGCGGGGGAACAGCGTTGAGGCGGTAAGCTGCAAAAGGGCCGCAGAATTTAAAAGATTGGATATAGGAAACACCCGCCATAGGGCAGCGGCATAAGCTGAACGCACCATGCTGCTGCCTGATTATTTGGAGCTATTTTTCGTTTGGTAGCTGAAATGGTTCTATAGACGCCCTGCGTTTTGCTCAGGGCGTTTTCAATAGCAACAGCGGCTTTCAGCGCCATGACCGCGCCTAAAAGCGCAGCGTTTCACCTGCTCTGAGCGCTGGGCGCTCCCTTTTGTGGCCCAATGCTTTTCCTTCCAAAAAATCGCGCAACTGAGGCGGCTGTTTTTTTATGACAGCCGCCTCAAAACCTGACCTTGTACACTGATGCTATCAGCTTTTTATCACCAAAAGCGATAGATATTATAAAGATTAATGCCTAAGACCAATACCATAGCCCACTCAAACAGCAGCGAAATCTGTTTTTCGCTGAGCTTGCGGTTGAGCTTGCCACCGGCCTCGCTCCCTAAAATTCCGCATAAAATCATCCCTAGCAGAACCGGGAGCAGAATTTCCGGCACATCACCGGATAAAACGGTTTTCGCCGTGCCGGCCGCCTGGCTGATCAAAATAATATACAGGCTATTCTGCGCTGCGGCCTTTGCAGACATCGCAAAAAAATAATACAGCGCCGCCACATTAAACGGGCCTCCTCCGATGCCCAGGAAGGAGCCGACAGCCCCCAGCGCCAACCCAATTGTGGCGCACGGCAGCAAGCCCTTCGTCTGTTTTGCAGAAAAGCACCTGCGAAAAATCGTATAAAGCAGCGTTACCAGCGTGGCGGCAAATAACAGTAGCGCCTGTATGCCTCCAATCATATCCGCATCGGGGAACCCTTCGGTCAGCCGGGTATAGAGCTCCTTTCCCAGAAGGCCGCCCACCGCCGCACCAACCCCCAACGGCGTGGATACCCGAAAGTCAAGCTGAGAATCCTTTTTCCATATAGCCTTCCCTACCGACCAGCAGCTCATCCCCAGCACCGTGCAGCCGGAATAAAAATGGATGGCCATCGCTCCAGCCGCCTGGCAGGCATCCAGCACGGGTTTTATAATCACACCGCCGCCCATGCCGCAGATTTTGCCTAAAACACTGGCCAAAAAGGCCACCAGAAAGCAGATTCCAGCCATATTCCCTCCTCAGAGGCGTGGGAGAAGCCGCCGCATCCCGGACGTGCAGCGATGCAGCGCATACGCCTGTGCCTCCGTCCTTCGGTCATCCCGCAATCGTCCGGGCGGACTGTAGAATCCGCTCTACTGTCTCGATCGTATATAAGCCGTCCGCCCCTGTACAGGCAGGCGCCCGATCAAACCGCACGGCATCAATTACCTCGCGGTGCTGGCGGTACCCAAAGGGTACTGTTTCTAGCGCGGGGAAGGTCATGCTGCCTGCCTGAGAAACGCCGGGGCTTGTCACTGCCAGCGGCCCATAGCCGGTGCGCAGATAAATGCTCCCGTTGCTCCCGTGAATCTCCATCGTGTAGCGGTTGCAGTGCCACTTCTGCACCCAGCTGATCTGATGGCTCACCATTGTACCGCTCTTTAAGCGGTATTGCGCGAGCGCCCAATCCTCATTATCCGGGTATATGGTCTGCCCGTTGATCTCCCGTGAAGCTACCTTTTGCCCCTTGGAGGCAAAAACGACCTGCTCAATCTCTCCCAGCAAATACCGCACCAGATCAATACCATGCACGCCAACATCGAGAATTGCGCCACCCTGGCCGCACAGTGCGGAATCATACTGCCAAGTGGAATAATTGCTGCCGGGCAGAGAATTCCGGATATGGGCCATATAAATCTGCCCGAGCTTACCGGAAGCAATATATTCCTTTGCCCAGCGGGATTCTTCAAAATACCGGTGCATAAAGCTGACGAACAGCTTCACATGATTTTGCTCTGCTGCACAGATGATATCGCGGCACTGCTGCGAATCCATTGCAAACGGCTTTTGCACAAACACATGCTTGCCTTTCTGTGCTGCATACACGGCGATCTCCCTGTGCAGGTAGTTTGGTGTCAGCACAAACACCAAGTCCACATCCGATCGATCGATCGCCTTCGCATAATCTGCCGTCACATCCGCCGCACCGGCCGCCGCCTGCTCAGCGCGCTCCCGCACAATATCACAGCAGACCACAATCCGCGCTTCCGGGATCAGACGGAGAGCATCCATATGGTAGGTGCTGATCGCCCCGCAGCCGATTATGGCCACCCCGACCTTTTTTTCGCCAAATGCTTTCATCGTTTTCCCTTCTTTCCGGCGAGCTCTTTGTCTCACGCTTTCTCTAAATCCTCAGCACAGTAATCGCTCCGGCGGTTCACACGGGCCCCTTCCGGCGCTTTCACACCGCCGTTCAATAGAGGGTCCCTTGTCCGCTGCATCCAATCCAGCAGGGCTTGCGCCAGTTCCTCCCTCACCCGTGCATAAGCGGGGCTGGAGGCCACATTCTGCTTTTCCATCGGGTCTGCATACAGGTCATACAGCTCCTCTCTGTCTGGGCCATCCTCCGCAAAGCAATGCATTTCATATAGGAAAGTTTTTTCCGGGCAATTATCGATGTTGGATAAAATTCTGCCCAGCTTCCCGTCAAACCGCCGGATATATTTATAGCGCTCACAGCGAACCGCCCGCATAGGCTCATACGCAGCATGATAGTTAATTTCGGAAAACAGCAGTCTGCCGTCGGATGAAGCCTCCCCCTGATGGAGTAGCGGGAGAAGGGACTGCCCCTCGAGCCAATCGGGCTTTGCGATATCGCACAGCTCGCAAAGCGTGGGGAAAAGATCTAGGTGCGATACCATTGCATCCACACAGCGTCCCCTTGCAGGATTGCCTGGGTAATCCAAAAGCAGAGCGACGCCGGTTCCTCCGTCATAAAGCGTGCACTTCATGCCTGGCACCGCAGGGCCGTGATCTGTGGTAAAGAGAACTATGGTATTCTCCCGCAGCCCGGCTTCAGCCAGCGCTTGCAGGATTTTACCCACAAGCTTGTCACAGAAACGCACTGAGCTCATATAATCCGCCATATCTTCACGGTTCTGGGCAGTATCGTAAATGCCGGGGAAGGGCGCTACGTAGCCGGCATCGATATCTGCTTCGTGCTTTCTCCACTTCCGGTGCGTGTTATACATCCCGAAGGAGAGGAAAAATGGCCGTTCGTGAGTTTCCCGCAGATAATCACAAACCCGTTGCGCATTTGCCCCGTCAAACGCAACGGAATCAAAATCCACGCATCCCATATCAAACGCCTGATCATCCAATATCCGTGTGTAACCCAGCATCTCCGCTCTGGGCGCTTCATGCTGAATGCCGCACAGCACGGTTTCATACCCAAAACCCGTCAAATAACTCGCCATATGATGCTGGTAATCCGGCAGAGAAAAACCACGGTGGGCAAGCCCAAACATTCCGCAATTGTGGGGATACTGCCCTGTCAGCAGCCCTGCCCGGCTCGGCGAGCAGGTTGGCGCCACGCTGAACGCCTGGCGAAATAACGTTCCCCGCTTTGCCAGAGATTCTAGATTTGGCGTTTCCATGGGGTATCCATATGGCTGAAGGAATCGCCCAGAGTCGTGTGTATGTAATAATAAAATGTTCATAGTTGCTCCATTGTATCAATTTTAACGGGCGCTCCGGTCTCAATCGCCTGATAGATCGCACGGACCACCCGGATGCAGGCGAGCCCCTCCGCCCCACCGGGATTGGCTTTGGCGCCTGTTCGGATCATTTCCAGGAAGCTCTCATGCTGCTCCACGCCCAGCTTTTCATATGGAATTTGCAGCGAAACCCACGTGGCAGGCTTGCCGGGCTCCACCTTGCAAACATTGACAATCCCCATTGGATCGCGTAAAAAGATCGAGCCCTTCTCACCGAAAATTTCCATAGAGAACCGGTCTGCATTCGACCAGTGGTGCCAGCTGATCATCTGGCTGACGGTAACGCCGGACTGGGTTTTATAAACAGCAAGCGCATGATCCTCATTATTGGGATGCACATACTCTCCATCGGTGAAAATGACGTCGCGAAACCGCCCCATATTGGCGAAGGTGACCTCATCAATCTCCCCAATCAGATATCTCACCAGGTCAATTCCATGCACGCCGAGATCAATGACGCAGCCGCCTCCCACATTCTTTTTATCATAAAACCATTTGCTGACCGTGGAGGTAGCGCCCGGCGCATTCAGGATGCGCACCATCTCGATCTTCCCAATCGTATTGTTCTGAATCAGGTGGCGGGTTTGTGCAATGCCCAGAAGATAGCGGTGCATAAAGCTGACAAACAGCTGCACGCCATTCTCCTCGCAGGCCTGCATCATACAGTGGCATTCCTCCAGGGTGCGCCCCATTGGCTTTGTGACGAACACATGCTTGTGAAAGGAGGCGGCCAGCTGCGTCACCTCGCAATGATTGTAGTTTGGCGTCAGGATCAGCACCCCTTGGATTTCCTCCAACGCCAGCAGCGCTTCATCCTGTGTAAATGCGCGCGCCTGCGGCAGCCCAAAATATGCCGCCGCCGCCTGCGCCCGCTCCGGGACCCAATCGCAAACGGCTACGACCTCGCAATCCGGCAGGCTTTTCAGCGCCGGCATATGGTACTGCTGGGCAATGGCGCCGCACCCGATCACACCGATCTTTACAATATCCTTTTTCATTTAGATTTCCTCCATCGCCACTGTGCGGTTTTCCTTGGCCGATTTGTACGCTGCGAGGATCAGGCGCAGCGCAGCATATCCATCCTCCAGCGTAGAGGGGAATGCCTGCCCCGTTTCAAGGCAGTCGATAAACCGTGCAGCAACCGCTTCATGGATGTGCTTAAAATTGACCGGCATTCTCGGGTTCTCCCAGCCTGCCAGAGGCTTCCCCTTCCGGAACACCTGCAGGGGAAAATTATTTTCCCCATTGATGGTAGTGGAGGCACAGTCGTTAAAGCTCTGCTGGATCGTCCCCTCCAGGCCGAATATCTCCGTCGTCAAAGAGCCAGCTACAAAGGTCCAGGAGGATTGCATGGTGCCAATGACGCCGTTGGCAAACTCAATCATCGCCACGCCATTGTCCTCCACCTTCAGCCCTACCGTGCTGGGCGGAATTTTAGCCGTGACATATTTCGGCTCGCCAAACATCCAGATAAGGAAATCTGCTGCATGAATCCCCTCGTCCAAAAACGCGCCGCCTCCGGAAAGCGCCGGTTCTGTAAACCAGGCCAGTGACGCGGGCATCGGCTCATCCGCCGCCCAGCCGATCCCGTGCCGTTTGCGAAAGCTCACAACAGGGCCGATTTGATTTTCATCCAATAGCGCTTTGATCTGCTCGTTCACGGCATCCACACGCATCGGAAACGCCTGCATATAGCGCACACCGGCCTGCTCAACCGCCCGCTGCATTGCTCTGCAATCCTCCAGCGTAGTAGCGGTTGGCTTTTCACAGAGAATTTGCTTGCCAGCCCGCGCCGCTGCGATTGTGTAAGCTGCGTGCCGGGCATTCTCCGCACAGATACCCACAGCCGTTATTTCGGGCTGTGCCAGCGCCTGCTCCATCGTCTCATAGCAGGCCAGGCCATACTGCTGTGCAATCTGCTGCGCCAGCTCATGCTCTTCATCCCACACGCCAACCAGCTCTGCCTTGGTATGCATTTGCCAAGCATGAATCCAGCTATGCACGTGTGGGTGGGCAACGCCCAATATCACAAGTTTGACCATCCTTTACCCTCTCCCTTCTCTTTCCTGCATCAGCGGCGCTACAAGGTCAAACGCCTTTTTCAAGCAGGCGCTGATCTTTTCCAGGTCATTCCACCCCTCGGTTCCGTGGCAGGAAATATTGTACCAGCCGGAAAACCCGTTTTGGGAAAAGGCATCGAGCTGCGCCTGAAAATCGCGCTGGCCGCCACCCGGCATCTGCTCCTCGCCTGTGCCAAACGCCCGATCGCTGGCGGGGAAGGAAAATCCCTTTTTAACATCCCACAAATACAGCATATAGGCGCGTTTCGAGGCAATCATGCGGTATACATCCTCCGCCTCATATCCCCGTGCGTTGGCGTGGGGCGGAGCGATAATATAGGCCAAAGCGTCATCATTGATGCGCTGATCTGTCTGATAAATCTGATAAAGGTATTCATTGAGCGTATAGCAATGGGGCACCTCAATTCCAACCTTTAGCCCCAAAAATTTCGCATACGCGAGATCCTGCCGGAGCAGGTTCATATAATCGGCCAGGCTGCCTCCCATCTTGCCGTATGGGATGCTGACCGGGCTCAGGTTTGTCATATTGTCCACCCAATCCGGCGATTGGGCAGGCTCCCAAATGACTACGGGAATCCCCAATGCAGCTGCGAACTGCATCCGCTCCCGCCGCTCTTCGGCGCTCATTAAAAACAGCGTCATCGACACTGCCGTCATATCGTACCGGCGCAGCAGCGCACGGACTTCCTCCGGACTCGTTTTTTGAGGATCCGCGTGGTCACAGATGGCTTTGCAAGCCCATAAATCTACATAATGGAACCCTATCCCTGACATTTCGCGCAAAGCGGTCTCCAACGGAAATGAGGCATAGAGATTAGACCCACAGCATAATTTCATCATAGGTATCTCCCCCTACCACCATTTGATTTGATCGGTCACATAGCTGCGCAAACGGACAAACTCCGGTGAGTTAATATCCCTGGGGCGGGGCAAGCTAACCGTCACATCCTCTTTGACACTGGCGGGCTTTTGAGAGAGGATCAAAATGCGATCTGCCAGATAAACCGCTTCCTCAATGTTATGCGTAATGAACAGAACGGTGCTGTTCAGTTCCTTCCAGATGCGAACCACCTCATCCTCCAGATAGAAGCGGGTTTTGATATCCATCTGGCCATACGGTTCATCCATCAGCAGCAGATCCGGGTTCATGGCAAATGCACGCCCAATTACCACCTTCTGCTCCGTGCTGGTGGAAAGCTCGCTGGGATACCGGTCCAAATCTGCGCTCAGGCCCATCAGCTTTGCAATGCTCTCCACACGGGAAGCGATCTCCTTTTTGGGAACATGCTTGAGCGATAGGCAATACCCCAGATTCTTGCGCACCGTCAGCCAGGGATACGCAGTGGGTTCCTGAAAAACGAATGCCAGGTTGTGCTTTTTCGGGTTGGCCGGCTTGCCATCGATCAGAATTTCACCGCTGGTGGGCTCCAGCAGGCAGGTCAAAAGATTCAAGAATGTGGTCTTTCCGCAGCCAGTGGGCCCTACCACACAGATAAACTCACCGCGCCTGACGTTAAAATTGCAATCCTTCAGCACTTCCAGAGAACCAAAATTTTTATATAAATGGCGTACCTCTACTTTGTACGGATTGTTTTCAGCCATGTCCATCCTCCCTACTGACCCAAATCCAAATCCATCTGATCCGCGATCTCCTGACGGATTTTCAGAAAATCCTCCGACAGATTGTCCCTGGGGCGTGCCAGACCAGTCAGATCAAATACATTCTTCACCTTTGCCGGCCGTTTGGACAGCAGCACAATGCGATCCGCCAAATATACGGCCTCTTCAATATTGTTCGTGACAAAAAGGATCGTGCGCTTATCCTGATTCCAGATCTTTAAAATCTCATCCTCCATCGCATAGCGGGTTTGCGCATCCAGCTGGCCAAACGGTTCATCCATCAGCAAAATCTCCGGTGCGCTGGCGTAAGCCCTCGCGATACCGACGCGCTGCTTCATCCCGCCGGAGAGCTGATGCGGATAGGCATTCTCAAAGCCCTGGAGCCCAACCAGATCAATGTAGTGCTGTGCAGTTTTTTCCCGCTGCTCCTTTGGCGCCTTGGCGTATTTCAGGCCGATCTGCACATTTTTGCTGACGGTCAGCCAGGGCAGCAGGGCCAGCTTTTGAAACACCATCAACACGCGCTTATCTAGGCCGCCCATCTTTTCGCCATCCAGATAGATTTCCCCGAGGGTTGGCTTTAAGAGCCCTGCAATCATATTCAACAAAACCGTCTTGCCGCACTGGCCCGGCCCCAGGATGACCAGGAACTCATTCTCCCGCACATCCATGCTGATATCGTCGATCACCAGCGTGTCATCCTTCTTGGTGACGAACGCCTTGGACAGCTCCCTGACGCTCAGTTTAAATCGGTCCGCCATGGGCTGAGCCTCCTTTCAAGGATGGTAAAGGCCGTGGACATCAGCGCGCCGATGATGCCGATGAGCAGCATCGCCACCAGCACAAGCTGAATGTCATTGCTGTCCGATCCACGTGTGACCAGCATACCAAGGCCATAATTGGCCGAAATCATTTCAGCCGCCAGCACAACGCCCCAGCCGGTGGTCAGGGCCGTTTTTAAGCCCGCCATAATAGAGGGCAGAGCCGAAGGAAACACCACATCGGTAATCAGGCGAATCCCCCGCGCGCCAAACATACGGCCCACCGCGATATTATCCTTATTCGCCAGATTGACGCCCGCATATGTGTTGACCACAATCGCAGAGAAGGTGCCGATAAACACCAGGATGTACTTGGAAAATTCAAAAACACCACACCAGATCGAAATCAAAGGCACCCATGCAAGCGGGGGAATTGGCCGGATAATTTCAAACACCGGCTGAACGATTGCCCGGAACCGCTCGCTCCAGCCAATCATGGTGCCAAGAGGAATCCCAACCGCCGTGGCGGCCAGCAAGCCCACAAATACCCGCCGCAGGCTTTGCAGGGAATGCCCCAGCATTGACATGCCCGCAATTGGGTTTTCAGAAAGAGAAATAAACTTGCTCCAAACCTCATAGGGGGAGGGCAAAATCGAGGACTCCCCGCTGGATGCTACAATCCATAAAAGGACTAACATCCCCAGCGATAAAAAGGAGAGCAGATTCAGCAGAAAATTTTTTACAACAAACGTATGCTTTTTCATACCGCCTCTACCGCCTCCATCTCAATACAAATTTTTCGATCCCGTTAAGCAAAGCGAACAGGATCAGCCCAATGATCCCGATCGTCAGCATGCCGACCATAATCAGGTTTACCCGCATAAACTGGCGCCCAGCCAGGATCATATAGCCCAAGCCATCATTGGATGCAAGCATTTCTGCCGCTACCAGGGTGGACCAGGAGAGCCCCAACCCTACCTTCCAGCCGGTAAACACCATTGGCATGGCAGACGGAATCCCTACGCGGCGGAAGATGGTAAAATTCGATGCGCCGCAGGTTTTTGACACATTAATCATCGCCTGATTGGTCAGCTTGATGCCGGCATACGAATTGAGGACCACTGCCACAAAAGCGGACAAAAAAACAATGAAAACCTTTGGCGCCAGCCCAATGCCCAAAAGTACGATCATCAGCGGTATCCACCCAACGGCAGGGATCGGGCGAATCAGATTGAACACGGGGCGGACAAATTTATCCACAGGCTTATACCACCCCATCAAAAGGCCCAACGGGGTGCCCACAACTACTGCCATCAAAAATCCGATCATTGAAATTTTCATGCTGGAAAGAATGTGTACGGGCAGGGTGGCACCATCCGGCGCTTGAGTGCTCAGCTTGTCGATCAGAGCAGCGAGCACCTCGGAGGGGGCGCAGAAAAACCGGCTTGTGATCCAGCCCAGCCGGACAGACAACTCCCACAGAAGCAATAGAACAGCAATGCTCACGATAGAGGTCAGCAGCAGGTTCCTGCTTTTCTGCTTGATCTGCCTACGCTCCCGGGCAATTGCTTTTGTAAGCTTTTCCTGATTGGCGTTCATACTATAAACTCCTTTTTGACCAGAACGGGCTGCGCCGGTTTAGCGCAGCCCACTCGTCAGGCCCGGTTACTCCAGCGTAATTGCGTTAATAAATTCATCGGGCATCAGATCCAGCTGCTTCACCGTCTCCAGATCCTCCTGGGTGTAGGAGCCCTGCTCAATCTGATACTGCATAATATCCTCAAAGCATTGCATCATATACCGTTCGCCATCTTCACCCTTATTCATGTAATGCCGGGATTGCTCAAGCGTATGGTACGGGATGCCTTCCAAAACCGCGCGGCACTCTTCCTTGGTTGCCGTTACACCGTTGTCATACAGCAGGTTGTAATAATAGTCAGTCGCTTTATCTGGGTTCTCCTCAATCCACTGGGCCGTTTCGTAATAGATCTTCAATACCTTTTCCACAAGCTCCGGGTTCTGGCACGCTGCTTCCGTCGCGTAAATCATAGAGGGCGAGTCTGCGCCAACCTCGGACAATACAGCCGCCTTGACCCAGCCTTCAGCGGCCGCATCTACGGATAGGGCTAGCCAGGAGATGATCGCGTCACCCTCGCCTGCCCGGAAGGCCGTGTTCGCGGAGTTGACCTCCATATTGGTAACATTCACGTCAGACAGGGTCAGCCCAAAGGCATCCAGCGCACGCACCAGGCAATAGTGGCCGGTCGTATTGACGGGGCCGAGCACCGTAATCCCCTCCCAATCCTCCTTTGTGCCATAGAGGGTGGGGTACTCCTCGCAATGGCCGGGGCCGCTCTTGGCAATCGGGCTATCAGGCCGCACCCACAGGTCCACCATAGCGTCGTCGGACATACAGGAACCAATCACGCGCATATTTACATTTAACATGCCGGTGATGGCCGGGAACACGCCGCCCGTGCCAAACATCCAGGCATCAGAGGCCGCCGCCTCAATCTGCGCGCCGCCGGACGTATAAACCAGGAATTCTGCGTTGATCCCCTCCTGTTCAAAGAACCCTTCCTCCTTTGCGACATAGAAGGGCAAGCTGTTGGTTGCGGTTTGCAAGCCAAACGTAACGGTCTGGAGCTCGCCATCCTGGGTAGATCCTCCGCCGGTATCGCTATCCGGCGTGCAGGCGCTCAGGGAAGCCACCAGCGTGATCGCCGCCATCCCTGCGGCCAAAAGACGGGCCAGTCTGGTTTTTTTCATGTTTACTCCTCTTTTCTAAATAAATTTGAAACAAAGCCTCCAAGGGAGGCAAATTTCCGCTTCTCTTGTTCCTGAAAAAATAGCGCCCATCGTTTTTCTCTGATATATTCAATTTAGTAAATCGTTTACGTAAACGATTTACTATCTTATATCATACTTTTTACGCGTTGTCAACAGATATTTTGTATATTTTTTAGTTTTAAAACCTGGAAAATTCTTCCTCTCATTAAGAAGCGTGTGTTTTACCCTTGACTATCCTCTATTTTTCCCTCCTGCGTTCAGAATTCTCATGGAAAAAGACTGAGGAGCCCCTCCCTTTTGTTGTGCACAAATGGCTTTTTGGATTGCTTTGCAGTCATAATAAGCAGCGTTTTGACCGTATTTTATTGCGTCAGGAAAAGGATTTTTCGTCAAAACATTATAGAATCTCCATTATTTTTTAGTTAAACGATTACTTAACCTTGAAAAAATTTTTTCAGTAATCGCTTCTTGTTGCCTGAATTGATTCTATTTTATCGTTTACGTAGTTGACACTACTGTCAGACTACCGTATAATTTAAACGATTAAAAAGCCCGTTTCTTCTAAATCAGACGTTTTTATGAAATGGATAAGGTGTTGACTATGCCTCGTTCTACAATTCAAGATGTTGCCAAGCTCGCCGGTGTCTCTACGGCCACCGTTTCCCATGTGATCAACGGCACCCGCTTTGTCTCCAATCAAACGAAACAGGTGGTATTTGACGCCATTGAGGCGCTCTCCTATGTGCCTGACCTCGTTGCGCGCAACTTGAAAACCGGGAAGAAAAACACCATCGGTTTTATTATCCCAACCTTTGCTAACTCTTACTTTTTTAACATCATCGAGGCGGTTGAATCCATCGTTCGTTCCGCCGGCTATTCGCTGCTCATCAGCAATTCTAAAGAAAACTCCAAAAAAGAAATTCAGAGCTTTCGCTACCTGAGCGCCGGCCTGGTGGATGGAATTATTGCGATCTCTACCCTGCCGGACTTTCAGGAGATTGCCGATGTAGTTCCCAAAAATCTTCCAATCCTGCTCATTGACCGTGAAGTGGATCATTGCCTGTGCGACACTCTCACTGTTTCTGCATACGATTCCATTTATGAAATCACGTTATCGTTTTTGCGCTCCGGACGCCACCAAAAAATTGGCTATCTCGCCAGCGATGACGATTTAAAAACCACTACAGAACGGTTGCGCGGGTTTCAGGATGCGCTCGCTGCGGAGCATTGGGCCCCGAAAGATGCCTGCATCCTTCACGCAGATTCAACGGCAAACGCGCAGGAGGCCGGCACCGCTTACCAGCAGGTTGCCAGCATGCTCGAAAATGGTGTAACCGCCATTCTGGTATCCACCAACGTAATGACGCAGGAGGCGCTGCGTTGCCTTTCAGAGCGGCATCTATCCCCGGTTAAGGATGTAGAAGTTGTCGGCTTTTTCAATCCTCCCTATGTCCACCCCTGCCCTGAGCTGCGTTGGATCAATATGCCTGGCCGCACATTGGGCACCCTTGCAGGGAAAGCAATCTTAAACCGACTCAATAATCCGAGTGCACCGCCGCTTCATCAAGTGCTAAAAAGCGACATCGTAGTCAATCAATCCCTCTAAATCAAAATACGGCTCCTCCCGTTTTCTGCGGTTGGCGCCGTATTTTTTTGCTTTTTTGCTTTCTTTTGCTATTCCTGCTTGACAACTGTTTGCCTTTGATATTGCCGGAAGAAATCAGCCATCTCATCAATCGTCTGCCGGCTTTCCGGCCATTCCGGATAGGCCACGCTAAACACATGCTGCAGTGGGCGTTCCTTCACGCCCTTCGGCCAATCGTGCAGCTGGTGCGGGATACCCCTGGCCGTAAGCACCCGCTCAAAATCAAGCGTGTGCGCGCGGATAAAATCCTGCCGGCTTGTCACCAGATAGCAGGGAGGCAGCAGCGCTGCCTCCGGCAATTTTGCAAAATCCATGCAGGCATAAAACAATTGCCTTCGGTAGCCCTGGCCAAAGATCGTACTCCTCAGCATTTTCAATGCGCCCCGCGTCGTCAGAAACATGCCGGAGGTAAGCCCCAACGCTCGAAGCTCCAGCCCTGAGCCCGGTGTTGCATAAACACATTGCAGCCGTTCACTCCGATTCACTAGGGCAGTATAGGCTGCAAGAAGCCCGCCTGCCGAATCGCCGGTCAGGAAACAGTTCTCCATCTGACAGGGATATTCCACACCATGCACCGCAATCCAACGAAACGCGGCGAGAACATCCCGCACCTGATCTGGGAAAAGAACCTCCGGTGCCAGGCGATAGCTCAGGCTGATCACCGTGAAGCCGCGCGCTGCAATCGCCAGATTATAGTACCGGTTGAGCTCCTTGTAGCCATACATCAACCCGCCGCCATGGATATCAATCACAACCGGCAGAGGCTCCTGCGTCCCCTCCGGGTAATAGATATCCAACAGGTGCCCACGGCAGCTATCCGGCAAATAAGCGATATCGGTGACCTGTGTAATTCCCGGTGTGGGCCGCTGTGCGGCAATGCGTTTTGCATCCGCCTTTGCCGTGCCATCCCACATCTTCATTGCGAGCTTTGTAACAATTTCCATCTAAATTCCTCCCTGACCGCAGCGCATTGCCTAGGCCTCATATGTGTCAAGGTATCGTGCAGCGACACCTATGGATCGGTTTGATATTCCTCATAAAAGTTGTGGTTTTCCCCATATTTTTTTGCGCTCCGGCATGCTATCCTTAAAGAAATATTCTATGAGCGTAGGCCGGGCGGCTCAGCGCTTGCTGACCAAACCGCAGGCAAAAAGCCCATATCTTTCAAAAGCTTTTCCTGGAAGCTGTTGTGTTTCATTTTATTATAGCATCCGTATCCAAGGAAAACATCGCCACCCGGCGTGCTCAAGCGGGCGCTCGCTGCGTTCTCTTGCATGGCAGGGCCTGCGATCCTCTCGCCTGAAGCCGCCGGAGCAGTCCTCCGGAGTTTTTCGCCTGTGGCCGTGATGCCTGGCAAGGCAGATGCCACAGCCTTCCTTGCTGGAAGGCAAGGAGGATCACACAGCCAGGTGCGCGCCACGGCGCTGAACCCGATGCATACCCCTGTGCACGATGCTACTGTTCCAGCAAAAAGCAACGGCTCCGTTCTGTGAAAAAACTGCCCCGGTAGGAGGGAACCCTATGCAGCTGATGCAAACTATTTACAGCACACTGCTTCGCTCGCGCACCTTTGCCCCCTGGGCACTTGCCAAGCCGGGCAGCCTTACTGCCCAGCGCCGCCGGCATCTGGAGAAGGATTGCAGCGTTGTTTGGGAAATCGGCCGGGAGAGCGGGCCGTGCTCTGATCATCTGGAGCTTTCCGGCGAGCAGGTCTCCGCTATTCTCAGCTATGGGAAGGGCCTTCGCGGTGAATTACGCCTGATGCGCCATCTGATAGCGCCAAACCTGCGTGTGCAGCCAAACCTGACCGCTTCCTCTTTCTGCCACAACTTTTCCGATTGCCCATTGCGCCTGCGTGCAAACGGGCGCCCAGTTGTGGAAAAGCTGCAAACCGCATGCATTCGCGGGGCACTTTTGCTCACATCAACATGTGCAGAGGGTTTGCAGGTCCGGCGGGAGCTGCTGCCCACGGCTGAATTTCCGGCTTTGATTGAAACCGTCACTCTGATCAACGGCGGGGAGCAGGCGATCACCATTCAGGCAGAAAGCCGCCCAGCCGCCCATACGCTGCCCGCAAGCCTCTGTGTTGGCGGCCCCATTCGGGCTTGTGCAGGGGTCACACAGACAGATTTCTTTCAGGAGGGTGCAGGCCGCCGCCTGCACAGCATTCTGCTCCAGCCCGGCGAACGCACACAGTTTTTCTGCGTCTACTTCGCAGCGCAGGGGGAAGAACGGTTTCAACTCCCAATCCGGCAGCAAAGAAAAGCCCGGCACAGTTTTATCGCTGGCATGTTTTCTGATCTGCAGCTGGTAACGCCGCTCACGGAGCTCAACGCACAGTTTTCCCACTGCCTGCTGCGTGGCAGCGAGAGCATTTTTCGCACCAAAAACGGGCTGATGCATTCCCCGGGGGGTGGTAATTACTATGCCGCGCTCTGGACAAACGACCAATGTGAATACGCAAACCCCTTCTTTCCATTCTCCGGCTATGAAAAGGGGATCGAACAGGCAATCAACTGCTATTGTCTGTACGAGGCCTATATGGATCGTTCCGATCGCCCAATGCAGGAAAAGCGGGCGTTGGTGACAAGCATCATCGCTGGCGGCGACGGCTATTGGAACGGTGCGGGCGACCGTGGCGACGGTGCGATGTACGCCTACGGCCTCTCCCGCTTCCTTCTGGAAATGGGCGATATTGCACTGATCAGGCGGTTTTACGATAGTTTCGTATGGTGCATGGAGTTCACGCTCTCCCGTAAGACACTCGATGGGGTGATTGCCAGCGATTCCGATGAGCTGGAAAATCGCTTCCCCTCAGGCGAAGCCAATCTCTTCACCTCCTGTTTGGCTTTTGACGCCATGGCAAACGGCATCCTGCTCGCGCAGGCGATGCAAGATGAAGCGCGCGCCGGGCTCTGGAGCCGGGAGCGGAGCGCCTTGCGTGATGCAATCGAGCGTTACTTTGGACGGCGTGTGGAGGGCTATGACACCTACCGCTACTATGACGGCAATCAAACCCTGCGCAGCTGGATCTGTATGCCGTTGACCGTGGAAATTTTCGACCGGGCGGATGAAACTGTGCGCGCTCTCTTCTCAGAAAAACTCTATCAGAATGGGATGCTGCGCACCTCCAGCGACAACCGGACGACTTGGGATCGCTCTCTGCTCTACGCCCTGCGCGGCGTGCTGCTTGCGGGCAAGGCAGAGGAGGGCACACGCGCGCTGCTCGATTATTGCCGGAACCGCCTGCTCGGCAGCCACGCGCCCTATCCCTTCGAAGCGTATCCGGAGGGAAACCGCGCCCAGCTCGCCGCTGAAAGCCTGCTGTTTGCACGCGCGGTCACGGAGGGATTGTTTGGCCTGCGGGCAGTGGGGCTGGCACAGATGCGCATCCGCCCGCAGTTAAGCAGCCTTTGCCCGGAGATGCAGCTGAATGGCCTGCGGTTGTTTGGCCGGTCGTTCGGCGTCGCAGCCGGACCGGACGGCATCACCATCCTGCTGGACGGGCGCGCATTCCGCACAGCACAGGCACAGGCAGTATTTGACTTTGAAACGCTGTCCTTTACCACCTGAGCGAAAATAAATGAATTTTCCTTTTGCTTAAATGATAAAAGACCGGACGGTTTGCGTCCTGCGAAGGACGGGCGCAAACCGTCCGGTTACCTGAACAGGCCTCCAACAGCCCACCCAACCGTCTGAGCCTGCCGGTCCATTTCTACGGTGCCCCCATGTAAACGGCTTTATTCCGCAGCTTGCCCTTCCTGCCCCCTGCGCCGCGTTTCTCTGCAGCGTAGGGCGGCCGCAATCAACCCGGCAAACAGCGGGTGTGGCTTGTTGGGGCGGGATTTAAACTCCGGGTGCGCCTGCGAGGCAACGAACCACGGGTGCTCCCTGAGCTCAATCATCTCCACAATATGCTTATCCGGTGAAACGCCGCACAGCCGCATGCCGCCCTTTTCCAGCCGGTCGCGGTAGTCGTTGTTGACCTCATAGCGGTGCCGGTGGCGCTCATAAATCAGCTGCCTGCCATAGGCCGCATAGGCTCTGCTGCCCTCTTCCAGCACGCAGGGGTACTGTCCCAGGCGCATCGTTCCGCCCAGATCAGATACCTCCTTCTGGTCTAGCATCAGATCGATCACAGGGTAAGGTGTGTCCGGGTCAAGCTCTGTACTGTTGGCGCCCTCCATGTGCAAAACGTTGCGTGCGAATTCAATCACGGCGATTTGTAGACCAAGGCAAATGCCAAGGTAGGGCACCTTGCGCTCCCGTGCAAACCGGGCGGCCAGGATTTTGCCCTCTATGCCGCGCGCTCCAAAGCCGCCTGGCACCAGGATGCCGTCCATCCCGGCGAATGTCTGCTCAACATTCTCGGGGGTAATCTGCTCGCTGTCCAGCCAGTGGATATGCACCTGCGCATTGTTTTGAATGCCGCCATGCTTGAGCGCCTCCGCTACAGAAAGATAGGAATCGTGCAGCTCCACATATTTGCCGACCAACGCGATATCTACTGTTTTCTCCAAATGGCGGTTGCGTTCCACCATGGCCCTCCAATCTGTAAGATCCGGCTCGCCACACGTTAAGCGCAGCTGCCTGACCGCGATCTCAGCCAGCCCCTCTTCCTCCAGTGCCAGCGGAATTTCATACAGCGATGGCATATCGCGATTTTCAATGACATTTTCTTTCGGCACATTACAGAACAGGGCGATTTTTTCACGGATATGCGCGTCAATCGGGTGTTCGCAGCGGCATACGATCACATCCGGCCGGATGCCAAGCCCCAGCAGCTCCTTGACGCTGTGCTGGGTCGGTTTGGTTTTCAGCTCCATAGAAGCGTTCAGGTAGGGGATAAGCGTCACATGGATAAACAGGCAGTTTTCCCGCCCGTGCTCCTGCGCAAACTGGCGGATCGCCTCCAAAAATGGCTGGCCCTCAATATCGCCCACTGTGCCGCCAATCTCCACGAAAACAACATCCGCCTCTGTGTTCAGCGCAATGCGGCGCTTGATCTCATTGGTGATATGCGGGATCACCTGGATGGTCTGCCCACCGTAAACGCCCTTGCGCTCATCCGTGATCACCTGAAAGAACACGCGTCCGGAGGTCAGGTTGCTGTTTTGTGACAAGCTTTCATCAATAAAGCGTTCGTAATGACCAAGGTCAAGATCCGTCTCCGCCCCGTCGTCTGTGACAAACACCTCGCCGTGCTGGATCGGGTTCATGGTGCCGGGATCCACATTGAGGTAAGGGTCCAGCTTCATCACCGTGACCTTGAGCCCCCGCGCCTTGAGCAGGCGGCCGAGAGAAGCGGCGGTGATGCCCTTGCCAAGGCCAGAAACAACGCCGCCCGTGACAAAAATAAATTTCGTATCCATCGCAAATTCCTCCTAGCGTAGTGTTTGTTTTCGCTGTAAAAGGGAGAGGCGGCCGCAAAGCGTTTCCGCTTGCCGGCCGCCCCGTTTTGTCATTTGTGATATAGCTTCTGGCTTTGATAGCGCGCTTCGCAGGTCAGGTTCATCCCCAGCTTACGGAAAACGGAGTCATCCACCTGGGAAAGGATCACGGAGGAGTGTGCCTCGCACCCCTTCAGCTTCGCCAGCTGCCGCAAGGCGAGCTCCGCCGTCGGGTTCGTCGCCGCGCTGATGCACAGGGCGATGAGCACCTCGTCGGAGTGCAGCCGGGGATTGTGGTTGCCCAGATGCTTCGTCTTCAAATTCTGAATCGGCTCAATAATGATCGGAGAGATCAGCAGGATATCGCGCTGGATGCCGCCAAGCGCCTTGAGGGCGTTGAGCAGCACCGCAGCAGAAGCGCCGAGCAGCGCTGAGGTTTTGCCCGTGATCACCCGGCCATCCGGCAGCTCGATTGCAGAGGCAGGCATCCCCGTCTCCTCCGCGCGCTCCAGCGCGGCAGCGGCAACCGGCCTGTCAGCTGTGGAAACACCGGCCTGATTCATCAGCAGCTCCACTTTATAAACAGCCTCTTCATTCAGCCGGCCCTGCTTGTGGTCGCAGCGAGCATGATAATAGCGACGGATGATCTCCTGCTCGGAGGCATGCCTACAAACGTCGTCATCCACAATACATTTCCCTGCCATGTTAACGCCCATATCCGTCGGCGATTTATACGGGCTCTCCCCCGCGATGCGCTCAAAAATCGCATTTAAAACAGGGAACACCTCAATATCGCGGTTATAATTGACGGTCGTTTCACCATAGGCCTCCAGGTGGTAAGGGTCGATCATATTGACATCATTGAGGTCTGCGGTGGCCGCCTCATAGGCCAGGTTCACCGGGTGACGCAGCGGCAGGTTCCATACGGGGAAGGTCTCAAATTTCGCATAGCCTGCCTTAATACCCCGCTTGTGCTCGTGATAAAGCTGAGATAGGCAGGTGGCCATTTTGCCACTGCCCGGCCCGGGCGCGGTGACAATAACCAGCGGGCGGCTAGTCTCCACATATTCGTTTTTCCCGAAGCCCTCCTCGCTGACAATCAGAGGGATATTATTGGGGTACCCCTCAATCGGATAATGCAGGTAGACCGGCACGCCAAGGGCTGCCAGCATGTTTTTGAACTGATCCGCCATCGGCTGCGCGGCATACTGGGCGATCACAACGCTGCCCACATACAGCCCAACGCCTCGAAACGCATCGATCAGCCGCAGCACATCCGCATCGTAGGTAATGCCGAGATCGCCGCGCACCTTACTTTTTTCAATATCAGCCGCATTGATGACGATGACGATCTCCGCCTGCTCCTTGAGCTGAAGGAGCATTTTAATTTTGCTATCCGGCTTAAAGCCTGGCAGAACGCGCGAGGCATGATAGTCATCGAACAGCTTGCCCCCCAGCTCCAGATAGAGCTTGTTGTCAAACTGTGCGATCCGCTCCCGGATATGGGTGGACTGCGTTTTCAGATATTTGTCATTGTCAAAACCAATTGCCTGCATGCCCTGCAACTCCCCTCGCCATCAAAATTTGAAGCACCACGGAAAAGCCCCCGGGATACCGCGCCCTTGCGGTACACCGGGGTTCCTCTTCGCACATCCGGGCGGAAATCCCGCCGCATTTGTTCCTCACAGGCTCTGCGGCATGAAGCTACACCGCAAAGCGACGGCCGCAAAAGCCTCCCCAATCAAAAAAACGAAGTTATTATACCATGCTCACAAGCGCTTTTCAACAAAATTTTACGGAAAACTTCCCGCTTGTGCGCCCGCTTTTTTTCGACATCCCCCAAAAGCACCGTAAAAAAGCAGGGCCACCGCAAAAACTGCGGCGGCCACTTTCCCTTCATTTTGCAAAGAGCTCTCCCTTGTGAGGAGAAGCTGGCGTCAGGTTTCATCAGGAGCTAGCGTTCATTCTTCTAAAAAACTTTCCGCCAATTTATAAAAATCCTGCTCTGTTTGAACCGGCTTCGCGCTACGCTCTAGCTTTTCCCGCACAAAGGCCGGCAGCGTACCGTAATATTCTCGCGCCTTTTCATGCTGTTTTAAAAAATCGCTCAGCCCGTTTCTCCGTTCCGAATGGGTCACACTCATCCGCCCTTTCGCCGTATTCTTTCTCTGCGGAGGCTAACACAATGCCCGTCATCTCTGTTATGGCCGGAATCAGGCCGCTTTATACGCCCATTTTCTGCCTTCGGCCGTATCAAAAAGCGGCGGGTATAATCCTGCGTGAGCTCGAGCACCTCACGGCTCAAAATGGTGACCGCGATCAGGTTAGGGATGGCGAGCAGAGCATTAAAGGTATCGGACAGGCTCCACACCAACTCCATTTTCGCCACGCTTCCCAGCAGAACGGCAGCAGAAAACAGAAGCTTATAGACGGGCACCGCCCACTTCCCCAGCAGATAACAGACCGCCCGCTCTCCATAGTACGCCCAGCCAGTCAGCGTGGCGAAGGCAAACAGCACAATAGAAGCCGCAATGAATTTTTCCCCTGCCGCGCCAAAAACCGTAGAAAATGCAGCGGCACACAACGAAACGCCGTCCATCGCGCCATTCGGCTGCCAGACGCCGGAGGTCAAAATTGCCAGAGCAGTCACCGTGCAGCATACCAGCGTATCGGCGAACACCTCAAAAATCCCCCACATGCCCTGCTCGACCGGCTCCTTGACCTGTGCGTCGCAATGCACGATCACCGACGTGCCAAGCCCTGCTTCATTGGAAAAAACGCCCATGGAAACGCCGGTGCGCAGCGCGCGTGCAAGCCCATACCCCGCCGCCCCGCCCGCAGCAGAGCGCAACGAAAACGCCCCGGCGAAGATGTCCGCCACCGCCTGTGGGAGGCTGTGCAGGTGTAAAAGGATCACGGCGCCGCCCGCCGCCAGGTAAAGCACAGCCATAACCGGCACAAGCTTCTCCGTCACGGCGGCGATCCGTTTGATCCCTCCCAAAAGAATGATTCCAATCAGCACGGCCGCTACTGCGCCGGTTGCCACCGAAGGGATGTGAAAAGCGCGCTCCATCGCCTGCGCCATGGAATTGCTCTGCGAAAGGTTCCCCATTCCAAAGGAGACCGGGATACACAGCGCCGCAAACAGCAGCGCCATCCATTTACAGTGGAGCCCCTTTTCCATATAGACCATCGCGCCGCCGACCCATCTGCCTTTACCATCCGGATAGCGGTAGCGGATACCAAGCGTTTTTTCTGCAAAGCTGGTCATCATGCCTAAAAATGCAGAAAGCCACATCCAGAAGATCGCCCCCGGCCCGCCGGCCGAAAGCGCAATGGCAACGCCGACGATGTTGCCCGTGCCGATTGCGGCGGCAAGTGCAGTGGAGAGCGCCTGGAACGGTGTGATAGAATGCTCCCCCGCCTTTTGGCTGCCGCCCTTTTTCCACACGCTCCCGATTGTGCAGCGCATCCATTGAAAAAACCAGCGCACTTGAAAAAAGCGGGTCCCCACAGTAAACATCAGCCCGGTAAGCAGGAAGCACAGCAGCATCCCACGGCCCCAGAGGATGGAGTTGAGTGTTTGATTCACGTTTGCAATCAGGTCTGTCAACGCCGCCATAGCCGTCTCCTTTCCACCCACGTCCCAAAAGTAAAAGAATGCTTCCCCACTCATGTATATGCAAGCAGCCGCGAGAATATGGGGTTTGAGTGAATGGGTGAGCCCTCGGCATATCTGACCGCTCTTTCCCTGGCAGTCCCCTTTCCGCGCAGATTTTCCGCCCGGTTTCTGCAATTATCTGTTGTTTTTCCGAACGCAAGAGTATATACTAAAGGCTGTAAATCAATCGAACTGAGTGAGGGCATCCATATGGATTTCGGCTTTTTCAAGATTGGCGCGCTCAGCCCACGCACTTGCGTTGCGGACCCTGTGCAAAACACGGCGCACGCGCTCGACGCCCTGCGGCAGGCACACCGGCAGGGCGTGCAGCTGGCTGTGCTGCCGGAGCTGTTTCTCTCCGGCTATACGTGTGGCGACCTGTTTGGGCAGGATGCCCTGCTGGACGGCTGCGAACGTGCCCTGCTGGAGCTCGCCCGCCAGACACAGGCACTGGATATGGTGATTGTCGCCGGCGTTCCGCTCCGGTCGGATGGCTTCCTTTACAACTGTGCCGCCGTACTGCACCGTGGGCGCATTTTGGGAATCGTCCCAAAAATCTATCTTCCCAATTATCAGGAGTTTTATGAAAAGCGCTGGTTTGTCTCCGGCGTGCAAAACCGGGCGGAGACCCTGCGCCTCGCGGGGATGGAGATTCCCTTCGGCAACCTGCTCTTCCGGCTGGGGGAGCGCGCAGTGCTCGGCATTGAGATCTGTGAGGATCTATGGGTGCCTCTACCGCCAAGCACGCAGATGGCTTTAGCCGGGGCGAATGTGATTGTGAATCTCTCAGCCAGCAACGAGGCGGTTTCTAAAAATGATTACCGCCGCGCCATGCTCGCCCAGCAGAGCGCGAAAGCGTTGTGCGCCTATGCCTATGCTTCAGCAGGGGTTGGCGAATCCACGACGGATCTTGTCTTCTCCGGTGCTTGCACTGTCGCAGAAAACGGAACCATTCTTGCCGATTCACCCCGTTTCCAGCAGGAGGGTAGCGCAGCCATCGCCTGTGTCGATTTAGAGCGGCTGTCATCCCAGCGCAGGCAGAACGGTAGCTTTCCGGATAATGCAAGGCTTGCCTCGCCGCCTGATTACCGGTTTATCAGCGTGCCCGTCGGAGCGCTCCAGCAAGAGCACATTGACCGTGCATTTGACCGGCACCCCTTTGTGCCGGATGACCCTGCTACGCGGGCGGAGCGCTGCCGTGAAATTTTATCCATTCAGGCGGCCGGGCTCGCCAAACGGCTTTCCCACACAGGGCTCACCAGGCTGGTGCTCGGCATTTCAGGCGGTCTGGATTCCACACTGGCGCTGCTGGTATCTGTGCGGGCAATGGAGCTTTTGGGCTTGCCCCGGCAAAACATCCTGTGCGTCACGATGCCCGGCTTCGGCACAACGGACCGCACCTATGAAAACGCGGTGGAGCTCATTCGCTGCCTGGGCGCAACCTTCCGGGAAATCGGCATCCGAGAGGCTTGCCTGCAGCACATGGCGGATATTGGCCATGACCCCAGCCTACATGACATCACCTTTGAAAATACACAGGCGCGTGAGCGCACGCAAATTCTGATGGATCTCGCCAACAAGGAGGGCGGCCTGCTGGTTGGCACGGGCGATCTCAGCGAGTTGGCGCTTGGCTGGTGCACCTACAATGCCGATCACATGAGCATGTACGGCGTTAATTGCGGCGTGCCAAAGACGCTGGTGCGCCACCTGGTTGAAAACTTTGCCGGGCAGGCAGATGTGCAAACGGCCGCTGTCCTGCGCGCGGTGCTTGATACACCGGTCAGCCCTGAGCTGTTGCCGCCGGATGAGAGCGGCGAAATCGCACAGAAGACAGAGGAAAAAATCGGCCCATATGAGCTGCACGACTTTTTCCTCTACCATTTCCTGCGCTTCGGCACAAGCCCGCAGAAGCTTCTGTTCCTCGCCGGGCGCGCATTCGGCGGGCAATATACCCAGCAACAGCTGGCCGATTGGCTGCGGCTGTTTCTCAAGCGATTTTTCCAGAGCCAGTTCAAACGCTCCTGCTTACCAGATGGCCCCAAGGTCGGCTCTGTCAGCCTTTCTCCACGCGGGGATTGGCGTATGCCATCTGATGCACAGGTTGCCGTTTGGCTGAGCGCGCTGGATGAAAATTGATACAAAATCAGCGATCAAAGGGGGAAAACACATGTCAGTCCAAAAGCCGCGCATCTATACCGTCGCCACCTCCCACCTGGATACCTCCTGGAACTGGGATTTTGAAACGACGCTGCGCGAGTACATCCCCGCCACCCTGCGGGAAAATTTTGAGCGCTTTGAAAAATACCCGGATTACCGCTTCAGCTTTGAGGGCAGCTACCGCTATGAGCTGATGGAGGAATATTATCCGGAGGAATTTGAAAAGCTCAAGGAATATGTGGCGCAGGGGCGCTGGAATGTTACCGGCAGCGCCTATGAGAATGGGGATGTCAACGTCCCCTCGCCAGAAGCGCTCTTCCGCAACATTCTCTATGGTAACAGCTATTTTGACAAAACCTTCGGCAAGCGCAGCACGGATATTTTCCTGCCCGACTGCTTTGGCTTCGGCTGGGCGCTTCCGAGCATTGCGCGCCACGCAAACCTGAGCGGTTTTACCACGCAGAAGCTGACGTGGAGCTCTGCCTTTGGCGTTCCATTCGATCTGGGCCGCTGGTACGGCGTAGATGGGCGCTGGATCTACGCCTCCCTTGACGCGCGCAGCTATGTAGCCGTGCTTGATAAAGTGCGTAAGAACCGTGCCGTCGCCCAGAAGCTCCGGGCCAACATAAAAAAATACAACCTCCCCTTCACCTATATTTTCCATGGCGTAGGAGATCGCGGCGGCGCGCCAAAGGAGGAATCCGTCGCTACCGTCTGCCGGGAAATCGCAGAAAACGGCAGCGCCCCCACCGAAGTGCTCAGCGCACCGGCGGATCAGGCCTTCCGGGATATGGAAACAGAGCTGACGCCGGAGCAGAAGGCCAACCTTCCCGTTTGGAACACAGAGCTCGTCTCCACGGATCACGGCGTGGGCTCCTACACCTCCCGCGCCATCGGCAAGCGATGGAACCGCCGCGGCGAGCAGCTGGCGGACGCTACGGAGCGCACCGCAGCAGCAGCCATGTGGCTTGGCACAGCTGCGTATCCGCAAGAGAAAATTGACACTGCATGGAAACGAATCATTGCGCATCAATTCCACGACGATATCACAGGCACCTCCCTGATGCGCTGCTATCAGCGCAACTGGAACGATTACATTCTGTCTCTTAATGAGTTCGCGGAGGAATACCGCGCGGGCGTGGGCGCTATCTCCACCCTGATGGATACCGCCTTTGTCAAGGGCTCCGCCGTGATTGTCAATAATCCTCTACAAAGCAGCGAGAGCCGCGTTGGCCCCGTCACCGCTTCTATTCCGGTTTCCGAGGGCTGCCAGCATCTGCGGGTGTTTGATCTTAACGGCGAGGAGGTTCCCTCCCAGGTGGTGTCCCGCAGCGGGGAAACGCTCAAGCTCGTCTTCATCGCCAGCGTACCCTCCATGGGCTACGCAGTCTATGACGTGCGGGAGTCGGAATCCCCCTGCGCCATTCCAACACGGCTGCGCGCGCAGGAGAAGCTGCTGGAAAATGAGCGCTACCGACTAACGCTGGATCACAATGGCGATATCTCCAGCATCTATGATAAAAAAGTGGATATGGATCTGCTCTCCGCCCCAATCCGAATGGGCGTGCATCACTATCTGGGCAGCACACATTGGCCTGCGTGGGAGCTTGACTACCCCGAGGTGATGACCAAGCCGATGGAATATGCGCGCGCGCCAAAATTCACCATCATAGAAAACGGCCCTGCCCGTGTGGCGATTGAAACGCTGCGTATTTGCGGCGCCTCTACATTCCGTCAGGTCATTTCTCTCTCCGCCGGCGGCGACACGGTAGAGGTTTATAATGAAATTGAGTGGCGCGGGCTGCGGCGGCTGCTGAAAACGCAGTTCCCGCTCGCCGTTTCCAACCCCAAGGCAAGCTATGATCTCGGCCTCGGTGTGATTGAGCGTGGCAACAACACGCCGAAGCTCTATGAGGTGCCTGCGCAGATGTGGGCAGATATCACGCAGGAAGACGGCAGCTGCGGCGTATCTATCCTGAGCGATTCCAAATGCGGCTGGGATAAACCGCTCAACAACTGCCTGCGGCTGACAGGGATTCACACCCCTCAATCCGCCTACCGCGACGAGAGTGGTCAAAACACAATGGATCTTGGCCTGAACCGCTACAGCTTCGGCATCTTCGGCCACACCGGCGGCTACGAGAACGGCACGCAGATGGCTGCCGCGCGCTTCAATCAGCCTATGAATGCCTTCCTCGTGGGCAAGCACAAAGGCAAGCTGGGGCGCGAATTCTCCTTTGGCCGCATCAGCGACGATAACGTGCTGGTGCGAGCGGTCAAAAAAGCGCAGGATACGGATGAAATTGTGGTGCGCTTCAATGAGGGCGCGGGCCATAGCTGTTCCAATATTCGCTTTGAGCTCGGCGCAGGTATTGCCTCTGCGCGGGAGATCTATGCTTCCGAGGAGCCGCGGGAGGAGGGGGAATTCCTGCTGGAGGATGGCGTGTTGCAATTTGATCTGAAGGCTTTTGAGCCGCGTTCATTTGCAGTCACGCTGGCCGCACCGCCCGTCAGCGGCAAACCGAAGCGCAGCTTCCCCATTGCGCTCCCCTATGATGTCGATATCACTTCCTTTAACCATAACCGCACGGATTTCGATGCTGCTTTCCACGCCGCTCTTCCAGCGGAGCGCTTCCCTGCTGAAATTCACTGCGGCGGTGTGCGGTTTATCACTGGCCCCAGGGAGGATTTGGCGAAGAACGCCGTCCTCTGCAATGGGCAAAAGCTGCCCGTGCCCAAGGGTGCGACACACCTGTGCCTGGTGATGGCCTCGCTCAGAGGCGACCGCCGCACAGCGTTGACCATCGGCAAAACCGGCTTTTTATTCACGGTGCACGATCTGTTTGAGGCGGTTGGCAAGTGGGATCTCTACGGCATGCAGGAAACCGGCCAGATCAAGCAGACCGTCCTCGCCTGGAACGCGACACACATGCACCGAGATGGGGCAGACAGCTACGGTGAGCAGGCTTACTTCTTTAAATATACCTTTGAGGTGCCTGCCGGGGCAGAAACATTCACGCTTCCACTCGATCAAAACCTTCTTCTGCTGGCGGCGAGCGCAACGGATTGGCCTGCCTGCCACACAGGCGCGCCGCTTTACGATACGCTCAACAAGCGGGAGTTTGACTTCTGGCTTTCTGAAAAAGACCGCAAGCTTTCACATCCCGGCAAGCTATCCAAAATCGCGGGCTTCTTAAAATTTGGGGGAGGTTACGTCTCCCGCTCTCTGCAAAGGGAAATGGATCTGCTGTAAATCAAAAAGTGCGTCCGCACTTGCAGGCGCAGGATATGCAAAGTGCCCATGCCACAAATGCGTGTCATGGGCCTTGCTTTTCCCCGGCATCAGCGCACGCCAGCACGGGAAACAAACCGTACGCCAAAGGGTGCAAGAGCACACGCATCCGGTTGGCGTTTTATCAAAAGCCTTCCAACAGTCGCCGTTTCTCTGCTTGCACGTTCTTACAAAAATTTTGCAGGGGAGCCTTTGAAATGCGACCGAAATTTTATATTTTTAAACGATTCATCCAATAAACGACGATTTATTTTGCCTATCATTCGCTTGAAGAAGGTAGCGTCATGGATTTTGTTACAATTCATCCCCTGGATAACGTGAAAGTATCCCTGCAGGATGGGCACAAATACGCCCTGCGCAGGATTGCCGAAGGCGAAGTGGTGATCAAATACGGCTTCCCAATCGGCATCGCGTCGCAGGAAATCCCCAAGGGGTGCCATGTGCACACGCATAATGTAAAGACCGCGCTTTCCGGCCTGCTGGAGTATTCCTATCGCCCCGCTCTTCATCCGCCCGCTGCGGCCGTTCCCTCTGAAGTTGATGCCTTTGAGCGGGCAAATAGAGAAATTGGTATCCGGAATGATATCTGGATCATCAACACGGTTGGCTGCGTCAACAAGCTGGCGGAGCAGCTCAGCCGGAAAACCGGCGCGCTGTGCTTCCCCCACCCCTATGGATGCAGTCAGCTGGGCGAGGACCACCGAATCACACAGCAAACCCTTTGCGGGCTGATCCGTCACCCCAATGCAGGCGGCGTGCTGGTGCTGGGCCTCGGCTGCGAAAGCAATCACATCGCAGCGGTCAAAAAAGCGCTCGGCACATATGACCAGCGCCGCATTCGCTTTTTGAACGCGCAGGATTGCACGGATGAGCTTGCCGAGGGTGCCGCCATCCTATCTCAGCTGCAAAAACAGGCGCAGGGCGACCGGAGAACCCCCGTGCCTGCCTCCAGGCTGAAAATCGGCCTGAAATGCGGTGGGAGCGACGGGCTTTCCGGCATCACTGCAAACCCGCTGGTGGGCCGCGTAACCGACCGCTTGATCGCAATGGGTGGCGCGGCGGCGCTCACCGAGGTGCCGGAGATGTTCGGCGCAGAGCGGCTGCTGATGAATCGCTGCGTCAACCGGGCGGTTTTCGAGCAGACGGTGCGGCTCATCAACCGGTATAAACAATATTTCCTTGCGCATCATCAGCCGGTCGGCGAAAACCCCTCCCCCGGCAACAAGGCGGGCGGTATTACCACGCTGGAGGAGAAATCCCTCGGCTGCGTGCAGAAAGGCGGCTCCTCCCCCGTAACCGCCGTGCTGGATTATGGGGAGCGTATCACGGCGGCAGGCTTAAATCTGCTCAACGGCCCGGGCAACGATATTGTCTCCGCCACCAATCTCGCTGCAGCCGGCTGCCACCTAATCCTGTTCACGACTGGCCGCGGCACACCGCTCGGTGCACCGGTGCCCACCATCAAAATCGCCTCTCGCTCCGCCCTTGCTGCGCTGAAACCACATTGGATCGATTTTGATGCCGGCCAGGCGCTCACAGACCCCTGTGCCGCATCAAAGCTTTTTGAGCTTATGCTCTGCGTAGCCAGCGGCCAGCCAACCAGAAACGAAGAAAACGGCTACCGGGAAATTGCAATTTTAAAGGATGGCGTCACCCTATAATCCGCAGCGTCTTCCCGAGGCGTTGCCCCAGTCAAAAGGATTGCGTAATGTAAAATACACTTTAAAAAATCTGTATTTTGATTGATCTTTTCGCTTAAGCATCTTATAATGGCAACAGAATCGCATCCATGTACCGGGGTACACGGATGTGAAATCCAGTTGAAGGAAATGCTCTGCCAAAGGAGGTTTCGCATGATGACACCATATGAAGAAGCGCGCAGCCAGTATGCACACGTCGGCGTCGATACAGAGGCAGCGCTCAGTACATTGCAGGGGGTTCCGCTCTCCATCCACTGTTGGCAGGGGGATGATGTGACGGGCTTCGACAGCAAGGAGGCGCTTTCGGGTGGGATTCAGGCTACAGGCAACTATCCCGGCCGGGCGCGCACACCGCAGGAGCTGATGGCGGATATCGATAAAGCCCTCTCCCTTATCCCCGGCAAAAAGAAGCTGAACCTGCACGCCAGCTATGCCATGTTCGAAGAGGGCAAGTTTGCAGACCGGGATCAGATCGGCCCTCAGCACTTTGCTCAATGGGTAGCGTTTGCCAGGGAGCGCGGGCTGGGGCTGGATTTTAACCCCACCTTCTTCTCCCACCCTATGGTGCAGGAAAACCTCACCCTCTCCTCCCCGGATGAAACGGTCCGCCGGTTTTGGGTGGAGCACGGCAAGCGCTGCTTGGAAATTGCCTCCTATTTTGCACAAGAGACCGGCGTGCCCTGCGTGATGAATATCTGGATTCCAGATGGCTACAAGGATATTCCTGCCGACCGGCTTTCTCCGCGCCTGCGTTTCCGGCAGTCGCTGGATGAAATCCTCGCCGCGCCCTATGACCGGTCGCATGTTTTCGTCACGCTGGAATCCAAGGTGTTCGGCATCGGTCTGGAATCCTATACGGTCGGCTCCTCCGAGTTTTGCCTGCAATATGCGGATCAAAAGGGCATTGTGCCACTGATGGATAACGGCCATTACCACCCAACGGAGCTGGTGTCGGACAAAATTTCCGCTCTGCTGGCCTTTCACGAAAAAATTGCGCTGCATATCACGCGCGGCGTTCGGTGGGATAGCGACCATGTCGTCCTTTTCGACGATGAAACGCGGGAAATCGCCAAAGAGATTGTGCGCAATAACGCACTGCACCGTGTTTTTCTTGCAACGGATTATTTTGATGCGGCAATCAACCGCATCAGCGCCTGGGTAACCGGTGCGCGCAGTGTGCAAAAAGCATTGCTATTTGCCCTGCTTCAACCGAACCAGATGCTGCGCCAGCTTCAGGAGGAGAACCGGATGACGGAGCTGATGGTGTGGCAGGAATCGCTGAAAACACTGCCATTCGGCGGCGTATGGGAGGAATATCTCGCACGGCAGGGGCTGGCTGCGGACTACCTCAGCGATATCATGCAATATGAGCAGGAAGTGTTGGTGAACCGGAGATGAAGGAGATTCTCACCGCCCCTTTTCTGGCGGAAATGACGCACACGGCCAGCAACATGTACCGCCTCGGCTGGGATGAACGCAACGGCGGCAATATTAGCCTCCTGCTGGAGGAGCGTGACGTCTCCCCCTATCTGGAGCTCTCCCGTGTGCTGCGCAAAATCCCGCTTGGCTTTCAGGCCGCATCACTTGCCGGGCGCCTCTTTCTGGTGACCGGCACGGGGAAATATTTTAAAAATGTGGCGCGCGATCCGGAGGAAAACCTCGGGCTCTTTCGCATCTCACAGGATGGCGCCTGTGCAGAGCTGCTATGGGGTTACCGAGGTGGTGGCCAATTCACCTCGGAACTGCCCGCCCACCTGATGAGCCATATGGCGCGTCTGAGCGTGGACCCGGCGAATCGTGTGGTCATGCACTCGCACCCCACCCATACGCTCGCCATGAATTATGTACATGAGCTCGATGAGCGTAAAATTACCCACACACTGTGGGAAATGTGTACGGAATGCATTGTAGTGTTTCCAGACGGCGTGGGCGTGCTTCCCTGGATGCTTTGCGGCACCAACGCCATCGGCGAGGCCACAGCGGAAAAAATGCGGGAATTTCGCCTTGTGATCTGGGCAATGCACGGCATTTACGCCGCCGGGCGCACGCTGGATGAGACCTTCGGCCTGATCGAAACAGTGGAAAAGGCCGCCCAGATCTATATGCTCACCGCTCATCTCCCCCGGCGCAATACGATACAGGATGCACAGCTGCGCCAACTGGCCGAGGCCTTTGGGGTAGCGTACCGAAAAGATTTTTTAAAGCTCTAAAGCCGTACCCTTCCCTTCCGGCCCTACCGGGCGGTTCATACCACACAATCAATGGCAGGCTGTTTTGCCTTTGCCGCATTGCAAAACGGAATGCTTTTACCAGCGCTCCCCTGTCACTAAAACCAATCGCGCCGCCCGGGTGAATCAGGCGGCGCGATTGGTTTGAAAAAAGAAAGAAGAACGGCATGAGCAATCCAAATGGGGACTCTTCGGCAGCGCCATCAAGCAAATGGATGCCGCCGCCACGCCCAGCAAGGCGCTTCTCCCCTACCCGCTCTCAGACAGTCCAGCAGCGTAAGCATTAAATCCGGGCCACGCCACTCCTGCGCGCGGCTTCGGCAACCGCCTTTGCCACCGCAGGGCCTACGCGCTCGTCAAACGCCTTGGGCAGGATATATTCCGGGCAAAGTTCCTCCGGGGAGACAAGCTCCGCCAGCGCGTGCGCGGCGGCAATCTTCATCTCCTCGTTGATATCGCTTGCACGCACATCCAGCGCGCCGCGGAAAATGCCCGGGAAAGCGAGCACATTATTGATCTGATTTGGGAAATCGCTACGGCCTGTGCCAACCACCTTGGCTCCCGCCGCCAATGCCAGATCCGGCATAATCTCCGGCACAGGGTTCGACATCGGCAAAACAATCGGATCCTTTGCCATGGAATGTACCATCTCCTGCGATACGATGCCCGGAGCGGAAACGCCAATGAAAATATCCGCGCCCTTGAGCGCATCCGCCAGCGTGCCATGCTCATGCTCCGCATTTGTGAAGGCGGCAATCTCCCGTTTGGCAGGCGTCAGGGAGGGGTCATCCGCACTGATGATGCCTTTACGGTCACACATAATCACCTTTTTCAGGCCCTGGCTCATCAACAGCTTCGCAATCGCAACACCCGCCGCGCCGGAGCCGCTGAAAACAACCTTGCAATCCGAGAGCTGCTTGCCGACAATTTTCAGCGCGTTGATAATGGCGGCGGAGCAAATCACCGCTGTGCCATGCTGGTCATCGTGAAAAATCGGGATATCGCAGCGCTCCTTGAGCTTACGCTCGATTTCAAAGCAACGAGGGGCAGCAATATCCTCTAAATTCACGCCGCCAAAGCTGCCTGCCAGCAGAGCGACGGTGTTGACAATCTCATCCACATCCTTGCTGCGGATACACAACGGAATTGCGTCCACATCGCCAAAGGCCTTGAACAAAACGCATTTGCCCTCCATGACCGGCATACCGGCCTCCGGCCCGATATCGCCAAGGCCCAGCACTGCCGTGCCATCCGTTACAACGGCAACGGTGTTCCAGCGGCGCGTGAGCTCATAGGATTTGCTGATATCCTTTTGAATTTCCAGGCAAGGCTGCGCAACGCCCGGCGTGTAAGCAAGAGAAAGCTCCTCCTTCGTCTTAACGCTCGCCCGTGGAGTTACCTCCAGCTTGCCCTTCCACTCATAGTGAAGCCGCAGCGATTCCTTTGCGTAATCCATTTGCACATTCCTCCATGATCGATGATGTAAAACTAAAAAAAGGGGGGAAAGGACGGAATATAGGTCAGGATATTCCGCCCTCACAAAAAGGGGGGACGGTAACCGAAGGCGCAATCTCAACGAACGGCCCGGCGGTTACCCGGAAGCTATCTTAATCATCAGCTCTTTGCGTCTTATTTCTCCCATGGGAAAACGTATTGCGTCAGCTTAAGCTGATCCCGCACAGCACAGAGCTCCTTTTGCACAGCGTCGTTAATCGGCACGCCGCTCTCCTTGCGCTCACACCAAATATTCCATTCTTTTTCGCCGGCGGTATAGATATGCTCCTCGCCCGGCGCCTTAGTAGAGGCGCGTAGCTCACGCAAAATATCGCCCGCCGTTTTCTTAAAGGCTTCTGCGCCCACAAAGGCCTCGGTATCAATCGCGATGAAGAAATGGCCCAGATGGTAGGGCACCTTTTTGCCGCCCTCACCGATACCAGTAAGCATCTTCAAATAATTGCCCTGCTGCAGGGCAGCGCTTAAAATCTCCACAACTGTCGCATAACCATAGCCCTTGTAGCCGGCCATCTCCTCACCGATACCGCCAAGCGGGGCAAGTGCCGCCTCGCCAGTGTTGAGCTCCTTAAGGATTGCATCCGTATCCGTTTTCGCCGTGCCATCCCGGCCGATGACCATGCCGGCGGGCGTCGCCTTGCCGATGCGGGAATAATACTCCAGCTTGCCGCGCTGTGTAATCGAAGTGGCGCAATCTAACACAAAGGGAAACGCCTCGTCCGTCGGCATACCAAAGGTCAGCGGATTGGTGCCAAGCATATTCTCCACGCCGAACGTCGGCGCTATGGAGGGGCGGGCATTTGTGCCGGTGATGCCAATCATATTTTCACGGGTAGCCATGGTCGCATAATAGCCGGCAATGCCATAATGGCAGGAGTTGCGCACGGCCACCATGCCCATACCATATTTTTTCGCCTTTTCAATTGCCATCTTCATCGATTTATAGCCGATGACCTGGCCCATGCCGTCGTGCCCATCAATCACCGCTGTGGTAGGCGTCTCCTTCACGATCTCAAAATGGGTCACCGGGTTTTGAATGCCAATGTTGATACGGTCGATATAAATCGGCTTAAAGCGGTTGACGCCATGGGACTCAATGCCCCGGCGGTCGGATTCCAGCAACACATCCGTGCAGATCTCCGCATCCTCTCGCGGCACACCGACGCCAACGAAGGCATCCGTAACAAACGAGCCGATCGTCTTCCAATCCACGATGGTTTTTGCCATGATGAATCACTCCGTTTTTTAGATTTCAAAAAAATTAATAAAGAGGAAGCTTTCCTCCTGACCTGTCAATGCTCCGCCCAGTCACGCGAGCGGCTGACTGCGCGCTTCCACCCCTCGTAGAGCTTATCACGGGTAGGTTTATCCATCTGTGGGGTGAATATGCGATCCACCTCACGATTTTGCTCGATCTCATCGCGATCCTTCCAGACGCCTACGGCAAGCCCTGCCAGATACGCCGCGCCTAAAGCCGTAGTCTCAATGGTCCTTGGCCGGTTGACAGAGGTCTGGATCATGTTCGCCTGAATCTGCATCATGATGTCGCTCACGCTTGCGCCGCCATCCACGCGCAGATCCCGCATCTCAATGCCGGAATCGCTGATCATAGCCTCAAGCAGGTCGGTCATCTGGTAGGTGATACTCTCCAGCACCGCGCGGGCAAAATGCGCCCGGTTCACGCCGCGGGTCAGGCCCACAATACAGCCGCGGGCATACATATCCCAATACGGGGCGCCCAAGCCTGTGAATGCTGGCACAAGATACATGCCGTTGGCATCCGGCACGCTCTCGGCGAGCTCGTCGCAGCGGCGCGCCGTATCGATCATATGCAGCTCGTCGCGCAGCCATTTGATCACAGAGCCTGCGTTAAAGGCGCTGCCCTCCAGCGCATATTCCACCTTGCCATCCAGCCCCCAGGCCACGCCGGAAAGCAGGTTGTACTGGGAGTGAATCCTCCTGCTGCCCGTGTTCATCAAAAGGAAGCAGCCAGTGCCGTATGTATTCTTTGCCTGGCCGGCCTGGAAGCATGCCTGGCCGAACAGGGCGGCCGGCTGGTCGCCAATCGCGCCGCTGATAGGCACGCCCTCAATCTGCTCAAGGCCCAGAATACCAGGCGCTACCTTCCCATACACCTGGCTAGAGGGGACCGGAGTGGGCAGAATCGACATGGGAATTTCAAACCGCTTGCAAAGCACTTCATCCCAGCAGAGGTTATCCACATCAAACAGCATTGTGCGGGAAGCGTTGGAATAATCCGTCACATGCACTTTGCCACCCGTTAGGTTCCAGATCAACCAGGTTTCCACCGTGCCAAAGAGGAGGTTGCCCTGCCGCGCCAGCCCGCGGACGCCGGGCACATTATCAAAAATCCATTTGATCTTTGTGGCGGAGAAATAGGCATCGATAATCAGGCCGGTCTTCTCACGCACATAGGGCTCCAGGCCCTCGTTTTTCAGCTGCGTGCAATCATCCGACGTGCGGCGGCATTGCCAAACGATCGCGTTATAAACCGGCTTACCCGTCGTTTTGTCCCAGAGAATCGTCGTCTCCCGCTGATTGGTAATACCGATTGCGGCAATCTCTCTGGCATCGATCTTGCCGGAGGCAAGCACGGTCGCCACCGATTGCAGCTGGCTGTAGAGAATCTCCATTGGATCATGCTCTACCCAGCCTGCGTTGGGGTAGATTTGGCCAAATTCCCTCTGCGCTTTGGCAAGGATCTGGCCTTGTTTATCAAACACAATTGCCCGTGAGCTTGTGGTGCCTTGGTCAAGCGCCAGCACATACTTCCCCAAATTCATAACCTCCCTTGTGTGCCTTTCTCCTGCGCGGCGCACTTAAATTTTTGCTAGATCAAATAAAAAGAGAACAGAAAACACACCCCATCACACGGGAGCCGTTTCTATTCTCATATCTCCTAGAAATACACTCGTTTCTTTCTGTTATTCAATTCTTAGGTTTATTTTATCGTAAAACACAGGCGATGTCAACACCTTTCCCAAATTCCCGTGCAAAGAAGCAAAAAAATTATGCGAAACAGGCCGTTGGAAGCGTTTCCGTTTCCAACGGCCCGGCGTTCGGATTTATGCCCGCCCTGACAGGAATGCCCGTGTCATCGCCCACAGCCCCTGCCGCAGCGCCTCCATATCCGCAGGCAGCTGTGCGCGCGTTTTCTCATCCGCCACGGCCTCGCCCTGCTGTGTGTAATCCATCCGCACCTGTGAGAGCAGCAGCCGCGCCTGCTGCGCAAGCGCCGGGGATTGCTCCGCGAGGAAGAGCAGCTTGTTGATATCACGCATCCCCTGCGCCAGCTTCTCCAGCCGCACGCTCGATTTTGTCTGCGGATGGGCGGAATCCGGCTCATCGGGATAGACGAGGAAGCAATCCCCCGATTCAAAGCTGACGTGCGTTGTGTCGCGCAGAGGATCCTTTACCCAGGCGTCATATGCCCAGCGCAGAAAGCCGTTCGCCCCCTGTGCAGCGGCAAAGAAAATCGTCCAATAGCTCTCCGCCGGCAAGCTATAAGTAAAGCTGTTGGGGAAGTGCCCAACGCAGGTGTAAACCGTGGTTTGTAGGCCGCCCGCCTCTTTGCGGCGTTTTGCCAGCACGCGGTAATCCTCCAGCGCCTTTTTGGCGGGGTCGGAGCCGACGCTGACGCTTGCCATGCGGTCAATCAGCGGGAAATAGCCTGCGCTGAAATGATCCATCGCCGCCGCCTTTTTCAGCGGCGCGCCAAAGCTGGCTGTGACGCTGTCGATCAGATTGTAGGCCTTTTCCATGCGTTTGCGCTCATCGATGCCAATGTAAATCTGGTCATACCAGCCCTTCTCCTGTGCATGGGCGCAAAGCGCCTGCAAAAACGGTGCCCAAAGCTTGCGGTAGCGCCGGGTTCCGGGGCGCGGCGCGGCAGATTTCATCCGCTTTTTCTTTTCATCATAATAGGCAACCTTGTGCCCCCAGGGGATGAGGCTGTAGCAAATAATTTTATCCCCCAGGCCCAGCTCACGGCAAAAGCCTACCCAACGGTCAAAATCCGAAAAATCAAAGGTAAAGCTTCTATCCACCCGGCGAATCCATTTCACCATGGAGGGGTAAGCGCCATAGGTCTGCCCATTCCATGGCTCCTCTACAACGCTGGCTGTAATGGCATGGCCGCCAAGCGCGCGGTAGCGCTCCAAATGCGGCCGAAGCACCTCCAGATGCTCCTGCGAAAACGGCTCCAACCCATAATATTGCGCCACGCGGTAAGGGTATTGCCACAGCTCAATGTCAAAGCGGTAGTCCTCCGGAGTTGGCTGCACAACGTCCAGCACCTCCAGCGTCAGCTGCTTTGTCAGCGGCGCCTCCAGCCCGCCAGCCGTCACCTGGATTTCGCCCTGGTAAATGCCGGGTACAGCGCCTTCCGGCACATGAACAGAGACAAAAACCCCCTGCACCCGGGCCGGCTCCAAATTCACCGGGCCGGGGCCATAAAGCACATCCGGGAAGCTCTGGCGCGAGCCGTCATCCTTCTTCCCGTTGCCAACAAATGCTTTCGTCTCCTTCAGGAACACACAGGATACCGCACCGGCGGCGATTTCGCCCGCCGGTGAACGGAATGCGCCCCCGGCCACGTGCAGCCCGCTGACAGCCGTTTCCCCGCTGAGCACAACAAGCAGATAAAGCGCCGTATCGCCCCGCCAAGCCGTCGTGGTGGCGCCCACATCGCCGGCGCTTAACAATTCGGCATAACGATCCTGTGTCGGCAGCAAATCAGAATTGGCCGTGCGCAACGCAAGATTGGGTTTCATCAAAGCAATCCCTTCCCTATTCACAAAATTCTCCTGATAGGAATCATATCAATTTCTGCTGAAAAGGGCAAGCCTCTCCACAAAAAAGCTGCCGGTATCACGGCTGTAGGAATCTTTTCCCCCGCCTTGACTTTGTTTCCTCGAGCGCTTAAAATAGAGACCGTATCGATAGGAATCTTGTCGCACACAGACATTGCCCGTCTCAAAGGAGTGTTCCAATGAAAAGCAAACGAGTGCTCAGCCTTTTGCTTGCCATAGCCGCGGCAGCCAGCTGCCTGTGCGCCGGTTGGGTGGCCTATGCCGCGAAGGTGGAGCAGCAATTTGAATCCACACCAGAAAGCAGCGCCTGGCTGCAAAGCTTGATTGTCACCTATGATAAGGGCGGCTATGCGTTTGAAACCGCCACCATGGTGCCGCAGACAGATTACCGGCACGATAAAAGCCTGAGCGAATTTGAAAGCGACATCTCCTATTGGGTCAACGCCTATACGATGGATGAGGATGCGCGCTATGAGCAATATATCCTCGCTCTGCGCTTTGCAAATGACGTCATCCGTTTCATGGGCATCACGGAAGATGTCTCGCAGGAGGAGATGCGCGCCTGGCTAGTAGAAAACGGCATTGTTATGCCGCCGGAGGACGATGAGAATACTGAAACCTACGTCACCCTGCTCTATGCCCTGATGAAAAATCAGATTTATAAGCTGATTCCTTCCCTGGATAATATGGTTGTGCCGACAATTGAGCCTGGCACGG
This sequence comes from uncultured bacterium, assembly GCA_949283655.1. Taxonomy (GTDB): domain Bacteria; phylum Bacillota; class Clostridia; order Oscillospirales; family Acutalibacteraceae; genus Fimivicinus. Next base: position 109,346 of record CASDTH010000042.1, read on the forward strand.
GGCTGGAGAAAGCGCTGGTGCAGTATCTGGCCGCCATGATGGAAGCGCAGGATGAGACGCTTGAATTGCCGGAAGGGATCGAAACCGTTCGGGAGCTCGTGCTCACTCTGGCAAAATGGAATCTCGCGCAGGAGCGGTATGGCTCCATCACGATCCCGGACGATATGCCGGATGAAAAGGTATTTAAGCTATTGACAATCCGCACACTGATCGTTGATCTACAATACCCGCTCTATAAGGACGGCGTGGTCACAGATATCAAAAATCCGGACGATATCTCCGACGAGGAGCTGGGGCTTGCCTATCTCTCCGCTATGCTCAGCCAGCGCTATGAGCTGAAAAATGCCCCCATCCCTTACATCCCCGCGATGGACGCCACCTGGAACATGCAGCAGGCGCTTGAAAACGAGGATGTGCCCCGCCTGACTCTGCGCCAGATGGCCAAAGAGAAGGGCAGTGATAAAATCACAAAGGAGTTCACAAACCAGCAGGCGTGGGAAGAGGTGCTCAGCCTCGGCTATTTCCCGCTGGAGGATCAATTCTACAGCGATATTTCCAACTATGAGGTAAAACTCCCCTACAAGCTGCGGGATATTCGTGTGCGCGCTACCGCTTTGAAAAACGGAGCAAAAATCACGGTAAACGGTCAGGAGATCAAAAGTGGCAGCGCCACGGAGATTCACTTTTCCATGATCGGCCAATCCACCACGCTCAGCTATCAGGTCACGAATACGGTGGAAGGCAAAACAGAAACTATGAATTACTCCGTAAAGCTCATCAATGGCTCGGAGGATTTGCCGGATGAAACCTATCCGACGCTTCCCGACTTGAAATACCCCACCTATGAAATCCCCACTGGGGAGCTCGAATCCATGATTCTCCCGGATGGCAGCCTCATTTATGTGGATGGCAATGGCGACGAGTACAGCTTGCCTGCCGGTGCGGAATATGTTACGGATGAAAACGGCAATGTGATCGGCCTCAATGATGGCCTTGTCGTGCTTGACGATGGCGATAGCACTGAGGGCACAACGGCGGATCAGGCTATGGCAGATGTTACAGCCACCAACAGCTCCGTTTGGAAAAAGGTTGTCAGCATAGTGCTGCCTATCTGTGCAGTGCTGATTGTGATTGCCCTGGTAATCGTTTATAAAAAGAAGCCTGAGCTATTCCATCGTGGAAAAGGCTCTAAAGTGAAACGGCCCAAGAAGCCGAAAAACCGGTTTTAACCAGTAACGCATGCTAGGAGCACGGAAGAAATGCTTTTCTTCCGTGCCCTTTTGCACTTGCGCAAAAATTTAAAAAATATTCATCAACCGCTCTCTTTTCGCGATATAATGAATAGGGATACAAAATACCGGCGCATAGGGGGCTGGTATGCCGCTCAGGCAGGCACACAGCCGCTGTGGGCAACTGGACTGCCGTTCCCCTTTCTGGCGCCGGCACGAAACCCCGACGAATCGAACAGAAAGCCGCCCTGCCTTTTGCGGTAATGGAGGAGGATTTATCATGAGCCTGGAAAAAATTCTGGTCGTAGATGACGACCCCAACATCTGTGAGCTGCTGCGCCTTTATTTGGAGAAGGAGGGCTACACAGTAGAGATCGTAAACGACGGCATGGCTGCTGTGGAAACCTTCCAATCCATACAGCCTGACCTTGTTTTGCTGGATATTATGCTGCCAAAGCTGGATGGCTGGCAGGTCTGCCGGGAGATTCGCCGCTTTTCGGACAAGCCCATTATCATGCTCACCGCCAAAGGGGAAACCTTCGATAAGGTGCTCGGCCTTGAGCTAGGAGCGGACGATTATGTGGTGAAGCCCTTTGAGGCAAAAGAGGTTGTTGCGCGCGTCAAGGCAGTGCTGCGCCGCACATCCAACAGCAATTCTGAGCAGATCAAGGAAGTTCGCTACGACAAGCTGGTAATCAACCTCACCAACTATGAGCTCCGTGTGGACGGTAAGCAAATCGATACGCCGCCAAAAGAGCTGGAGCTGATTTATCACCTGGCCAGCAACCCAAACCGTGTTTTCACCCGCGACCAGCTGTTGGATGAAGTGTGGGGATTTGATTATTATGGAGACTCCCGCACGGTTGACGTTCACGTCAAACGGCTGCGCGAAAAGCTGGAGGGCGTCAGCGATAAATGGGCGCTGAAAACGGTTTGGGGTGTGGGCTATAAATTTGAAACAAAGGATTAATCCGCCTTGCACAGCACCTGATCCAAGGGGTTAAGAAAGCGAGGCTGAATAAATGTGAAAAAACGAATCCACGCGCAGCGCCTGAACCTGTTTGCAAAATATTATCTGGTAATCACGATGGTGATTTTCATCTGTTTTGCTGTGCTCGGGTGCTCGCTGCTGCTTTTTGTCTCCAATTACTGGCGTACCGAAAAGACCAATCTGCTTAAGGAAAACGCCCTTCAGGTGGCCTCCACAACGGCCGATCTTCTCGGCTCCGGCCGTTTGGATGTGGATGGCGAGGGCACGGTGACCATTCTATGCAACACATTGTCGCTCGTTTCCTCCTCCATTGAGGCGGATGTTTTCATCTGTAATCTGGATGGTTCCGTCATCCTCTGCAAAGATCTTTTTGCACCCGAAATGCAGGTGTTCAACGCAAGCGCCTGCCAGATTCATGATGGGATGCATTTCCCTGCTGATATCATCCAGCAGACAATTGCCGAGGAATATATCCGCGTGGGTAAGGTAGAGGGCGTTTATCGTGACTCTCATTTTATCATTGGCGAGCCAGTGCAGGTCAATGGCGAAACGGTGGCTCTGGTGTTTGCCACCAAGCCCTCCTCCTCCGGCCTAGGGCCATATTTGTGGAACGTCTTTAAAATGTTCCTATTTTCCGCTCTGATGGCATTGCTGCTGGCCTTTGTGGCGGTTTATGTGCTAACCTATAACCTCATCCGCCCACTGCGAGAAATGAGCGCGGCCACAAAGCGCTATGCACGTGGGGATTTCTCCTACCGTGTGCAGTCACACGGTAGCGGTGAGCTGGCGGAGCTGGCCACTGCGTTTAACTCTATGGCAAAAGCGCTCGCTGTTTTGGAATCCTCCCGCCGCAGCTTTGTGGCAAATGTCTCGCATGAGCTGAAAACGCCCATGACAACCATCGGTGGCTTCATCGACGGCATCCTCGACGGCACCATCCCGAAGGAGCAGCAACAGCATTATTTGGAAATTGTCTCTGCCGAGGTCAAGCGGCTAGCACGGCTGGTGATGACCATGCTCAACATGTCCAAAATTGAGGCTGGCGAGCTAAAGCTGCAGCCGGGTAAATTCGATATCTCCGCTCAGCTGTTTCAGGTTTTTCTATTGTTTGAGCAAAGTATTGAGCGCAAAAAAATTGAAATCGCCGGTTTGGAAGAAATGCAAAGCGTAACGGTGGAAGCAGATCAGGATATGATCCACCAGGTGCTGTATAATCTGGTGGATAATGCGGTAAAATTCACACAGGAAGGCGGCCAGATCGCCGCATCCATCCTTTCAGATACAGAAAAAGTGATCGTCCGCATCCGCAACACCGGAGCCGGCATTTCATCCGAAGATATCGGCAAAATCTTTGAGCGCTTTTATAAGGTAGATAAATCTCGCAGCTTTGATGTGAAGGGCGCAGGGCTTGGCCTTTATATTGTAAAAAGCATCATTGAAATGCATGGTGGCCAAATCTCTGTAAAGAGCGAAGAGGGCAAATACACCGAGTTTGTTTTTTGGATTCCATTGCAATACGGAAAATTATTTTAGTAAATTTCCGGCGGTTATAATTTCTTCCCACAATGTTTAAAGACTGTTCACACAGCCGTGACACAATAGCGAAAGGAACCCTTTATGCTGAAAGCAGCACAAAGCAAGGAGGCATTTCACCATGAATGAATGGGATAAAAACAGCACCCCGGCCAGCGGGGAGGAAAACAACGCCTTTGGGCAAAGCGGCAATCACGATACGGGCACGAGCGGCTTTCATGTGGAAAATAGCTCACAATATGGAGATTCTTATCAAGGCGCTTATAGCTCCGGCGGTTATCAGCAGGGCCCGTATCAATCCCCTTATCAATATAACCAGCCCCCCGTTGACGGCAAGAACGGCGGGAATGGGAAAAAGAAGAAGAAAACTGGCCTGATCCTCCTGATCATCATCCTCTGCATTGCGCTTGTTGCGGCTGGTATCGGGATTGCGATCGGCTTGACGCGGGAGAACGGCGGCGAAAATAACGCCGTTAACGAAAACGGCCCAACGCTTGATATCCAGGCCACGCCGGATAGCCAATCCACCACAGGGGAGGGTGGCGAGCTCTCTGCAGAAGAGGTGGCCGCGAAGGTCAAGCCCTCCATTGTCGGTGTAATCGTATCGGAGCAGACGCAAAACCTGTTCGGCCAAAGCGGCCAATCGGAATCCGGTGAAGGGACCGGTATTGTGATGGGCCAGGATGATAGTGGAGAATATACCTATATCATCACCTGCGCACATGTTATCAGCGGCAACAATATAGAAGTTACCGTTCAATTGGAGGATGGCACTACCTACGATGCGGATATTGTCGGCTATGATGAGCGCTCCGATGTCGGGGTGTTACGCATCAAGGCCTCCGGCCTGCAGGCCGCTACATTTGGCGATTCCTCCAAGCTGGCGGTTGGTCAGCAGGTGTTTGCAATCGGTAACCCGCTCGGCACAGAATTTTTTGGCACGCTTACTGGCGGTTATGTCTCCGCGATTGACCGCCCGATCAGCAGCGAAATCGGCTATCAGATGAAGTGCATCCAGCATGATGCGGCAATCAACCCCGGCAACTCCGGTGGCGCGCTCGTCAATATGTATGGCCAAGTTATCGGCATCAACTCCTCCAAGATCGCAGAAGGGTATGAGGGCATCGGCTTTGCCATCCCAATTAATTCTGCAAAAGAAATTGTTGACGAGCTTATCGCAAACGGTTATGTCTCCGGCAGGCCCAAGCTTGGAGTCACCTATTATGAAGCAAACCAGCAATCCGGCTATCGGATGGTAGTGCAGCTGAAGGATTTGCCCGCCGGCACGCTGGTCATCAAAAGCATCAGCTCTGACAGTGCGCTCGCCAATACAGACGCTCAACCGGGTGATATGATCATCGCCGTGAACGGGCAGGATCTGGATGATTCTAATATTTTGCCAGAGTTGATTGAAGAGAGTGAGGTTGGGGATACCATTACCCTGACGCTGTGCCGGATTGATAACAATTACGACACACAAGAATTTGATGTGAAAGCAACGCTTGTGGAGGATAAAGGCACCTCCGATGAAGTGGCAGAAAACACAACCACAAACGCTTATTTTAATCCGTTTGGGTTTTAAACAATCCAAACCCATGATACGGGCGAGGGCTTTTCCGTCTGGGAAAGCCCTCGTTGCTTCTTTTGGGAAAATCAATTGTATCAAACAGATGCTTCTCAAAAGCAACAACTATAGAAGGAAGTAAAACAAAGCCCGCAGAAACAACGAAGTTTTCTTCGGGCTTTGTCTTATGTAAAATTATGTTTATATTTCGCGTTATAATACCTGTAATACTTAAAATCAAACCGCTCATTTGTGGCATGTACCAAAAGTGAGCGTATAGCGACAAATTGATAGCCGCACCGTTCTAAAACATGTTGGGATTTGACATTGTCTACAGCAACTGTACCAATTAAATAGGGAATATTATGATTTCTCAATGCCCATTCGGTTACTTCTTTCGCTGCCTCTGAGGCAAACCCTTGCCCACGATACTCTGATAATAAATAATAAAATATTTCCGGTTCGTGCAGATCGTCATGTTTTCCCGCGCCTATCGTACCCATCAGTTTTCCAGTTGCCTTTTCAAAAATACCAAAAGAGATCACCCCATTTATAATATCCATGGCGGAATATTGTGAAATCAACCAATTTAAAAATCCTTTTCCGCTCCCAAAACAAGTCTTTTGAACATCGTTCAGCGTTCGTTCAAATTCCGGGTAATCAGCTTTACAAAGTTCACGAATAATAAGTCGTTCCGTTATTATTTTCATAATGCTCCTATTTTTAAACGATTATATTACATATCTTGCTTTTTTTGCAAGCAGGGAGACTGTCTGAGTAATTTTTTAAATAGAAATATGATGCCTCTAATATTGCATTATGTCGTATTCTTTACAAAAAGGCTTCCTGATCTGACGTGCTCAATGAACAGCACCCGTTTTTTGATTCCAGATTCTTTTTAAAAGGCCATTTACGCCTTTGCGGCGGCCGCCTCCTTCTGCTGCTCCTGCTTTTCTGCCTCTGCCGCATCACGCTCCGGCTTCGTTGGCAGCATCGGGATGCCTCCC
>CASDTH010000043.1 GCA_949283655.1 uncultured bacterium
TGGCCGGTACCCAGTGGGGCAACAAGAAGTACATGAACATGAAGCACCTGGAGGCGGCTCTTGCGGATACCTCCATTGCCGGCTGACTTCACTCATGCCAGAGCCTGCAAACCTTTTTGCGAAAATTCCTTGACACTACCTTCCGGATTCCAGCATCTGCTCTATTTCTGGCAGTAAAACTAACATATTCGTGTATCTGCGTTTGCTCATATGAATCCCCCCTGATGTAGTTATTATCCTACATCAGGGGGGGTGTCTATTGTCCAGTTTTACTGGTTCAGTTCAAAATCCAACAGGGGCTTGCTCCTTTTTTATATACAGGCCAGGGCCTCAAGCAGCGTTGTTAATGGCCAAATTTTTCTTCATCTGCTCCATCAGCTTATCGATGATCTTCTGCACCCGGTTGCCCTTGAGCACAACCTGATTTTCCTCTTTCTCCACCAGCTCCTCAATATAGGTCTGCGCATCCTCCTGGCTCAGCGCCTCGCGGATCTGGCTCTTCCAAAGCGGCTCCTCGTTTTTCTCAACGAAATACATCACATGGTAGCCATTCTCCGATTCCACAATGCCTGTGTCGCCCGGCTTACGTGCCTCATCAAAGCACCAATCCTCAAACGACTGCACCATTTGGCCCTCATAAACATTTTCATACAAACCGCCTGTGCTCTGGGAGCCGGGGTCCTCCGTCAGCTCCGTGGCCAGGGCGGCAAAACTTTCCTCTGTTTTATCGCCCTTCTCCCATTCGGCGAGCGCATCCTCAGCCTTCTGCTTTGCCTCAGCCTTTGCGGCCTCCTGATCCTCCGCCTCGGAGTCAACCTGGAACAGGATATGGCGAACATCGATCGTTGCAGATTCGTTGCGGTGGGCAGCCTCTACGATATAAACAACATAGCAACCCATATCGGTTTCAAACACCCGCTTATCGCCCGCCTTAGCAGAGGAAACCCATTCCACGGCGTCATCACCGATCTGAGAGAAATCTGACACTGCGGAATTCTCCATCAGTGTAGCCTCATCCTTCTCGTAATTTTCCTTTTCATCCTCAGAGGCATTTGCCAAAGCCTGCTCCTTGAAGGATTCCTCATCCGTCACACGGCTGAGCATTTGATCGGCCTTTGCCTTTGCATCGGCGGCCGCTTCCTCGTCAAGCTCTGCCTTTTCCTCATCCGTTGCGTCCTCCGGATAATCCGGCGTTTCAACAGAGATCATAAACAGCCGTGCCGTAACGGCATCGTAGGTGTTTTTATCCGCCTGATACTTCTCTTCCAGCTGCTCGTCTGTATATGCCGCAGCAAGCTCGTCGCCCTTTTGCTCAAACAGCTTGTTGGACAGTGTTTCCAGCTCCATAGCGTGGCGCAGGATATCCTCATTTACGCCGCGGCCATAATACAGCCGAAGGTAGGCGTTGAGCGAAAAATCATTGCTCGCAGCTTGCTCGCGCAGGCTCTTGATGGATTCGTCAATATCTGCCTGCTCGCTCTCACTGAGCGTGATGCCGGCCTCCTTCGCCGCTGCGCCCAGCACAACATACTGCTGAATATATTCATTCGTCTTATCCCGCAGGAAGTCAGACCACATGTAATCGTCGCCCTTACCCTCGGCATCCTCACCATCATAGACCTGCTCGCTGGGGACCTTGCTGTAATCCAGCATGCCGGCGACCCCGGTGATGCCATACTGCGCATACTGCTGCGCCTGGCTTGCATAGTTGGAATAAATTTGCTGGTAATAATACGTATACTCCGCCTGGTTGATCTTTTCACCGCCCACAGTCATCACCGTTGTCATGCGCTGCGGCACACCCATAAAGTTGAGGAACCAGCCCGCAAAGCAAATAGCTGCAACCGCCACGACCACATAGGGAATCGCCTTGATCAGCCCCTGCTCCGCCGCAACGCGCCTGGGCGATTTCTTTTCGCGTTTTTTTGCAAGCTTCGCCTGGCGCGCTTTCCGCTCCTCGCGGTACAGCTCTGCCTGCGATTTTTCATTCTTGTTTGCCATTGTGTTCATCCTTTTCTCATGTACTATCCGGCAGCCGGTGCGGCTGAAAAGCAGCTGCCAATCAGCCACAGCGCTTACGCCATGATTTCAACATAACAAAGGTATTCTATCCTATTTAACCGAATTTTTCAAGCGTATTCCAAACAATTCCGTCCTTATTACATCATTCTTCATATTTTACGCAAATTTGTTTTGCTTATTGGAAATACAAAGAAAACCAGCCGTGCCGCAGAAAAATCCCCGGCACGGCTGTAGCTCACTTTTTAGCCAAGCATCTGTTCCAATGCTTTCAGATAGGATGCGTTCCCTCCAATCAGAGAATAGTTGACCAGAAGGATATCCTGAATCCCGTGTGCCTTCACAAAGGCCGGCAGATTCGTTTCCAGATTACGCGGGTCGAGCACATAAATCTCCTCATAATTATCCACGAGGAACGGCACCAGCGCATTGCCATAGGAATCCTTGATGACGAGAATCTTTTTGCCATTTTTTTGATCCGTCACAATTTTAGAAAGCGGCGTATCGCCCTGAATAAAGGCGAGGTATTTATTATCCGCATTCACCTTGGTAGAGATAATTGTCAGATGGTGTCCATTCTGCATGCTCGCATCATCATAGTATTCGCCCTCCGCCTCACGCCGTGGCAGGAAATATTCCAGGTAATCCGGGTTATCCTGAAGCACCTGCGCATTGGTGTAACGATACATGCTGCCGACAAAACCGTCGATTCGCCCGCTCTTCAGGGAAGAAAGCGGCACTGGCTCCAGCCCTGCCGCCCGGCAAAATGCCACATAGGCATAGTAAGCGCCGCGCGCCGTCCAGTGGTGATCCGTACGGAAATAGAGGTATTCCTCCAGATGCAGCCCAATTTCTGAAACAGCGTCAATGCCCTTCAGATTCGGCTGCTTGAACTGCTCATAGGCATAGGCGATGCCCGCCTTTTGGGAGCGGCTGCCCGTGTGGTAATCCTCCGGGCTATAAAACTCTGTTGCGGTCGGCGCCAGCAGCGCATAGATCTTCTGCTCCGGTAGCGTCTGGGCCAATCGGTTGACCACATCTGTATAATCTCGAATCCTCGGTTTATTGATGGTGTAGATCTCCAGCGCCGCTTTTCGGTCCTTATCCACCAAAATATAACCGCTCTCATACACTTCATCATCATTGACTTGCGGCTGATAGGGCGCTTTTGCCTCTGCTTCCTGGCGGGAAGGCTGCTCGCCGCCCGTTTCTTCTTCCGGTATGAGTGCTTCCCCACCGAAATCATCCTTGCCCTCTTTTTCGATCAAGACGAGGTCATTCTTCCCAGCGGCCTGCGTAAAAACGCCGCTGAGCTTCTGATTGACAGAGAGGAAAAAATCCCGCAGTGGGAACGTATCTGCATAATACTCCTCAAAATCCTTGGTGTAGCTGCCGTCAAACAACGCCTGAAAGCTAAATTCCGGCCGCGCTTTCAAAGTACGGTTCTCCTTCTCTGAGATCGTTTGATCCGTATCCAATAAGCTGGCCACACCCAATGCGAACAGCGGCACAACAAACAGCACCACCGCCACAAGGCAAAGTATTCTCTGAATGCTGCGCGCCTTGCGCCGCCTGCGATCCGCAGAAAGATCGCCCCGCGCCCCCACATGATAAACGGAGGGGGAATTTGTCTTTTTTCTCATATCCGATACCTTACCTCCCCGCTTTAAAATCGGAAATATAAAAATGGATTGTAGCTTGCGCCGACCAAAGCCGCAGTGGAGAAGAACAGCAGCACCACATCATAGGCGATGCTAACCGCGCCAGCCGCAATTTCCTGTGCGCTCCCTCTGCGGGCAAACCGGACCAACAACCCCTTCACCAGCTTCGAAACAGGCAGGCATGCCACGATAGCCACCAGGAAGAACACAATATGGTTTTTCAGCAGGATCGTATCCGTCGGCGATACGCCTGCCTGCCCGCTCAACCCGAACATCAGACGGAGCATCTGCCCCAGGCGTGACATATCGTCAAAGTAGAAGAATACCCAGCCAACCACCACAATCAACAGTGCGTAAATATGGCCGACCACCGGCAGCTTCTTCAGGTATTTTCCGAGGAACAGCTTTTCAATCGTCAGGAATACAAAATAATACAAGCCCCACAGCACAAAATTCCAGCTTGCACCATGCCAGAGACCCGTTAGCGCCCACACGATAAACATATTGCGCAACTGATGCCTGCGGTTTCCCCCCAGCGGAATGTACACATAGTCGCGAAAAAAGGTGCTCAGGCTGATATGCCAGCGCCGCCAGAATTCCGTAATGGATTTGGAAATATAGGGATAGTTGAAGTTTTCAACATACGTAAACCCGAACATGTGCCCCAGGCCGATCGCCATATCGGAATAGCCGGAAAAATCAAAGTAAATTTGAAATGCATACGCCAGAATTCCCGCCCATGCGCCGAGCACAGAGGCCTGCGTTAAATCTCCGCCAATCAGAGAGGTTGCAATCTGGCCCGCAATATTCGCCAGCAGAACCTTCTTGCCAAGGCCTGTAACAAAGCGTGTAATTCCTTTGGAGAAGCCCTCCAAGGTGACCCGCCGGTCCTCCAGCTGCTCAGCGATATCAATATATCGCACGATCGGGCCTGCGATTAGCTGAGGGAACAGCGCAACATAGAGCAACAGCTTCGCATAGGAGCGCTGCACCGGCGTCTGACCCCGATAAACATCCACCACATAGGTGATCGCCTGGAAGGTGTAAAATGAAATACCAATCGGCAAGGTAAACGGCTGCTCAGGCAGCTGCGTGCCAAAAATCCCATTGAAATTCTGATTGAAAAAGCCTAGGTATTTAAACACAGCTAAAAAGGAGAGCGTAATAACCACCGCACCGGCCAGTGCCCATTTTGCCTGCTTTTGGCCCCGGTATTTGTCAACCAGCAAACCCGCGCCATAGTCGATCAGCGTCGTCAACAGCATGAGGATAATCCACTTTGGCTCTCCCCACCCATAAAACAGCAGCGACATAACCAACAGCAGATAGTTGCGTGCCCGGATACCGCGCAGTGCAAAATGCAGCAACAGGCATACCGGCAGGAATAAATACATAAAATTCAAGCTGGAAAAAACCAAGACAATCCCCCATTTTGATGTCAAATATCGTTCGTCATCCAGACCGTTGAACCGGCCCTTCTATCTCTGCAGCAAAAGCGGCCGCTTCCACAGCCCACATACATTGCTGCCCACTTTTTATGCGCACCGCCACCGTCTCAGAAGATGCCGAAGCCGCCCCTAAAGTTGCAGGCCCTGTAAAAAAATCAGACGCAAACCTGTGAGCGCAGCTTCGCAAGCGTCTTTTCCCCGATGCCGGGCACCTCCAGCAACTCATCCACGGATTGAAACGCGCCATTCTCCAACCGGTAAGTAAGAATAGCTCTGGCCTTCACCTCGCCGATTCCATCCAGCTCCATCAGCTCTTCCTGCGACGCCGTGTTCAAGTTGATCAGGCCGCTTTGCTTTTGCGGAACGGTTTCGTCCGATGCAGATGGCCGGGCAACGGCAATGCGCGTCTGCTCCGGTATCTGCTCGCGCTGTGCCTGCACAGAAGCAGCCTGTGCACTGCTGACAGGGGCAGGCTGTGCAAGGCTCTCTGAGGGGGAGGGCATAAAGGTTTCTACTACCGGCGCTAGCGGCTGCGCATCAAAAGCATGGTATAAGATGAGCCCTGCCGTCAACAACAGTGCGGCGGCGAGCACAGTCATTTCCGTACGGCTTAAACGCTCCATCAGCAACCCTCCTGACAGCTCTCAGGCGCGGCAACGACCCTACCGCGATAAGGCGGTACATATCAGCGGGTCATAGCGGGAGGTTCAAACGGCAGCGCGGCATTCCTCTGCCCGCGCCGGAATCCGTCCATTCACATCTGAGGCTTGAAATCCAAAATCCGGTACCCGGCATTTAGTATACCTGTTTCCGCCGGAAAATAACAGCCCTTTCGCGATTTTTAGCCTAGATATTTCGCCTGAATATATTATTGCAAATCAGGCTATTTTTAACATAAAACCATTAAAAAACCTCTCGCACTGTCTGAATTGCGCACCCAACTAGACTGCCCCGACCCGCTTTCTCTCACAGATGATATCAACGGTTTTAGCGCGTCAGCTACGTGCATTTTTTGTTTAGAAGCGCAAAATAAAAGGCTTAATTTTCTTATCTATAATTTATTAAATTTAGAACATATGCTACACTAGCCTGCGGGAGAAATCGGCAAACGATTTCAATTTCTATATAATCGAAGGGAGATAACATGAAAAAGATTCGAATCTTTGCGCTGGTTGTTACGATCATTTTTGTCGTAGTCAGCGTAGCGGCCGACATTGCGTTTTACTTTACCCACAAGCCGGATGATTACCTCGCGGATGAGATCTCTGTCTCCAACGGCAACCGGATCCTGCGGGAAAAAGGCTTTGCCCTGCAGGCCTGGTTCCCTGCCGAGCAATCCGGCGAAAAGCAGATCTCCTTTGAGAATTTGAAGCAGTTCGGTTTTGGCCCAACCTATTACGACGGCAACCTCTTTAACGCGCCGATCCACCAGAAGGATAACGCGCTGCTTTGGAGCATTGCGAAAGCGCCCAACAACGTCAACGCTGTAGACACCGCGCCAAGTGGGCAAGAATGGATGAGTGTGGAGCAGCTGCAATATGCAAACAGCCTGATCAGCGTTTGCTTTGGCGACGAGCAGGCATATTCTACCCATCAGGTAGAAATGCTTGGCCAATGGTTTGCCGATTTCAGGAGCAGGAACAACAACGTGCTTCTCCATTCCAACCAATGGGCAGGCCAGTGGAGTGAAAAAGAATACGAAGAATACATGCGCCTCGCACAACCCGATATGCTGACTTATGATTCCTATTACTTCGACGAGCCCGGAACCAATAAGGATTATAAAGTAGCGGCCGTGATTGCCGACGATATCAATCGCATTCGTATCCCCGCCATGAAGGGCTATGACGGCAGCGGTACCTCTCCAATTCCGTTTGGCCAATACCTGCTTGGTTACAAATCTGGCGAGAACCCCGCCGCTGTCGGATGGTATGAGATCACCGAATCGCAGAAAAAGCTTGTTGCAAATCTCACGGTAACCATGGGCGGCAAATGGCTGAATCTCTTCCGGGTGATTGATAGCGATCAGTTTCTCCTGTTTGATGGGAATGGGAACCAAACCCATCATTATCGGGAATATGCACAGATCGCTGCTGAAATCAAGGCGCTCTCGCCGCACCTTGTCAACCTGCAAACGGAAAACGTTCAGGTGCTTAGCGGCAGGCATAAGCTGGGCCTTGTGAGCGTGCCCAACCAAAAGCCCTCAACCGTCAGCAAGTTCTCCTCCAAAAACAGCTGTGGCATCGAATCAATCGAGGCACAAAATCTCGGCACCGAAAACGATGCCTTGCCTGGCGATATTTACATCGGCTATTTCCGTACACTGCCTGGGTCGGGCGAGATGGAAGGCAGGCGCTATTTCATCGTCTGCAACGCGTTGACATCGGGCAACGGCCTGCATCCGGAGCAGCAGCATGGCTCCAGCCAGGAAACCACGCAAAGTATCACGCTCGCATTTGATGAAAGCGGCAAAGAGCTTTTCCGGGTAAACAGTAAAAACGGACAGAGTGAAAAAACAACTCTCGAAAACGGTAAGTATACCTTTACGCTCGGTGGGGGAGAGATGCAGGTATTCTATCTGGAATAAGCGCCCAGCCGTGCCACGGGGCTTGCTGTTTTCAGGCTTTTGCTCCGATTCGCCGCCGTGTGTTCTGGGAGTCAGATCAGATAAAAGCGCATGAGCAAGCTCCAAAAAACACGGAAAAAATGCTGAAAATTGTATCCTCTCTTGCAACGCCTTCCCCCGGATGCTATGATAACGGAAGGGAACCCTCCTCCAGTGGCACGCCTATCGCCGCCGGAGGAGGGGCTATTCTATTCCCTGTATTTTGTTGATTTCCAAGAAAGAGGGGCACTGTATGCGGCAAATACAGTTACATAGGCGCGCATCTCGCGTGTTTGAAAATCCATTGTTTTTTTCGAACCAGGCGCTCGCCCGGCTGCTGGTTCCACTCGTCATTGAGCAGTTGCTGGCCGTGACCATCGGCATGGCGGATACCGTTATGGTTACAAATGTTGGAGAGGCCGCCGTATCTGGTATCTCTCTGGTGGATTCCATCAACATTTTGTTTATACAAATCTTCTCCGCCCTGGCAACCGGAGGCGCCATTGTCACCGCGCAATATCTTGGGCGACAGGAGCGAAAAAATGCCTGCATTGCAGCAAAACAGCTTCTATATGTCACAACCATTCTAGCAGCCGTTATCATGGTGATCTCTCTGGTGTTTCACCGGCAGCTGCTACGCCTGATCTTCGGTAACATTGAGCCTGCCGTGATGGAGAATGCTATCACCTATTTCTGGATTTCAGCAATTTCTTACCCCTTTCTTGCAGTCTACAACGCCGGGGCGGCGCTTTTCCGCTCCATGGGCAACAGCAAAATTTCCACGCTGGTTTCCTTTTTAATGAACGTTGTCAACATCGGTGGCAACGCGATCCTCATCTACGGCTTTCACTGGGGCGTGGCAGGCGCTGCAACGGCCTCTCTCGCCTCCCGCGCCATGGCGGCGGTCATCATGCTGGTGCTGATCTGCCATAAAAACAACCCCATCCACATTGAGCGCCTTTGGAAGCCGGAGCTGCATTTGGAGATGATCCGCCGTATTTTAAAAATCGGTGTGCCCAACGGCGTGGAAAACGGGATGTTCCAGATCGGCAAGCTGATCGTGCAAGGGCTTGTGGCCACTTTCGGTACCTCCGCAATTGCAGCAAATGCAATTGCCAACACCATTGCTTCTTTTATCAACACGCCGGGCACTGCCATCCAACTGGGCCTGACTACCGTGGTCGGCCAGTGCGTAGGCGGCCGGGATTATCCGCAGGCAGTTTATTACACAAGGAAGCTCCTACTCCTGACCTATGGGTTGATGGGAGTGTTAAACTTAGCCGTCTTTTTCACTGCCGGCCCACTGATCAGCCTGTTTCATCTCAGCCCGGCAGCTGCTACGGGGGCTCGCGAGGTACTTTACACCTTCACTATTGCATGCATCGTCATCTGGCCGCTCTCCTTCACGCTGCCCAATGCGCTGCGCGCCTCGGGCGACGCCCGTTTCACCATGATCGTCTCGATGGTTTCCATGTGGGCGTTCCGCATCGGCTTTAGCTACCTGCTCGGCAGCACGGCTAAAATGGGGTTGATAGGTGTCTGGATTGCGATGTATATCGATTGGTTTTTCCGCTCCGTAGTGTTCATCGCACGATTCGCACGCGGCAAATGGAAAACGATCCGCGTCATCTAATCTGCCCGATTCAATGCCCCAATACAGCAAAAACCTCGCAGCAACCGCATGGCATGCGCCTATGCTTTAGTTGCTGCGAGGTTTTTTATTTCTTGCTGTTAAAAATTAATCCATATCGTCCAGATATCGCTCCAGAATCGCCAACCCAGCGCCCTTATGGCAAGCAGTGCGAATATCCTCTGCACAAGGCAGGATCTTGGGCATAAAATCGCCGCGCCGCGGCAGAAGGATTGCCTCAAACGCCTCACGCAGCTTATCAATAAACGCCGGGTCCAGTTTTGTGAAGTGTGTCTCCACAATGATAATCTCCGGGTCAAGCAGCCATGTGACGTTTGCAAATAAAAGCGCCAACTCCGGAATTGCCTGCTCCATATAGGCGAGCACACGCGGATCGCTGCCATATTTTTCAGCGACATCCTGGAAGGAGGGCACCGAGCCATCCGGCTCCGTGAACAGCCGGCGCAGCCCGCCAATGCCGACCGCCTCCTCAATCATTTTGCCGCTTCGGGTATACATCTGACCAATTTCACCGGCATAGGAATAGGCGCTGTCAAGCACACGGCCGTCATAAAAAATCGCGCTGCCGACGCCCTCGCCGATGATGGCGTAAAAAACGCTGTCCGCCTGCTGCACCAAACCGCCGTCAAATCGGACGGAGCACTTCACATCCTCGTCGATATACAAAATCTGATCCGGAAAGAAGGGCGAGAGCGTCTTCTTCAGTTTAGCAGTGGACAGCTCCGGAATGCGGGAATCTAGCACCGCATCGCCCTTTTCATAATAAGGCCCTGGCACACACACGCCAACTCCGATCACACCCTCCAGCGAATCATTCAGCCGGCTGTGCATGAAGTAAGCAACCGCCTCTCGCAGGTTGTCCTCATAGCTTTTTTGATAATCATAGGTGTGCTGATACAGCTCGCCCTGAATTTGCAGATCCATCTGGAGAACGCCGAGCTTAAAATGGTGGCGCTCCAGATCCAGCAGAATGATTTTTTTGTGATCTGGCAGGATGGAGACCAAATTCCCCTTGCGGCCCACCTTGGAGGTATCTTCCTTCTCCTCATAGGCGATATCATACCGCAGGAACTGATCGACGATTTTGCCCACCGTCATAAGACTGACGCCCGTTTTGGCGGATAAAACCTGCCTTGAGACACAGCCCTGGCGATAAATTTCCTGAAAGACCTTCATCATATTTTGAAGCTTGATGTTTTTTTGTGTAATCAGCTGCATGATACTCCCCCGTTTCTTCAGAGATCGTGATACTCGCCCACACTGCCTGCGAAGCAGTTCCGCAGGGGGCTATATTAATATCTTTATTGTATGCTATTTCACTTGGAAAATCAAGGAAAAATAAGCTTTTCTCGCGTTTTTTCCGGTTCAAAGCGAAAAAATACGGCAATTTTACTTTCTATGCTCCTCCTTTCTCCCTGAGAGCAAGCTTTTTGAAAAAATAAAGGGGATTCATGGAGACAAGCCGCACCCGCATATGCATACAGTAACTGAGCGCATACTTCCGCGCCGGTGTGGCTACAAGGAGGAGTTTTTATGAAGGTCATGATTTTTACGCGCAGGCGTCTCGCTGTTCTGGCCAGCTGCATGGCGGCGGGCCTGCTGGTGGCAGTGCTGGCGGCACAGGGGCTAAGCGTTGTCACCGCTGCGAGCCGAAAGCTCTTGCCCATTTATAGCGTAGATACTACACAGAAAAAGGCCTGCCTGACCTTTGACGCCGCATGGGGCAATGAGGACACGCAGCAGCTCATTGATGTGTTGTCAAAATACCATGCAAAAGCAACCTTTTTCATTGTGGGCGAATGGGTGGATAAATACCCGGAGAGCGTCAAAGCCCTGCATGACGCCGGGCACAGCATCCAGAACCATTCTGACATGCACAAGCATCTGCCCAAGCTGAGCCGGGACGAGATTATAAGGGATTTAAATGCTTGCAATGATAAAATTGAAAAAATAACTGGGGTACGCCCCACGCTCATTCGCCCACCCTATGGGGATTATAACAATGCTGTGATCGAGGCCGTCAATGCTATGCCCATGACGGCCGTACAGTGGGATGTTGATTCACTGGATTGGAAGGGCCTGGAGGCGGATGCAATTTACCAAAAGGTTATCCCCAAGGTGCGCAACGGCTCTATTATTCTGTTCCATAACGCGGCAAAGCATACGCCGGAGGCGCTGCCCGCTATTATCGAGGCGCTGCAAAGGGAGGGCTACGCCCTTGTAACTGTAGAAGAGCTTCTGCACAAAGGGGATTATACGCTCAATCACGAGGGCCGTCAGTTTCCAAAGCCAAGCGCCGCGCAGACAACTATCAGTGGCGCGGCATCATGATAAAGCATATTTCTTCCAAAATATAAAAAATACGCTCTCTGCATACAGTATACTATGAGGTATCCTGCATTAGGAGGGCGCATATATGGTAGATCTGACCGAAGCGGTTGCCGCCGCTTTCCATGATGGTGTATATCGATGTATTTTGAGCAACCCCGTATCCAAAACCGGGGGATATCGTAAAATCGTTTTAAAGCAAATAGAGGGCCGTGGCTATCAACTTGAAAAATACACAGAGAAGCAGGTTTTTCATGAGTGGCTGGCCAAAGAGATGGCTGCGGAATGGATTTGTAGCGCGCTGCGCGATCAGTTCCGCCAATATAACGGATGGGATGCCTCGCATGAATATCAGCTTCGCATCAGTGCCAAGGGGAAGCTTCTCTGCTCACGCAAGCTCACCGCCGGGCAGTCGCCCCAGGCAACGAAAGCGCACAACCGCAAAAAGCGCTATCTGCTGGAAGAGGGCATTGTAATTGAGCCGCTTGTTGATATGGGCATTTTCACAAAAGAAGGAAAAGTCGTCCATGCAATGTATGATAAATACAAGCAAATCAACCGTTTTCTTGAGCTGGTGGAGGATGAAGTGGAAAAGCTCCCCCGCCAGGGCACGCTGCGGGTCATCGATTTCGGCTGCGGGAAATCCTACCTCACCTTTATTCTTTATTATTACCTGACTGCAATCAAAAAGCGTGAGGTACAAATGACCGGCCTTGACCTGAAAGCGGACGTGATCGCAAAATGCAACCAGACAGCCCGTAAATACGGCTACAGCGGACTGCGGTTTGAGCTTGGGGATATCAACGGCTATCAGCTTGAGGGCGAGGTTGACCTGGTGATCACGCTCCATGCCTGCGACACCGCTACGGATTACGCCCTGTTCAATGCGGTGCAATGGGGCGCACGCGTGATTTTATCCGTCCCCTGCTGCCAGCATGAACTCAATGGGCAGATGCAAAGCGAGCGGCTAGCGATCCTGACCCGCTATGGAATTGTTAAGGAGCGCACCGCCGCCCTGATGACAGATGCAATCCGTGCCAACCTGCTGGAATGCTGCGGCTATAAAACACAGCTGCTGGAGTTTATCGACCTTACGCATACGCCGAAAAATTTGCTTATCCGCGCCGTGAAGCGCGCCCCCGGGGAGAAAGCCCCCGCCGGGGTGCTGGAAGAAGCACGGGCGCTGATGGAAGAATTTTCTTTAACGCCAACATTGTACAAGCTGCTATTCGTTTAGATGCCGGATTTTAGAAATGAGACGTGGTTATATTTAGGCTCCGCCTCTGAGGAGGTTGCAGGGCACATTTCCGTCCGGTCGGGTCAAGACCCGACCCTACAATCAGCTTTGTAGTTCCGGCCCAGCGGCACCCGTAAGCAGTTTAGAGCCTCAAGCGGAAAGATAGGCCCAGGCGGCATTTGATGCCACCCATTTCGTGCAAAAGAATGTCGATTTGACAAATCCCAATTTTTCCTTTATGATAAGCATGTGGCACTACCGTTTTGGCAGGCAGTTAGCGTCCCCTCTTCTTGATGTGCCAGTCTGGCACAGGGAGGAGGTGAGGCCGATGGAGTACATTATCATTGTTTTAACTTTGATTTTATTACTCATTTTGGCTATAAAAAAGGACTAGCTGCCTTCCGTCTCCACTGGAACAGCTAGTCTAAAACAATGGGGACGCTAACGCCTGAGCGGTAGTGTCACTCTCTATTTATATTGTAGCCGCAAGTTCTCATCTTGTCAAGCCCAATTTCAGATTTCAGAATTTGCCCACTATGCAACAAAAAGCGGCATTCTCCCCTTCCATTTGAGTGCAAGAATGTCAATTTGACAAATCCAAATTTTTCCTTTATGATAAGCATGTGGCACTACCGTTTTGGCAGGCAGTTAGCGTCCCCTCCCCTTTGCACCAGTCTGGTGCAGGAAGGGTGGTGATGCAGATGGAGTACTTAGTGATTTTAGCTTACATGCTAAGCATCATTTTGTTCGCCATTTTGTCTCTTAAAAATAAAAGAGACTAGCTGCCTCCGTCCCTAAGGAATCAGCTAGTCTGAAAAACCGGGGACGCTAACGCCTGAGCGGTAGTGCCACTCTCTATCTACATTGTAGCCGCAAGTTCTCATCTTGTCAAGCTAAATTGTAGATTTTAACAGCCAGAGATCAACCACAAAACTCCCCGCGTGCGTTGTGAGACGCGCGCGGGGAGCTATGTTGTAATGCATGGGAGCCATCCAAAGCGCTCTGTCTCCAGCGCCGTGGAAGGTTATGGGGAGGGCAAACAACGGTTCATCCCGCACCCGCAAAGGCGGGCGTTGCCTCCCGTTCGCCCAAAGGAACGGGCTGTCTAAGCAACCCGCGCTTCCACCGGGCGAGGGTGGAGAGCTTCACGAAAGGCCCCGCGGCCAAGCCGCCTGTGGGCCTGCCCAAATGCTTGCAAGCGCCTGTCGATTTCCATTCTTCTCAAACGTGTCATGCGCCGATTCATTCAAATGGTTGAGGACGTGCAGTCTTGTTGAAAAACGGAGAATGCAGGCTCGGCTTTCGGGCTTGACCCGCGGGCTGCCGCCCGCCAGCCGAGGCGATTCGTTTTTTGTAATTCATGGGAACCACCCAAGGCGCCCTGTTTCCAGCGCCGTGGAAGGTTATGGGGAGGGCAAACAACGGTTCATCCCGCACCCGCAAAGGCGGGCGTTGCCTCCCGCTGCCCAAAGGGACGGGCTGTCTGCTCAGCCCGCGCTTCCACCGGGCTCACGTGAAAGCGAAACCGAAACGCCGTTCACGGCAAATCCAGCGCCTGCCAGGCCCGCCTGATTGCTTTCAAACGCCTGTCGATTTCCATCCCCCTCAAACGTGTCATGCGCCGATTCATTCAAATGGTTGAGGACGTGCAGTCTTGTTGGAAAACGGAGAATGCAGGCTGGCTTTCGGGCTTGACCTGCGGAGCCAGGCCCGCCGGTCGAGGCTTTTCGGTTTTTGTTGGCCGGGCCAAGAGCTTGCCTTTGCGGCAGTGCCCGGCGGCACACGGTTTGGCTACAGGCCAATGGCTGCTCCGCCACCTTTCTGGCGCGTCATCCCCCACATGTGGCCACCATGCAGGCGATGCTGGTAGAGAGCTCCGGATCGATGCGGGAGCAATGCCCCGCGGGGCCGGCGCCAACCGTGGCATAACAAGGGTGCGCACCCTTTCAGAGCAACCTCCCCCGGGCGGAGGGAACCGCCCGGGCAAGGTTCTCACAGCAGAAAAGGAAGTGTAAAATTCAGATCAGCCAATCTGGGCGCCCAAGCCGTCAAAGAGGCCCATAAACCACTCCACAACCTTCATCAGGAAGTTGAGGATCGCTTCCCCAATGCTCTGGAAGAAGAGCTGGATGGAGAAGGAGGTATCCGCCGTGATTGTGACAGCCTCATCCGGCATGGTGAAGGAGATGGTCCGCTGCGTGAGGTCAACGACACCAACATCTAACGTCTCGCCTGCGGCATTGGTGATCACCCAGCCGTTAAAGACGTCGTATTTGCCCAGTAATGTGGTATCGAATTCCACGCGGACGGTATCGCCCGGCCTGTAGGAGCCGGAGCCGGAGCCGCCCTCCACCGTGACGGTGTGCGGCAGCACAACCTCACGTGTGACAGAAGCGGAAAGGAAATGGAAGCCATCTCCCTCGGCAGGCGTGTAAACCGCCTCGATTGTGTAAGAACCGCTTTCCTTCACTTCGTAGGAGACTACGGCGTCAAGCGGCTGATTTTCAGCCAGCACTTCACCGTTGACCGAATAGGTTACGGTGCCGTTACAAGTGCCATAGAGAGAGCCAGTGACGCTCGCGCTAATCTCCAGTGTGTTTGCTTCGGTCACGACAGCGCTCAGAGGCAGCGCTGTGGTGGTGTTGGGCAGAATCCGCACGATCACATCATGCCAGCTGCCCTCATAGAGGCCCTCCAGCGAACCGCCGAAGTACCTATCCGTCGGATCGACCCACACTTTCACCGTGTGGTCGCCCACGGTCATGTACTGCTTGGCATCCTCTGAAGTGACGCCGCCTGAGACGTTTCTCGTCCCGAAATCCAGCTCGCTCCCGGAGGGGCTGACCTTGCCGGGCTCCACCACGTCATTCCAATCCAGAGCGAGATCTTCCAGCTGTGTGTTTGCTTCGTAGATATACTGGAAGACCGGCATCTCTTCAATCTCGATAACGCCCTTTTCGATTGTGACGGGCACCATGAAGGTGACAGCCTCGGCCAATGTGGGATCATCCGGCGTGAAGGTGACGGAAACCTCCTTCGTCGCCGGGCCGACCGCCCGATCCGGCTCAGTGAAGGCAAAAGTACCCTCCACGTTCGCCTTGCCGCCGGTCAACGTCAGATCAGAAGCTGTCATATTCTCCACATATTTAGCTGAAGAAACGACAGGGTCTTCCGTAATCTCTGCGGGGGAAATCCCACTTCCCTCAACCGCTTCAAATGTGAACCAATACTCTACCCATATAGGAAGACCATATGGATTCCCAGAAATTCGAACAAGTTCTCTATTAGTCCCGACGTTTTTTACGACATCGTCCTTATTCACAAATTCAACGGTACACTTCGTTGCAAGGCAGTTTTTAGTTTTCCCAGTCTCCGGGTCGTAATATTTCATAGTTACGCCACGGCTGGTAAACTCACCATCCTCAAGAGGAACCGTCAAATCATTTGTTCGAAACTGATAATCTCCAAGTCGAGTTCCTACTATAGCAGTATTTTGGCTCTCATCCTCTAAAAGTGCTTTGGTTAAATAGACGTAATCTGCGCTCTTTGCATAAACCTCAACAACATCTGCCAGGTCTGCTGCAAAAGTGAATAGCGGTACAGCGCCAAGGATCATCAAGAGGGAAAGTAAAATGGACAATCCCCGGCGGAAATGCTTGCCTCTCTGACTCATGAACACCAGCCCTTCTTATTAATACTCCTATACTCTTATTCGTGCACGAATTGATAGGGCAAGTTTATTTTAGCATCATTGGATAAATATGTAAAATATTTTTCATCGTGCTTTTTCGCGCACAAATAAGAGCATAGGAGCATATTCCAATCATTTTGACAATCTTCCTCCCCCACCTGTAACGGCGGGGGAAGAACTTTGATTATCTCCTTCCCCCATCAGTATCGATGGGGGAAGGAAAAAGAAGGCCTGGTTTTATGAGCTAGAGCTAGTGCCAGCGGGGCCCTGCTGATCAAAATCCCCGGATTCCAGAAGATCCTGGTCAGCAGCATCGATCACGCCGTCACCGTTTAAGTCGGCTGCGGTGAAGAAGGGTCCGCCCGCGAAGAATTTCGCAGTATCCCCCGTGCCATCCACCAAGCCACTCATGATAGCTTCATCGGCCTCATCAATTGCACCGTCTCCATTGAGGTCGCCAAAGAGCACCACTGTGTAGAGAGCCTCCTGAGAGGTTCCTTCAGCGGTAACACCCATGACATACACATAAGAGCCAGTACCCAGAGACTCGCCAGACATATCGTAGGTCAGCGTTGCGCCGACTACCGTCGTGGCGAAACCTTCCCCTACAAGATCAGTAGCACCCTCTTCTAAGCCATAAATAAACATCTGGCGAGAATCAACCACCAGAGAGTCATCCAACGGGATAATCCACTCTGGCTTCAGGTTGCGGTGCGCCTTCATCAATTCGACGCGGGCCGCATTTACCTTGCCCTGCACGGCGGTGCCATCCGCGCTCACCTGCTCGGCAAAGGCCTTGGCCTCGGCATAATCCGCCCAGGTATCCGGCGCATAGCCGGCGCTGCTGGAAATCGTGCCAAACTCTGCGATCGCGGCGTTGAGCTGCGTCTTATCGGCTGCCTGCGGGATCATCCTCGGGTAAAGCAGCTCGACCATATGCTTGGCATACAGGATATCCAGCGAGCGGACGGGCTCCTCCGAGTTCACCAGGCTCCACGCATGGTTGAACCAGCTCTGCCAGCGGCGGAAGGTGAAGAGCTCATAGTTGACAAAGTCAAAATACTCCGGGCTCTCCTGCTGCTCAAGCACTGCCTTGAGCGCGGCAATCTGCTCCGCGTTGGTATCGGCAAGCTTGGCGTCGAGCGCCTCCACAGCGGCGTTGACATCCTCAACCATCTTTTCATAGGCATTGTCGTAGGTGACATCGCCCACAACGATATCGTCAAACATCTTCGCATGGTCGGGGTTGCCATCCACGAGGGCGTAGGCATCCTTCAGGATGCTCTGATAGGCCGCCCACTCTGCGGAAGCATCCGCATAGTCCGCATACTGGCGGTCGGCGCTGTCGATTGCATCGAGCAGGCCGGGCAGGCCATAATCGTTATAAACAACGATGGTATGGTTCTGCGCGCTGGTGGTGACCGTCTCATGGCTGGCACCGCCCTCGAGATCAAAGCTGATCTGCAGCGGATAGATGCCATAGGGCTGCGGGTCATCCGGGTCGCGCTCCACCAGATAGGGGTTTGCCGTGCCGTAGGAGGCGGTAGAGCTCACGGACACGCCATCCAGCGTGAAGATGCCGCCCTCGGCCGGGACATTGGCGGTGAGATAGCTCGGCAGCGTGCCGGAGACATTCGCCTTCACGATCTGCTGGCTGTCGTTATCGCCGCCCAGGAACTGATAATCGTGGCGCAGGGTGACGGAGAAAATGGCCGCCTGGTCGATATTCGTGATATACAAATAGGACGGGAAGGCGAGCACCGCCGTCTTATGCACCTGGCTGGATTCGGCCGTGGTGGCCTCATAGTTGCCAGCCGTGGCGAAGAACTGCGCATAGGTGGAGGTGACAAGCGGCGTCGCATTGAGCACGTCGCCATCCTCATCGAGGATGTTATAGGTCAGGTCGAACCGGACCTCCGTATTCGCGCTCACTGTGCCGGAAACCGCCACATCCAGGTGGCCGTTGGCATTGATCGCGCCAACATCCGCCGGGAGCGTGGCCGTGATGGCCGTGTTATCCGAGGTGAGCGTGAGGGGCTGAATCTTATACATTGCATCCTGATGCAGGGTGCCGCTCGCATCGCGGTACGCGCGGTTGACGCCCGCAGTCAGGTTGGAGATGCGAATCTCCGTGCCGGCCGGCACAGAGCCGCCCGTGCAGTTGATACGATCCGCAATGCTGAGATTCGCCTTGCCGAGGGACTGCTCATTGGCAGAGCCCATGAAGCCCGTCAGCAGGTTGAGCACGGAGGGAAGCAGCGTCCCCTGCTTGGAGGCAAGGCCCTGCAGCAGGGTTGTGAAGGCTGCTTTCAGCCGTGTGGTGCTCAGCGCATCCTCAAAGGTGATGATATCGCTCGGGATTGTGCCCGGCACAACGCCGTTGACAATATTCGTGACCAGCTCGATGAGCACGCCTCTCGCCGTCATGGTGTTGAGGGAGCTGTTCTCATTGTGGTCAAAGAATGCGAAGAGCGCATCAAAATCGAGATCGAGGAACGTATCCAGCACATAACCTACAAGGCTCTGCACCGTGAGGTCAGCTTCCGTGCCGGCCACGCCGGCCTCTGTGCGGAACATATCCTCATAGTTGAACCAACGCTTATCCGCGATGGAGAAGATGATGGTATCCAGCTTCTGCCACACGGTTTGATCCGCGCTGTTCGTCGCCACGATGCCGTTTGCATACTGCATCGCATAATCGAGCAGGTTTGCGAGGAACTGATCGAACGTGACATTCTCCGGGCACTGGAAATCAAAGAGGTTGTTGAAATAATACACCCCAATGACCTTTGCGCACTCGAGAATGGCCTCGTTGCTATCCTCATTCGTGACAGTGTAGGTTGCATCCGGCACGATGGAAGCAATAAACTCCTTCATGCCGAGCACGGCGATCTGACGGAGCGTTGCACCCTCCGGGACCTCGACGTGCTTAACGAACTCCTGCACTGCGGCGCGGGCCACATACTGGCCGAGCTGCTGCGTCGTCCAGTTGGACGGATCGACGGTGTCGCCGCCGAGCGGGATGATGACCTTGAGGAGGTTTTCAATATTCGTCCTCACAAGGTCGGCCTGGCTCTCGCCGGCATTCGCCGTCATCCGCCAGGTGAAGAGCTCCTGATTCTCCTGAAGCATCTCGCCCACATAATGGCCAAGGATTGCATTGATCTGCTCCGTGAAACCCTTGGTGCGGTCATACTCGAACTCCGTTACGACATAGTCCGGGTTGACGAGATCCTCCAAATGGCCGCCCTTCTGGGCATTAGCGACCATGGCATCCTGAATGACGCCCTTGAGGCCGCTGTTCATCAGCGGAACAAGGAACTCATTCATTGCCGAGTAGGCAACCTCCTCAATAGCGCGGTAGGCGTTATCGGTTGCCAGATCGAGCTCAAAGCCGGGCAGCAGGCCGTCAAAGCCAAGTGCCTCCGCATTGTGCCCTCCAATCTGGTTATCGAGCACGTACTGCACGATTTGATCAAGAGTTTGCCCATTGTAGGGATCGCTGGTGGTTGGATGAATCAGATCCCACAGCGTCTCTTTGATGAAACCGGGGATATCATCCAGAATCAGACGAACCTCCGCAGGAAGGAAGCCCTTGACGATCTTCCAATCAAAAGTATCGTCAATGATCTTCGAAAGCGTGGGCGCGCAGTGGCCAAGATAGGTCACAACGCTGGCGAGCACGTCGTCGTCATAATAGCCCTCGCTAGAACGGCGGATCGTCGCGATGTCGCTGCGGTTATCTTCCAGCACAACCAGGTCGCCAACTGTGGCAGAGCCGAACAGCCAGTTACCTGTGACACTGTAGATAGAACCCAGCGCAGCGTCAACAGAGGTCAAATCCAGCGTGCCGATGAGGGGGATATCAATAGACAGCCCCGCATCCTCGAGCGCCTGATCGACCTTGTCCAGCAGCAGGGAAGCCTGCTGCTCGGTGGTCAGCGTGACCTGATCGATGGAGTTGTAGTTGTTGCCCGTGATCAGCGCATCATCAAGATACGGCGAATATGCCGCACTGACGCCGACGGAAACGCAACCAAACACCATAACGACTGCCAGGAACACACTGAGCAAGCGTTTGGACTTTTGCTTTTTCATGCCATTCTCCTTTCTAAAAAAATATTCAATCAACCCAGCCTCCTAATGCCCAGTGCAGAGAAGGCGTAGGGATAATTGCGAGGTGGAGCAGCCGCTGGCTGCTAGAGGAATCTGCCCCGCTCAGCCCGGGGCGGCGCTTGCGGCCCTTTTGCCGATGACGGGAAACTAGGTGTTTTATGGATGATAAATTCTTGGCATGTGGTGAAGGACCACAGGTTAAAAATAACTTTTTATCAAATGCTTGTATTACTTTGCTGCCTATTATATCACATGTTATTTAAAATTGCTATAAATTCCCTAAACTTTTTTCGGATTTTTATTTTTAGGTGACGGTTTTCGTTGAAACAGCGCGGTTTGCGGCGCTTTACAATTTTTTTGAGCGGCCTGTTTCAGCGATCAAACGGAATGATTTTGCAGCTTCTTCCATGATTTCCCCGAAATTGTGACGTGGGAAGGGGAGCGGGCGCCGCGCACCGCCAGCCACACGGAGCCATGCATCGGGCGGGCCATACCCTCCTGCAAAAAAAGGGGAGCAGGAGCACAATGCTGCCTCGCCTGCCGGAGGGAAATCATCTGCAAACAAGGTGCAGGCTTGCGGCCGTGGCAAGAGCGTCCATCTACTCATGGAACCCCTTTGCCTGCCATAGTGTGATCCCTCTTCATGTGACCGTCAGGAATTCAAAATGAGATCATTTTCTCCTCTTGCTTCCAATATACCCCCTTCCATCATCATTGTCAACATATACTTTGACAAAATTTTCTGATTTTAGTTTGATTTTACTTTTTAATCTACAACAAATGTAAAAGTGTCTACAAATAAACACGCCATCGTGTAATTCGCACAACCTTTTTGACCCCGAATAAAAAAATTCAGCCTCATGAAAGCGTTTTTTGCAAAAAAATAAGAGTAAAGCTGTTTTGCTTTACTCTTCCTCACGCTTCGTTTTGCTTGTAAGGTAATTATACTTTACGCATAAAATCCGCAGAAAAACGGCCGCCGCATCCCTGCGGCGGCCGCTGCTCTCCGTGGTGCCCTTTCACCTGGAGCTATGGCTCAACGCCCGGCACGCTTCTCCAGCATCCGCTGGTAGGCAGCGCGCAGCTCCTGCGAGGATTCCTCCGGCGCACGCGGGTTGCAGTGCGCCCAGGCGCCCGTTTCACTGGAGGCGTTAAACTTTTGCTTATCCGCCGACCGCATCGGCGGGAAGAATTCAATATGGAAGTGATAATCCCGGCTATAATCCCCCGCGTTGACCGGCGCATTATGCATGCACATCATGTAGGGGAATTTATAATCAAACAGGCTATCGAACATGGCAACCGTATCCCGGATGGTAACGCCCAGAGCGAAGCGCTCCTCCTCATTCAAATCCGTCATATAAGGCACATGGCGGTTCGGGAAAATGTAAACGCCATAAGGATATTCGCAGAAAAAGGGTAAGAATACCGTAAAATGCTCATTACGGAAAATAATCCGCTTCTCCGCAGCCAGCTCATGCTCCAGCATATCGCAGAAAATACACTTACCAGTTTGCTCATAGTGCTCCTGCGCCGACTGCACCTCCAGCTCCAGCTTCTTGGGGATGTAGGAGTAGCCATAAATCTGCCCGTGCGGATGCGGCATGGAAACCCCCACTAGCTCCCCACGGTTTTCAAATGGAAAAACATATTTGATCTTTTCATCCGCGCGCATCGCCTCAAACCGCTCGCACCAAAGCGCAACCAGCTTTTGCATATGCGCATCTGACAGCTCCGGCAGCGTGACCGTATGGCCGGGGGAATACAGGATCACCTCGCACTTGCCATAGGATGGGCGCACCTTGAAGAAATCATCCGCCACATCATCCGGCTCCGGCGGGTTTTGCGACAGCGCCGGGAAGTCGTTATCATACTTGAGCACCTCATACTCCGGCACGTTGCCAAAGCTCGGGCAAAACGGGCAATAATCCTTGGGCATGTTGGGCCGGTTTTGCCGGTTGCTCGCAATCATGACCCAATCCTTCGTTAGGGGATGCCATCTTAATTCAGCCATACCATCAGTCGCTCCTTTTCACTGCTTCGCGGCCAAACCGCCTGCCGCCGCCTTTTATTCTAGCCTATCTGCCCGCTGAGCGCAATTGTTTCAGCGCGCGAATCTGAAAATAGGAATGTAGAATTTCGCTATTTTGATCCGAAAAATATGTGCAAATTAAACCTTCACCTGCATCGCGGCAGCGTAATCACTCCGACAGCATAGAGGGCACTTTCGGCAGGAAGAACTCTGCCACCCCTTTCAGGCGAGTGAGCGGCCTCGGATTCCACAGCTGCGGCGCTGCCGGATGCACGCCTACCGCCGCCAGCACCGGCGTGAGCAACTGAAACCGCCGCTCAAAGCTCGCGGCATTGCGGCGCTCCTCCCGCGTCCACCCCACCTCGGCCACTGCGGCAAAGCGCGGATAGCTCATCTCGCTCATACGTGCAAAGGTGGTGATATATTCCGTCCAGACCGTTGCTTCTACGCCCCAGATATTCCCCGCCTCGCGCACCCCCCGCGGAACCGGGCGATAAGCGTAGGTTTTGCGAAGCGGCGTCATAGCATATGGATAATCGCAATAGCAGTGGTAATAATCGGATGCAATTACCCGGCCGCCGCCATTCGCCCAGCGCGCGCACTCGCCATTTTTATCCATCCACAGCTGCACCACGGCGGAGGCATCTAAGTTCCCTCCACGCACGGATTCATTCCACACAATCGCTAGCCGCCCGCGCTCGCGTAGCCAGGCGATAACGCGGTTCATAAAATACCCCTGCAACGCCTGCTCATTGCTCAGGCCCTCTGCCCGCATGCGTGCCTGGCAATCCGGGCAAGCTTTCCAGCGTGCCTTCGGCGCTTCATCTCCTCCGATGTGAATATAGCGTGAAGGAAAAATCGCTAGCATCTCCTCCAGCACATCAAACAGGAAGCGGAAGGTCTCCTCCTTGCCTGCGCAGAGGATATCCTTGAAAATCCCCTGCTTTGTTTTCACCTGGAACGGCCCGCCTGTGCAGGAAAGCTCCGGATAAGCGGCCAGGGCGGCGGTCATATGCCCCGGCATATCAAGCTCCGGCACAACCTCAATATACCGCTCTGCGCAATACGCCACAATCTCCCGCAACTGCTCCTGGGTGTAGCAGCCGCCATAGGGGCCTGCCATGTGCACGCCGCCAAAATCCGAGCTGGCGCGCGTGGAGCTGATCTCTCCCAGCTTGGGGCGCTTTTTGATTTCAATCCGCCACCCCTGATCATCCGTGAGGTGCCAGTGGAACACATTCATTTTAAATAACGCCGCAGCGTCGATCATCTTTTTGAGCTCTGCCACCGTAAAGAAGTGCCGCACACAATCGATCATAAAAGCGCGGTAGGAATAAACGGGCTCATCCACGATGCACACGCATGGAATTCGCCCAAGCCCAGTAGCCGCCAACTGCCGAAGGGACTGCGCGCCATAAAAAAGGCCACGCGGTGTGCCGGCGCTGAGCGTAATTCCATCCGGTTGGATATTTAGGCGGTAGCTCTCCGCACCGGTGATGCGCGTATCAATTTTACGTGTTACAAAATCTTCCAAACGACCTTCGCGCGGTATCGCAAAAAATCCGCTTTGCGGCTGAAGCTGATTTGGCATCGGGATGATGTTGCAGCGATACATCTTCGTCTTCCTCTCCTCTTCCGGCGAAACTCCCCAAAATCTACTATCTATTATAAAACAAAGCTGCGCCCAGATGCAAGATAGCGCGCCTGACTTTTCTGATTTGTACACTTGGCGCCTTTACTAAACAACAAGAGGGGCGCCCCCTCGCGCAGCACTGCGCAGAGCAAGCGCCCCAAAGCCTTCGCCACTCTCCCCCAGCGCCCCTTACAGGTGAATCACTCCGCCAACCTGTGTAATCAACGGCGCAAATACGAGGGAAATGATCGTCATCAATTTAATCAGGATATTGATAGAAGGGCCGGAGGTATCCTTGAAGGGGTCGCCCACCGTATCGCCGACTACAGCCGCCTTGTGGGCTTCGCTACCCTTACCGCCATCTTCCCCTTCCTCAATATATTTTTTGGCGTTATCCCAGGCACCACCTGCATTGGACATAAACACCGCCATCATCACACCTGTCACCAACGAGCCCGCAAGCAGACCGCCCAAAGCCTGTGGCCCTAGCAGCAGCCCAACAATCAGCGGCGAAAGTACTGCCATGATACCAGGCACCAGCATCTCCCGCAGCGCAGCCTTGGTGGAAATCTCTACACAGCGCTTGTAATCTGGCTCTCCCTTTCCCTCCATCAGGCCGGGAATAGCCTTAAACTGACGGCGTACCTCTTCAATCATCTGATTCGCCGCCTTCCCGACAGATTCCATCGTCATCGCGGAGAAGAGGAACGGGAGCATCCCCCCAATAAACAACCCACAAATAACTGCAGGGTTCAAAATGCTGATGCCGCTTGTGATCCCCACTGCCTCGGCATAAGAGGCGAACAGCGCCAAGGCCGTCAACGCGGCGGATCCGATGGCGAAGCCCTTGCCGATGGCCGCCGTGGTGTTGCCCACTGCATCAAGCTTATCTGTAATGCTGCGCACACTTTCATCCAGATTGGCCATCTCTGCAATACCGCCTGCGTTATCCGCAATCGGACCGTAAGCGTCCACAGCAACGGTGATGCCCGTGGTGGATAGCATCCCCACGGCTGCCAGTGCAATACCGTACAGGCCGGAGAATTTGTAAGCCGCCAAAATTCCCACTGCGATAATCAGCACAGGCACCGCCGTGGATTTCATGCCGACAGCTAGGCCGCTGATAATCGTCGTAGCAGATCCAGTGCGAGACTGTCTGGCAATCTCTTTGACAAAGCGGTAATCCCCGGAGGTAAACACCTCCGTCACCTGGCCGATAATCAGCCCCACGACCAAACCGGCCAGTACTGCCCAAAACGCTTTGAAATCT
The DNA here is from genome assembly GCA_949283655.1 of uncultured bacterium. Classification (GTDB taxonomy): domain Bacteria; phylum Bacillota; class Clostridia; order Oscillospirales; family Acutalibacteraceae; genus Fimivicinus. Next base: position 25,692 of record CASDTH010000043.1, read on the forward strand.
CGGAAGAAATACCAGCTCATCCCTCCAGCACCTAAAAGCACCAGCACAGAGGAAACATAGTTGCTTACTTTAAGCGCTTTGTGAGGGTTGCTGCCCTCCTTGCAGCGCACACAGAAGGTTGCCAAAATCGAGGCGACAATCCCGATACCGGAAAGGAAGATTGGAAACAGCGCCCCTGCGGATGCGCCCTCCTCTGCCGTAAATGCAACCACACCTAATGTAATCGCCGAAATAATCGAGCCGACATAGGATTCAAACAAATCAGCGCCCATGCCAGCCACATCGCCGACATTATCACCCACATTATCCGCGATCACTGCCGGGTTGCGCGGGTCGTCCTCGGGGATACCGGCCTCCACCTTGCCGACCAGATCCGCACCTACATCGGCTGCCTTGGTATAGATGCCACCGCCCACGCGCGCAAACAACGCAATAGAGGAAGCGCCCAGACTAAAGCCCGTTAAAACATTCACATCCTTTGTGAGCAGATAGATTGCCGCAATGCCCAACAGCCCCAGGCCAACCACGGACATGCCCATCACCGCGCCACCGGAAAAGGCGATAGAGAGCGCTTGGTTCATCCCCTTTTCCCGGGCCGCGTTTGCCGTGCGCACATTCGCCTTTGTGGCTACATTCATGCCAAAGTATCCCGCCAGCGTGGAGAAGAGCGCACCCACAACAAAGCAAACCGCTGTCACCCAGTTGCCAAGCCCAAAGCCGATAAGCAGGAACAAAACTCCAACAAAGAGAATCAGCACCTTATACTCTGCAAAAAGGAATGCATTTGCGCCCTGGTGGATGGAGGCGGCAATCTCCTTCATGCGCGCGGTGCCCGCATCAGCTTTCCCAATTTTCACTGCGAGCAGCAACGCATAAAGCAATGCCAAGGCCCCCGCCGCCAGGGAAAGGATCAGAAACAGATTCATAAAAACCCTCCTGATACGAAATTTTGAGCGAAATTGACCTTCGAACAAAGAAAAGCTGCATAAAACGCAGCTAGTTTATAAAAACTATACCATTTTTAATCCGTTTTTGCAAGTAATTTATACAAAGATTCATTCCGAAATCATAAGAGATTGTGCGAACGTGAATCCTGTTCAGTGACCTGCGTGAACAGTTTCCTTTCCAAAAGAATGAGCGGCTATATAGAAAGACGAACTTTGAGTTTACCTTCTGCTGTGAAATTGACATAGATTGTGCCGGTCACCGTCTCGCCAGTTGTACTTTCCACAAGTACGGTAACTGCATCGCTGATTTTCGTTAGGTCTAAATCTTCTTTGCGCTGACCGAAAAATTGCTTTCCGTAGTCAGAAGAAAAGTCAATATACCAAGATACCGTATCGTCGGCACTGGCAGTAATGGTTTTTGCTTGAACCGGTTTCTTCGGCGGATGTTCGGGATTTACAATCTCGATAATGAGGCGATCTCTTATTACTTCGCCAGTTAGAACAAACTGGTTAAAGTCAATCGGTTCACGGCATTTTTCCTGAAACTTCTCATAGATTTTCTGCTTTACATAATTGTTTTTGCCATCCATTTCGGCCCTATCAGCGTTATAGATTCGATTATAAAAACCAGTTAGCTCCTGCCGAGAATGCATATCATTTAGAATCCTAACCATTTCTTCTTTTGTTGGGGAATAAATATCCTCACACCATGTTGCATATTTTTCTATGGGAGCCTCAGCTGAATAACTCGACCAAATATAATTGCCATCTTCATCGTGATCGTAAGAGTTAAACTCTGAGAACAGAACGCCATTGCCTGCTGTATAGGTGACCGATTTAATCTCCTGGCCGCTTACGATAAAATCTGCCGCTATCATTGCATCCAGTATTTCAACTTTTTCGCCGTCAACAATCTTTTCCGTAAATAAAAGGCTACTGGAGTTCGGAACCAGCATCTCCATATTTTCTTCTAATGATAAAGTTTCTTTCCCGCCGGCGCTCACTTTGAACGATAGCGTGTCTATCCATGCAATTTCCGTTGTGCCTGTGTGGATGTTGTGATAAACAACCGGGATACCTGTAATAACAAGTGCAATAGCAACTAGACAAGCCGCAGCGGTTATAATAGGCCGCCTAAATGACAATGCTTTCTTTTGCGGTTTCATCGCTTTGCACTTTGCAATGATTTTATCCTCCAGAGCGGGATCTACATGAATCTGATTGATAGCATTCACAAAATCTTGCTCTTTCATAAAATTACTCCTTTCCGTATTTAAGTTTAAGCATAACTCTGCCTTTTTGAAGGCGCTTTCGGACTACTGCAGATGATACGTGCAAAATTTTAGATATCTCCTCTGTCTTATAACCTTCAATGTGATACAAAATAAGCGGAAGTTTATACATTTCAGGCAGCTGCACAATTTGGTGAAGAACGTCAATAGTTTCGTCTGTTATGCCGATGTTGAAGCAGTCATCAAGATTAAGATCATTGTGTCTTCTTCTAAGAATATCACGACAGATGTTGGAGGCTACGCGGATCAACCAACTTTTCCTGTGCTGTTCGTCCGTTGCTTCTGGCCCCTTTTTATAGTAACGAAGCATGGTTTCCTGTAAGGCATCCTCAGCATCTTCCACGTTTCCTAGAATTACCAGACAAATACGATAAACTGTGTCACTATATTTCCGCACAACAAACTCAATGTCATCCGCTCGATCAGCTGGCCGGACTGGTCTCTGCATTCCTGTTTCAACTCCTCTCACTATAAAAAACGAAATTTAGGGCCGTTTTGTGAACTCCAAAATTAAAAAATTTTTTCACTGCCAACAAGGCGTGCTCATATGTGAGAAACAACGCACTAGCGCCTGTGTATCCAGTGTATTGCTAAAGTAAAGTCAAATCGCTTTACAGTACGTGTCTAAAGCATAAAACAAATAGAAGCAGCGCCCGGAGCCTATCCGAGGGCTCCAGGCGCTGCATACCATTTTCCTATTCTGGCTTTGACTTCTCATGCCCCATTGGGATAAAAATCAAAATGCTCGCCCAACCATTCCTGCGCAAGGCTAAGCCAGCGCGCGGCATGGGGATGCGGGCGGTCACAGGTGCGCAGGGATGCATCTGCAAGGCCGTGATGGCCCGTTTCAAAGGCGTGCAGCTCAAGCGGAATTCCCTTTTGCGCAAGGGCCGCTGCAAAAAGCAGGCTGTTCTGCACCGGCACACCCGGATCATCCACCGTATGCCAGAGGAACACCGGCGGCATATCCAAAGGGATGTGCTCCTCCAGCGAAAGCCGGGCACGCCGCTGCGGCGTATCCGGCGTTGTGCCTATCAACCGTTGGATAGACCCCGCGTGCGCATATTCCGGATTCGCCGTCAGCACCGGATAGCACAGAACAACGGCATCCGGGCGGGCGGAAAAGCAGCTCGCCTGCGGGCAAGCCCATGGCTCCCCAGAGAAAACGCCCAGACCGGCGGCAACATATCCCCCTGCGGAAAAGCCCATCACCGCCACCTTGGCCGGATTTATTTGAAAGCGACCCGCGCCCTCCCGGATCGTCCGCACCGCCCAAGCGGCATCCTCCACCGGAGCGGGAAAAGCAGCCCGCTCCTCCAGGGAATATTGTAACACAAACGTCTGATAGCCCTGCGATGCAAAATGCATGGCAATCGGCTCCATCTCACGGTCAGAACAAAAGGAAAAGCCGCCGCCCGGGCAGATGAGCAGAGCCGGGCGAGCATCCGCAAACGCACAGCATTCCACCGAATCAAGCAAATAAGCCGTTAGAAAAACCTCTCTTCGCTCTGGATAGCGGCAAATCGTTTCCAGCCTCATACCAGGCTCATCCCTCCTGATTCTCTACTGTGATCTCGGCCATTAGCATAATGTGGTCAGAAACCGTCTGGTGATAGGGCTTCACCCACTGGCAAGTAATCCCCTCTGAAAGCAAGATATGATCAATATACGGATAGCTTCCTCCATATCCGCCCGTGGGGAAGGTGATAATTGGATTCTCCGGGGAATTCAAAGCTTTCAGGCCCTGAAACCCCTCCAGCTCATCCAGGCTCCCAAGATTCATATCCCCCATCAATATGCACGGCGCTTTTCCCTGCAGCTTCTCACTGATCAACGCAATTTGACCGGTGCGCAGCGGTGTGCTCTCATAGGAAAGATGCGTGTTATAAACGCGAAATAAAACACCGTTTACCCGGAGCGTCACGCCACCCAGCACGCGGCCTTCCTCCTCCCCCGTCTCCAACCGGTAAAGCTCCGCCTGCTCAAATGGATAACGGCTCAGGATGCCAATGCCATATTCGTTGCCCGGGAACCCAATCGCCGGGAAAAAGCGGTAATACGGCAGCGTCCGGCGCGACAGCATCCGCAGCAGGTTCTTGCCGCCCGCTCGGGTGCCTCCGCGGTCCAACTCCTGCAGGCAGACGATATCAAGGTTGTTCGCATTGATATCCTGTGCGATCTCCTCCACCGTTGTGCCGCCCTCACAATTTTTCACATTGTAAGTTGCTACGCGCAGCGTCACGCTCTGTGCGGGCTGCTCTACCACCTGTGGTGCAACAAGCTTCGAGCCGCTGCCCGGCGCACCATCCAAGTAGCCAAGCATCCCGGTGATAAACTGCACCACGATCAATAGCCCCGTCACCAATATCCCTCCAATATTTGGCAGCATACAACCAACCTCCTTATGCCGTTATTATACACCGCCTTTTCTAATTTGAAAAGGCACTATATGATTCTTTTGCGTACATAATAAAATATATAATGATATAGAAGTAGCACTCTGCAAGCCGGGCGCTGTTGATGAAAATCAGGAAGTTCACATTTCGTTTATTGACATCCCTTTCACAATCACGTACACTAATACGGTGGGCCGTAACGTGCCCGCAAGGAGGGAGCTATCAGAATGGCTGTTAAGCATAGAGCGCAGCGGGCGGCGGCCGGGGCCGTGCTCGATCAACTGCTCAAATACGTGGATAAAGATCCGCAAGCAAACCTTGTTAAATTGATGGACAAGGTGCAGGGCGTTGTCGGGAATCTCTTCCCCGCCAAATCGCTGGAGGGTATCCGGCGCGGCGCGGCCGATCCGAATAACGTCTGGAATCAGTTCGCAGTGGGCATCCTGCGAGATGTGGATCACGAGGTCATCAAAAAAATGTTTCTCGCTTTGGGTCTGCACGCCGCCTACTATGGCACGAAGACGGTGCGGGAAAATCGAGAGAAATACCATTGCAATATCCCATGGATCATTTTGCTCGACCCAACCAGTGCCTGTAACCTCAAATGCAAGGGCTGCTGGGCGGCGGAATACGGCTACCGCCAGAGCCTGAGCTACGAAGAGCTTAGCGATATTGTCCGCCAGGGCAAGGAGATGGGCACGCATTTCTATATGTTCACGGGTGGCGAGCCGCTCGTGCGGAGGGATGATATCATCCGCCTGTGTGAGGAGAACCCGGACTGCGCCTTTCTTGCCTACACAAACGGTACCCTCGTCGATCAAAAATTCTGCGACGATATGAAGCGCGTGGGCAACTTTTCACTCGCTATCAGCGTGGAGGGCACGCGCGAGAGCAACGATAGCCGCCGGGGCGACGGCGTGTACGACAAGGTGATGGCCGCAATGGATCTGCTTAAGAAAAACAAGCTGTTTTTCGGCATCTCCGTTTGCTACACGAGCGCCAACGTCGAGGCGGTCACGAGCGACGCTTTTATTGACCTAATGATTGAAAAGGGCGTGAAATTCGGCGCCTATTTCAACTATATGCCCGTCGGGCACGACGCTTATCCGGAGCTGATCCCCACGCCGGAGCAGCGCAAGCATATGTATGCGTGGCTGCGCAAAATGCGCAACGGCAAAACTGGAAAGCCCATGTTCGTTTTCGATTTTCAGGATGACGCCGAGTATGTCGGCGGCTGCATCGCTGGCGGGCGCAACTATTTCCATATCAACTCCGCAGGCGCTATCGAGCCCTGCGTGTTCATCCACTTCTCAGATTCCAACATCCGCACCCATACGCTCATTGAGGCGCTGCGCCGCCCGCTGTTCCAGGCCTACTGGCGCGGGCAGCCGTTTAACGACAATCACCTGCGCCCCTGCCCGATGCTGGAAAACCCGGAGTGCCTGCGCAAAATGATCGCGGAGACGGGCGCAAAATCCACCGATCTCATTTCACCGGAAAGCGCGGATATGCTCTGCGCCAAATGCGACAAATTTGCCGCCGCGTGGGCGCCGGAAGCAGAAAAGCTCTGGGCCTCCCGCGAGCACCCGCACCCCAAAACGCAGTATTACCGCGACACGCCGGAGGGCAGGCGCGAGGCAGCGGAAAAGGCCGCTCAAGAGCCAAAGCGGCAGGCAAACTTGTAAGAATTGCATTCACTTGCAAAAGGGCAGGGAACGGGCGTTCTCTGCCCTTCTCCGATCAGCAAGGGAGGAAAACGGTATGCGGATCACCCGGGAGGGTAGCCAGATGACCATAGACCTGCACGGCATGTATGCGCAGGAGGCACGCGACCGGCTCGATTCGCTGCTGGACAGCGCGCCGGAGGATGTCAAGGAAATCGTTGTCATCCACGGTTACAGCCATGGGCAGGTGCTCAAAAACATGGTGCGCAACGACCTGACCAGCACGCGGATCAAAAATATCCGGGCCACCTACAACGCCGGGCAGACCGTGATAGAGCTGCGCAAGCATAAGGCGAAGCGGTGAAGCGAGCTGGAAACGTTCCGACCATAGAGCAAAACCGGGAGACTTATGCGCTTTTTACGGCGCGTAAGCCTTCCGGTTTTTACATATAATACACACCTAGCGGTAAAATATTTGCCGCCGCCCCACAGGCGGTTTTGCTATTTGCAAGTTATGCCTATGCCTTCCCCTCGGTGCCGGGTTCCTGCTCCGCGCTGGGGTTCTCCCTATAGTAGGAGGCGATGCGGGAACGCACCAGTAAACAGGCGATGAGGAACAACAGGCCAACAGCGCCAACCACCATACCGGCGATCACAACATTCTCCCCACCGGTGGTCATAATCGCGCCGCTTAGAGTCAATACCGCGCCACGAATCAAAAGGCGCCTCCGGCAGGCCTGAACCGCACCGGAGGCGCTTTGCTATTTTTTTATGTTACAGCGTTGCGATATCCGTCAAATTCACGGTATCCGATTCAACGATGCGCGTGCTCTCCATGATCGCCTTTGCTGCGTCAAGGCTCGTCAGGCAGGAGCAGCCCGCCTCTACCGCCAACCGGCGCAGCTTGAAGCCATCGCGGTTCTCCAGCCTGCCGTGCGTGGGCGTGTTGATGATGAGGGAGACATCCTCCGCCGCGAGCATATCATGGATGTTGGGCGACTCGCCGGAAATTTTGTTGACCGGCTCCGCCTGCACGCCCGCCTCCAGGAGCGCCTTGCGCGTGCCGGGCGTGGCGTAGAGCCGGAATTGCATATCCTTCATGTTTTTGAATATTTCACAGATTTCGGCCTTATCCTTATCGCGGACGGTGACGATGATCTTGCCATCCTTCGGCAGATGCACACCCGCGCCGTCAAAGGCCTTGAGCAGCGCCTCGTCATAGCTTTTGGAGATGCCGAGCACCTCGCCGGTGGATTTCATCTCCGGGCCGAGGCTGGTATCCGCGCCGAGAATCTTCTCAAAAGAAAACACCGGCATCTTGATCGCATAATAGCCGCTGTGGCGGTAAAGGCCGGTGCCATAGCCCATATCGGCCAGCCGCTCGCCCAGCATGGCGCGCGTGGCGAGCGCAATAGCCGGGATCCCCGTCACCTTGCTGATATAGGGCACCGTCCGGGAAGAACGGGGGTTGACCTCGATGATATACACCGTCTCATTATAAACGATGAACTGGATATTCATCATGCCGACCACCTGCAAGGCGGAGGCAAGGCGGCGGGTGTAGTCCACAATCGTATCCTGCACCTTCTGGCTCAGGCTGATTGCCGGATAGACGGAGATTGAGTCGCCCGAGTGGATGCCCGCCCGGTCGATATGCTCCATAATGCCGGGGATGAGGATATCGTGGCCGTCGCAGATCGCATCGACCTCAACCTCCTGCCCCATGAGGTATTTATCGACCAGCACCGGGTGATCCTGCACCGTCCGGTTAATGATCGCCATGAATTCGCAGATATCCGCGTCAGAGGCGGCAATCTGCATGCCCTGCCCGCCGAGCACATAGCTCGGGCGCACCAGAACCGGATAGCCCAGCATATGCGCGGCGGCGAGCGCCTCCTCCTCGGTGAAGACCGTCTGCCCCTTCGGGCGCGGGATGGCGCACTGCTCGAGGATCTCGTCGAAGCGCTCGCGGTCCTCCGCCGCGTCCACATGGTCGGCGTCCGTGCCAAGGATATGCACGCCGAGGTTGTTGAGCGTTTCCGTAAGCTTGATGGCCGTCTGCCCGCCGAACTGGACGATGGCGCCATCCGGTTTTTCCAGCTCCACAATATTGGTCACATATTCCGGCGTGAGCGGCTCAAAATAGAGCTTATCCGCCACGTCGAAATCCGTAGAGACGGTTTCCGGGTTGTTGTTGACGATCACAGTCTCGCACCCCGCCTGCTTCAGCGCCCACACACAGTGCACGGAGCAGTAGTCAAACTCAATACCCTGCCCGATGCGAATCGGGCCGGAGCCGAGCACCAGCACCTTTTTACGGTCACAGGAGGGGTCAACCTCATTCTCCACCCCGTAGTCGGAGTAGTAATACGGCGTCTGTGCCCGGAATTCAGCGGCACAGGTATCCACAATCGAAAACGAGGGCTGGATTCCCCACATCCTGCGCATGTTTTTCACCGCTGCGGGCGTGATGCCGATATCTTTGGCAATCACACTGTCCAAAAAGCCCATCTGCTTAGCCCGGAGCAGCGTCTCCTGATCGCAGACACCGCTGCGCAGCTTTTTCTCCATATCGGTGATGGAGCGGATTTTATAGAGGAACCAATAATCAATTTTTGTAATGGCATGGATCGTTTCCAGCGAAATGCCGTTATAGATCGCAGCGGCCACCACATAGAGCCGCTCGTTGTCGATGTTGTGCAGAAGCGCCTTGAGCTCCTCCTCGCCTTTCTCCAGAAGAGCCGGCACCATCAGGCTTTCACGGTGCTCCTCCAGAGAATGCACGGCCTTGAGCAGCGCCGCCTCAAAGGAGCGGGAGATGGCCATCACCTCGCCCGTGGCCTTCATCTGTGTGCCAAGGGTACGCTTGGCGGTGACGAATTTATCAAACGGCCATTTGGGGAATTTGACCACGCAGTAGTCAAGCGCAGGCTCAAAGCTCGCAAAGGTCTTGCCCGTGACGGCATTGGGGATTTCGTCAAGCCCCAGGCCCAGCGCGATCTTCGCCGCCACGCGCGCGATGGGGTAACCCGTCGCCTTGGAGGCGAGCGCCGAGGAACGGGATACACGGGGATTGACCTCAATGACCGCATATTCAAAGGAATCGGGATTCAATGCGAACTGCACATTGCAGCCGCCCTGAATGCCCAGAGCGGAGATGATGTTGAGCGCTGAGGAGCGCAGCATCTGATAATCCTTATCGGAAAGTGACTGGCTGGGTGCGACAACGATGGAGTCGCCCGTGTGCACGCCCACCGGGTCAAGGTTTTCCATATTACAAACAGTGATGCAGTTGCCCTTGGAATCGCGCATCACCTCATATTCGATCTCCTTCCAGCCGGCGATGCAGCGCTCAATGAGCACCTGCCCCACGCGGGAGAGGCGGATGCCGTTGTGCGCAATCTCGCGCAGCTCCTCCTCGTTATCCGCGATACCGCCGCCTGTGCCGCCAAGCGTGTAGGCCGGGCGGACGATCACCGGGTAGCCGATGGAGGCGGAAAATTCCACCGCGTCCTCTACCGTCTCCACCACCTTGGAGGCGACGCAGGGCTCGCCGATGGCAAGCATGGTATCCTTAAACGCCTGGCGGTCCTCCGCCTTTTTAATGGCGTCGGCGTTGATGCCGATCAGGCGCACGCCAAGCTCCTTTAAAACGCCCTTCTCCTCCAGCTCCATGGCGAGATTGAGGCCTGTCTGGCCGCCGAGCGTGGGGAGGATGGAATCCGGCCTTTCCACCTCGAGCACGCGGCGCACCGTCGGCACCGTCAGCGGCTCGATATAGACCTTGTCCGCAATGTCTTTATCCGTCATGATCGTGGCGGGGTTGGAGTTGACGAGCACAACCTCCACCCCTTCCTCATGCAGGGAGCGGCAGGCCTGCGTGCCGGCGTAGTCAAACTCCGCCGCCTGGCCGATGATGATGGGGCCGGAGCCGATGACGAGAACCTTTTTGATGCTTTTATCGATCATTGCAGCTCCTCCTTTTCAATCATACGGATAAATTTATCAAACAGAAACGACGTATCGTGCGGACCGGGAGAGGCCTCGGGGTGGAACTGGACGGTAAAAACCGGCTTGCCATGGTAGACGACGCCCTCTACCGTGCCGTCGTTTACGTTGATGCAGTTGACCTCCGCATTTTTCGGCAGCCCCTCTGCCTTGACCATATAGCCGTGGTTCTGTGAGGAGATATAGGAGCGGTCCTCTTCCAAAAACTTTACCGGATGGTTCGCACCGCGGTGGCCGTATTTCATATGCTCGGTATCGCCGCCCTGTGAAAGCGCCATCAGCTGATGCCCGAGGCAGATGGCAAAGGTGGGCATACCGTAATCATAGAGCTTCGCAATTTCGCGAATGATACCCGTACAATCCTTCGGGTCGCCAGGGCCGTTGGAGAGCATAAGCCCATCCGGCTTTGCGGCGATGATCTGCTCCGCCGTGGCAAAGCAGGGATAAATGGTGACCTCGCAGCCGCGGCTGGCCAAGCTGCGCGCAATGTTGCGCTTGACGCCGAAATCCATCAGGGCGATCCTAGGGCCGGTGTTGCCCTTACCCACCACCTCGGGCTCCCGGATGCTTACGGACTCCACCAGGTCGATCTGCCGGAAATCCCGAATAATATCCATGCAGCGCTTCATGTTAGAAATATCGCCGGTCATCATACCGCGCATAGTGCCGCTCTCCCGCAGCTTTTTCACGATCGCGCGCGTATCGAGGCCGGCGATACAGGGGATATCGAATTCTTTGAGCACCGATTCCAGAGAAGCGGTACTGCGGAAATTGGAAGGCGTATCGCACAATTCGTGCAAAAAGAACGCGCACGGCTGTAAACGGATGGATTCAAAATCCTCACGGCTGACGCCGTAGTTGCCGATCATCGGGTACGTCATCACCACGCCCTGCCCAGCATAGGACGGATCCGTCAAAATTTCAAGGTACCCAGTCATGGAGGTGTTAAAAACGACCTCGCATGCCATCTCGCGGAACGCGCCGCGGGCCTCGCCCTCATAGATGGAACCGTCTTCCAGAACCAGATAAGCTCTCAATGGCTTCACCGTGCCTTCCTGAATGATAATTGTTGGGCCCAAACGGGCAAAAAAAGAAGCGGGTTCGGCGCGTCTGCCGGTCCCCGCTGTTTCCCGCAAAGGGAAGCATAACGCCGTGCGTAAAAGGGCTGTATCCCCTTTTCTAAACGTTAATATTAGCATGTTTCTCTTTGGATTTCAACAAAAATCCACGTAAAAAAGTAAAAAAGCGAAAGAACGGCATTGCGCACAAATTATCGTTCAGCCAGCGCCACTTTCTCGGGCATTATACATATAATATTCGATCGCGCCGTTAAATAAAGAAAAAATATGCAAATTTATGCAGATGATTGAATAAATAATCAGAATAATTCTCTCGGTGCATGGCTTTTAAAATGATCTCCGAGAATTTTTCATCTCCTGTTGTTACAAAAAATACGCAATTTTCATCACTTCGCACGCTCTTCTGAATTTGCGCTTTCCTTTCGCACAACAGGGCTTGAAAGTCAAGTGCAAGCACGGGTCCCTCCCGTCCTGACAACATGCCTATTTTTTAAAAGGCATGGAAAGCCGATCCCGCACAATCTGACAATTGATTTCTCCCGAGGCTGGCTATATAATAAAGGATATGATAAAACTGGACGGCAGGGAAGGTGAGGCGGCATGAAGCCAATTCTGCTTGCCCTCCCGCACGCGCGCAGCGCCGCACAGATGAAGCAGGTGCTGGCCGGCGCTTCGCTCCCCGTCTATGGCAGCTACGCATCGGGCGCAGAGGTGCTGGCGGCAGCCAGCACGCTCATGCAGGGCGTAGTGATCTGCGGCGGCCTGCACGATCTTTCCCCGGTGCAGCTTGCGCGGCTGCTGCCCGCCGGCTTTGATCTGGTGGAGCTGCTCTCCTCCGGGCAAATCCCCGCGCAGGGCTGCAGCAATCTTGTGAGCCTTCGGCTGCCACTGAACCGGATGGAGCTGCTTCAAACCGTCCGCACGCTCGCAGGCTCGTGCGGCGTTGCCTTTGGCGCGCACGGGGAGCAGGGCCGTTCCAGCGGGGAAAAGGAACTGGTCGCACAGGCAAAGGCCCGCCTCATGCAGGAGCTACAGATTTCCGAGCCGGAGGCGCACCGCCTGCTCCAAAGGCATAGCATGGCCGCTGGCACCCGCATGGCGGATATTGCCCGCCGGGTGCTCTCGCAGGGCGCCCAAGCGCTCAGGAGGGGGTTGGCATAATGAAATTCACCAAAATGCATGGCATTGGAAACTGCTACCTGTATTTCAACTGCTTTGAAGAGCCGGTTAAAAACCCGGCGGAATTAGCCGTCAAGCTTAGCGACATCCACTTTGGCATCGGCTCCGACGGGATCATTCTCATCGAGCCGAGCAGTATTGCGGACTGCAAAATGGATATCTACAACGCCGACGGCTCGCGCGGCAAAATGTGCGGCAACGGAATACGCTGTGTGGGCAAATACGTCTATGACCACGGGATCGTAAAAAAGGACGTCATCACAGTGGAAACATTGAGCGGTGTAAAAACGCTCTATCTCAACATTCAGGACGGCGCCGTTCAAACCGTGCGCGTCGATATGGGCAGGCCGATCCTGACGCCCGCCGAAATCCCGGTGAAGCTGCCAGGCGATCAAATCATCAACCAGATGGTTAAAATAGAGAATGAGCGCACCGTCAAGCCTATTCATGCTCATATCACCTGTGTTTCAATGGGAAACCCTCACTGTGTCGTATTTGAGGATTCTGTAGATGTGGGCAAATTCCCACTTGAGGACTTTGGGCCGAAATTCGAGCGCGATCCGCTTTTCCCCGAGGGGGTCAATACCGAATTTGTCAATGTGCTCAACGATCATGAGGTGCGTATGCGCGTATGGGAGCGCGGCAGCGGGGAAACCTGGGCCTGCGGTACCGGCGCATGCGCCGTGGCGGTCGCCTGCGCCTTAAACGGGCGGACCGGACGCCGGGTGCTTGTCCACCTGCGGGGCGGCGATCTCGAAATCGAGTGGGAGGATGCCTCCGGCACAGTCTGGATGACCGGGCCCGCCGCATTTATCTGCGACTGCGAATGCCAGCCGGCAGACCTGGGGCTTTAAATAACACCCGTGTACCAGGGGTTACCCATCGGTTTTCAGCACCGTGGCCGTGCCTGAGAACGCAGCGAGCGCCCGCTTGAGCACGCCGGACGGCGATGTTCCCCTTGTATACTGATGATACCGTTTGCTTTTACAGGCCGCCGCATGTGTCTGCTTGCCGGCGGGGCGGCCATATCCCAGCAGGGAAAGGATGATCCCCATGAAACTTAACGAAAACTTTCAAAAGCTCCAGAGCAGCTATCTGTTCTCCACCATTGCCAAAAAAGTTGCCGTCTATCAGGCGGCACACCCGCAGGCGGATATCATCCGGCTGGGTATTGGCGATGTGACCCGTCCGCTGCCCCCTGCTGTCATTCGCGCAATGCATCAGGCGGCAGACGAAATGGCCCGGGCGGAAAGCTTCCAGGGCTATCCGCCGGAGTATGGCCAGGATTTCTTGCTGGAAAAAATTCGTGAATACGATTTTGCCGCGTATGGCGTTTCATTGGAGGCAGATGAGATTTTCGTCAGCGACGGCGCCAAAAGCGATACGGGCAACATCGGCGATATTTTTGACGTAGATAACATTGTGGCTGTTTGCGACCCGATCTACCCTGTGTATGTGGATACCAACATCATGGCGGGCCGCTCCGGGGATTTGATGGAAAACGGCCGCTGGAGCAACTTTGTCTACCTGCCCTGCACGGCGGAAAATCACTTCCTGCCGGAATTACCCAAAACGCACGCGGATTTGATCTATCTCTGCTTCCCGAATAACCCCACGGGTATGGCGATCGATTTCGACGGTTTAAAGGCGTGGGTCGACTATGCCAACCGGGAGGGCAGCGTCATCCTGTATGACGCCGCATATGAGGCTTATATTACACAGGAAAACATTCCGCACAGTATTTACCAGATAGACGGCGCTAAAAGCTGCGCGATCGAATTCCGCAGCTATTCCAAAACAGCAGGCTTCACCGGTGTGCGCTGCGCCTACACCGTCGTCCCCAAGGAGCTTAAGAGAAACGGCGTTTCTCTTAACAGCCTCTGGGCCCGGCGCCAAGCCACGAAGTTCAACGGCGTTTCCTACATCACCCAGCGCGCGGCAGAAGCCACTTATTCTGAGGAGGGGCGCCAAGAGGTCCGCGATATCATCAGCTATTATCAGAAAAACGCCAGTGTGATTACGCAAGGCCTTCGCAGCGCCGGTTTTCAAACATGGGGCGGCGTCAACTCCCCCTATATTTGGATGCAAACGCCGGGCGGCCTCACCTCTTGGGCGTTTTTCGATCAGCTTTTGGAGCGTGCGCAGGTGGTCGGCACCCCTGGCTCCGGCTTCGGCCCGGCCGGCGAGGGATATTTCCGCCTGACGGCATTCGGCAGCGCCGCGCGCACAGCCGAAGCGCTGGAGCGGATCGCCACCGCTTTCTAAATGCCGCTTTGCTCTATTAGGCGGCGCAACTTCCCCTCTTTATCTTGGTTAGCCAAAAAATTTTTATATTAACGGAGGATGTAACCATGGAGAAGAAAGAGATGCTCTATGAGGGCAAAGCAAAAAAAGTATACGCCACAGAAGATCCGGATATTTTAATCGTCGATTATAAGGATGATGCCACCGCCTTCAACGGCCTGAAAAAGGGCACGATCACCGGCAAGGGCGTTATCAACAACAAAATGTCCAACTTCATGTGCAGAATGCTCGAAAAAGAGGGCATCCCCACGCACTACATCGAGGAGCTCAGCGATCGGGAAACCGCCGTCAAGCGCGTTACAATTGTCCCGCTGGAGGTCATCATCCGCAACAAGGCTGCCGGCTCTATGGCCAAGCGCCTCGGCCTGGAAGAGGGCACAAAGCTGCTCTGCCCGGTGCTCGAATTCAGCTATAAGGACGATGCGCTCGGTGACCCGATGATCAACGATTCCCACGCCATCGCCTGTGGATTCGCCACACAGGAGGAAATCAATACGATCCGCTCCATGGCACTGAAAATCAATGAGATCATGTGTAAATATTTCGCAAGCGTTAATGTGGAGCTCATCGACTTTAAGCTGGAATTCGGCCGTTATCACGATCAGATCATCCTTGCGGATGAAATTTCGCCTGATACCTGCCGCTTCTGGGATATGACCACGCACGAGAAGCTGGATAAGGATCGTTTCCGCCGCGATATGGGCAGCGTAGAGGAGGCCTATGATGAGATGGCCAAACGCCTGGGCCTGAAATAAACAGTGTATCCGTGTATACGGATGCTAGCTTACAGCCAATCGGGATGCCGGGCGTCAAAGCGATGCGCCGGCATCTGTTGTTCGAGAGCATCGATACAAGTGTGAGGTGAGTGCATTTGAAGAAGCGTCCGCCTTTTGACACGCTGCATGAGGAATGCGGAGTGTTTGGGATTTTTGGCGGCCATGAAATTCCGCCGGCACAGGCGGTTTATTATGGCCTCTATGCCCTGCAGCACCGCGGGCAGGAGAGCTGCGGCATCGCGGTCAACGATCAAGGCGTTTTAAGCGTCCACCGCGCCATGGGCCTAGTCAGCGAGGTGTTTGACGATAGCACGCTTCGCGCCTTCCCAGGGCAAGCCGCCATCGGCCACGTCCTCTATTCCACGGCGGGCGGCAGTCTTGTGCAAAATTGCCAGCCGCTTCTGATGCGCTACGCCAAAGGCCGCCTCGCCATCGCGCATAACGGCAACCTTACCAACGCCGAAACCGTGCGCAAGGAGCTCGCCAAAGGCGGCGCCATCTTCCGCACTACCATTGATTCCGAGGTGATTGCACATGTGATTGCACAGGAGCGCCTCACCTCCGGCAGCATCGAGCAGGCGGTGGTACGCATGATGAGCCGCATTCGGGGCGCATACTCTCTGCTGGTGATGAGCCCTAGGAAGCTTGTCGCCGCGCGCGACCCCTTCGGCTTTCGTCCCCTTGTCATCGGCAGGCTGGGCGACGCCTATGTAATCGCATCCGAAACCTGTGCGCTGGATGCGGTCAACGCCCAGTTTCTCCGCGATGTGGAGCCAGGCGAGGTGATTGTGGTGGATACCGCCGGGCTGCACAGCATCCGTGCCCACTGTGGGGAGCATTCTCAGCGCCTGTGCGTATTTGAATATATCTATTTTGCGCGGCCGGATTCCACGCTCGATGGTGTGCGTGTCCACGCGGCGAGGCTTCGGGCGGGCGCCCTGCTTGCACGCGAGCACCCGGTGAAGGCCGACCTTGTCACTGGTGTGCCGGATTCCGGCCTGGATGCCGCCATCGGCTACGCGCGCGAAAGCGGTATCCCCTTTGAACTGTGCTTTGTCCGCAATAACTATGTGGGGCGCACCTTTATTAAGCCGGAGCAGAGCGAGCGCGAGGCCAGCATCCACATCAAGCTTAACGTCCTACGGCAGGCTGTGGCAGGCAAGCGGCTCATCATGGTGGATGACTCCATTGTGCGCGGCTCAACCAGCGCCAATATCATCCGCGCACTCAAGCAGGCCGGGGCGAAAGAGGTGCATGTGCGTATCTCCTCCCCCCCGCTGCACTGGCCTTGCTATTTTGGTACAGATATCCCCACCCGTGAGGAGTTGACCTCCAACCATCATACCGTGGAGGAGCTATGTAAGGTCATCGGGGCAGACAGCCTCGGTTTTTTGAGCTGCGCCAGCCTCTATCCCCTCGTCGGGACACAGGAGCGCACCTTCTGCGACGCCTGTTTCACCGGGGAATACCCCATTCCTTTGGAGGAAATTGACGGCAATTTTCTTTCCCTGCAAATCAGTTAACCGCCTATGTTATGCTGCTAGCATCCGTATCCAAGGGGGAACATCGCGACCCGGCGTGCGCAAGCGGGCACTCGCTGCGTTCTCGGGTGCGGCCACAAGCTGAAAACCGATGGGTACCCCTGTACACGGATGCTATACTCTCATAAAATCTTCCGCTGTGCGGAGAAATGGTGATGGATATGAAAGATATTTACGAATCCCCGCTCAACTCCCGTTACGCCAGCAAGGAGATGAAGTATATCTTCTCCCCGGATTTTAAGTTTCGCACCTGGCGCAGGCTCTGGATCGCCCTTGCAGAGAGCGAGCAGGAGCTTGGGCTCGATATCACAGACGAGCAGCTTGCTGAATTGAAGGCACACAAGGACGATATCAACTATGAGGTTGCTCAGGAGCGTGAAAAACAGGTGCGGCACGATGTCATGTCGCACGTTTACGCCTACGGCGTGCAGTGCCCCAAGGCAAAGCCGATCATCCACCTGGGCGCAACGTCCTGCTACGTCGGCGATAACACGGATATCATTACGATGACGCAAGGCTTGCGCCTGCTGCATAAAAAGCTGGTCAACCTCATGGATAAGCTTTCGCAGTTCGCACTGGCACATAAGGATCTGCCCTGCCTGGCCTTCACCCACTTTCAGCCCGCCCAGCCGACAACGGTAGGCAAGCGCGCCTCCCTGTGGCTTGAGGATCTGCTGCTGGATTTTGAAGCGCTTGAGTTCCAGCTCTCGCAGATGAAGCTGCTTGGCTCCAAGGGGACGACCGGCACACAGGCAAGCTTTCTGGAATTGTTTAACGGCGATCATGAAAAGGTCAAGCAACTCGATCAAAAAATTGCGCAGAAGATGGGCTTTGCCGCCTGCTTCCCTGTCTCCGGCCAGACCTATCCCCGCAAGGTGGATAGCCAGGTGCTCTGCGTGCTCAGCGGCATCGCACAGTCCGCAGCCAAGTTTTCCAGCGATTTAAGGCTGCTTCAGCACCTCAAGGAGATTGAGGAGCCGTTTGAGAAAAACCAGATCGGCTCCTCCGCCATGGCCTATAAGCGCAACCCCATGCGCAGCGAGCGGATTGCCTCCCTCGCCCGCTACGTGATCGCCGATGCGCTTAACCCGGCCATGACAGCCTCCACGCAGTGGTTTGAGCGCACATTGGACGACTCTGCCAACAAACGTATCAGCGTAGCGGAGGCCTTCCTTGCAACGGATGCGATTCTCGAGCTGTATATCAACGTGGTCAGCGGTTTGGTGGTATACCCAAAGGTTATTGAGAAACGGCTGATGGCCGAGCTGCCTTTTATGGCGACGGAGAATATCATGATGGATGCCGTCAAGCGCGGCGGGGACCGGCAGGAGCTGCATGAGGCGATCCGCGTGCATTCCATGGCGGCCGGCAAGGTCGTCAAGGAGCAGGGTGGAGAAAATGACCTCCTCCAGCGCATCGCGGGCGATCCACTCTTTGGGACCACGCTCGACGAGCTGAAAAAGCTCATGCATCCGGCGAATTTCGTCGGCCGCGCTCCGCAGCAGACGGAGGAATTTGTGGCGGAGCATATTCGTCCCATTCTCGACCGCTATGCGGATGAGCTGGGGCTTGAGGTGGAGATTAACGTCTAAAGGCGGACTTCAGAGGGTAGACACCAGCTTTCAGAAAAGAGCTGGTTGCTTTCTCCGCACTATGAAACGCAAAACAAAAGGGCCGAAGGGCTCTGCACAAGCTCTGTGTGCAGGCCTCCGGCCCTTTCTCATAACTGCTGCGCAGAAAGGTTCCTCTCGCGGCAGAGCTGCCTTCCTTCACCCTGGATACTAACGAAAAGCGGCGCAGGCCCTACGCACAGCCAAAGCGCTGCGCTGCCCTGCGCCGTTTTCTCCTAAAATTTCAAGGCTGGTGTGTCGGCCCAATCCTCTTTATTTTGTCACATTCCCAGTGTGCCAGATATCCTTTGCATACTCCTGAATCGCACGGTCTGCTGCAAACCGGCCCGCCCCACTCGTATTCATCAGGGACATCCTGTTCCATCGCTCGCGATCCGCCCAGGCCTTGACGACATCCCGCTGCGCACGCCGGTAATCATCGAAATCCGCCATTGCCATATACGGGTCGCTACCCGTCAGAGAGGAGGCAATCTCGGGGAAGGTTGCCCCATTGATGCCCAGCTTGAGCGCGTCGATCGCGCGGCGCAGCTCACTGTTATTCAGATAGTAGCTGTTGGGGTCATACCCACGGTGCTTGAGCGCATTCACCTCAGGCGTCGTCATGCCGAAGAGGAACATATTCTCATCGCCCACTGCCTCGCGGATCTCCACATTTGCTCCGTCCAGCGTGCCAAGTGTTAGTGCACCGTTGAGCATCAGCTTCATGTTGCCCGTGCCGCTGGCTTCCGTCCCAGCTAGGGAAATCTGCTCGCTGACATCAGCAGCCGGCATGAGCCGCTCCGCAAGCGTCACATTGTAATCCTCCATATAAACGACCTTCATCCGGTCACGCACGGCAGGATCCTTGTTGATCACATCCGCCAGCGCACAAATAAAGCTAATGATCTTTTTCGCCATAAAATAACCCGAAGCCGCCTTCGCGCCAAAAATATAGGTGTGGGGGGTGAAATCGAGGTTGGGATTTTCCTTAAGCATTAAATACTGCGAAAGGATATGCAACGCATTGAGGTGTTGCCGCTTATATTCATGTAACCGCTTGACCTGTACATCGAAAATGGAGGTTGGGTCGAGCGTGATTCCATTTGTCTTTTTTACCAGCGCTGCAAAGCGCTCCTTGTTTTGCAGCTTTACCCTGCCGATCTCCGCAAGCACGCCGGCATCGTCGGCAAACTTGCGCAAGTTAAGCAACTCCTGTGCGTTATAGACATAGCCATCCCCAATCAGGCTGGTGATCAGCCCGCTCAGCGCCGGGTTGGACTGGCACAGCCAGCGGCGGTGCGCAATGCCGTTTGTCACATTTTTAAACTTGAGCGGTGTGAGGCCATAGAAATCCTTGAAAACGCTATCCTTAAGAATCTGGCTATGCAGGGCGGATACGCCGTTGACGCTGTGGCACGCAGCCACGCACAGGTTCGCCATGCGCACGACGCCGTTGGAGATAATCGCCATGCGCTCTACCCGGCCTGCGTCCCCTGTCGCCCCCCACACAAAGGCGCGGAAGCGGTTGTCAATCTCTTTCGTGATCTGGTGGATACGCGGGATCATCCGCTGGAAGAGATCCTCCGGCCAGCACTCCAGCGCCTCGCTCATCACGGTATGATTCGTGTAGGCAAACGTGTTGGTAACGATCCGCCAGGCATCGTCCCATCCATAGCCGCACTCATCGAGCAAAATACGCATCAGCTCCGGGATAGCCATGGTGGGGTGCGTATCGTTGATATGGATCGCCACTTTATCCGCAAAATTATCAAGCGACGGATACTGCCGCAAATGACGGTGGACAATATCCTGTATGGAAGCGGAAACCAGGAAATACTGCTGGCGCAGCCGCAGGCTCTTGCCCTCTGGGTGGTTATCCGCCGGATACAGCACCTTGCTGATCACCTCTGCCATCGCGTTTTGCTCCATCGCGCGCATATAGTCGCCCTGATTGAACAGCGTCATATCAAGGCCCGGGGCCTTTGCCGTCCACAGGCGCAGCACACTGATACCCCGGCCATCCTTACCGGAGACGAACATATCGTTCGGGATCGCCATGATCGGCTTATAGTTCCGGTGCTCCGTGTGATGATAGGGGCCATCCCATTGATCCTCGATCTGCCCCTCAAAACGCACCTCAATGGCGCACTCTTCCTTGGGCACGAGCCAGACATCACCTCCGGGCAGCCAAAAATCCGGCAGCTCCGTCTGCCATCCATCCACAATCTTCTGCTTGAAGATCCCGTATTCATATAAGATAGAATAGCCCGTGGCCAGATAGCCCTGCGTAGCAAGGCCATCCAGGTAGCAGGCAGCAAGCCTGCCCAGGCCGCCATTGCCCAGGCCCGCATCCGGCTCGCTGTCATACAGGCTCTCCAGCTTAACGCCATAATCCGCCAGCACCTGGCTAAACACATCTGATAGCCCCAGGTTATAGAGGTTGTTTTTTAAAGAGCGGCCCATCAAAAATTCCATGCAAAGGTAATACACATGCTTCACATTCTCCTGATCTGCCTTCTGGGCAAACTCCGTGCGCCCATCGCTCATCATATCGCGCACAATCATCGCGATGGCCTTATAAAACTGCTCGTAGGAAGCCTCCTGCGGCGTCACGCCGAAAAAGTGAGAAAGCTTCGCTGTGATCAGGCTATTCGCTTGTGCCTTAGAAAGTGTATATTTCATACGTTTCCTCCAAAAAATTTTGTTAAAAATGATATTAAATCCGGATGCTTTATCTATTTTATACCAAAATTCATAAAATTTCAACTATAACAAGCAGATTTTATCCCACACGCATTTATTTCTCTGGTACACAGTTGGCTTTCCTCTTCCGGGGTGCTATCACGCTTGTCTTTTCAGCATGCGCAATTTTGTATGGAACATACTTGCGCACCGGCGCGCTTTTAATGGAGAAAAAGAGGTTTTCCTCTTTCCCATATTCCTAATCTATAGTATAATAAAACATAGAATGGTTTATGGAGCCCATTTGTTTATCCTCATGCTATTAGGATGCGTTGCGAAACAGCCGTTCGTTCAGGCGGATTATTGAAGAAAGGGATGGTACTAAAAATGGAAAAGAACAGGGTCAAGCTTCAAATTTGCGGTACGGATTATTATATCACAACAGAAGATGATGTGGAATACACACAGTCGCTCGGCGCACAGCTGGATGAAACCATCAGCGGCCTGATGCGGGAAAACAACCGCCTCTCGCTGACGCAGGCGGCCATTCTCGCCTCTCTTGACGCGATGGATGCCTATCGAAAATCAGAGAGCAGCGCAGATAATTTGCGCTCCCAAATTCGGGAATATCTTGAGGACTCCGCGCGGGCGCGCATGGAGGTTGAAGTCTCCCGCCGCGAGGTTGACCGCCTCAACCGGGAGATTCAAAACCTGCGGGCCAAGCTGGCAGAAGCCGGGAAGAAGGACAGATGACTGGAGCCCAGAATGCGGAGATTCTCGCCCCTGCCGGCACAATGGAAGCGCTCACCGCAGCGGTGCGCTGCGGTGCGGATGCTGTCTATCTCGGCGGGAAGCTGCTTAATGCACGCCGCAATGCGGCGAATTTTGAGGAGGAAGCACTCCGGCAGGCCGTGCGCTACTGCCATGGGCACGGCGTTAAGGTGTATTTGACATTAAATACCCTAGCGCGGGATCAGGAGATGCAGGAAGCAGAGCATATGCTCGCTCTGAGCTGCAGCGCAGGGGTGGACGCCCTGATTATTCAGGATCTCGGGATCGCCAAGCTTGCGCGCGCTTGTGTGCCTGGCATTCCAATGCATGCATCAACGCAGATGTCCGTTCAAACACTGGCGGGGCTGGAGGAGTTGGCCGCCCTCGGCTTTACCCGCGCAGTTTTGCCGCGCGAGCTCTCCTTTGCTGAAATTCGGGAGATCGCCTCCCGCGCACCGCTGGAGCTTGAGATGTTCATCCATGGCGCGCTGTGCATGTGCGTCTCCGGCCAGTGCTATTTAAGCGCCATGCTCGGCTCCCGCTCCGGCAGCCGTGGGCTCTGCGCACAGCCCTGCCGGCTGCCATTTGCCGCGCCCGGAGGCACGGGGCATGATCTGAGCCTGAAGGATCTCTCCCTCATTGAGCACATCCGGCAGCTGCACGCAGCCGGCGTGCATTCCTTTAAAATCGAAGGCCGGATGAAACGGCCGGAATATGTAGCCGCCGCTGTAACGGCCTGCAGGCAGGCTTTGGAGGGCGAGGTGGCCCCTGCGCTCGCCGCGCAGCTGCAAGCGGTTTTTTCCCGTTCCGGCTTTACAGACGGGTATTTTACCGCCAGGCGGGGCCGGCCGATGTTTGGCGTACGCGGCAGAGAGGATGTAGCGGCTGCAGCACCTGTGCTGAAGGAGCTCGCCCGGCTTTACGAAAAGGAACAGCCGCTGATTGGCGTATCCTTCTCCCTCTGTGTCCAGCCAGGCACACCTCCCACACTGCATGCCTGCGCGCGCAGCGTACGCACAGATGTGCAGGCGGAAACGCCGCCAGAGCCCGCTCGTTCTCGCCCCCTGGAGGAGGTAACGGCGGCGCGCCAGCTCTCCAAATGTGGCGGCACGCCATTTTATGCAAAAGAGATCACCTGTGATATCGCGCCGGGTTTCACGCTGCCTGCTGCACAGCTCAACGCATTGCGGCGTGCAGCGCTGGATGCATTGGCTCTCCAGCTGGAAAAAACGCATCAAACGCCCTTTCATCCTGCACGGCATCCCTCCGTACAGCGCCGGCCGCAACCGCAGCACTCCACTGCATGGTATGCCCGCTTTGCAGATTACACACAGCTGCCTGCTAATCTAAGCGCCTATACCTGCGTTTATCTGCCGCTGCATACGCCCCCAGAGCAGCTCGGGCGGTTGGTATCCGCCGGCCACCCCATTGCTGTGGAAATTCCCCGCGGCTTGTTTGGGCAGGAGGCGACTGCGCGCGCCCGGCTTGCGGCTGCAAAAAAAGCCGGCGTTGCAGCGGCCCTGGCGCATACGCTGGATGGCGTGCACATGGCGCGCGAGGCCGGGATGGAAATACACGGCGGGTTTGGCCTGAACCTGTTCAACACCGCCGCGCTCATGCAGGCAGAAGCGTTGGGGATCAGCCGCGCCACCCTTTCCTTTGAGCTAACGTTTGCACAAGCCGCTGCGCTTGGCGGCAGCTTGCCACGCGGCCTGCTTGCTTACGGCCGCTTCCCGTTGATGCTCACACGCAACTGCCCACTCGCCAACGGGTATCGTTGTGCCTCCTGCGGCCAAGACGGCGCTATAACGGACCGCAAGGGCGTTTCCTTCCCCATTCGCTGCACAGACGGGTGCAGCGAGCTGCTCAACTCCCGCCCGGTCTATCTGGCGGACAGGCTCGCTGAGATTCGAAACATCGACTACCTGCTGCTCTATTTTACGCAAGAATCGCCGGAAGCGTGCGCCCATATCCTCGCCCAATACCAACAGCACGCCGCACCCTCGGGGGAATACACACGCGGCTTATACTACCGTGGTGTCGAATAGCACAATCCTCCCTCTCCGCTTTTTCCTCGGCAGGGTCTTTCTGCCCGCCGCCGGGTTGATTCTTTTTTACAGGAGGCAAATCGCCATGACCACCTTAAAAATCAAAAAAGTCCGCCCGGCTGCCGTGCTGCCGCAGCGGGCTACCGCCGGCAGCGCAGGGATTGACCTGTGCGCCTGCCTGGAGGCGCCGCTCGTTCTTCCCCCGCGCAGGCATGCCCTGGTGCCCACCGGTATCGCCATCGGCTTGCCGGAAAATACGGCAGGCTTCGTCTTTGCGCGCAGCGGGCTCGGCATCAAGCATGGAATTGCGCTCTCCAATGGTGTTGGCGTAATTGACAGGGATTACACGGGTGAAGTCTGCGTCGGCCTGCTGAATCAGTTTGAAGAGGCCTATGAGATCCAGCCCGGCGAACGCATTGCCCAGCTGGTTGTGCTGCCTGTGCTCTGCCCGCCAATAGAAGAGGTTGATGCGCTTGCAGAAACCTCCCGTGGCAGCGGCGGTTTTGGCTCCACAGGAAAATAACGCTTTATCGCTGGAATTAACTAAGAACTATCCTATTACCTAAATTTTATTTTTCTCAAAGGATGAGAATGCGTATGAATTTGATTCTTGCCTCTGCCTCTCCCCGCCGGCAGGAAATTCTCGCGAATGCCGGCTATCCCTTCCGTGTACGCCCGGCTGACCTGGAGGAGCATTTTGACCGCAGCCTTCCCATTGGCCAGGCCGCAGCCGCCCTTGCTGCCCAAAAGGCTGCCTGCGTAGCGCGGAGCGCTGCAGAGGACGAAGTGATCCTCGCGGCGGATACCGTCGTAGCGCATGAAGGGCGCGTGCTCGGCAAGCCCAGGGATGAAGCGGACGCTTTCGCCATGCTCCGGCTTCTGTCCGGCAGCTGCCATACCGTTTATACCGGCGTGTGTATCGCCGTGCCTGGAGCCGCGCCTGATACTTTTTTCTGCTCCACTACTGTCCGGTTTTATCCTTTGACGGACGATAGCATCCGGCGCTATATTGCAACTGGCGAACCGATGGATAAGGCTGGAGCTTACGGGATTCAGGGTTATGGCTGCCTTTTGGTGGCGGGCATTGAGGGCGACTATTTCAATGTGATGGGGCTGCCCATTGCGCAAGCCGCACGCCGCCTCGCCCCCTATGGGCTAACGGGCCGGGTTTTATAGCGCCCGCCCGTAAATCTCTTCAGATTCAGGCGGGATATCTATTTTCGCCAGAAAAACGGGCGAAAAACTGCGCAGGTTTTTCCCATTTGCAGTTGAGAAAGTCCGCAATTAAGGGTATAATAATATACGTTATGGGCACAGCCGGCTTCCGGCCCCCGCTTGGAAAGGAGTTTGAACGCCATGTTATTTTCACAGGATATCGGCATTGACCTTGGCACTGCTAATACACTCGTCTTTGTAAAAGGAAAGGGGATCGTCACCCGAGAGCCCTCCGTGGTTGCGGTAGACGTCCGCTCCAATCCAAACCGTGTCGTGGCGGTCGGCATTGAGGCAAAGGAAATGATCGGCCGTACACCCGGCTCCATCATCGCGGTGCGCCCGCTGAAGGATGGCGTCATTGCCGATTTTGACATCACCGCCGATATGCTCAAGGAGTTTATCCGCCGCGCAACGAGCGGCTCCCCCTTTAACCGCGCCCGCGTGATGATCTGCATCCCCTCCGGCGTTACCGAGGTAGAGAAGCGCGCGGTGCATGATGCAGCGCGCAGCGCCGGAGCAAAGTACGTAAGCCTCATCGACGAGCCGATGGCCGCCGCAATTGGCGCAGGCCTGCCCGTCAGCGAGGCGACGGGCAGCATGGTTGTCGATATTGGCGGCGGCACCTCCGAGGTAGCCGTGATTTCCCTGGGGGATATCGTCACCTCCCGCTCTGCACGCATCGCGGGTGACAATTTTGATGAGGCGATTATTTCCTATATTAAAAAGAAATATAACCTGCTGGTCGGCGAGCGCACAGCGGAGGATATCAAGATCAAAATCGGCTCCGCCTACCCCTACGAGGGCGAGGGCACGATGGATGTGAAAGGCCGCAACCTGATGGATGGCCTGCCCAAAAACATTGAGATCAGCTCTGAGGAGATCCGGGAGGCACTGGCGGACCCGGTTAACCAGATTCTCGACGCTATCCGCGCCACGCTGGAAAAAACGCCGCCGGAGCTCTCTGCGGATATCATTGACCACGGCATCATGCTCACAGGCGGCGGCGCGCTCCTGCGCGGTCTGGATCGCCTGATCTCTGTAGAGACAAAGATGCCCGTCCACGTGGCGGAAAACCCGTTGGACTGCGTGGTGGATGGCACCGGCATGTGCTTGGAATCCAATGTGCTCGGCATCACCGGCACAAGGGATTATAACTGACCCCTTTCAAAATCTAACCGAAAGGCAGGCGAGGAGCTTCCATGCGGCGTTTTTTCCATAGTAAGCGCTTCAAAGTGTTGCTCGGCATCCTTGCCGCGCTGATCATCGGCATCATCATTGCGGCGGCCTCCCATAGCGGAGCGTCGCCTTCTTCCTCTATTCTGGGCACAATTTTTTCTCCGGTGCAGCGGCTTTCCTCCTATGTAGCAGAAAAAATCGGTGATTTTACAGGCAGCTTTGTCTCTGCGAGTACTTACGCGAAGGAAATTGACGAGCTCAGGCAGCAGATCGCCGAGTATCAGAAAAAGCTGACGGATTACGATGATATGAAGCGCCAAATTGAATCCTATGAATCCGTCTTGGGCGTCAAGGAGGCCCATCAGGATTGGGAGATGACGCCCGCCTCCATTGTGGCGCGTGATTCAGCCGATTTGTTTTATGCTTTCACGCTCGATAAGGGCTCTTACGACGGCGTGGAGGTCAATGACCCTGTGATCTCCGGCCAGTATCTGGTCGGGCGGGTAGAGCGTGTGTGGAGCACCGGCTGCTCTGTCAAGACCATTTTGGATCCATCCGTTAATGTCAGCGCGGAGGAATCCAACACGAATGAGCAGGGTGTCCTCACCACTGATATTGAGCTCTCCCGTGAGGGAAAATGCAGGCTCACCGGCTTGGAGCGCACAACGGTTGTCTCCAAGGGCGGCATTGTGCAAACCTCCGGCGCAGGCGAGTTTTTTCCGCAGGGCATTCTCATTGGCACAGTGGAGGATGTGCAGAATAACACCTATGATATTTCTGCCTATGCAATTGTAGAGCCGGGTATTGACGTCAGCGCGGTCAGCGATGTGTTCATCATCACCGCCTTTGCAGGGCAGGCTACCGGGGATGAGGCTGCTGGCGAAACGGGCGCCGCGCAGTAAGCCGCTTTCATTGTTATCATCCTACAGGAGCCCGAGAGGGGGCGCTTTCATTTGCTTAAAAAAGAGAAAAAACAGGTTTACCTGCGCTGGGCGATTACGGCACTCGTGATCCTTCTGGTTTCCCTCGTGCAGAATACAGGCGGCCTTCTTCCCAAAATTTATGGGGTCAGCGCCATGCCGTTGATCCCTCTAACTGTCTGTATCGCCATGCTGGAGCGTGAAATGGCGGGCGCCTGCTTTGGGATGTTTGCCGGTATGCTGTGGGATGCCGTCACGGTGCGGGGGGATGGCTTCCACGCAGTGGTCCTGCTGCTCATCGGTTGTGTGTGCGGCCTCTTGCTACACTATTTGATGCGCATGAATTTTGTCACAGCTCTCTTGCTGGCTGCGTGCGCAGCCCTGCTGCACAATGTGCTTTACTGGCTGGTTTTTCTGGCCATCCCAGGCTATGCAGGCGCATGGGGCGCGCTGCTGCGTTTTTATCTGCCCGCCAGCCTGTATTCTCTTATTTTTTTACCGGTCTTCTTTTTCCCGCTGCGTGCACTGAGCAGGCGGCTCAAGAATCCGCTTTCTACAAATGAGGAGCCGTCTGTGGTTTTATAACTCCGGCCGGCAAAAGAAACGATTCCGGCACAGCAACCCTGCACCGCTGTGTCGGTTCCGGTTTGGGCGAGGGAAGGCACGCCAAAGGGATATCCCCTGGCGCGTTTTCCCCTTTCTTGCAGAAAGGAGCTTCTGATGAATCAGGAGAAACGCACCTCCCGCATTATCATTTCCCTGTGCCTGCTGGGCGTCTTCCTACTGCTTTTTACAGGCCGTCTTGTGCAGCTGCAGCTGGTGCACGGCGCAGAATATGCCGAGCAGAGCAAATCCATCAGCTCCGCCAGCACACGGGTAAAGGCGGCGCGCGGCGAAATTCTGGACCGCAACGGTAACCCGCTGGTGATCAACCGGCAGGGAAATTCCATTGTATTCACAGCAAAGCAGTTCCCCTCTGATAACGAGGAGGAGATCGCGCAGCGCAATGAGATCGTGCTCAGCCTGATCGAGCTGCTGGAATCCAAAGGAGAGGAATGGATTGATAACATTCCCCTCACATTTGATGCAAATGGCAATATTGCCTTCCCTGAGGATCGGGAAAGCGACGTAGCCTACCTGAAATCCGATCAAATTCTGCACCTGAACAGCTATGCCACAGCACAAAATTGCCTGGATGCCTTGATCGAAAAATACAGCCTGCAAAGCTATACTCCGGAGCAGGCGCGCAAAATTTCATCCGTCTACTATGAAATGCACCGCCTGATGTTCAGCGAGCGTACGCCCTACACCTTTGCGGAGGATGTTTCCACTGAAACAGTGGCTGAAATCAAAGAGAAAAGCGATTTTTATCAGGGCGTAGAGATTGAAGTCGTCCCCTACCGCGAGTATGTGGATGGCACGCTTGCCCCCCATATTCTCGGCATGGTCGGTGCGATCAGCGAAACGGAATATGAGCAAAACAAGGACAAGGGCTACCTACAAACCGATACGATCGGTAAAAACGGCATTGAGCGCGCAATGGAAAGCTATCTGCGCGGGACAGACGGTACCAAACGCATCACCGAAGATGACGACGGCAACGTGACCACGGAGTATGTGCAGGAGCCTGTGCAGGGCAACACTATCGTCCTGACCATTGACAAAAACCTGCAAAAGGTTGGGGCAGACTCCCTAGCCAAGCGGATTGCGGATTTAAAAAGCCTGCACCCAGATATCAGCTATTTTGGCGGCGCCCTGGTCGTAATTGACGTCCACACGGGCGAGGTGCTTGCTTCGGTCTCCTACCCGACCTATGACATTTCCACCTATAACAAGGACTATGCGGAGTTGGCTGAGGCAGAAAATGCCCCGTTGTGGAACCGTGCGATGATGAGCACCTATGCGCCGGGCTCCACCATGAAGCCTGGTATCGCCGTTACCGGCTTGGAGGAGGGCGTGTTTAACGCCAACACCACCTATTTTTGCGGCGGGCCGGGCGGTTACCAGCGGTATCGTGAGCTGGGTCTTGGGTGCAGCACGGGATATCACCGCAACATCAGCGTCGTCCACGCAATTGAGGTCTCCTGCAACAACTTCTTTTTCGAGGCTGGCTATCAAATCGGCATTGACACAATGAACGAATACTCCCGTGAATTTGGCCTTGGCCAGCCAACCGGGATTGAGATTTCAGAAGAAACAGGGATTCTTGCAACGCCGGAATACGCAGAATCCATCGGCACGCCCTGGCGTCCTGGCGACACTGTGCAGTATGCCATCGGCCAATCCTACAATGTGTTTACGCCCCTACAAATTGCAAATTATGCCGCCACACTTGCCAACGGGGGCACCCGCTATGAGGCGCATCTTGTAAAATCCATTAAATCCTATGACTACAGTGAAACCATTCTGGAAAAAGAGCCTGTGATTGCGGCCAACCTGGAGATCAGCCAGTCCACTCTGGATTTGGTGCATGAGGGGATGCGGCGCGTTGGTGACACCGGTTTTTGCGCGAACGCCTTCTCTAAAATTCAAAATGGCATCAAAGCCGCCGCTAAAACTGGCACCGCCCAGGTGTGGCGCACGATCAATGGGGAATCTAAGCGCACCAACAACGGTATCTTGATCACCTATGCGCCAGCAGAAGATCCAGAGATCGCCATTGGTCTTGTCATCGAGGGTTCCACTACAGGTGTGGACTGCGCGCCTGTAGCGGCAGATATCTACAACCAGTATTTTTCTGGCACAGAAAGTTCTATGGATCTGCCGCAGGAAAATAACACACTCCTGCAATAAGCGTTCATTCAAGAGAGAGGAAGGTAAGCTGCATGGCACAAAAAATTGTGATTGCCTCCGGAAAAGGCGGCGCCGGCAAATCCTCGCTCGCGGCTGGTCTCGGCGGTGCCTTAGCCCGCATGGGTAAACGCGTTTTGCTCATCGATGGGGACATTGGGCTACGCAGCTTGGACATGATCCTCGGCTGTGCTGAAAGCACAGTCTATGACTGGGCGGATGTCATCTTAGGCCGTTGCGCACCAGAGAAAGCGCCTTTGCAGGCTGGCGGCATCTTTCTGCTTGCTGCGCCCTTGCGGGATGCGCCAGAAATCACGCCCGAATCCATGCAGGAGCTAACCTCCCGCTATGACGCTTTTTTTGACGATATCCTGATTGACGCTCCCGCCGGAATGGAACGCGGCTTTCAGCTCGCCGCTAGTGCTGCGCAGAGCGCCATTGTGGTTTCTACACCGGATGCAGTCTGCGTGCGCAGTGCCGCCGCATGCGTGGACGGGTTGCACGCGCTGGGGCTCTCCCCCATTCTATTGGCAATCAATCGCTTTCAGGCCCGCCCGGTCGCCAAGCAGATGCTATTGAATATTGATCAGGTGATCGATGGAGCAGGGGCGCGGTTGATCGGTGTCATCCCTGAGGATCCGGATATCACCTATCGCGCTGCCATGGGGAAGCCTGTGTTGCCAGATGGCCCCGCCGGCGGTGCCTACCTTCGGATTGCAAAAAGGCTCGAAGGAGAGAAAATCCCGCTAAAACGTCTTGATAAAATGTAATTTATCTGATATGATAGGTATATAATTGTTATTTTCAGCTCAACATTCTTATAAAAAAGGAGCTGCATATATGAATATCGCACTAATTGCCCATGACGCTAAGAAGGAACTGATGACACAATTCTGCATTGCTTATTGCGGAGTGCTCAGCCGCCACACTCTGTGCGCAACCGGTACGACCGGCAAAATTGTCGCGGAGGCGACGGGGCTTTCCATCCAGCGTTTCCTTAGCGGCCAGCAGGGCGGCGATCAACAGATTGCGGCACGTATTGCCTGCAACGAAATTGACCTGCTCCTGTTTTTCCGCGACCCGCTTAACCCGAAGCCCCATGAGCCAAATGAGGCAAACCTGCTTCGCCTTTGTGATGTGCACAACATTCCGGTCGCCACCAATATCGCAACGGCGGAGGCTCTCATCCACAGCCTTGACCGCGGCGATCTCGACTGGCGCGATATTGTCAACCCCAAAATTTAACTCATTTTTGTGGATAGCACATATGGCTGTAAAGTCCGCCCCTTTTGAGGCGGGCTATTTTGGTTGTGTAGCAATTGAAAACGCTGTCTTTGCTGCGGTACGCCTTATCAGCCGCCAGATAGGTGCTCTTGGGGCAAAAAAATATTACCCACAGGGGGCAAGCCCTCTGCGGGTAATATTTTAAAATCAACAACCGGTTGCTCACTGCAAAGCAGAATAGCTTCCGTTGGCGCTATATACCAAATAATTCTCAAGCCCGGCTTGCTGGAGCGCATTGACCTGCACACTCAAGGAAACGCCTGCCTCCAGCACTGGCATCAACGTCGCACCGCCAACCGCTGCCTTCAACTGCTCGCCTGCGGCGGTTAGAAACGCTGCGGGATCAGCTGCGTTAAACACTTCTTCCCCAGCCGTAACGCCGCGCTCCAGCCCCGACAGACGGAAATCAGGCAAGTAGCCATCTGCTCCGCTGCCAAACAAGCTGCCGTGGTATTGCTCCTCATCTCCGCCCAGAGCGCCTGCGCCGGACTGCATCAGCAGGAGCTCTACTTCTCCAGCGGCGTTTTTGGCAGCCGCCACAAAGTTCTTCAGCACCTCATTGCGAGAAACTCCGCTCTCGCTCTCCCCTGTATAATAGGTACGGTTCAGCGCATATCCGCTGGGGAATTGGACGCTGTCCAGCACAATTCCGTCAATTTCCATCGCGGCGAGCTCACCAATCAAACCGGTTAAATAATTTTGCACCGTTTCGGAATAGGGATTTGCCCAAGGTTTTCCGCCTTGATCCAAGCTGTTATCCAGCCAGAGTGTACCCGGCCGTTCATAATAGACGGCACTGCCCTCGCCCAGCCTGCGTGCTGCAAGAGGATCACGGAAGCATTGCAGCTGGATCATTACCTTTAGGCCATTTGCACGTATTTTCTCCACGGCCTGAGCAAAATCCGCATAGGCGCTCTCAGCCGCTCCAATGGTTGCTGCCTGCTCCAAGCTGGTGGGGAACAAAAGCTCCCCCTCCACATTCTTTCCCTCCAAAAGAACGGTGGTGGCGCCAAGCTGCTTGACATTGGCAAGGAAGGGTTCCAATGCGGAATCGCTGCGGAAGGTATCCGCCGGGAGCCATACCGCCACGCCAAACGTTTGCTGGGCCGGTTCCGTTTGCTGTGGCGTCTGCTGTGTGCCGGCCTGCTGCGCGCCGGTATCCGTTTGGGAGGGATTGTCAGTCACTACCGGCTGGTTGGAAAGATTCAGCGCAAAATCGGTTACGAAAAAGGCGATGGCCACCACTGCGGCAAACCCCAACGCCAGCAAAAGAATCTTTCCGATTTTTTTGCCGCGCTCCATATGACTTGTGCTTTTCCGGAAGCGGCCACGGCGGCTTCCATCCGGAAAATCCTTGCGGAATCCATAATAGCTGGAGCGATAGCCGGAGCCGTAATCCTTTTTCACCTTATACTTTTTACCCATCCTATGGCCTTCCTTTCGCAGAATTCATGGCGCCACACTAAAACCATCAGGGCACGGGGGAAAAACACCATCCGCACTGCTAGCAAGCTACCCCTACCATGCAAGCCCTAGAGGCAACCTTCTCACCGACAGCACGCCTATCCATTTTTCCGGGCCTCAAACAAAAATCGAGTGCCCGGAAAAACCGGTAAACGCAAGCGCTAGCAAAGAAACATAGAGAAACAGCGCCGGCGTTCCCCGGAATGCCCTTGGGATACAGTCATTATGATCCAGCACATGGATCCCTGCATGGATCAAAAACACCGCAAGTGCAAATGCCGCGCCCGCGCCAATCCCCGCGCCCAGCGATTCACCCACTGTGTAAGCAGCGCTGCGGTTAATCAATGGGATTGCGAGTAGCAGCGTATTAAAAGCCGCCATGCCAATCTTACGCAGTATGCGATCCTCCGCATGAAGTGCATAGCGGAAAACCAGCACCGTGATACTATACAGTATAAACAACACGCTGATATATATGAGCAACCGTACAAGCGTATGCGCGCCGCCAATTTGCGGAATCAACTCCAATGCGCGGCAAATCAGCGAGGTTGCAATGGAAAAGCCTGAAATAAACAGAGCGAAGGAGATCACGTAGCGCGGCTTGGAAGAGATACGGATCGCCTCGCTTGTGCCGAATCCTCCTGTAAAAATAAGGTTTTGCAGCAAAAGGGAATACATCGCCGTTACAATAAGCGCTACAAACCAGCTCACGGTCAATCCTCCCCCTTCTGTTCTTTCTGCTCCGGCTCCCCGGCCGCCTTTTTCTCTTCTTCGCGCCGCCTGTTCAGAGCGGCTAAAACCTCTGCAAAGCTTTCCAGCTCTTCCTCCTGCTGAATTCGAATCGGATCCGGCGGCATATGGGTCCGGGCTTGGCGAGCTGTTTTATCCGCCTGAAGCGGCCTCCCCGCCTTTTTTTCAGATCGCTTCTCCGCACGCTTGGCAGGCTGCGAACCAGCAGCTGATCCTGGCATCTGCTCAGGCTCACTGCTTTCCGGCTTTCTGTGCGCGGTGGGCAAGCGCTTTCCATCAAGCGCTTTCTGCTTCATAGCTGGTTTGGCAGGCCGCTGCTGAGGGGCTGTGGCCTGCTCGGATGCCTCCGCCTTTTTCTTTCCCAACTGTTTGCGCTCAGGCATCTGCCGGTTTTCTGCTTTCATCTTCCTGCCGCTACCGCCATGCGCTTTGGGCTGGCTGCCCTGCTTTTGATCGCCTGTATGCTGCGCGTGGGCCGCTTGCACAGACCTTCCTTTCTGGATGAACCGGAGCAGCGGCTCCATCACGGAGCCCTCCTCCTCATCCACATGGGCAACAGGTGTCTCCAGCTCCTCCTCGCCCTGATGGCGGCGGTTATAAAGCCATTTCACTGCGGCAGCCAAAAAGCCCAGCATCAAAAAACCGCCAAAAGGCATCAGCAATCCAGTCGCCCATGGCCCGGCAAAAACCGGATAGCCCCAAATGGCGCCGGCCCCCAGCAGCTCACGGAACAGGCCGAGCAACAGCACCACAGCCCCATAGCCAAGCGACGCTCCCACCGCGTCCAGCAAGCTGATGCGCAACCGGCTTTGCACAGCGCAGGTTTCACAGCGGTAAACCGTCAGCGAATTGACTGCCAACAGCGGCAGGTAACTGCTTAATGGCCCCAGAAGGTTTGGAAAAAAGCGGTCGCAAATTGTCATGCCGCCCGCCAGTATTCCATAGCTGAGCAGGACATATAGCCCAATGCGCAGCCAAAAGGGCAGCCGCTTGAGCAGCAGCGTCGTTAAAAGCTCCATCACGATCAGAATGAACGCTGCAGCCAGAGCAACGATAACCGCTGATTTCACGCTGGCCGCCAACGCAACCGCCGGAAACAGCCCGATAAACTGCATCAAAACCGGATTTTCCCGCAGGAGGCCCCGCCGGAACGCGTGCCGGCCGGAGGGCCGGTTTTCTACCTTATCATGCATGCGTGCCACCCCCATTCTCTAATTGGGAGGCTGCCGGAGGCAGCTTTTTCCCCTGACGATCACGCATCATGCTCTCCACCATTGGCCAGGCCGCATTCATCAGCAGCACCGCAAAGCAGGCCCCCTCCTCATAGGCGCCGAAATAGCGCAGGAGCATGCATAACGCACCGGCGGCCATGCCATAAATCAGCCTTTGCAGATGCGTCTTGGGCAAGGTAGCGGGGTTTGGCAGCAAAAACAGCGCCGTGAAGACCAGCATACCCGCTGATATCTCCATCGTTAGCGAAAGCTTACGCCCTGTGAGAATGCGCGGAAACAGCACCGAGCACACGGAGCACACCGCCACAAAGCCCGCCGAGCTCAGCCACAGGGAGGAGTGAAACATAAAAAAGGCGATTGCAACGCCGAACATCACCAGCATACACGTGGCGCCCATCGGCCCGGGCACTTTGCCGATCACAGCGTTAAAATAGCTTAGAATATTGCCGCTAATCGAATTGTGCACCCGCAGCATGGAGGCAAACGACGCCCCCTCCACAAAATCCTTCGAGCCTGTCACAAGCACCTGCCCCGGCTGCTCCATAGCAACCGCCGGGTAGGTAAACACCAGCTCCGGCCAGCAGACGCAAAGGAAGGCAATGCCTGCCGCCGCAGGGACAAACGGCGTCTTCTGCGCGCTTCCGAAGGGAAGCTTTGCCGCCACAATGGCAAACGCACTGCCCGCAGCAGGGAGCCAGTAGGGCGCCGAGGCAGGCAGCAGCAGTGCAATCATCGCACCGGTCAAGGCTGCATATACCGTATCGATCCCGGGCCTTCTGCGCATCAGAGCCGTGCCCAGTGCATCGCACAGCACCGCCGTCAGGATAGAAACCGCCAAAAGGCCAAGCGCCCTCCACCGGTAATAATAAAACGCCATCACCGCCGGGGCAATCAGCATCAGCAGTGTGGAAACCGTGTAGGATCGAAATTCCTTCTCAGCAGGCGTCCGTAGCCCTTCACTCGAAGCGGTCAAACGCCTCACCGCCTTTCTTTTCAAAGTCATTGTAGGTCCTTTGCCAGAAATTATGCATTGCATGCCCCCTGCCCGGGGCATATGATAAGGGTAGCAGACTGTTATGGAACGAAGGAGGGATGCGCCCTTGAAAATTGAGGCGCCTGAGAGCAACAAAATCGTCATCCGGCTAACCGCCGGAGATCTGAGTAAGCTGCACATTACATATGAGGAAATGGACTATGCCAACATTGAAACGCGACGTGTGATCTGGACGCTGCTCGACGAGGCGCGACGGGAGCTGGGCCACGATATTGACCCCTCCGGCCGGATGCTCATTGAGGCGCTCCCGGCAAAAGAGGGTGGCTGTGTTTTGCGCTTCACCGTCCTGCAGCAGGAGGAACAAGTGCAGCAACCGCGCCTGTCTCTCCGGCGGAGCGTCAGCCCGCTGATTTACGAGTTTGCCAATGCGCAGCTAGTACTGGATGCAGCGGCAGCCGTCCGCCGTTTGAAAGCATTCCCTGCGGAGAGCGAGCTCTACCGGCAGGCAGGGTGCTACCGCCTGATCGTCTCCCCCGCCGGAAAAAACGAGCTACTAACCATCGCGCTCACCGAATTCGGCGCGCTCTGCGCACAGGGGGAGCTGCCCGCAGCGATCACCCGCGAGCATTGGCGGGAGGTGTGTGGAGTCCATGCACTCGAGCGCATCAGCCCACCCCCGGATCACCCCTCTTTTTGAGCCAGAGACCGCAGCGAGGCAATCATCTGCGCCGCATCCGTTGCACCGAAGACCGCGCTGCCCGCCACAAACACATTGGCGCCGGCCCCGGCTGCGGCTGCGACCGTTTTTTCACTGATCCCGCCATCCACCTGAATATCAATCGGCAAATTGCGCCGGTCGGCCTCCCGGCGGATCGCCTCCACCTTCGGCAACATCTCCGGCATGAAGGATTGCCCGCCGAAGCCCGGCTCCACCGTCATCACCAACACCATACCCAGCCTGTCGAGATACGGAAAAACCGCCTCGGCGGGTGTTTTGGGCTTCAGGCTCAAAGCAGGCACCGCACCGCCCGCGCGGATGAGCGCAATGGTTTCCTCCACCGGCGAATCCGACTCGATATGAAAGGTGATGATATCCGCGCCCGCCTTCAAAAAATCCGGCACATATTGGAGCGGATTGCTGATCATCAGATGCACATCAAATGGAATTGAGGCATGGGGGCGCAGCGCCTTTACAATGGGCGCGCCAAGCGTGAGATTTGGGACGAAATGCCCATCCATCACATCGATATGCAGCCAGTCCGCACCGCATTTTTGCATGCGGGCAAACTCTTCGCCCATGTGTGCAAAATCGCAGGAGAGGATGGAGGGGGAAATTTTTATCTTCATGGAATGCCTCCTGAAATCGGCTGAGAACAGCGATTGATACAGAATATATTTTAACAATTTTCATGGGAAAGGTCAAGGAAGTCAGAGAACAGGCGGCGTATTTCAGTCAGGCAGTAAAACGCCCTTTGGGCAGGAGGGAAAGGCCAAAATTTTCTCACTATAAAATCATCGTTTCAGAGGCTTCGCAGCCACGCTTTGCCCCAGAAGCCTTTTTACTTCCGCCTCCCAGGCATGCGCTCCATAATGCATGCTATGAAGCGCTCTGCCCAGCCACTCTAACGCTTCGCACCCCAGCTGGGGCGCGGCATTTTGAAAGTCAAGCTGATAGCACGGGTTATCCGGAGAGGACGACTTATATAGTAGCACCAGCTCCGGGGCGAGATAGGGTATCCCGTCCTTTCTTTGAATTGCCCGTCCCAGTTTCATGCGGACTACCGGGTTTTTATCATAGAGGAAATCCCCCTCTTCCCGGCGGTTAAACAGGAACTCCACAAAATCAAGGCGCCCCTGCTCCGCACCGTCCTGACGGGCTGTATACCGCCCTTTGCCACACCATCTGAATTTATAATGTCCATTTTCAGGGGCCACACACCATAGATTATCTCTGGCCCGCCTCTGGTCTGCAACACTGCGAATACGGTGCAAACGCCTTCCACCGCACGGCTCAAAGACCCGCCAGCCTGTGTGCAGCATAAATCGGATGATCCGATCCCGATCTTCCCAAAATACCGCTACATCCAGATCCTTATGCGGGCGTGTTTTGTTGCCAAGGAACAGATCAATGGCATGCCCACCGCACACCGCATACTCCTCTACTCCCATTTCCCGCATCAGCTTCCGCAGACTGCCCAGCAGCTGCTCCATCACAGCTTCCTCCCCGCCAACGTATTTTTCACGAGCCCCGTTGAAATAAAAAATATCCGGCGAAAAGCAGCCTCCCGCCGGATATTGTTCATCCTTACACCTATTTTTTGATCTGATTCAACCGCCCGTTCACATACCGCACCATCTCCGGCGTGATCCGGTCTCCCGCCATGTCAATGACCTTTTCAATCGTGAAATGCTTTGCCATGTTGAGCATTCCCTTGCTCACCTTCATGCCCGGCATGACCTTCCCGATCATCTCGGCGACGAATTTTTCACCCTCCGGGTTCTTCAGCAGGGCTCCTACCTTATCCTTAATAGAGAAATACCCTTCCGGGAACTGGAGCGGCTCTTCCGCACTGTCCGTGGCAAACCAGTTAGCCACATTTTCCCCATCCTTATGCTCCTCCGCCTGCTCCAACACATAGGAGGTATTCGGCTCCGCCACACGCACAAGCGGGATACTCTCGCAGCAGGTTTCCTGCTGGCCGCAGAAGCCTATTGCCTGGATGATATTCTCCCCCATGGTCAGCGGCACCCGGTCAAAAACAAAAATATGGCTGCCGCTGACAGATCCCATCTTTTCCCCATTCACCGTGATCGCAACCTGCTCGCAGTTGGAATAGATCTTGACCTGCGTTGTCTCCTCCGCGCGCTCCTTAAAACGACGGGAGCAGATGTGGACGAACGGCTCCTGCGTCCAATACGCCTTATAGATATAGAAAGAATCCTTGCGCAACTGGCGGTCAAAGGTGACAAGCCCCTTGTTGTTGCGCCCCTGCACGCCGCCCTCATTGCGCATATCGCTTGCGAAGTCAAACATATTCCACACATGCGTGCTCCAGAGATACGGCCGCGCGGCAAAGGTCTCCAGCATTTTTTCGTGGTAATAGGCCTGGTATTCCTCACTGTAATCCCGTACCTGCGGGGTACTGCTATGCAGGGTCGTGATACCTTCGCATCCATATTCCGAGATGCCAAGACAAATCTCCGGATTCTCTCTGTGGAAATCATCCAGCCAGGGGCCGTTATCCTCCACCTTGCCGATATACCAGCCGAAATAGTGGTTATAGGAGAGCACGTCCGTGATATGGTTGAGCGGGCTATCATTTTCCACCATTGAAAGGTTGGCCATCGTAGTTAGGCGGGTTGGATCAAGCGCATGCACCAGATCATTGAGCGCATGAAGGTTTTCCAGTAGCTCTTCGCTCTCGCCGCCGATTGAAATCTCATTAGAAATCCCCCAGAAGCAGATGGAGGGGTGATTGTAGCTTTGCACCACCAGCTCGCGCATCTGCTGGAGCGTGTTTTCCCGCGCCTCGGGCGTATTCAGGAACATCGAGATAAAAGGAATTTCCGCCCAGACGACCATGCCCGCCTCATCGCACAGGTCATAGAAATATTGGTCATGCTGATAGTGTGCCAGGCGGATGGTGTTCGCGCCCACCTCCTGAATGAACTGCATATCCTCCTCATGCTCTTTTTCACCAATCGCCCAGCCCTTGTCCAGCCTGTCCTGATGGCGGGATACGCCGTGCAACGGGTAGGGCCTCCCGTTGAGGAAAAAGCCCGTGTCCGGCCGCACCTCAAAAGTGCGCACGCCGAAGCGGGCGCTCACGCGGTCAAGCTCCGTATCGCCCTCCATCAGCTTTGCACAGGCAGTGTAGAGATAGGGGTCGTTGACGCCATCCCATAGATGCGGGTTGTTCAGATGAATGCAGGCTTTCCCCTGCTGAATACCCGCCTGCGATTGTGCAAGGCAGTCCCCGCCGCTGTCATAAATTTCAAAGAGCAGCTGCTGGCTCTCTTTGGCGTTGGTCAGCCAAGCCTCCAGCGCAATCTCCGCCGCGCCATCCTGAAGGGTCGGGGTGACGCGCAGCCCCGGCGCCCCATGGTAATCTAAGTCAAAATGGCTCTCTGGCACGGTAATCAGATTCACCTTGCGGTAGAGGCCGCCGAAAAATGTGAAATCCGCCATCTGGGGATATACCGTATCATTCGAGCCGTTATCGGTCATCACGGCGAGCAGGTTTTCGCCATCCGCCCGCAGATATGGCGTGATATCCGCGCGGAAGGTGGAAAAACCACCCGCATGACGCGCCGCCAGCTGCCCGTTGACGTAAACCTCGCAGATGCTGTTTGCACCCTGAAATTCCAGATAGACACGCCCGCCCTCCTCCGGCGCGGCAGCCCGAAGCGCACGGCAATACCAGCAAGGGCCCCGGTAATAATCGCTGCCGCCATCCTGCCCATCAAGGTTGTTCCATGTGTGCGGCAGGGTAACCGGCTCCCACCCCTGCGGGAGCGCCTCGGGCCGGGCGGTCTGCGGTTCCTTCGTGAAAAACCATCCATCCATGATGGCGCTTACATGCCTCATTGCCTGTCATCCTTTCTGTATCGCATCTGTGTATACGGATGCTGTCATAAAATTTTGTCAATCGTCCTTTTGCAGGGATTGCTGCACCAACTCTCCCATTCCGAGAGAATCCTCCACGCCGGGTACGCGTCCAAGCTTTTTCTGCAGCTCGGCAGTTTTTTCCTTATTTAAATCATAGATAAACTGCATGGCCACAAACGTAATCAAAGCGCCAATCAGCGGCAGCAGCGCGCAAATAAATTTGATCTGCTCCCCATACTCCACGCTCCAGGTCGCTGCATCATTCATATCAAGGCCCGGGATTGCCGCCGCAAGGACGAACGGCACAAGCGACTGGCCAATCCCCTGCCCGATCTTACGGATCATGGAATAGGTCGCGTAGACGGAGCCCTCCTCCCTGCGGCCGGTCTGAGCCTCCAGCGAGTCGATCCCGTCGGAAACCAGCGCCCAGCCGACCATCATATAAAAACCACTGAACGTGCAGGCTAGCGTGAGCAACACAATAAACGTAACGGGGCTCTGGATTGGCAACACCATAATCAGCAGGAAGAAGAAGGCGGAGCCGAGCATCGGCCAGGAGCAAAGTGCCTTTTTGCCAAAGCGCTTCACTGCGGGCTTAACCAGCGGCGCGGCAATCAGCATGGGCAGCAGCATGCTCACCACTGCCACGGAGGAAAGCCGGCCATCCCCAAAATACATCTGAAACACCAGCGCGTTCGTCGTCTGTGTGGACATAAAGAATACCACGTTCGCCAGCGCGGCGAGCGAAACCGCCAGCATAGTACGGTTTGTGAAAAATGTCTTCAACGTTTTAAAATAGCTGAATTTCTGCCCGTCGTGTATCTGGTGCGGCACACGCTCCGTGCTGCACCGGTAAAGGATCTGGAATGCGACAAAGGAAACTGCGCCGAGCACCAGCGCGATGAGGAAGAGCGTGCCCCCCTGCAGGATGCTCTGCTCCTCGCCGCCAACCATCTCCTTTTTATAGGCAAACAGCGGCACAACAATCATGATCGGGATATTCGCTACAATCGCGCCAAAGCTCCGCCAGGTGGAAAGCTGGCTGCGCTCAATCTCATCCGCTGTCATCACGGAGTTCAACGAACCATAGGGCACGTTGACGATGGTGTAGGAAATATCCCAGATCAGATAGGTGACAACACAGAGGAGCAACCGCGCCCAATAGGGCAGCGTGTGAGAATCTAGGAACAGCAGAACGCCGGCCACAGCGAGCGGGAAGGAGCCCCAGAAAATCCAGGGGCGGAATTTATCCCCTTTCTTCGGCGTAAAGCGGTCGATGAGCGCGCCAATCAGCGGATCGTTGACGCCATCCCATATCTTTGTGAAAATGATGATAATGCCATAGTGCGTCAGCGTGATCCCAACATACTGCGTGTAAAACAGCATCATATAGCTGGTGATCAGGCCA
The DNA here is from genome assembly GCA_949283655.1 of uncultured bacterium. Lineage (GTDB taxonomy): Bacteria > Bacillota > Clostridia > Oscillospirales > Acutalibacteraceae > Fimivicinus. The sequence goes on from CASDTH010000043.1 coordinate 67,831, forward strand.
AAGCTCAAATTACAGCCGAAATCGCCCATTAAATAGCCAAATTTATCCCGCAGGCCAAATGGACGGGTGAGCGGCTGGCCGCCTTTTCTGCTCATTGTGCGCCTCCTCTTTCTCTATACATTTTCCCTTTGGCATTCAATGCCTTATGGCTTTATTGTATTGGGAAAAAGCAGAAAAATCAATAGATTTTATGAATTAATCGGATATATTTCTGTTTATTTCTGTGAATTCTTTCTCCTGCCAGAACGATATGCACCATGCAGCAAGAAGATTGACACACCAGAGGAGAGGCCACTGCAAGCGATGGTTTGCAGCGGCCTTTCCTTTCGTATGGTTTTGTGCAGGGTCAAACGCTCTCCTTCTTTGGCCGGTCCCCTCTCAATGCTTTCCGGCGCTTATCCAAAAAGACCAGAAAGGCCTGATGGGTGTTCACGTAGGCATCGATCAGCATCGCCATGCGATCTTCGCCCTCCGGGGTCAGCACATAGCGTGTACTCATGCAGCCATCGATCACTTGCGGCGCCTCCCGGATGCTTCCCTGTTCCAGCAAGCGGTAAAGGTAGCGGAGCATGCGGCTGGCAGGGATTTGAATGGCGCCCTCCGTGCGTTCATGAATGAGATGGGAGATTTGGTAACCGACGCTCACATCCTCGCTCAGGCAGGCGAGGGTCAGCAGCTCGATAATGGATTTTTGTATTTTTTCCTGTGTGTCCATCAGAATCCTCCTCTATTGCTATTTTAATAGGCTATATATAGTTATAAAGTATTATATATAGCCTACAAGCGGCTCAAAATTCTTCTACACTGACTGATAAAGTGATGTGTAGAAGGAACAAGGGCGAGAATAGCAGGCTATTGATAGCCATATGATAGCATATATAGCCTGCCTTTAACAAGTATTCTTTCTACAATAATAAGTAAATTTTTTATGTAGAGGGATGCGCAGCCATGAAAATGATAGACGCAATTAAAGAACGATTATACCAGCTGTGTGATGAAAACGATATAACAATCAATGAATTAGCGACACGAGCGGGGTTACCTCCTTCTACCGTAAAGAATATTTTATATGGAAGGAGCATAAACCCCGGAGCCGTTACGATCAAAAAAATATGTGATGGAATCGACCTGCCAATTTCAGAATTTTACGATTGTGATTTATTTGCGCACTTAGAACCTGAAATTGGCTAGACATAAAATTCTTATCAGGCATTTTCCTATTCTAAAAATCAAAGAAAACCTACCGGCCGCCGCTCACAATAAAATCGACGATATTTCCCGCTCAGGCTGCGGAGGCCCAATTCAGACATCAGATCTCAGACATGAGACGCCAGACGTGGAAGCCAGACGAGGTTGCCTCAAAGGCAGTGGCAGAATGCACTTTAACAGCTGGAATTTTCAGCAAACTGCCGCTAAGGCAGAACGTTATTGCAGCCGCATCCAGCGTCTAATCTCTAATATCTGAACTCTAACTTCAGCCAGGCGGAAAGGTCCGCTTTTTGCCCTTCGGGCCAAAAAGTCCCCTCACGTGCACGCAGTCAGTGTCAGCAAATGCTGCCTCAGCCTATCGTTACGTTTGCGGCCCTGAACGGCTTACAGAACTTCCCGGGGCCTTCAGTCTGGCGCAGGGGCAGAACCTATCAGTAGGCCAGCGGCGGCAGGCTTCGCATATTTATGGCGGGCCCGTCTAACGTCTGGAATCTGATGTCTGGCTTGTACTTCCGGCTCTCACGAAAAGAACCGCCCGCAGTACGTTTGCACTGTGGGCGGGTTTCAATTTGCTGTTTTGTGAAACGAAACCGTTCTTAATCCCTACGGGGCGGGCGGCCTCCACGGTGGCCATCCCGGCGGTCGCCGTGGCCGTTATGATCCCTGCGGGGCGCAGGGCGGCGCGGTGCGTCGGAGATCGTGTTCTCCGGCACAAGGCCCTCCACCTTGATCAGCGCATTGCGGCGGGAGAGATTCAGGCGGCCCTGCTCATCAATGCCGAGCACCTCTACAATCACTTCGTCGCCCACATTGACAACATCCTCCACCTTCTCTGTGCGCTTGACGTCGAGATGGCTGATGTGCACCATGCCCTCCTTGCCGGGCGCAATCTCCACAAACGCGCCGAAGGTCATCAGTCGGGTGACAACGCCCTTATAGATGGAACCTGGCTCTGGATCGTTGGCAATTGTTTCAATCATGAGCAGCGCACGCTTTGCATCCTCAATATCCAGTGAGGAGATAAAGACGTTGCCATCCTCCTCCACATCGACCTTGCAGTTGCATTCAGCGCAAATCTTCTGGATGACCTTGCCTTGCTTGCCGATGACCTCACTGATCTTATCCACCGGAATCTTAGTGGTGAGCATCTTCGGCGCGTAGGGGGAAAGCTCCTTACGCGGCTCGGGGATGCACTTGAGCATGATCTCATCCAGAATATAAAGGCGCGCCTTATAGGTCTTCTCCAGCGCTTCTTTGATGATCTCCGGCGTGAGGCCGTCGATCTTCAAATCCATCTGGATAGCGGTGATACCCTTCTTCGTGCCGCCTACCTTGAAATCCATGTCACCGAAGAAATCCTCCAAGCCCTGGATATCCACCATCGTCATGAAGCGGTCGCCCTCCGTGACAAGGCCGCAGGAAATACCTGCAACCGGCGCCTTAATCGGCACACCCGCCGCCATCAGGGACAGGGTGGAGGCGCAGATGGATGCCTGCGATGTGGAGCCGTTGGAGGAGAGCACCTCCGACACAAGGCGCAGCGCATAGGGGAACTCCTCTACGCTCGGGATCACCGGCAGCAGCGCGCGCTCTGCGAGGGCGCCGTGGCCGATTTCCCTGCGGCCAGGGCCGCGGCTCGGGCGGGTTTCACCCACCGAATAGGAGGGGAAATTGTATTGATGCATGTAACGCTTGCGTTCCTCATCGTCAATGCCGTCGAGGATCTGGGCATCGCTAACAGGGCCAAGCGTCGTCACGGTGAGCACCTGCGTCTGGCCGCGGGTAAACATCGCGGAACCATGCGTGCGCTTGAGCACATCAATCTCAGCGGCCAGCGGGCGGATCTCGTCAATGCCGCGCCCGTCAACGCGCTTGCCGTCATCCAGCAGCCAGCGGCGCACCACATATTTTTGCAGCTTATATAAGCAGTCATCAATTTTGCCGCATTCGTCCGGATAGACCTCATCCAGCTCGGCGTGCACCTTCTCATACACGGGGATCAGCCGCTCGTCACGCACGCGCTTATCGTCCGTATCCAGGGCGGCGCGCACATCGTCAATGGCGAGCTCCTTCACTGCATCAAACAACTCCGGCGAGGGATCATTCGACGGGAAGTCGACCTTCTCGCGGCCAACCTCGCTCTGAATCTCCTTGATGAACGCAATGATCTTCTGGTTGGCTTCGTGGCCTGCCATGATGCCATTGAACATCACATCGTTGGAAACTTCCTTCGCGCCGGCCTCAATCATGGCGACGAGCTTGTCCGTCGAGGCGACTGTGACCGCCATCTCAGACTGCTCGCGCTGCTCCGCAGTGGGGTTGATGACGTACTCCCCATCCACATAGCCGACGGAAACGCCGGAAATTGGGCCCTTCCACGGGATGTTTGAGATGCTCAGCGCAATGGATACGCCGATCATCGCCGTAATCTCCGGGGAGCAATCCGGGTCACAGGACATAACGGTGGCCACCACGCCGACATCGTTTCGCATATCCTTCGGGAACAGCGGGCGGATCGGGCGGTCAATCACACGGGAGGCCAAAATCGCCTTCTCGCTCGGGCGGCCCTCACGGCGCTGGAAGGAGCCGGGGATCTTGCCTGCGGCATAGAGCTTCTCCTCAAAATCAACGGATAGCGGGAAAAAGTCAATGCCGTCGCGCGGCTTGTCAGACATTGTCGCATTGCAAAGCACCTGTGTGTCGCCATAGCTGATCAGGCAGGAGCCGCCTGCAAGCTGCGCCATCTTGCCGGTTTCCACCGTCAGCGGACGGCCGGCAAGCTCGGTTTCAAATTTTCTGTACTGCTCGAACATATTTCTACCTCTCAAAATATATTTCCACGGGAGGCAGCACGCTTAGCAATAAATCCAGCGCACGGGGGAACCTCATGCGCTCGATTCACTGCTAAACCATGCACCAACCCGAATGGATGCGAAAAAAGCGGCTGCCTGTCGAACCAAAGCCCGAACAGACGGAAGGCAGGCCGGGGGAAAAGGCCCCCGCCTGCCTCAAATGCTGCCTTATTTACGGATACCAAGCCGTGCAATGATTGCACGATAGCGCTCGATGTCGTTATCCTGCAAATACTTCAGCAGGTTGCGCCTGTGGCCAACCATTTTGAGCAGGCCGCGGCGGGAATGGTGATCCTTCTTATGCACCTTCAGGTGCTCGGTCAGATCGTTGATGCGCTTGGTCAGCACTGCGATCTGCACCTCGGGGGAACCGGTATCGCCCTCGTGGAGCGCATACTCAGCCATGATGGCCTTTTTTTCTTCGTTAGTCATGCTTTGTCACCTCATTAAAAAATTTGCCGGGCTCCCAGCAAAAGGCAGGTGGCGCACCGCTTGGCGGTTTCATCCAAGTGCCGAGAGCAGGGCACAATACTTAATTAGTTTAACACAGAAATCAGGAATTGTAAAGGGCCTAATTACCTTTTGCCGCACGATAAGGCGCCAGCTTCTCACTCCAGCAAAGCGGGCAGCTGGGAAAGACGCGTAATCTCCGGCACGCCCGGTGTGCGCTGGCCGGCAAAGAGGCCATAGTTCATCCATACCGCATGCATTCCAGCCCCGATCGCACCCTGGATATCATTCACCGGATGGTCGCCTACAAACAGGCACGCTTCATTGGGCACGCCCAACTGCTGCGCAGCCAGGTCAAACAACCGCTTATCCGGCTTATGGATGCCGTAATCCCCGGAGACAACCACCCCATCGAAAAAGCTGCGGATGCCCGCCGTATCCAGCTTTTTATTCTGTAAAACCGAAGGGCCGTTGCTGACAACGCCAAGCCGGTAGCCCTGCGCCTTCAGCAGCTGAATCGTGGGCACCGCATCTGAAAACAGGGCCACGTGCTCGCCATAATGCTCGTTGAAATGGCAGCAGAGGAACTCCACCGGCGGATGCTCCCGCCAGTCCCACAGCTCGATCAGCTCCGGGAAATACTCCTCCCGCTTGCGGTATCCGCCATTGATGCGTGCTTCCATCTCGTCCACACGGGCGGCTTTTTCCTTCGCCGGAATCCCCGGAAAAAACTCCTCCAGAAACGCCGCGCAGTATGCCCGATAAGCCGCCTCCCGATCCTGCAGGGTATCGTCAAAATCAAATAAAACCGCCTGAATTGTCTGCATTCTGATATTGCCCATCCTTTCCGCTGCCTAGTCCCTCGCAGCCAGGCTTCTCGCAGCGCTGGCATCCGCTGCGATCTGCGCGCGCAGGGCCTCCAATGATTCAAACCGGATCTCCCCACGCAGGAAGTGCAGGAGGGAGACTTCAATATTCTGCCCATAGAGATCGCCGCTGAAATCCATGATATAGGTTTCGCTACGCAGGCTCTGCGTGCCTATCGTAGGCCGCAGGCCGATATTGGTCACTGAAGGGTAGACGCGGCTCTCCACCAAGGTCTGAGAAGCATAAACCCCAAACTTCGGCACCACAAAGCCAGCGGGGAAATACTGATTGATTGTCGGCGCGCCCAGCTTGCGCCCCCGGTGATCCCCTCCCACCACGGTAAAATCATAGCAGAAGGGGCGGCCCAGCATCGCGTTTGCCTGCTCCACCTGGCCCTCTTCCAGCGCTGTGCGGATACGCGTGCTGCTCACGGGGAGGCCACCAAAATCCACCTCCTGCGCCATTGCAAAACGGATGCCATAGCGGGTGCACAGCTGCCGCAGGAGCACGGCGTCACCCGCGCCGCCCACCCCAAAGCGGTAATCATAGCCGCAGGCCAGCGCCCGCGCGTGCAGGCCGCGCACCAAAACCTGCTCCACAAATTCTTCCGGCGAAAGCCCCTGCACCCGCTCAAAATCCAGCACACAGATGGCCTGCGCACCAGCCTTTTCAAAGGCCTGCAGCCGAATCCGACCGTCGCACAACCGCGCCGGGGCGCTGCCGCGCAGCGCCTTTTGCGGATGCTCCTGAAAAATGACCGCGCCGGGCAAAAGCTCCCAGCGCCGCGCCAGCTGCACCGCAGCGCCAATCACCGCCCGATGGCCAATATGCACGCCGTCAAAGTTCCCTAGGGCAAGCGCCGTCCCTGTTTGCGGCAGGGTATGAAAATCGGTGACATACGGCATAGGCTTCCTCCTTCCCTTCGTCCAAGCGCTATTTAATCATCATCTATCTTGCAGCACACGCCGAACATGCAGTTCGTTTTCATATTCAGGCATCTCACCCAGGCCAAGAAACGCACCCTGCGGCCCATACACGCGGTAAAAGCCGGCCCGCTTTTGCCCACCAAAGCGCAGCCGCTGCGCATCCAGCGCGCCACCATTTGAAAACCGAACCGCCTGCGCCTCGGTCACCGCCAGAGCAGGATACGCCTCCAGTGCCCGCTCCAGCGGAATCATGCACTGTGAAAGCTCCCCTCGCTCTGCAAAAGATCCGAGCTCCTCCAGTGTGACACACTCCCTCAGCGAAAAGCCCGCCGCATAGGTCCTGCGTAAGGCAGCCAACACAGCCCCGCAGCCGAGCGCGCGGCCAAGATCATCCGCCAAGGTGCGGATATAAGTACCCTTCGAGCACAAAACGTCAATTTCGAACTCTTGCGCCTGTTCATCAAACGCTGTAAGCTCCAGCCGCCGGATGGTCACCGGCCGTGCAGGGCGCTCCACCTCTTCGCCCCGGCGAGCCAGCTCATAAAGCCGCACGCCATCCTTAGACAGGGCAGAATACATCGGCGGCACTTGCAAAATTTCGCCCCGGAACGCGCACAGCGCCTGCTCCGCCTGCGCCCTTGTGACACATGCCTCGCTGCGCGTGAGCACCGCGCCCGTAGTGTCAAGCGTATCAGTGGTCAGGCCTAAGTGGATACGTGCACAGTAGCCCTTATCATGCACCGGTAAAAAATCCAGAAAACGGGTGGCTCCACCGAACAGAACCGGCAGAACCCCCGTCGCCATTGGGTCAAGCGTACCCGCGTGCCCAGCCTTTTTTTCCCCCGTGATGCGCCGTGCGTGTGCCACAGCGGAAAAAGAGGTCATATGCTCTTGCTTGTCCAAGCAGATGATTCCGGTCATTTACGCCTCCAATACTGCCTTGATGTTTCGCAGCAGCTCTTCTCTTGCGCACTGGAGCGGCCCCTCCAACTGGCAGCCAGCGGCGCGCGGATGCCCGCCGCCGCCCATACGCCTGCAAAGCTCCGCTGCATCCACGGGCCTGTGTGTGCGCACAGAGGCCTTGAAGGTGCCGTCCGCTCGCTCACGCAGCATAACACCGACCAGCACGCCTTCAATCTGACGCGGGAGGGAGGCAATCGGGTCACATTCGCTCTCATCAGAGCCGCTCAGGCGGTACATCTCCTGCGTAACGGTCACAAGCGCTGCGCGCCCCTCGTAAAACAGCTCCAACGAATCCAGCGCCAGCCGCTCCAATGCAGCATAGGTGCGCGTTTTCGTTTCAAACATCACCTGATTGATAATCGGCGCATCTGCGCCGCAATCAATCATCTCTGCCGCAATGCGGTGCGTACGGGCCGTCGCGTTGGAATAGCGGAAGCAGCCGGTGTCCGTAGAAAGCCCTGTATAGATGCAGTCCGCAACCGCCGCATCAATCCGCATCTCCAATTCCCGCAGCAGCTCAAATATAATTTCACAGGTTGCTCCAGCGGAGGGATCCAGAAGCGTTTTCTCCGCATACAGGATATTGGAGCCATGGTGGTCGATGCACAGGTTAATCCGCTGCGCATATTGCTCCTCCACCGGATGGCCCAGCAGCTTGGGATCCGCCACGTCAACGGCCACAATAAACTGCGGTTCAAAGGATTGACGCTCTACCTCCCGCCAGAGATACGCGTATTTCGTGGGAATTTCATCCGCACACGCTACCCTGGCCCGCTTTCCCTTCTTTTGCAGAGCGCTGCACAGCGCAAAGCCGCAGCCGAGCGTATCTCCATCCGGATGGCTATGGCAAAGGATTAGGATATTATCTTGCTCCTCCAGCAGATGTGCCGCCGCTTTCACATCAATGCGCATCCTCTTCCTCCCTTGCAAGCGTTTCCAGCTTGCGTACAATCTCCATACCATGCGCAATGGAGTCATCCGCGATAAATTTTAGCTCGGGCGTTTTGCGCAGATGCAACCGGCGCCCCACCTCGCGGCGGAGATGCCCTGTTGCGCTCGTCAACCCCTTCACGGCGAGCTTGGCCGTCTCCATCCCCTCCATTGCGCTGACATATACCTTTGCAAAGGAGAGGTCGGAGCTCACCTCCACACGCACAACTGTCAGCATCCCCTGCTGTATGCGTGGATCCTTCAGCTCGCGCATCTCTGCAATAATTTCCCGCTTAATATCCTCTGATATACGGTCAACCCGGTATCCAGCCATTGATCGTCACGTCCATCCTCTCCGGCCCGCTCAACACGGGCCGGATGTTTTATTCATCCCTATATTCTTCCATAATGAAGGCTTCTAAAACATCGCCTTCGCGGATATCGTTGAATTTCGCAAGGCCGATTCCACACTCATAACCCTGGGCGACCTCTTTCACATCATCCTTAAAGCGGCGCAGGGAAGCAATTTCGTCCTCCGCCACTACGATACCGTCGCGTACAACGCGGATTTTCGCATTGCGCTGCACCTTGCCATCCGTCACATAGCTGCCCGCAATTCGGCCGACGCTTGAAATGTTGATGGTGCTGCGCACCTCTGCGCGGCCAAGCTCCACCTCGCGAATTTTCGGGGCGAGCATACCCTTGATCGCGTGCTCCACATCTTCAATGCAGTCGTATATGATGCGGTACATGCGCATCTCCACGCCATCGCGCTCCGCCTGGCTCGCCGCCACCGGATCGGGGCGGACGTTAAAGCCCACGATAATCGCATTGGAGGCATGGGCCAGCATCACGTCAGATTCGCTGACCGCGCCCACGCCGCCGTGAATCACGCGCACGCGGACTTCTTCATTGGAGAGCTTCTCCAGGCTCTGCTTGACGGCCTCCACGCTGCCCTGCACATCTGCCTTGATGATGATGTTGAGCTCTTTCATCTGCCCATCCTGAATCGAGGCGAAGAGGTTATCGAGCGTAACCTTCTGGACTGCGTTAAACTGCTCCTCCTTGGCCTTCTGCTTGCGTTGATCGACCAGCGCGCGCGCCAGCCGCTCGTCTGAGACTGCGTCAAACGCGTCGCCTGCCTGTGGCGCCTCCGCAAGGCCCATGATCTCCACCGGAACGGAAGGCCCCGCTGTATCCACCTTGCGGCCGCGGTCATCCGTCATTACGCGGACGCGGCCAACCGCTGTGCCGGCCACAATGATATCGCCGGAATGCAGCGTGCCATTTTGCACGAGCAGCGTTGCAATCGGCCCGCGGCCCTTGTCAAGCCGCGCCTCAATGACGATGCCCTTTGCCGCGCGGTTGGGATTGGCCTTGAGCTCCTTCATCTCCGCAACCAGAAGGATTGCTTCCAAAAGCTTATCAATATTCTGGTGTGTTTTGGCGGAAACCTGCACACAGATTGTGTCGCCGCCCCACTCCTCCGGCACCAGCTCATATTCCGTCAGCTGCTGCATTACGCGCTCCGGGTTTGCGCCGGGGCGGTCCATTTTGTTGATCGCTACAATGATCGACACATTCGCCGCTTTGGCGTGGTTAATCGCCTCCACCGTCTGCGGCATAATGCCGTCATCCGCCGCAACCACCAGCACGGCGATATCCGTCGCCTGCGCGCCGCGTGCGCGCATGGCAGTAAAGGCCGCATGGCCGGGCGTATCCAGGAAGGTGATCTCCTGCCCGTCGATAGATACGCGGTATGCGCCGATATGCTGTGTGATACCACCAGCCTCGCCTGCGGTGACGGAGGTGTGGCGGATCGCGTCGAGCAGGGAGGTCTTACCGTGGTCAACGTGGCCCATAACCACCACAACCGGATCACGCGGCAAAAGATCCTTATCGTCATCCGTGCTGTCGTCAATGATGCGATCCTCAATGGTGACGATAATCTCTTTCTCTACCTTTACGCCCATCTCAGAGGCAACGATCTCCGCTGTGTCATAATCGATGATTTCATTGACCGTAGCCATCACGCCGAGGCTCATCAGCTTTTTAATGACCTCCGCCGCCGTGCGCTTCATCATGGCGGCAAGGTCGCCTACGGAGATCTCATCTGGTACTTTGATGACGAGCTGCGGGCGCTTTGCACGCTCAGCGGCAATGCGTTTGAGCCGCTCTGCTTCGGACTCCCTGCGTCCGGTCCGCCCGCCCTGGCGGCGGTACTGCTGCGAGCGCTGCTTGAGCTTTTGCTTATGCACGCTCTGGTCGCCTGCGCCGCGTGTGTTGCCTGGCGCAATTTTTTCATAGCGCTCATTGTATTTATCCAGCTCCACCTGCGCAGTGCGGGTGTTGACTGTGCGTGCGGCGCCCTTGGTGCGCGATTGTGCAGGCCGCTGCTGCTTGGCGCCGTGCTCCGCTTTTTTCTGCTGAGGAGCTGCACTCTGTTGGGGCTGCCGCTCCTGCTGCGCGCCCTTTTCCGGCTTTTTCTGAGCACCCCCCTGCTTTGTGCTGGGTGCCGGCTTTGCCGCAGTGGATTTCTCCGCTTTTTCCTCCTGCTTTGCCGGCTGCTGTTTTGTTTCGGAGTCCTTTCCCATGGCAAAGTATGCGTCAAAGCTCTCCACTTCGCTCTGCTGGGTGAAGGTCTCAAAAATCACATCGAGCTCTTTCTCCTCGAGTGCCGTCATATGTTTTTTGGGCTCATCGAAATATTTCCCCAGCAGGTCGATCACCGATTTGCTCGGCTTATCAAAATCCTTTGCCACTTCATGGACTCTGTATTTATTCATCATCATACGCATTATCCTCCCCTATCAGCAGTTTCTCTGCAAAGCCGCCATCATCCACTGTGAGCACGCCTGCACGCACGCCGATCGCGTGGTCAAGCTGCTCCATCGTATACCGCACGCGCCTGATCGGGAACTTCTCCCCTGCGCCTGCCATGCGGCAAAACTCCCGCTCCAACCGTTCGGATGCATCCGCGCTAATCAGGCACAAGCGGGCTTTCCCCGCGAGAATGGCATTTTTTGCGGCATCATGCCCCAGGCTCAACCGGCCCGCCCTTCTGGCGATGCCAAGAAGCCCTAGCGCCTTGTCACTCATTGCGCCTCATCTCCTCTTCCAGGCGGTCATAGACCTCATCCGGTATTTTACACTGAAACGCGCGCTCCAACTGCTTTTTTTTGCGGGCTTTGAAAAGGCATTCAGGGTCAGGGCACACATAGGCACCGCGGCCGGGCTTACGCGAGCTCGGGTCGAGAGAGATCTCCCCCTCCGGGCTACGCACCACACGAACAAGCTCCTTCTTGGGCTTCATCTCAAAACAGCCTAGGCACTTGCGCAGCGGTATTTTCTTATTTTGCATATCCTTGCCCCCTTTATCCCTTCACCGGTCTAAAATCAGCCTTCCTCTGCGGCGGGCTGCTCTGCCTTAGGCTCATAAAAGCCGCTCTCTGGCTTAATATCAATCTTCCAACCGGTCAGCTTTGCCGCCAAACGGGCATTTTGCCCCTTGTTGCCGATGGCGAGGGAAAGCTGCGTATCCGGCACGGTCACATGGCAGGAATTCGTGGCCCCATCCTCAATCTCCACGCTGAGCACCTCTGCAGGCGCCAGGGCCGCCGCAATAAATTCAGAGGGATTTTCGCTATATCTGACAATATCAATCTTCTCGCCGCCGAGCAGATCAACCACCTTGCCGACACGGGCGCCTCGCGGGCCAATGCACGCGCCCACCGCATCCACATTCGGGTCACGGCTGCAAACCGCGAGCTTTGTGCGGGAGCCGGCCTCCCGAGAAACGGCCTTGATCTCCACCGTGCCGTCATAAATCTCCGGCACCTCTGTTTCAAACAGCCGCTTGACCAGCCCGGGGTGCGTGCGGGAAATAATGGCCTTGGGGCCGCCCTTCTCGCTCTCGCGCACATCTACGATATACACTTTAATCAGATCGCCCTCCGCAATCGTCTCGCCCGGCACCTGCTCGCCTTTTGGCAACACGGCCTCGGCGCGGCCGATCTCCAGCGTTGCGTTGCCGGTAACCGGATCGACACGTGTGACCTTCGCCGTCGTGATCTCCTGCTGGCGGCTCTGAAATTCCTGCATGACCTGCCCGCGCTCCGCCTCACGGATGCCCTGGCGGATCACATGCTTCACCGTTTGCGCCGCAATACGGCCGAACTGCTTGGGCTCAAGCGGGATTTCTACAATATCACCCGGCAGGGCGCCGGATTTATACTGCTGCGCCTCTTCTACGAGGATATCCGTATCCGGGTCAGAAATTTCGTTGACTACCGTTTTGTGCAGAAATACGTTAAGCTCGCTCTCCTCCGGTTTAATTTCACACACAACAACATCCTTATCGTGGTAATTCTTGCGCATCGCAACGATAATCGCCGTCTGTATTTTTTCATAGAGCAACTCAGCGGGGATATTCTTTTCTTTCTCCAGGATCTTGACCGCCTCAAAAAACTCGGTGTTCATTTTGTGACCATTCCTTTCCGTATAAAAGCCGCTTAGGGCTAAAACGCGCCTGCGTCATCCAGCCGGATCCAGGACGCCTCTTTTTTTTGCAGCTGCATTTGCCTGCCGTCATCCAATTGAAGGGTAAAGGCGCCATCATCAAAGGCCAGGAGCTCCCCGGCGAAATCACGCACATTCTCCACCGGGCGGATCAGACGCACCTTGATGCGCTCGCCCAGCATCGCCTGAAAATGCTGCTCCCGCGTTAGCTCACGCTCTAACCCAGGCGAGGAAACCTCCAGATAATAGTTTTGCTCAACCGGATCGGCTTCATCCAGCGGGCCGTCCAGCGCATGGCTCATTGCTACACAATCATCCATACTCACGCCGCCCTCCTTATCCACAAACACACGCAGATACCAGGAGGCGCCCTCCTTGACAAAGCGGATATCCCACAGCTTTAATCCAAGCTGCTGCGCGACCGGCTCCGCAATCGCCCACACAGCGGCTACAGTGTTGCCGCCTTTGCCCTTTGCTGCCAAATATACATCCCTCTTTCCCCGCAAGCCCCGCGCATTCCTTTGGCGAAACACAAGGGGGACTTTGCAAAATGATTGTTACAAGCAGAAAGAGCGGGTTGCCCCACTCTTTCATACTACTCATCTTCCTTTTGAAGTTTACCACACTCTCGGCAAAATAGCAAGCCAAAAATAAAAATTTTTGATTTCTCTTTCGCTAAGACCTGGCGAGCTATACCGGGCAAAGCGCGGTGGAAGGCCTGCCGGCCTTCGCTTCCATATAAAATGGCTTCCCTTTAATCCCCGAGCAACTCCTTGAGCAGCCGGGTAACCTCCTGCGCCGGCGCTTTTCCCCGTAGCGCACGCATGGATTGGCCAATGAGATATTGAAGGGCCTGCGTTTTTCCGCCCCTATACTCGTTGACAGATTTTTCGTTAGCCGCGATGACCTCTTCCACCGCCGCACGGATGGCGCCGGTATCCGTCACCACGCCAAGATTATTCGCCTGAACGTACTGCTCCGGATCGACATCCGCCTTAAACACTTGCTCAAACACCTTTTTTGCCGACTGGCGGCTGATCTTGTTCTGGGCCAGCATCACGATCACCTTGCCCAGAGAATCCGGGTGGAACGCCATATTCTCCGGCAGCGTGCCCGTATCGTTGAGCAGCTTCATCAGGTCGCCCATGATCCAGTTTGCAGCCTCCTTCGGGCTGCCGCAGAGCTCCGCCGTGCGCTCAAACAGGCGCACAAAGTAAATAGAGCTGGTAATCATCTCCGTATCGTAGGCGGAGAGGCCAAGCTGCTCCTGATAGCGCCGTTTCTTCTGCTCCGGCAGCTCCGGCAGGGCGGTGCGCACCCGCTCCACCTCTTCGTCGCTAATGGAGATCGGCGGCAGATCCGGCTCAGGAAAATATTTATAATCCTGCGCATCCTCCTTGGAGCGCATAGCAGTGCTTTCGCCCTTGGTATCATCCCACCGCCTTGTCTGCTGTACAACCTTTTCCCCGCTCTCCAGCAGGTCGATCTGGCGCTGGGCCTCGCTCTCAATTGCGCGCGCAATTGCGCGGAAGGAGTTCATATTCTTCATCTCTGTGCGCACCCCAAGCTCCTGTGAACCGGCCGGGCGCACGGAGAGGTTGATATCCGCCCGTAGGGAGCCCTCCTGCATCTTGCAATCAGATACTCCCACATATTGCAGCACGGCCCGCAGCTTCTCGAGGTATTCCACAGCCTCCTCTGCGGAGCGCAGGTCCGGCTCGCTGACGATCTCCAGCAGCGGCACGCCGCAGCGGTTATAATCGACCAGCGTGCACTCCTCAAACGGGTCGTGGATCAGCTTGCCCGCATCCTCCTCCATGTGGATCTCCTTGATGCGGATCTGTTTCGGCCCTTCCTTACCCTGCACCTCCACATGGCCCCAGGTGCAGATGGGCAGATAAAGCTGCGAAATCTGATATGCCTTGGGCAGGTCAGGGTAAAAATAATTCTTGCGGTCAAATTTTGTATAGCGCGTGATCTCACAGCCGAGCGCAAGGCCCGTACGCATTGCATATTCCACAACGGCGCGGTTTAAAACCGGCAGAGTGCCGGGCATGCCCGCGCACACCGGACAGACGTGCGTATTCGGTTCGCCGCCGAAGGCTGTCGTACAATTGCAGAAAATTTTTGTTTTGGTGGAGAGCTCCGTGTGGACCTCCAGCCCAATAACTACCTCATATTTCATGCCTGCTCCCCCTTTGCGTAGCAACCCGGCCACTGGTGATGAAACGGTGTTGCCTGCTCATATTGCCGTGCAGCCTGCAAAATGCCGGCCTCGTCAAACGGGCGGCCGATGAGCTGGAGGCCGACCGGCAGCCCGGCCCCGTCAAAACCGCAGGGCACGGAGACAGCCGGCAGGCCGGCAAGGTTTATCATGACCGTGTAGATATCGCCCAGATACATCTTCAACGGGTCCGCGAGCGATTCGCCGATTTTCGGCGCCGTAGTCGGCGCAACCGGGCCCAGCAGCATATCATATTTCTCAAACGCATCAAAAAACGCCTGTTGGATCAACCTCTTCGCCTGAAGCGCCTTGTTGTAATACGCATCGTAATAGCCGGAGCTCAACACGAAGTTGCCCAGCATGATACGGCGCTTAACCTCCATGCCGAAGCCCTCGCTACGGCTCTTGACATAGGTTTCCATCAAATTCTCCGCATCGGGCGAGGAGTAGCCATATTTGATGCCGTCATAGCGCGACAGATTGGAGCACGCCTCAGCGGAAGCAATAATATAGTAGGTCGGCACGGCGTATTTCACAACCGGCATTGCAAAGGGCTCCACCTGTGCGCCGAGCGATTCCAGTATTTTGGCAGCCTCCATCACACGAGCTTTCACATCCGGCTCAATGCCTGCACCGAAATAATCAGACGGCAGGCCGATGCGCTTGCCCTTGAGCCCCTGCGCCATGACCGCCTGCCGGTCAAAGGCTGGGAACTGCATGGAGGTGCCGTCCTTCGGATCTTTCCCGCTGATCACCTCAAACAACGCAGCACAATCCGCCACATCCCGGCCAATCGGGCCGATTTGATCGAGGGATGACGCATAGGCCACCAGGCCGAAGCGCGAAACTGCGCCATAGGTCGGCTTGAGCCCCGGCACACCGCAGAAGGAGCAGGGCTGGCGGATGGAGCCGCCTGTATCGGAGCCGAGCGCAATTACCGCCTCATGCGCCGCTACAGAGGCCGCCGAGCCGCCGGAGGAGCCGCCTGGCACGTGGCTGGTATTCCAAGGGTTGCGCGTGGGGCCATAAAAGGAGGTCTCCGTTGTGCTGCCCATGGCGAATTCATCCATGTTGAGCTTCCCAGCGATGACCATACCCGCCTGGCGCATCCGCTCTACAACCGTCGCATCATAGGCCGGTTTGAAATTAGAGAGGATTTTGGAGGAGCAGCTGGTTAAAATTCCTTTAGAGCAAATATTATCCTTTACAGATACTGGCACGCCTGCAAGCGGCGATTCCCGCAACTCGCCCGCGTCAATACGCTGCTGCACCGCATCCGCCTCCTGGTAGGCCTCCTCCCGGCAGGTTGTAACGTAGCAATGATAGTCCGGGTCGCACGCATCCACCCGCGCATACAGCGCGTCGAGCGCCTCCCGCACGCTGATTTCCCCTGAGCGAATACGCTGGGACAGCTCCAGCGCTGTCATTTCCATGAGTTCCATGTTGCCTTTCCCCTTTCCCGCTCTTATTCCACTGTTTTCGGCACCTGAAAACAGCCGTCCTTCTGATTCGGCGCATTGGCCAGCAACGATTCCCGATCCATGGAGGGCATAACCTCATCCTCATGGAACACATTGGTCACCGGGAAGGAGTGGGAAAGCGGCTCCACACCCTGCGTATCCAGCTCATTTAAGGTTTCTATATAGGATAAAATTTTCTGCAAATCCTTTTCCGTTGCATTTTCCTGCTCCGGCGTCAACTGGATTCTCCCCAGCTTTTCAAGATATTGCACCAAGTCACCCGTGATTTGCATAAAATTCCTCCTATCATCCATGAAAAACACAATATAATTTTCTCTTTTTTACAACTACCGGCGGCATCAGAAAGAGCGATGCCGCCGTTTTTAAACAGATAAAAGCTTTACACGCGGTTTTCCAATGGCCTTCTCAACCGGATGTGCACCTCACGCAGCTGCTGCTCTGTCACCTCGCCCGGCGCGCCAAGAAGAAGATCCTGCGCGTTCGCATTCATCGGGAAGGCGATCACCTCACGGATATTTTCCTCATCCCGCAGGAGCATCAACATCCTGTCAATACCGGGAGCCATGCCGGCGTGCGGCGGCGCTCCATATTGAAACGCATGATATAGCGCGCCAAACCGTGCCTCCACATCCTGCGCTGTGTAACCGGCCAGTTCAAATGCCTTCACCATAATATCCGGCCGGTGGTTACGCACCGCACCGGAGGAAAGCTCCACGCCGTTGCAGACAATATCATATTGATAAGCCTTAATCTCCAGCGGATTCATCGTCTCCAGCGCCTCAAGGCCGCCCTGCGGCATAGAGAAGGGGTTATGTGTAAAGTCAAGCTTGCCCTCATCGTTTTTCTCATACATCGGGAAATCCGTAATATAGCAAAGCTCAAAGCTGTCGTTCTTCACAAGGCCCATCCGCTCGCCCAGCGCGGTGCGAATCTGGCCGGCAAGGCGGTCCACCACCGCCTTGCTATCGCTGATGAAGAAGAGCGTATCCTCTGCCTGCATGGAAAGGCGGGCGATGAGCTCCTGCCGCTTTCCCTCTGTGAGGAATTTTGCAATCGGGCCCTTGAACGAGCCATCCTCCAGCAGCGTCAGGTAGCCAAGCCCCTTCATGCCAATCTCCATAGCAAACGCAAGCATCTTCTCAAAGAAGGATTTTGGCATTTTTGCACAGCCCGGCACATTGATGCCGCGCACCGGCCTGTTTTGGAAAGGCTTAAAATCCACATTCACAAAGAAATCAGACAGATCCTCAATCAGCAGCGGGTTGCGCAGATCCGGCTTATCCGTGCCGTAGTGCAGCATCGCCTCCTCATAGGGGATGCGGCGAAACGGCGCGGGCGACACTTTACGGCCGCCTCCAAACTGTGTGAATGTATCGTAAAGCACCTGCTCCGCCACCTCAAACACATCCTCCTGGGTGGCGAAAGCCATCTCGAAATCCAGCTGATAAAACTCGCCGGGGGATCGGTCCGCCCGCGCATCCTCATCGCGGAAGCAGGGCGCGATCTGAAAATATTTATCAAAGCCGGAGGCCATCAGCAGCTGTTTAAACTGCTGGGGCGCCTGCGGCAGCGCATAAAACTTGCCCTCATGCTTGCGGGAGGGGATGATATAATCGCGCGCCCCCTCCGGGGAGGAGCAGGTAAGGATGGGTGTGTTGATCTCCGCAAAGCCAAGCGCCTCCATCTTACGGCGCAGGAAGCTGACGACCCTGGAACGGAACAGAATGTTATCATGCACACGCGGGTTACGCAGATCAAGGAAGCGGTATTTCAAGCGCACCTCCTCGCGCGTCTCAGTGGATTCCTGCACATCAAAGGGCAGGTTCGGCACGCACGGGCCGAGCACCTCCAGCGTGTCAGCCATAATCTCCAACCGTCCCGTTGGAATTTTGGGGTTGACTGTTTCCTCGTCGCGGGCGACCACCCGGCCGGACACGGTGACGGCCGACTCTCTGTGCAGATTTTTCAGCAGCGTATCGTCATGCACAACCACCTGCGTCACGCCATATTGATCCCGCAGATCAATAAAAGCCACGCCACCGTGATCGCGTATGGTATCCACCCACCCCGCCAGGCGGACGGTCTCCTCCAGATTTTGCTCCGTCAGCTCGCCGCAGGTGTGCGTGCGGTAAATTTCCTGTGCCATCTCTCAGACAGTCCCTTCCTCGTCGGCAGCTAAAGCCGGCCGGCGATTATGATAATCATTCTATTGGTAAGAGCCGAAACCGGCCGCTCCACAAAAAGCCATAGACAACGATTTATTATAGCATAAGTTCCCAAGCGTGTACAGCGTTTTTCCCGTATCTTTTCATAGTCAAGCATTGCTACGATTCTGGAGAGGCTTCACACCGGCGCGCAGCCGTCTGCTGCTCTTACAATACTATACCCGAAATCAGATGGGATACAAGATTTCCCGTCCATATCAGGTATCCGCTTCGGCTACGTCCATCCATTTCTCCGGAGACACCCTTATTTTCCACTCCCGGTTATCCTTACAATTTCTACATATAGTTATCTGTGTCTTGACATTCCCTATATATTGTGTTATAGTAAGAGCGTAATCATAGGTGGTGAAAACAAAAAAATAGAAGCGCTACACTTTGCTGTCCCAAGATTGGGACTTTGTTTAAATAAGACCGAACATTTGTCTTGACAAGTGCGAAAAAACTGTTATAATGGGAGTTGTTAAGAACAAACGTTCCGCCGACATCAAGGAGGTTTTCACGATGACAATGGGTTTCATTCTTCGCACCATCGCTGAGGTTGCCGTTGTGGCATTCCTGATCTGGGGCTTTTTCCACGAGGATAAATTTATTCGTTTTGAAGACCGGCTCGCACGCATCGTTGCAGGCAACATCCGCAGGCTCCAACGCCGCCGCGCGCTCAAAAATCAGGGCGCGCTTCCCACTGCGCCGGCGAAGGCACCGCAATCTGCCGCCAAACAGCAGGCGATCGTGCCGCCCACCGCTTCACAGCCTCCTGTGCGCCGCCGCAGAAGGAAGGCGCCGCAAAATGCGGCGTGAAAACCCGCATCCCTCTAAATTGCATAGAAAAATCCGCCCTCTTCCCAAAAGGGGGCGGATTTCTTTATGGAAAAGCTGCAGACTCTGCGTTTAGGCGTCCGATGTGCAAACCACAAGAGGCCTCCGCCTGTGTTACCGGTGATCGGATATCTGTTTGTAGTGCGGCTAAAAGATTTCAGAGAGCGCCACTGCGAAAAATCCAGATTCTACTTCAAATAGCCTTCACAGTGCCTGCACCCAATCGCCCCGGCCCAGCAATGCGCAGCTCAACGGCGGCAGCCGCAAGGTGCCATCCCACGGCATCACGCCCAGCAGCCCCTTCGCACCTCGCCAATCGTGGGGCAACGCATAGGTATAGTCATGATCGCCGCGGTTAATCACGGTCAGCAACCGGTCTTGCCCTTTATTTCTGGCAAAAGCAAGCATACCGCCCTCTGACCAGACGGGCTCAAAATCACCATCCAGAAGTGCCGGGCAGCTTTTGCGCACTCTGCCCAACTGGCGGTACCAGGCGATCAGCTCCTGATTCTCCTGCCCCCAAGGGTAACATCCGCGGTTAAATGGATCCCCATATCCTTCCATACCGGCCTCATCCCCGTAATACACGGCGGGCACGCCGGGAAGCGTATATTGCATTGCGCTGGCAAGCCGCATCAGCTTGAGCCCGCGTTCCCGATCGCCAGGCGACAGCCTACGCCCGCTCTGCCACTCACGGCCGCGGCCGTTTGCCGCCTCGCCTGCGAGGGCTGTGATGGCACGCGGTGTATCATGCGTGCCAATGTGGTTCATCAACAGGTGCAGCACTTGGGGAGGATAATGCTCCATAATTGAAAGCACCGCTTCAAAAAAGCCTGCGGACGAGCCGCTGCGCAAATAAGAGAGCACAGCGTTTGCAAAGGGGTAATTCATCACACTATCCAACTGATCTCCCAAGAGATAGCGGCGGCGCTGCCCATAGCTGTATTTATTCGAGGCATCCTCCCACACCTCGCCCAGCACAAGCGCATCCGGCTTTTCTGCCTTGGCGGCCCTGCGCAGCGCATCGAGGAACACATCCGGCAGCTCATCCGCCACATCCAGCCGCCAACCAGCCGCGCCCGCGCGCAGCCACCTGCGCACCACGCCGTTTTCGCCCGTGATGAATTCCAAAAATCCCGGATCTTCCTCGCGCACTTCCGGCAGGATTTTTACTCCCCACCAAGCCGCATACTCCTCCGGCCAGTTTCGAAACTTATACCAGGGATAATAGGGCGACTGCTGCGACTGATAGGCGCCCAGCCCAGGGTAACGCCCATTTTGATTAAAATACACACTATCGCTGCCTGTATGGCTGAATACGCCATCCAGAAGCACGCGCATTCCATATTTTTTCGCCTGAGCACAAAGCGTAGTGAAATCCTGCTCTGTGCCGAGCATCGGATCAATTCTGCAATAATCGGCGGTATCATACCGGTGGTTGGACTGCGCCTCAAAAATCGGGTTGAGATACAGGCATGTCACACCCAGCGAAGCGAGATAGGGGAGCTTTTCCATGATTCCCTTCAGATTCCCGCCAAAGAAATCGTTGTTGAGAACTTTTCCTTCCGCTGTGGGGCGCCACTCCGGCTCGCCCCCCCAATCCTTACGTAAAATGCGACCTGCCGGCACATCCGTTTCTCCATTAGGCACTGCGGCAAAGCGATCAGGAAATATTTGGTAAATAATGCCGCCCTTAAGCCACTCCGGTGTGGAAAATACAGGCTGCGTTACAGTCAGCTGCCAATCCTCTCCCTCAAATGCGACCCGGCCCAGGCCGTTTCCTGCGTGCGTCACGCGGGAGCGGCCCCAATCCGTATCATACTCAAAATGGTACCAGTAAAGCCCGGCCTCCGGTGCGGCATATTCCGTGCGCCACCACTCCGAGGCCGCGCCCTGCATACCATCCCACTCCATCGGGTGGTATTCCCACTCCGCCCGGTCATCCCGGTGCACCACAAACCAGGCCGCCGTGCAACGCACGCCACGCGGCAGCATTAACCGATAACACACGCTCTCCCCGGCTGTTACCGCGCCAAATTTATTTTTATACCGCATATCGCGGGAATTGTACGGGCAATCAGGCAACACAAGCACCTCTTCTCAAAGCGTTTAAAGAATCATCCTCTCATATACTGGCCAGAGCCACTAGGCGAGCGGCTTCACTCCCTGCCCCATGCGCACGGCTGTGATCCATCCAGCGCGGCGAAAAGCGCTGGGAGCGTGCAGCTCTCCAGCTCCAGCCACGCCTGCGCGGGCATTATATTCTCCAGATAATGCGCATCCGAATCACACAAAAGCGGCATTTCTTCCAGCACTGGAAACTGCGCTGCGTAATCCGCCGGATTCGCCGCACGTGTCAGCTCCGCTGCATGAAATCCCCACGCCCTTTCAAAGGCACCAAGGCTTGCAATCACACTATAGGCTGGGCGGTCCAGATGCGCCGGGAAGCAAACGCCCCCATAGCCATGCACCAGCTGCGCCACACGATCCACTCGAATATCAGAGGCCGTAGTCAGCAAGAGCTCCTCTAAGCCCAGGATACCGTCCCCTGCATTCATAATATGCTGCTCCCCAAAAATTTCCGGCCGGTTCGGAATTGGCGGGATATGCACCCGGACATAATCCGAAAAGCGTAGCGCCTGCTCCAAACCCGGAAACAGGCAAACGACATGCGCCTCCTCTGCCGTGCACAGTTCCATCCCGGGGATCACCAGCACGCCGGCCTCCTCGCCCACCTGCATGGCGGCCGGGCAATTCAGGCAGGAGTTATGATCCGTCAACGCGATCATCTGCAACCCCTGCAAAGCCGCCATGTGCACTAGGTTATAGGGTGTCATATCTTCATCCCCACAGGGAGAAAGGCAGGAATGCAGGTGCAGGTCATAATAAACTTTCACGCTCCCGCCTCCTTTTCCATCAAGACTGCTCAGCACACAGACGGCACGCCAGCTCAGCCGCCTGTGCAATATAGGCGGAAAGAGGGCGCGCCTCCACTCCCATGATATCAACCGCGCATTTGCTAGCTGGGATCAGGAGCTTACGCGCCCTGCTTCCCGACACCGCGCTCGCCATCGCAGGTGTAATTTCACCCAGCATCGCGTTGGCCAGCAGCAGGCCGATTGGGCCGAGGATCATGTCTGCGCGCGCCGCATTGTAAACCACCGCATTCTCCCCTGTGGCGCCGGCATCAGCCCCTGCCTTGAGCATCGCGTTGGTTGCCAACACATTCGTTCCTACGCCAATAATTTGTGCATCCGGCAGCTCCTGCTCACGCAGCGCTGCGATCAGGCGGCTGCCAATACCGCCGCCCTGCCCATCAACCACTAGGATCCGCACGTTTTCCCCCTCCAGTTTTCCATACCATCCGCTCCGCACGCGGCCGTGTGCCGTCCACATGTGCGCCAACGTTTGGCACACTGCTTTTTATCATACATCATAAATTCACTTTCTTCAAGCTTTGTATCCGCGCCAGGGCTCGCATCGGTTTTTGGCGCTATACGCAGGTGCTTCCTTGGCCGAATGGCCTTTTCTACGAAATGGCGCGCAAATTTCCCGTTTCTTTTTTCCACAGGTGGATGTATAATGAAAAGAGAGCTTTCCTCTCCCGGCGAAGAGTGGGCAGCTTGCCGCCTGACTGGCGTTAGCTGCGCCCTGTTCCTGGCCGTTTATTAATTTTATCCGTTTCGAAAAGAGCCGATTTTTATGATACAGCAAAAACAAACCTCATTCCCCTCCGAGCAGGCACTGAGGCAGATGTGCGCGCGGGCTGGCATCAGCGATGTGCAGCAATTTGCCCCTGTGGATTGGGGGGACGATTCGTCCATTCGTATCATCACATCCACGCGGGGTGCTTTTCTCCTGAAGCTTTCCCCACACTATGGCGCGCCCGTGCTTACATATGAGCGCAGCGCAATACGCACAGAGCTGACAGCCTACGATCTCATCCGCAAGCAGACCAACGTACACGTCCCTCGTGTCCTCTTCAGTGATTTCACGGGTAAATGCGTGCCATGCGACTGGTTTATTATGGAAGAGGATGAGGGCTGCCCGCTCTCCCGTGCGCCAAGAGCGGCGCGCCAATCCGCAGATATCCTGCGCGCCGTTGGGGAAGCCGCCGCTCAAATTCATTCAATCCACGCCGAAGGCTTTGGGTATGAGCAGTGGGGCTTTCGCACAAATTGGCGAGATGCCTACCTAGAAATGACGCACAACATTATCGCAGACGCCAAGCGCTTCGGCGCCGAAATTCCTCAAGTGCGTGAGGTGCGCGAGGCAATCCGCCATTTTGAGCGGGAGCTAGATACGGTAGAAACGCCCTGCCTCGTTCATTTTGGCCTCTACGCGGAGCACATCCTGATTCGCCAGGAAAACGGGGCTTTTTTGTTTCGCACAGTCACGTCCCCCGGCAGCGCCTATTGGGGCGACCCGGCAGGGGATCTGATCCTGCTGGGCCGGGAGAAACCCTTTCAAGAGGGATATCGTGCCGCCGGCGGCACACTGGAGCCAGGGCGCAACCTAACTGCCCGCATCCTGCTGATGCAGTTGTATCTGGAGCTGATCCACTATGCAACCGCCGCCATCCGATTTGAAAAAAGCAGCCTATCCTGTAAAAGACCGCAATTGGCGGCACGCCGTGGCATCCGGAAAGTACTACGGCAGCTACAGGAGCTAGAAAAGGGCTGATGGCAGCCCTTCTATGCAGGCCAGGCCTGCCGAAAGCAGCATTTGCCTCCCAAATCCGAAAAAAATCAAAATAAGTGTTGCTTTTTCTGAACGGGTGTGCTAGAATTCTAATGCTATACCAGTGTTTGTAATCGAAAGAGGTGACAGGAATGAAAGAGGGCATCCATCCGAATTATAAGCCCACCACGATCAAGTGCGCTTGCGGCGAGGTCATTGAAACCTCTTCGACCAAGCAGGATATACGCGTCGATATTTGCTCCAAGTGCCATCCGTTCTTTACCGGTAAGCAAAAGCTTGTCGATACAGGCGGGCGTGTTGATCGCTTCAAAAAGCGTTACAATATGGACAAAAAGGGCGAATAATCAGGCAACAAGCAAAGCGGCGCTCATCCAGCGCCGTTTTTTGTTTTGTTTGTAAGGAATGGACTATATGGACGAGTACCGAACGCTGCGCGCACCCGCCAGCGATGAATTTATGGAAAAGCGCTCCCGTTTTATTGGATTTGCGCAGCCGGTTGCCACACCGGAAGAGGCAAACGTATGGATTGACGGCATACGCACGCAGCACCGTGACGCCACTCACAACGTTTTTGCCTATCTGTTGCGCAGTGGGCAGCTGGAGCGCTATTCAGACGATGGGGAGCCACAGGGCACGGCCGGCATCCCCGTGCTCGACGTGCTGCGCAAACGGGGCGTTACCAACTGCGCCGTAGTAGTCACCCGCTATTTCGGCGGTGTTTTGCTGGGGGCGGGCGGTCTGGTACGCGCTTACTCCCACGCCGCCTCCCTCGCGCTGGATGCCGCAGGCATCGTCACAATGGCACACTGCGCGATTGTAACGGTTGTTTGTGATTACAGCTTTTATGGTAAGCTCTCCGTCTGCATCCCGGAATGGGGCGGGCTCGTGGAAGATACGCAATTCGGCGCGGACGTCACAGTGCGCGTACGCATTCGTGCGGAAAAGGAAGCGCTTTTCTGTGAAAAATTATTGGATGCCAGCAACGGCCGTTTTCAGGCAGAGCACACTGGAGACTGCTTTGCTGCCGCGGATTAACCCCTACCGGAAAAAATGAAAAAAGAGGGAAACACAGAAAAACGACGTATATCTTAGTGAAATGCTTTTTACCGGAGAGGCTTTCTGATATGGGCGTACGCCCGGAAGGGAGAGGACGGATTTTGGAAGCAGATATCCGTGCACGCACACAGGCAATCGAGCGGGAAACCCTGTCCCCGCGTGCCGCCCTGAGCGAGCGTTCCTGCGGACGGCTACGCCAGGAGGCGGAGTGCCCCGTGCGCACCGTCTATCAACGCGACCGGGACCGCATCATCCACTCTACTGCCTTCCGCCGGCTCAAGCATAAAACGCAGGTGTTTCTGGCACCGGAGGGCGATCACTACCGCACCCGGCTGACGCACACGCTTGAGGTGGCGCAAATTGCCCGCACCATTGCGCGCGGGCTGCGGCTCAACGAGGATTTGACGGAGGCCGCCGCTCTGGGCCATGATCTTGGCCATACCCCTTTCGGCCATGCGGGCGAGCGGGCGCTAAACGACGTTTTCCCTGACGGCTTCCATCACTATGACCAGAGCCTGCGCGTGGTTGACCGTCTGGAGAAGGATGGGAAGGGCCTGAACCTCACCCAGGAGGTGCGAGACGGGATCCGTTGCCACACCTGTGGGGAAGAGGCCGGCACTCTGGAGGGCCGCATTGTCCGCTTGGCCGACCGCATTGCCTACATCAATCACGATATTGACGACGCTATGCGCGGCGGCGTGCTCCGCCAGGAGGAGTTGCCGCGAAACGCGTGCCGCATTCTGGGCGACACAAAATCCCGGCGGATTAACACGCTTGTCATCTCCGCCATTCGCACAAGCGAGCAGGCCGACAGCATCTGCCTTTCTCCAGAGGTGCAGCAGGCGATGGACGAGCTGCACAACTTTATGTTTGAAAAGGTGTATACCAACCCTCGCTGTAAAGGCGAGGAGGGCAAGGCCATTGATATCCTGCGCCATCTATACAGCCATTTTGTCCGCCATCCGGAGGATCTGCCCGCAGAATATGCCGCCATTTGTGAGCAGGAGGGCGCCGGGCGCGCCGCCTGCGATTATATCGCCGGCATGTCTGACCCCTATGCTCTGCGTGTTTTTGACGAGTTGTTTATCCCCCGCTCCTGGCGAGGTTAATCTGGGAGGAATACCTTCTTTGCTCAGCAATGAATTTTTGCAGGAGTTGCGCTCCAAAATTGATATTGAAGAGGTGGTCGCGCCGTATGTCCGGCTTCGCCGCAGCGGCCGCACTTATTCAGGGCTATGCCCGTTTCATAATGAAAAGACCCCTTCCTTTACTGTTTACCCGGAAACCCAATCCTTCTATTGCTTTGGTTGCGGTGCGGGTGGGGATGCGATCACCTTTGTACGCCGCATGGAAAACCTGGATTATATGGAGGCGGTGAAAAGCTTGGCCGACCGGGTGGGTCTTGCCCTGCCACAGGATGGTTACGATGACACACTCATGAAGCAGCGCCGCCGTATGCTGGAGGCAAACCGGGAGGCCGCCCGCTATTTTCATGAAACGCTCTTCACCCCGGAGGGGGAGGCTGCCCTCTCCTATTTGCAGGGCCGTGGCTTGAGTGCTAAAATGATCCGCCATTTTGGCCTGGGCTGCGCGCCGAACCGATGGGACAGCCTGCTGCGCCATATGCGGCAAAAGGGCTACTCCGAGGCAGAGCTTGTGAGCGCCAACCTCGCGCGGCGTAGCGACAAAAGCGGGCATGCTTCTTACTATGACAACTTCCGTAACCGGATGATGATTCCGATTATTGACCTGCGCGGAAATGTGATCGCCTTCGGCGGCCGCGTGCTGGATGACTCCAAGCCAAAATACGTCAACACGTCCGATACATTGGTTTATAAAAAAAGCCAGGCTATTTTTGCCTTGAACTTTGCGAAGATCGCCAATGATGGGAAACTTATCCTCGCGGAAGGGTATATGGATGTGATCGCTTATCATCAGGCGGGCTTTACCAACGCCGTGGCCTGCCTCGGCACCGCGCTGACCCGCGAGCAGGCGCGGCTACTCTCCCGCTACGCGCAGGAGATCATCCTCTCCTATGATGCGGACGGCGCCGGCCAGGAGGCAACCCGCCGCGCCATCGGCATCTTTAACGAAATCGGAATGAAGCTGCGCGTGCTGCGCCTGACCGGCGGCAAGGATCCGGATGAGATCCTGCGCAAATACGGCCCCGACCGGCTGCGCGATCTGATCGAAGGCGCTGCAAACGACGTGGAATACCGCATTTTACGGGAACGGGAAAAATTTGACCTCTCCACGCCGGATGGCAAGGTTGGTTTTCTTTCCGCCGCCATCAATGTCCTCGCGCAGGCCGACAGTCCCATTGAGCAGGATGTCTATGCAGGCAAGCTCGCCTCCGAACTAGAGGTGGGGAAGGAGGCAATCCTCACACAGCTGCGCCAAGCCGTGCGTTCCCGCCACCGTTCACAGGAAAAAGCGGCAATACGTGCGGTGCAGCAACTGGACACTTCCCCCAGAAATACGGTCAACCCAGAAAGAAACCGCCACCTGCGGGCCGCCCGGGCGGAGGAGGCGCTGATTGCCACATTGATGCGCAACCCGGATTTTTTACCAAAAATCGAGGGCAGCGTTTCGCCGGAGGATTTCATCACAGATTTTAACCGCCGCGTTTTCAGCGCGGTCTGCGCCCTCATTCGCGAAGGGTGTACGCCGGAGCTCTCCCTGCTCTCCGCCAGCTTTACGCCGGAGGAAATGGGCGCCGTTTCGGCCATTCTGGCACGCGGGCCAGCAGTTAGCAATACCGTCGCGGAATGCGGCGATTGTATAAAAGTGCTCTCTGAGGAAAAAGCTAAGCTTGAAGCCGTCAACCCCGCCACGGCGAGCGATGATGAATTTCTGGCCCTTTTCCAAAAAAAGAGCAGCGCGCCGTAGGCCTTCCCCTCCTGCGGAGCAGCCAGAAAATACATAGGGTGTAGGGTTGCCGCCGGCGAAGCTCCGCCTTTGCTCCGGCGTGCGTGAAAGGATGGTTACTTTTATTATGGAAAACACGGACAAAAAGCTGTCGGTGAAAAGCCTTCTGGATAAAGGCAAAGCAAGCGGCCGGTTGACAACGCATGAAATCGACGCCGCGATCGTGGAAATGGATATGGATGTAGAGGAGCTGGACAAGCTCTATGACACGATTGAAAGCCAAAATATTGAAATCATCGATGACCTCAATGACGTTTCGCTGGATGTGATGGCGTTTGAAACGCCTGATATGCCCAAAGCCTCCGATGCCGATCTCTCGCTGAGCGCTGACAATAAAAATATTGCCATGGATGACCCCGTCAAGGTGTATCTCAAGGAAATTGGCCGCGTACCTCTGCTGAGCAACGAGGAGGAGATTGACCTCGCCATCCGGATCAGCGAAAACGATCCCGTCGCCAAGCAGCGCCTTGCGGAGGCCAACCTTCGCCTGGTGGTAAGCATTGCAAAGCGCTATGTCGGGCGTGGGATGCAGTTTCTCGACCTGATTCAGGAAGGGAACCTTGGCCTCATCAAAGCAGTGGATAAATTTGACTATACGAAGGGATTCAAATTCTCCACCTACGCCACCTGGTGGATCCGGCAGGCGATCACCCGCGCCATCGCGGATCAGGCGCGCACCATCCGCATCCCTGTGCATATGGTAGAAACCATCAACAAGGTCAAAAAGACTAACAGCCAGCTGCTGCATAAAAACGGGAGGGACCCAACGGCGGAGGAAATTGCAAAAGAGCTGGATATGCCCGTCGATAAAGTACGCGAGATTTTGCGCGTTGCGCAGGAGCCCGTCTCGCTAGAAACGCCCATCGGTGAGGAGGAAGATAGCCACCTCGGCGATTTCATTCCGGATGACGATGCGCTCGCCCCGGCGGACGCCGCCTCCATGCTGCTGCTCAAAGAGCAGCTTGGCGACGTGCTCAAAACGCTCACTCCGCGGGAGGAGAAGGTGCTCTCTCTCCGCTTTGGGCTGGAGGATGGCCATCCCCGCACGCTTGAGGAGGTCGGCAAGGAGTTTAACGTCACCCGCGAACGTATCCGCCAGATCGAGGCCAAGGCGCTGCGCAAGCTGCGCCACCCCAGCCGCAGCAAAAAGCTCAAGGATTTTCTGGATTAATCGGCCATGCCGCATGAATACGCCGCCCTGTTGGAAATTTCGAACAGGGCTTTTTATAAGAAATATCTTTTCTCCGATGCTTGACGAGGCGCCGATACAGGTAGGCTTTGAGGCGTTGATAGTTGCCTTTATTCCGCACTTTGCTGTGTTTGATTTTCAGCCGTCCCACATCACCGGACAGGCTCTCATCTTAATTGTTAACCGAAAAAACGCCTCCCGATGGAGGCGTTTTTTGATCTGTTTGCTTAAATTAACATGGATAGCCTGGAGGCGAGGCGGTAGGCATTCTCACTGCTTGTGAGCACAGCGATCCCCTTCTCCTGCGCGCGGGCGCGCGCCTCCTCATCCAGCGGGGCATCCTCACACAACACGATGCAGGCCACATCTGCGAGCATTGCCACTGCGATGGAGTTGACGTTACCCATTACCGTAAACCACACATCCCCGCTCTGCGCGCGGGACATCACCCAGCTGAGCAAATCTCCACAGTAGCCGCCGCTCACTTCACGGCCCAACCCCGTTTCCCCAGCCAACACACGCAAATCCATGCGCTGCGCCAATTCCTCTACTGTCATCTCACCTTACGCCTCCTCTTGCGTTGGAAGGCTGCGGCCCGGGCCATCCTCTCGGCGCGCCTCCCCCTTCTCCGTTTTGCGAAACGGTGCGGGAATATAGTTTTCAAAGCCTGTAGATTCTGCCCGCTTACTCATAAAGAAAACACAATCCTCTTCACTGGCCATGCCGCGCACGATATCCTCCGCCAGTGCGCGGCAGGAGGGCGCGCCGCACGTGCCACAATCCAGCCCCGGCAGACGCTCGTGCAGCTCGTTGAGCTCATTCATGCGCTTCATCGCATCAATCACATTATCGGCCAGCTTTAGCACGGAGCTCGCCTCCAGCGGATGCTCCCAGTGCATTGCCTGCGGGATCTGCCCGCCCTCCAGATGATTGCAGGAAACGGGTAAATACTGGCGAAGCCGCTGCAAACGCGCGCGGGCCACGAAGGGATTCTCCACCGTCAGCACACCGCCAACGCAGCCGCCCGTGCAGGCGTTGAGCTCGATGAAATCAATATCATTGAGCTTTTCATCCTCCAGCTCCTCAAGCACCTTAATCACGTTCTCCGTGCCATCCGCCGCAAGATACCGGTCGCGCAGCAGCGCTGCGGACTCCCCTCCGCTGCCGGCCCAGCTGACGCCGATCACGCCGGATTGCCGCAAGCTTTCCGGCTGGCGTACCTTATCCATCTGCTGGAACAGGACGGGATATACATCCTTGATCGCCACGACGCCATCCACATTGGATTTCTCAATTCCAAGCGGCTGCTTGACCGCCGTATTCTTCGCCGGGCATGGGGTCAGAAAAAAGATGCCAATCTCAGAGGGCTTGAGCCCCGTTTTCTCCACCGCCTCTATGCGGGCAAGGCGCGCTGCCTCCTCCATAGGGGCGTTCAAATCCAGCAAATGATCGATTAAATTGGGAAAGCGCACGCGGATCAGCCGGCAAACCGCTGGACAAGCCGAGGAAATCACGGGCTTTTTCAGCTGCCCGCTCTCCATGAGCAAACGCGTTGCGTCGCTGACCAGCTCCGCCCCGCGCGAGACCTCAAAGGTATCGTCAAAGCCCATGGATTTTAAAGCGGTCAAAACATAATCGACATCATCCAAATGGTTAAACTGACCATAAAGCGTCGGCGCGGGAAGCGCGACACGATATTGATACTCTAAAATTTTATTAAAAGAGTCACATTCCGCATATTTTGCATGGTGCGGACAGATTCGAATGCACTCACCGCAATCAATACAGCGTTCTGAAATGATATGCGCCTTTCCATTGCGCACACGGATTGCCTCCGTCGGGCAGCGCTTAATACAATTCGTGCAACCCTCGCACTTCTCTTCATCCAGCCGCACGGAATGAAAAAAAGCCTCCATTTGCCGTCACCTCTTTTCCGCAGGCCGTCTCACACCCCAATGCACAGGTTCAGGCCGACGGCTTATCTGCAGTGTAGACCTTCAGGCGCATAGTGGTGCCGACATCCACCTCAGTTTCAATCGCCATCTCGTCCGTATATTTTTTGATATTGGGCAGTCCCATCCCCGCGCCGAAGCCCAGGGAGCGCACACGATCCGGCGCCGTAGAATAGCCGGCCTTCATCGCAAGCTCCACATCCTTGATCCCCGGCCCATGATCCGTCAGCACCATGCTCACACAATCCGGGGAAATTTCAACGTCAATCTCCCCACCGCCGGCATGGATCACCATATTAATCTCGCCCTCATACATGGCGATTGAAACATTCCGCACAACCTCTGGATCAAAGCCCAGCTCCTTGAGCACATGCTTCACATTGCCGGAAGCCTCCCCCGCCCGGGTAAAGTCATCTCCCGACACATCATAATGCAGTTTTACGCTCTCCATCACTGACGACCATCCTTTTCGCAGTAATCGCTCATTTCAAACACGGTGCGCTTCAGGCGCCGCTACGCCCTCTCAAACCGTTTGCATAGAGCATCCCGCAGGAGGTGAACATCTCATAATCCGTGGAAAGCAGCACCATACCGCGCTCCGCTGCGAGGGCCTTCATATCCTCATCCGGCTGCTTGCCGCGCACAAAAACGATGCACTGCATATCCATCATCTCCGCCGTGCGAATCACCTGTGGGTTAACCAGGCCCGTGAGCAGCACAGCCTGCTCCTTGACAAAGGCCAGCACATCGCTCATCATATCGCTGCCGCAGGCAGTATGTACCTCACGCCCCAACAAGCTTTCACCGCAAAGGACCTGTGCTTCTAAAAGTTCCTTGATTTTTTGCACTGTCATGGCAAGCCCTCCGATCGATCTTTTGTTACTTTTTTAGTATACAGGATTCCGAAAAAATTTTCAACCTCCCTCCCTTTGCCCTCTCTTTCGATCAGTCAACCAATTTCGCAAAAATAGAGGCTTAGTGAGCGGCATGCTTAACCGCGCCTCACGCCTTGCTATGGGTCCAAAAATATCATATAGTAAACGCGCCGGGCAAATAGATGCAAACCGAAATCAGCTTAGTAATTTTAAATTTACCAAACGAAACGGAGGAGGGATCGCGTGAGCATAAGCAATACGTTGCTTGAAAATTTGGATCAATTGCATACAACGCAATTGGGTGCAGCACGGATCAAAAGAAATTTATCCTTAGACACAGAGGACACGGTCGGTTGGTGTAAAGAGAAAATTTCTGCTGCAAACGCCGTTATCACAAGGACAGGGAAGAATTGGTATGTGCGCGTAGAGAACTGTGTCATCACTGTAAACGCTTATAGCTATACGATCATCACAGCGCATCGGGAAAGAGGTTAAAAGGTCTGCCGGTAAAACTCGATGCAATAGAAACCTTTCAAGGCAATATATCCTTTTCAGCAAGTATGAAAAATTCAAAATAGCCGCCGCATGAGACTCCGTTATAAAAAAAGGGGGGCTCATTTTGTATATAAAAAAAGCCTGCGGCGCGCAACCGCCCGCCGCAGACTCGAAATCCCGCTATGTAGCTTGTTAGATAAGCGCCAACAGCACGAAATTCAAAATGAACAGCGCCGTCGCAACCCAGAGGATGGGGTGAATCTCCTTGGCCTGCTTTTTGCAGATCTTTGTAATGCAGTAGAAGATAAAGCCCGCCGCGATGCCGTAGGAGATGCTGTAGCAAATCGCCATAAAAACACCGGCAAAAAATGCGGGCACCGCTTCGTCAAAATTATCCCACTGGATCTCCTTAAAGGCGGACATCATCATAATGCCGACCACAATCAGAGCGGGAGCCGTAGCCGCAAAGGGAATCGCACTGACAAAGGTCGCCAGAAATGCGCTCACGGCAAAGCACAGCGCAACGACAACGCTCGTCAAGCCCGTACGGCCGCCCGCGCCGATACCAGCCGCGCTCTCCACATAGGTGGTAGTGTTCGACGTGCCGAAGATCGCGCCGATGGAGGTAGCGGTCGCATCCGCAAACAGCGCCTTATCCAGCTTGGATTTAAAGCCGGTGCTTGTTTCCATCGCGCGCTCATCCTCATCGCTGAAGATGCCTGTGCGGCGGCCCGTACCGATAAAGGTGCCAATCGTATCAAACGTATCGGAGAGGCTGAATGCAAAGATTGTCACCAGCACCAGTGGAATCTTGGCAATGTCTGAAAACAGGGAGCCTAACCCCTCGCTGGTGAAAATGACGCCGAAGGTGGTGGGCAGCTGGCGGCATGCCTCCATAAAGCTGACGGTATCCTGTGCATTGGTCACGGTCACCCCCATCGGGATGCCGAGCAGCGCCGTTACAACAATGCCGATCAGGATTGCGCCCTTGACCTTGCACACCAGCAGGATAATCGTCAGCGCCAGGCCGATCAGGAACAGCCAGAAGGACGGCTGGTTCAGGGTGGCCAGCGCGGGCACATCGGAATCAAAACTGATGATGCCAACATTCAGCAGGCCGATATACGCCACAAAGATGCCGATGCCGCCGCCGATCGCGTTTTGCAGGCTGCGCGGGATCGCCTTGATGATGTATTTGCGCACCTTGGTCACCGTAATCAGGATGTTGATCAATCCACAGATAAACACCATGGACAGAGCCTGCTGCCATGTGAATTTCAGCGCAAAGCAGACCGTGTAGACAAAAAATGCGTTCAGCCCCATGCCAGGCGCCTGCGCATAGGGCACATTGGCCACCAGGCCCATAATCAACGTACCCACAATCGATGAAATGATGGTCGCCAGGAAAACAGCGCCCCACTCCATCCCCGCGTTTTTTAGCAGCGTCGGGTTGACCGCAATGATGTAGGCCATTGCAAAGAACGTGGTGAGACCAGCGATAATTTCCCGGCCCACCGTGGTGCCGTTTTGCTTGAGCTTGAACAGTTTCTCCATACTTGCTCGCCTTCCTTTCCAAAGTTTAACCCCTGCAGAGGCCCTGCCCCAAAAACTACCCGGGGCCCCTGTGCGCATCCTACGCGCAGCGGCTTCCGGGTCCCTGCACATTTATTATACCACAACCCAGGCGGGCTGCGTCAAGAAAAGTGAAAAAAAAGAGAATGCACGTTCTTTTTCGCATAAAGTGCCGTTTACCACCATATTGCTGCC
Source organism: uncultured bacterium (assembly GCA_949283655.1). Classification (GTDB taxonomy): domain Bacteria; phylum Bacillota; class Clostridia; order Oscillospirales; family Acutalibacteraceae; genus Fimivicinus. The sequence continues at coordinate 102,255 of CASDTH010000043.1, forward strand.
TGTAGCATAGGCGTCAGGCGCTCATGCCATCCTAGCGCATATTCTGCCTCAGCCTGTAAACAGCGCCGAGCAGGTTTGCGTCATTGTAATATTTGCACGGCACCAGCTCCGGGTGCAGGATATGCGCAATCTCCTGCAGGCAATCCGTCTTTACGTATTCTACCTCCTCCCGGAGAATCTCCAGAAACAGCCTTTGCACACTGATCCCTCCGCCGATTGCGATTTTTTCGGGGTCAAACAGGCACTGGATATTCAGCAGCATCTGGGCCAGCTCATTGCAGAATTCATGAAGCGCCCGCAGCGCTCCCTGATTTCCACTTTCGGCCTGTGCAAACAGATACGGCCCGTCCACCTGTTCCATCGGATCATTCATATAACGCGCGGCACACCGGTATAGGGCGGCAATGCCGCATCGGTGCCCCATGAAGCTGCGGTTGCTTCTCCCAAAGCCGCCCTCCACACTGAGATAGCTGATTTCACCCGCCAAATTTCGTTTGCCCTTGAGCAGCTTTCCATCTGAAATAATGCCACCACCCAGGCCCGTTCCACATATCACGACGGCGGCCTCCCGGCAGCCCATCAGGGCGCCGGCTTCCAACTCCGCCAGCGCCGCCGCCTTTGCATCGTTCTCAATGCTGACCGGGACACCTTCCAGAAAGCCGGATATCTCACCGGCCATGGCGACATTATGAATCCAGCTCAGGCTCCCCCCGGAATACATAAATCCCGCTTCCGCATCAATAATGCCCGGCATACTGAAAGCGATCCCCTCCACGCTCTCCTCCAGCGGCTTGTATATGCGCATGACTGTCTCACAGAAGTCATCCAGGGAGTGCATCGCCGTCGGTATCACCCCTCTGGAAGAAAAGCGATCCTCTCTGTCAACCAGAGCATATTTTATATTTGTTCCCCCCACATCAATTGCCAAAATGCTCACAGCGCTTCCCCCCCGCTTCTAATCAGGTTTTGATACCAATAAAAAGAGTCTTTCTTGAGCCGTTTCAGGGACCCATTTCCCAGGTTGTCCTTGTCGACATACACGAATCCATACCGTTTCTCCATCTCGCCGGTTCCAAATGAAACGCAGTCAATACAACCCCAGGGCATGTACCCCATGACAGGTACCCCATCCTCTGCAATCGCCTTTTCCATCTGCTCAATATGCGCGCGCAGGTACGCAATGCGGTAAGCATCGTGCACGCTGCCGTCCACTTCCACGGTATCGTAAGCTCCGAGCCCGTTTTCTACAATGAAGAGAGGCTTTTGATACGTGCGGTACAGATCATTGAGCGCATACCGCAGCCCCTCGGGGTCCACAGGCCATCCCCATTCAGATTTTTCTATATAGGGATTCTCCTCAAAAATACCGTGTGCTTTGCCTGCGCTGTACGTCTTGGACATGTAATAACTAAACCCGATAAAATCTACCGTTCCGTTGCGGAGAATGGCCTTATCCTCTTCCTGGATCGGGACTGTATACCCCTTTTCCTGCCACTCCTTTTGCAGAAAAGCAGGATATTCTCCCCGGCAATGAACGTCCGCCATATAGTATCGTTTTTCCATCAGAAGCTGTGCCGCTACAATATTCGCCGGTTTGCAGGTGGCCGGGTAGACCGGGCTGTAAGCGATCATGCAGCCGATCTGATTCTCTGGGCAGATTCGATGCCCTGTTTCCACAGCGAGCGCGCTGGCCACCAGTTCATGGTGCGCTGCACGATACACATCCTCTTCAAAGCACCTGCCTTTCTCCGGCTCTATGCCGGAGTTGGCATATGCCATCATGGGCCACGCAAAATCCAGCTGGTTATTGATTTCATTAAAAGTCATCCAATATTTTACTTTCCCCCGGTACCTTTGAAACACCGTTTCACTATACTTTAGGAAAAACTCAATGAGGCGGCGGTTTTTCCATCCGCCATACCTGCAAATCAGATGATACGGCATCTCAAAATGGGACAACGTCACAACCGGCTCTATTTTATGTTTCAGCAGCTCATCAAACAACGCGTCGTAAAATCGCAGGCCGGCCTCGTTCGGCAGCCCGTCATCCCCGTTGGGAAAGATTCTCGACCAGTTAATAGAGGTGCGGAAGCTCTTTAGCCCCAGCTCAGCCAAAAGCGCAATATCCTCACGATACCGGTGATAAAAATCAATGGCCTCATGCGTCGGATAATAGCAGCCGGATACAATCCCATGGGTGACCTGTCGCGGCTGTTTTCTGCTCCCGGCAGTCATCACATCCGCTGAAGAGAGGCCCTTCCCGTCATCGGCAAACGCACCCTCTACCTGATGCGCTGAGACCGCGCCTCCCCATAAAAAATCTTCTGAAAGATGGTAGCCCAACATCTTGTATTTCTCCCTGTTATAAAATTTTTGAAACTGGAAAGCGAGGCGGCCGGGCATGCTTTTGGCCTGCACCGCTCCGAAGATAAAAAAGCATCAACAGGCGGAGCGGCGACGGCCCCGCCTGTTGATGACAAAAGCTGTTCAGCTAAAGCGCAAGGCGATGTGCAGCCGGCTCGCCGTTTGCCTGTAGGGAACAATCAGCTCCCTGCGCTGCGGGTCATACCGGAAGGCCGCCTGCTGCTCCACACCATCCACCTGCATGCTGACGGCTGAGACCGGCTCCTCCACATGCAGCACAATCTCACAGTCATCCCGGGGAAGGCCTTGCAGCTCGGCACGGAAAGAATCCTTTGTCCACTCAGGGCTGTATACGCGGCTGGTGCAGGCGGTCAGCCAGAAAGGCATATCGCTGAAATCCGGTTTGAAATCCAGCTCATAATCAATGCCGACGCCCCAGTCGTTTCCACCCATATAATAGTAAGTATCCGGCCCCAACATGTCGCGGATAAACAGCGTGCTATACCCCGTGATCCAAACCCCGTGTTTTCCATCCACAATTTCCGCAAAGCGGTCGATCGGCGCACGCGTATCGGCAGCAGCACCCAGCACCTGGGAGCAGAAAGGATGCTTTTCGCCCAAATGGGCAAACTCAAGCTGCGTATGAATGGCGAGCTTATAGTATTCGGCATAAAATTTATCATTCAGCGTTCTCGCCATACGGGCCAGCCCGGCGGATGAGTTAAAAGGCCACGGGAGATCATAAAACACCCATATATTTTGCTCCTCGATAATCCCCTTGGTCTGGTAGTGGAAGTCAGGCATATTGACGGGCATCCGCCCCATCCAGCCAAAAGCAAAGTGATCCTTTGCCCATCTCAGGAACTTTTCCTCCCCTGTGTCCAAATATCTGTCGTGGTAATAGCCCGCCAGGTCAAACACATTCAGCGTATAGTAATTGCGCGTCTGCTCCCCGTCCAAAGGCGCTACCAGATTGTTGCTGTCCGTCAGGCCGTTATACCAGTCGTTATTTACGCCAAAGGCCGCCTGAATATATTCCTCGTTTTTCTCCATGGCACGCAGGTATTTCGAATCGCCCGTTTTCTTGTAAAAATACCGCAATGCATAAAGCGCATAGGGCTCTATGGCATTGAAAACGCCCTGTTCCTGCGCCGTGTAGGAATGCTTAAGCGCGCCGTCCTCCTTTTCAATCAGATGGACAACCCAGTCAATTGCCTTCTGGATCGCCGTCTGCCAATGCGCAGGCGCAGCTCCTTCTTCTTCTTTCATAGCCTGTGCCAGAAGATCCATGTTCTGTGCGCACGCGCCCGTCGCCATCGGGTCATAAACGACTCCCAGCGCATAGTAATTATCGCCCATCCCGTGCGCATGGTCATGATCCAGATCCCAGCAGCGTGGGATTGCGCCTGACGGCAGCTGCTTTTCAATCGCAAATTCCGTCATTTCCAGCGCGCGTTTTCTCGCCCAGACTTGGGAGTGATCCCTGCGCCACAGGCTGTATAAAAGATACGCCAGCATGGAATTGGAGGTAAAGGTGATAAAATCATAGTAATTGGCCTTTTCATCGGAATCCGACCAGCCGCGCATGCGGTAGCCTTTCCCTTTCTCATAGACCCACCGGGCATCCGTATCGTAGCCATGCAGCATACTGTCTACCGCTTTCATCACATCGTATTTGCTGCATGTATCGCTGTTAAAGCCACAGATATCCCGGTAGCCAAACACACAGTCTGCTTGCGTATCCGCAACAGAAACGATCACGGAGCAGATGTAGGGGTCCCCATGGCGGAAATACCCGCTTCTGAGCTGGTTGCCCTCCACAGAGGTGGCGGCTTTCAGCTCGCTGTTGACCTCCCAGCTGTTCTGCGCTGGAATCCAGTAGTGAATATATGGGAAATCTGCGCGAAGGGCGCGCCCCTCTTTGGTGCCGTCATACCAGAGCATCCCCTTGGTATAATCCTGCCCGGCTGCCTCCAGGGTATAACCGATCCCCACATAAAGGCTGGAATCCCCTGCCTGTTCGCGGCCCAGCAGAAAGGGAACCTTACCGACATCGGGCCGGACGAACCAATGGCTGTGATAGGGCGGAAGGATCGGCGCCTCCATCGGGTAACTGACGCACTCCAGCTTTTCATTGTCAAAGGGGGCGCTGACATACAGCGGATGATACCGGCCAGGCCACAGGTAAGGCTCCACCTGATATTCCAGCAGGTAAGCCGGCGAGCCGGCGGTCAGCGTTACAGTCACAAGCCAGTTGGATTCTATGTTGACTGCGCCGAAGGTGCCGTAAAAGGTAATTACGCCTTTTTGCGGGGTATTCTCCACGATCTCATATCGATCCGCCTGATATTTATCCCATACATAGTGCGAATCCTCGTATAAAAACTGATCCATTTCAGCGCCCGCCCGGACGCCCTTGTAATAGAAGCTCCCCAAGCCAAACTTTCCATCCTGCTGCCAAAACTCCAGCCTGGCGCCGCAGGGGTTTTCCATGCAGAGGCAGGGCTCCGTACAAATGATGTTTTTCATAATTTTGCTCCCTTCTTTTTGATTTCAATCTCTCAGTCTGCTCGCAACTATCTGCCTGAAACCGACCCAACAAGCCCGCTATACGTTCAACTCCCGCTGCTTACGGTCAATATAAAGGGCCAGCACAAGGATGATGCCCTTGACGATATCCTGCCAATAGCTGCCGATGTTCATCAGCGTTAACGCGTTGGTAAGCACACCGATGATGAGCACGCCTACAAAGCCGCCCCACAGCTTGCCTTCACCACCGGCAAACGAGATGCCGCCCAGCACGCAGGCCGTCATGGTATCAAACGCATAGGTGTTGCCCGCCGTGGGAGAGGCGATCATCGTGCGGGAGGAAATCATCAACGCGGCTATGGCCGCAAAAAAACCGGACAGCATAAACGTGCACAGCTGAAGCCGCCGGATATTGATACCGGCAAGCCTTGCGGCCTCTGCATTGCCGCCCATCGCGTAAATTGCGCGCCCAAAATACGTTTTGGAAAGGACGAATTGCGCCCCGGCAACGCATACAACCAACACAATGATCGGCGCTGGGATGCCGAAAAGATAGCCCTGCCCCAGCCAGGAAAAGCTTCTGGGCAGCCCGGAGATACTGACGCCGCCGGTAAACAGCAGGGCCACACCCTGTAAAATCGTCATCGTGCTCAGCGTGACCACAAAGGGGTTGATCCTCAGAATTCGTATGACCATGCCGTTAAAATAGCCCAGCAGAATCCCCGCCACAATCGTGAGCAATACGGCGACCGGTACGGGCAGATTCAGCCACATCATAAAGATACCACAAAGCATGGACAGCACCGGAATTTGCCCGGCAATTGAAAGGTCGGCGGAAGCTCCGCCGATCATCAGAAAGGAAATGCCTATGGAGGCGATTCCCAGCATGGCGATCTGCCTGAGCAGGTTGATAAAGTTACTCCCCGAAAGGAAGTTGGGCGTAATGGCTGAAAAGAGAATCAGCTCCAGAAGCAGGAATACAATAATCCCCGCCTTTTTGTATAGCTTTAGTAATTTCATATGATTATCTCCTAAACCGCCTTGGGCGTTTCATCAGATGCAAGCGTTAATATCGCTTCCTGGCTAAACTGCTCCCTGGTAAGCTCTCCGGCCTTGCGGTGGTTGGCAAGCACGATGATCCTGTCGGCCATCCCCATAAGCTCGACCATTTCAGAGGATACCATCAGAATGGAATGGCCCTGTGCTACCAGTTCATCCATCAGCTTATAAATCTCCTGCTTTGCGCCAACATCGATCCCTCTGGTTGGTTCGTCAAAGATCAGAATTTCCGGATTCGGCGCAAGGGCCTTTGCCACCGCAACCTTCTGCTGGTTCCCGCCGCTGAGATTTTGGGCCAGCTGGGAAAGCGACGGGGTCTTAATCCGCAGCTTATCACGGAACTCCGATGCAATGCGCGCCGCGCTCTTATCCCTCATCAGGCCGAAGCGCGTCAGGTTTTTTAAATTGGCGGACGAGATATTGTCCAACACGTTGGCGCGCAAAAAAATCCCCTGCAGCTTTCTATCCTCCGGAATCATGCCCAAACCAAAACGAATGCCATCGTGCGGGCTTTTCATATTTATAAGCTTGCCCTTTATCGTGATGGTACCTTCGGATTTTTCCGAGGCGCCGTAGATTGCATTCATTAATTCTGTACGACCGGCTCCAACCAAGCCGGCAAAGCCCAGAATCTCTCCTCGACGCAGGTCAAAAGAGATATTTTCCACGCCTGGAGCCGTCATATTCTCCACCTTTAAAACCACATCTCCCAAAGAGACGTTCCGCACCGGGAAGGAATCGCTGATATCTCTGCCTACCATCAGCTTAATCAGCTCCGCCTTGTTCGTCTTTGCAGTCTCCAGCGTATCTATGTAGCGGCCATCCCGCATAACGGTGATTCGATCGGCAAGCGCGAAGGTCTCCTCAAAAATATGAGAGATATAAATGATCGTCACACCATTCTGCTTTAGCCGCCTGATGGTATCAAACAGGAACTGGGTCTCATGCACGGTCAGCGAAGAGGTCGGCTCATCCAGAATCAAAATCCTGACATTCCTTGAAATCGCGCGCACAATCTCCACCAACTGCCTTTGGGCAACGCTGAGCTCGCTTACAATTGCCGTTGCGTCAATATCGATATGAAAATCTTCCAGTATTTTTTTACACTCGCGTTCCACCTTTTGCCGGTTATACAGCAATTTTCCTCCCCGCCGCTCCCCGACAAACACATTTTCTGCGACTGACAGCGATGGAATCAGGTTTAATTCCTGATAAACGGTGACAATGCCATGCTCGATTGTATCCTTTGGCCCGATGGACAAAAACTCCTTATTATCAAGGAAGATCTTGCCGCTATCCGGCCGAATGGCGCCGGAAATACATTTGATCAGCGTGGACTTTCCCGCTCCGTTTTCTCCCACCAGTGCGTGCACCTCGCCCTTTTTCAGCGAAAAGCCCACGTTATCCAGTGCCTTTACGCCCGGGTACGCTTTGCTGATGCCCTCAAGCCTCAGGATATCGTCATGATTTGGCAACGTTCTTCCCCCTTTCCGCAGTTTTTTCAGCGCCCCGCGCCGTGCTGCGTTTTTCTTTTGTGGGAAGGGATCAAAGCTTCTGCCCCTTCGGGCGGGCTTTGATCCCTTCTGTCTATCCTGCGAAAACGGTTATCGCCAAGATGAGGCGTCTAACTCTTCCTGAGCGTTATCGCTGTTGATCGGCGTGAACAAATCGTAACCCGCTGTATCCTGTGCAGCCTCCACGTCGCCGGATTCCATCAGGATATCGGCAGCGCTGAAAACCTGCTCGCACTTCACGTTCAGCGTCTGGCTCAACGTTCCGCGCACTGCGGATCCCTTGATGATCGCCTGGAGCACATCCTGATTGCCGTCCGCTCCGACGATTACGGCCTTGCTCTGGTCTCTGCCGGATGCATTATAGAACTCATACACGCCGATTGCGCATTCGTCATTGTAGCAAAGCCACACGTTGACGTCCGGATTCGCCTGAACGATATTTTCCGCTGCGGACATTGCCTCGGCAGTGTTGCCGGGGGAATTCTCTGCCACAAGGGCGTCTTCACCCCAAAGCTCCTTCGCCCTGGCCACCATGCCCTCAGAGCGCTTACTGTTGTTTTCATTGTCAAGGCTCGTCATGGCCGCTGCAACGACGGGCGTATCGCCGAGCACCTTATCCGCTTCGCTCTTTGCAAGGTTTGTAATCTCGGCTCCTACCTCTCTCGGATCGCCCGCCATATAGACGTCTGGCATTTCGCTGTCCTCATAGCGGTAATTGTGGCCAAATATCCAAATATTGTTTTCCTTTGCTTTCGCCAGAGCATCCTCGACGGCGGCAATATTAATGGGATTGATAAAGATCGCGTCAACATCCATCGTAATAAAGTTCTCGATGATCTCCACCTGGCTTGCAGGGTTCGAAGCGTCGCCGGATTGCACGATGACGTCCCAGCCATGGGCGGCGCCGGCCTCCTCAAGCCAGTGCGCAAGGTTTGTGAAAAACTCCGTCTCCATTGCGAAGATGCAAACGCCCATGACCGGGGCATCCCCCTTGCCGTCTTCCGCGGGCGCTTTTCCGCAAGCAGCCAAGCTTGCCACGAGCGTCAACGCAAGCACAAAGCATACGATTTTTTTCATTCTTTTCATGATGATGACCATTCCTTTCCGCTGCGCCGGCAGGCTGTAAACGTGAGCGCAACCGCCCGTTTGGCTGCGGCGCCAGCAACTGCGTTTCAACACTTTCCTCTTTTCGCATGAGCGCGTGAAAACGGCCCGCCATTTTTGAACCTCTGCTGCTTTCTCAAGCCGTTTCGCGCCGTACCTCTGATGCCTTGCTTTGTATTTTTCTATTTTTCCCTTTTCCACCCTTCTCCATGCGTAATCTGTTTGCTGACTCAATGCATAATCTCTATCATTCTCTGTATGCATACGTCTCAGGCCCTAAAAATAAATAAATATTATGCATCTCTTTGTCTATATTTTAGCATAGTGCTCCCATTGTGAATAGTAACGTAATTTTAAGAAATAGGGGGAGAATCTTCAGATAAATAGGCAAAAAAAGCCTGTCTGGCCATCAGACAAGCTCTTAACTATAGAACAGGTTCCGTTTTGAAAAGGCTCCAAGCGGCCGCCCACAGTGCGTTATTGATGGTATTTCCTATCACAAGAGTTCCCTTGGTTGAAATTCAGCCATCTCACTGCAAAGATCTCTTAAATTTCGTTTCCGCGTATCCAATACAAGAACCGCCATTCCATGATTGGCAAGGTCCTGAAGGATCTCCTGAAGTTCTTTGCAGCCATTCTCATCCAGTCCGCGCGTGGGGCGGTCCAGCACAATCAGCAAGCATTGCATCAATACGGCCCGTTTTGCAAGGATTCGTAAATTCAGCAGAGGCTCCTCCCGATGCTCTTCCATTGCCCGATCCGCCTGGCGGATTAGATCTTTTTCCTCCTGTGCAACAAGCCTTCTGACGCTCTTATGCAGCCTAGGGAGGCGGCTCTCCATCCAGGCAGAAGAAATATAGATGTTATCCAGCGCGCCGAAATTGGGGATAATCGTTTTCTCCGCCAACAAACTCTCCACCGCACATATTCGCCTGAGCGATTTCCAGCGCATCGTCTTCCCGGCATACTCCTCCTCCATAAAGCGAAAAGAAGCGGCCGTAAATTTGCCTGAAGCAAAGCTCTGCATCAAGCATGCCGCATAGTGCTCATCCGGGCAAGCAATCCCCGTCAGGCGCCCCCGGCACGCTTCAAAGGAGCACGCCCTGTCGAGCACTGTCAACTGCCGCGCCGTGAGAACAGCTGTGCCCTGCTCCTGAAAAAGGGCAGGTTCCTCCGCTTCCGCAGAATACTGCGCCAACTCCCCATATGCCTTCAGCAGATCAATGGTTACTTCTTCCCTGCTGGCTGTTTTCACTCTGGCGCCGCTGCGCATGATGACAAAACGATCGGCGAAAAACAACCGTTCATCCGCACGGTTGGAAAGCAGGATGATTGTTTTTCCTTCTGCGGCCAGCTTTTTCAAAAGCCTCTCAAGCTCCACGATATCCGCGCTGTGCTGAAACAGCGGCAGGCAATCTAAAAAAAAGAATCTGGCCCCATGCATGGCATAACGGATAATCTCCAGCAGAATACACTGCGCCTTACTAAGTTGGCCAACCTTCCTGTGGGCATCAATTCCACCCAGATCATACTGCTTGAGCACGCGGCGCGTCTGGCTTTCGTAGCTATTTTTCCGGATATACAGCTTCCAAAGCGGAACTTGCCCGAATATGCATAAATTCTCTGCCACAGAAAAATTGGGCAGCAGGCGGCTTTCCTCCCATATAAACGCAAATAGAGCCGCCGCAGGGTTTTTGCCAGGGCTCCAATGCACATCAACGCCGTCAATCAGCAGCCGCATACTCCATTCACCCGACAGCTTCCCGGCCAGCAGCTGCATAAATGCGGTTTTGCCCGCATTATGCGCGCCAAACAGGCAACATATCTCGCCGCTATTGGCACTGAAATGAAAATGATCCAGCACAGCAAGCTTTAAAAAACGGCCGCATGCGTTTTCAACGCGCAGAGCTTCCTTTTCTATCATTGCTTCTCCATCTCTCCGGGAGGCGGCCAGGGCAACGCGATTTCAATTTGGGTTCCAAACCCCTCCGTGCTTTCTAAATTCAGGCCGAACTCCTTCCCGTATAAATATTGTATCCGGCGATTGATATTCCGCAGGGCGATTCCTGTGCCCCTGCCGGAGCCGCCATCAGGGGTAGGGGCTATTTCAGAATAGATCGCGCGATTGATTTCCCTCAGCTTCTCCTGGCTCATGCCTACGCCGTCATCCGCTACATACAAATATAACCGACTCGGAGTGCGGGATATAGAGATTGTCACGCTCCCCTTCCCGGATTTTTTCTCAAGCCCATGGAATACCGCATTCTCTACCAGCGGCTGTATCATCAGCTTTGGAATCGGATATCCCCAGATCGAAATATCGTCCTCAGGGATATTTACCACCAGAGAAAAGCGCTTGGAAAACCGATAGCCCTGAATGACAAAATACCGTTTGATATTATTCAATTCCTTGCCCAGCGAAACAATATCGCCGCTATGGCTGATGCTGTACCGAAAAAACGCCGCAAGAGCCTCCGCCATCTCGGCGGCGCTGTCGGCCCCCTCCGCATATGCAAGGCCGCGAACGGAATCCAGCGTGTTGTATAGGAAGTGCGGATTGATCTGATGCTGAAGCATGGAAAATTTGATCTGGCTTGCGATTTCTCGGTTATCGTATTCTTCCTCCAGCCCCTGCTTAAATTGGGCGGCTGCATTCACCCAATTATCATAAAGCAGCATCTCAAAAGGATCCGTAGGGATTCCCGCCTGAGTAAGCTCTGCCTGGATTCCAGTCTGACCGACGCGCTTTGAAATACGCAGCAGAGGGAGGATGAGCCAGATCAACAGCCCCGCGGTAGGAATGGCGGTTGTGCAAAAAATCAGCAGGCCGGAAAACCACTCCTCACGGCAAAAAAGCAAAATGGACGCCATCAGCCCGGAGGCAGACAGGGTGGCCAAGGCCGCTACAATTTTGATTCCCGTGCGATGCTTTCGTTTCATGCCAATCTTCTTCCAATTCTATAAATGAAGTCCGCAACTGCTGTAGAGCTTAACCAGCCGCCCAAATTCCTTGCACGGCTTGTAAAAACACAGCCGTAAGCAGCGCCACAGCAGGCGGCGACAGGCCTATAGGCATTAAAGAATGCTGTGCATTTTTTGATAGATGGAAGGATTTACGCCCGTATACTGCCGGAAAAGCCTCGAAAAATATTTCACATCACGGTATCCGACCTCATAGCACACGCTTTTCACAATTGCATTTGACCCCGCCAACAGCTCCTTGGCCCGCTCCATCCTGGCCTTGAGCAGGTGCTCAGAATAGGTCATCCCCGTTTTATTTTTCAGTAGCCCCGACAGATATGCCGGATTCAATCCGACCGCTGCCGCAATATCATCCAATTGGATATCTTCGGAGAAATGGGTAGAGATATACCGCAGCGCCGTGCGCACGTGCCGGTCGTTCCACATCATCTGGCTCTCCAGATAACGCGAGAACTGCTGCTCCAGAATCCGGCCAACCTCCTCATACAGCTGCTTGGGCTTCTCAACCGTTTCGCAGAGCCAATTGATATAGTTCTGTTGCCCCTCCGCCATCTGATCGAGCTCACCAAGGCTCCCAGCTACAGAAAACAGCTCGTTGGCAAAGCGCCGCAACGCCAGCCTGCTTTTGACGCCCTGCATGCCCACATCCCCAACGTATGTGGAGGCCAGCAAGTGCTCAAAATCCTCACGGTCAAGATTCGTAAAGGTTAGGCGAAGCTTCTCCTCCCATGAATCCTCTGTCAGCACAGGCAGAAGCTCTGACACAAAGCTGCTGGAAATCTCACTGTATAAATAAGCCGAGCCGCGCTCGTTGAGAAAGCGGCAATTCAGGCTAAACCTTGCCTGGCGCAAGCACTCCGGCAGCAACTCAGCCTCTGCCTTGCAGAAGCTAAGGCCCACTGTAGCATGACAGCCATCGTAAGCCTGGATATATCGATCCATTAGTCTAGCCGTTGTGTCTATCAATTTCCGAAAGGGCTCCTGCTCGTCCCTTCCCAGCGCTGTTAGAAAAAGAATGTCGCCCTCCAATTGTGCGTAGCCACACCGGTTTAAATAGGGAACCATTCGCTCCTCGCAAAGGGAGGTAAAATGCTGAAGCAGCTTTTGCACGCACAGCTCCTTGTTCTCCCACGGCGCTTCCAGCTTGACAACGCCGATACACACCGATGGAAATGCGCCTGCCGGCCAGGGGGCGCCCGTGTAGGAATCAGGGAAATGAGACACCGCCTCCCCTTCGATGATCCTCTCAAAAAAGGCACGCCACAGGTGCATATTCTTTTCCTTTATCGTAATTTGCAGGTTCTGGAAGGCAGTTTGCTTCTGCTGTGCTTCTTCAATAGCGAGGCAACTCTTTTTCAGCGCCATATTGAGCTCTTCCCGGTCTATGGGCTTTACCAGATAATCCGAAATATTAAAATGGATGGCTTTCTTCGCATATTCAAACTCCTGATAGCCGCTAATGATAATAAATCGTGGCGCTATTTTTTCTTCAGAACATTTTTCAATGATCTCAAGCCCGTCTAATCCCGGCATGCGGATATCCAGAAGAACGATATCCGGACGCAGCTCCTGAATCAAGCGATACCCTTTCAAGCCATCCGTGGCCGAACCAACAATTTCCAGGTTCAATCTGTCCCACTCGCCCAATCGCTTGATGAGATTACAAATGATTGGCTCATCATCTATGATTATAACTTTCCGGCAACTCATTTATGACGATCCCTTTCCGCAGAATACGCCCCAGATAAATCGCAGGGGCAAAGCTTCCGCCATCATTTATAAAATTGATCCTGTCATGTTGTCATTGAACACAGGCTGACCGCAGGATGAAGCGCAGAAAAAAGCACTGCCCGGCACCCTGTCCAGGCATTATAGGTTACAATATTGTATATGAGGAATTTCACCATATTTCATCTGTTTACAGCAAATTCTTTATATATTGTACCATATCCTCATGAAAAAGTACAGTAAAACACTTCACTCACAACATTTTTCCAGGCCCTTTTCCTCTCAATCGCATATTGCAGGGATGTAGCATGTCTCCTCATGCCATATTAGGCTGTCTTTTCCACCAGTTTTATTTTTGCGTGCCTCCACCGAAAAAACAGCAGAAAAATTTGTCTTTTTGTATATGTTAAAATGATGTGACCCCCAAAAAGAGGAAGTCAAAGGCTCACTATGGTAGAATGAAATCACCACAAACCATTCACCAAAAGAGAGGACAGAGACTTCCCATGAAGAGAGTAGCACAAGAAGCGCGAATCCGTCAAGGAGTCGTGAAGTATGCGGAGAAACACGGAAAAAGTGAAACGGCGCGGAAATACGGAGTAAGTCTGTCCAGCGTGAAGCGGTGGAGCAAGCGGTACGATGGGACATGGCAATCATTACAGGAACGATATCATCGCCCCCAGCATCATCCCAGGCAGCATACCGAGGCGGAAGAGGCAGCCATTGTGCAGGCGTTCGGAAAGGCATATATGCGATATGGTTGGGATGGCGTGTATGCAGAGCTCATCAA
>CASDTH010000044.1 GCA_949283655.1 uncultured bacterium
GGGAGGCATCCCGATGCTGCCAACGAAGCCGGAGCGTGATGCGGCAGAGGCAGAAAAGCAGGAGCAGCAGAAGGAGGCGGCCGCCGCAAAGGCGTAAATGGCCTTTTAAAAAGAATCTGGAATCAAAAAACGGGTGCTGTTAAAACAACAGTACCCGTTTTTGCATTGCACAAGGGGAGAGAAGGGATTGCCCCTTGCAGGTGTTAGCTCTTGCCGGCGCGGCGGCAAGAGGGGGGTATTTGATTTTTAGTGGCGGTGACGGATTGGTCGCGTACAGCGAAACCAGGCACTCACTGAAATATCAAATAGAATCTACTGGCCGCATCACAATTAAAAAATTGATTTTTACCCCGCTCAGGCCGCATAGGTGCTTTGCAGGCCGGATTACTTATTTTTTAAAAGAATTTGCCCGGCGCCCAACAGAGAGCTTTCGTCGGCAACGCCATCTTTTACAACGCAACGGCCGTTGATATAAACCGAGTCAATTCCTCTGGGCCGGATCGGGTCATCCCCGTTGTTTGAAACGGTGGCAGCGTTAAACAGCGTCAAATCGGCGGCGTACCCTGGCTTTAGATAGCCGCGGCGCTCAATGGCGAAGCGATCCGCAACCGCGCCGGTCATTTTGCGAACGGTTGCCTCCAGGGGCAGCCCCCTGCCCTCGCGCGACCAGGCGAGAAATTTGGGGAAGCAGGAATAAGCCGCAGCGTTTTGCACGCCCTTCTCTTCAATCCAGGCATCCGTCATAAAGATAGAGGGCTCGTGGCGGATCAACCGGGTGATAATATCATCATTATAATAGCGGTACATATTGAGCCGCCCCTTACCCTCGCTGATATCTACAAGGCGAATGTAGGCCTCCAGATCCGATACGCCCCACTCCCGTGCGATTTCCGGCACGCGCTTGCCGCAGAGATTCTCATAGCCTTCGCCAATCCAGGCCACGAGCATATCCTCAAAGCCAAAGCCAAGCAGCTTCACGGTGATGCCGATCATTGCCCTCAGTTTCAGGAGCGTCATGCGCGTGTGGCGCTGTGCCGGCGGCAGGGAGAGGTACCAGCTTGGCAAGACGACTGTGATCACGGAGACGCCGAAGGTCATGGAATACAGATCGTAGCAGAAATCGTACCCCTCCGAACGCACTTGGTCGATCAGCGCCAGGCTCTCCTCCACCGTTTTCCAGGAGGATTCCCCAACAAAAATGAGGTGGGAATACTGCATTTTTACACCGGTACGTTTTGTGAGCTCGATCATTTCATCCAGCGCGCGCAGGTTGTGCGGCCTGCCGCCAAAGGGTGGATTATAGGAGGTGGAGGCGGCAG
The DNA here is from genome assembly GCA_949283655.1 of uncultured bacterium. Classification (GTDB taxonomy): domain Bacteria; phylum Bacillota; class Clostridia; order Oscillospirales; family Acutalibacteraceae; genus Fimivicinus. The sequence continues at coordinate 1,320 of CASDTH010000044.1, forward strand.
AACAGGCGCGCTCGTGCACCGTGAGCACACCGCCGTGCTTTGCGACGATCCGCGCTGCGCTCTCCAACTCATCGGCTGTTGCATACCGGTCAGGCTCATACATCAGGCCAAAGGAGGCGCCGAATGCGCCGTCCGAAAGGGATTGCTCCAGAATTGCATCGCGCCGCTGAAGCTCGCTGTCAGTCAAAGGGCGATTTTCATAGCCGCAGATACCGATGCGCATAGGCCCGTGCCCCTGCAGGGGGATCAGGTTGAGCGGTGTTCGGATGGAGGCCGCCTCACACCAGCCCGCGAAGGTGGAAAAATCCCCCTGCGCATCACCAACCTGGAACAGCCCGCTCCCCAGCAGATGCCGGTAGGGTGTATCCCTGTCGTACCCAAACGGAGCGAAGCCGCAGTTGCCGACCACCTGTGTAGTGATCCCTTGCTCTGCAAAGGGAATGAAGAAGGGGAGCGGGTTTTGCCGCGCGGCGAACCAGTCGTTATGCGAATGTGCGTCAATAAACCCGGGCGCCAGAGTGAGCCCCGTGCAGTCAATGCGCTCGCCGTCAAAATCCTCCGGCGCTTTCCCGCAGAGGACGGCCTCAATCTGCCCGCCCTGCGTGATAACGCAGCCCTGGTAGGCAGGTGCACCGGAGCCGTCTACAATCGTGGCATTCTGAAAGAGTTTTTTCATAAGATGCTCCTTTCTGTAAAATAAATTTTTTAATTAAGATATTTTTAGTATAAAATGACGAAATTTTTATGTCAAGCTCTTTTCAGTTACAAAAGCGCGCAAATTGTCGAAAAAGGGATGTGTCACACCGGGAGGGCGGCGCATACAATGGGGTAAACTGGTTTGATGGGGGCATAAAGATGAAGCAGCAAGCTGACACACGCTTTCTGGGCGCAAACACGCCGGAAGGGTTCGTATCCCTGTTTGATGAGTTGTATGACCCTGCGGGGGATTGGCGCGCCTATGTGATCAAAGGGGGACCCGGCACAGGCAAATCCGGGCTGATGCGCAGCGTAGCGGAGCGGCTGGAGCAGGCCGGCTATCAGGCGCAGCGTGTGCTGTGCTCCTCCGATCCTGCCTCGTTAGACGGCGTAATTTTCCCGCAGCTGCGCGCATGCATTGCGGACGGCACCGCGCCCCATGTGATTGAACCCCGTTTCCCAGGCGCGGTGGAGGAACTGGTGGACCTCGGCGCCTGCTGGAATGCGGAGCAACTGCGCGCACATGCGGAGGGCATCCGAACGGCTTCCCTCAAAAATAGCGCTTATCACCAGCGCTGTGTTGGCTTTCTCTCCGCCGCCGGGTCTTTGGCGAATGACACACTGCGGATTGTTCTGGAATGCGTCAATGCGGATAAAATCGCCGCATATGCTTCCCGCTTTGCGGCACGGGAATTTGGCACGGGGCATGGGCGTGTCGGCCGGGAGAACCGCTGCTTTTTAAGCGCGATTACACCGGAGGGGCTTGTGATGTGCTATGATACGGTTTCCTGCCTGTGCAGCCGAGTGATTGCGATTGACGATGCGTATGGCGCCGTATCCTCTCTGCTGCTGGACCGCCTGCGCTCCTATGCGTTGGCCGCCGGGCTGGATGTGACGGTCTGCCTATGCCCTATGAGCGCGGGCAAACGCATTGAGCATCTGCTGATTCCCGCAGCCGGTTTGTGCCTGTTCACGGCGAACCGGTTCCACTCTGCACCGGAAACGCCGCTGCGCCGGATTCACGCACGGCGGTTTATGGATGCTGAGCTCTTAAAAACACACCGTTATCGGCTCCATTTCAATGCGAAGGCGGAAGCAGAGCTACTTGCGGAAGCGGTGCGCATGCTAAAAAACGCAAAACGGACGCATGACGCGCTGGAGGCTTTCTATATCCCTGCAATGGATTTTAAGAAGGTGGAAAAAAAGGGCGCGCAGCTTGCACGGGAGCTTTTGACCCGCGGGGAGCAGCTTGGACAGGAGGGGTAGGGCCAAAAATCAGACGTCAGACGTGGGAGCCGGAAGCAGTTACCCCAGAGACGGTGACAGAAAGCATTTTAACGGCTAGAATTTTTAGCCACCTGCCGCTGAGGTAAAAGCCTGAAGGGAACTACGTCTGACGTCTGATATCTGTCATCTGAAATCTGACTTCACGCACACGCATTTAGTGGCATCAAATGCTGCCTGGGCCTATGGCTTCGTTTGCGGCTCTGAACTGCTTGCGGGCTCCGGGAGAAACCTGGCGGGGCCTTCAGTCTGGCGCGGCGGTTGAAACCTTTCAGCAGGCCAGCGGCGGCAGGCTTTGCGCAGTTTCGGCGGGCTCGTGAGGGGACTTGCCTGCCGCCCGGCAGGCAAGCAGACGCCCAAACTGTTTGAGGCCACGTGAGTGGCCGAGTTTTTTGGGCGCTTTGCCGAACACCTCAAAGGGGGATAAAAACATACCAGTGCCGCCGCTGGCCATACAGAACGGCACCTTTTGCCTCCTTTTCCGGCCGGGCGGAAAAGGAGGGGCCCCGCAGCCCGAGCGGGAAAACAGAAAACATAGCGCAATCCATAGAACACCCCGGAACGGTCTTGACCGTTCCCTACAAAGTTAGATTATAGAGATTAGATATCGTTTTTTCAAACTTTTGCTACAGAGGCGGCGCGTTAAAACTTTTCCCTTCAAATGCTTTCTGCCAACTCTGCGGAGGCAGAAGCCTCCCGGCTTCCACATCTAATATCCAACAGCTGATGTCTAACATCTGACTTCTGACTTCGGACGATTTTCGGCAAGCTGAGAGAAGGGGCGAAAAAGCTGCCCCTCTCTTCCCTATGATGCTGATTAATAAAAATACTTTAAGGCGAAATTAACGATTGAATTTTAAGCCGGAATTGGTTACAATGAGAATATCTTTCGAACGATCGGAGGAGTGTGCTTGGATCGATATGAAGGAGCTGTCTGCCCTGTGTGCGGACAGGCTTTTACAACTGCGGATGACGTTGTGGTTTGCCCCACGTGCGGGACGCCGCACCATCGCGCCTGCTGGATGCGGGAGGGCCGTTGCGCCAACGAAGGCAGGCATGTGGAGGGCTATGCTTGGCAAGGGCCGGAGACGCAGGAGCAACCGGTGGAATCGGAGCCCGAGCAAGGCTCTATTTGCCCGCGTTGCGGGGCGCACAACCCGAAGGATACGCTTTTTTGCCCGCGCTGCGGACTGCCACTCGGCGCACGCCCGGCAGGGGAAGGGGCGTTTGGGCAAGGCAGCCCTTATACGCAAAGCTATGGCGAGGCTGAGGCTGTTTCGCCGGATGAAACGATCGACGGCATTCCAGTGCGGGAGGTCGCTGCTTATGTGAGGACGGGAGCGCACAGCTATATCCCCAAATTCCTCCGGATGGACCGCACCAAAAAGAAAGCGGGCTGGAATTGGGCCGCCTTTCTGTTTTCGCCGTTTTGGTTTTTTTACCGCAAGCTTTATGCGGCGGGAGCGGTTGCACTGAGCGCTCTGCTGGCGCTTTCGGTTGCATTTTATGGCCCGGTGGAGGCGTATCTGGATGCCTATATGCAGCTGGGGGAGGTGCTTGCGCAGGAGTCTGCCGGCCAGGCTGCGGTGGAGGCGGCCATGCAGGCGCTGCAAAGCGCAATGCCGATGGCGGCGCTCTTCCTCATTTTGCAGTTGGTGCTGCACCTGACCTGTGCGCTGGTGGCGAACCGTTTGTATTTCAAAAAAACAACGGGGGATCTCCATGCGCTGATAGGGCAGGCGCAGGAGGGGCAGGCATACCGGCTGCAGCTGCTGCGGCGGGGCGGCACGTCCCTGCTGTTTGGCTTTAGTTCATATTTGCTGTATGATTTAGCATATATGCTGGTGATGCAACTTTTCACTATGTTTTAGGGGGATTTACAACATGAAAATTAAAAAAGCGATCATTCCGGCTGCGGGCATGGGCACGCGTGTGCTGCCCGCCTCCAAGGCGGTGCCGAAGGAGATGCTCAATATTGTAGACAAGCCCGCCATCCAATATATTGTGGAGGAGGCTGTTGCAGCGGGCATTGAGGATATCCTGATCATCACCAACCGCGGCAAGGGTGTCATTGAGGATCATTTTGACCATGCGTTTGAGCTGGAGACAAATCTAAAGGATAACGCTTCTAAGCAGCATATTTATGAAGAGCTCAAAGCCATTGCCAACCTTGCCAACGTGTATTTCATCCGTCAGAAGGAGACAAAGGGCCTGGCCGATGCGATCCTGCGCGCCAAATCCTTTGTGGGCAATGAGCCCTTCGGAATCCTGTACGGGGATGATGTGATTCTTTCAGAGGACCCTGTCATCGGGCAGCTGTGCAGAGCCTATGAGGAATTCGGCTTCGGCGCCGTAGGAGTCAAAGAGGTGCCCCGTGCGGAGGTGCCGAAATATTGCTCGCTGGATGTGACGCCGCTGCGTGACAATATCATGAAGTGCCACAACATCATCGAAAAACCATCGCCGGAGCAGATTATCTCCTGCTATTCTATCCTGGGCCGCGTTGTAATGCCGCCGGAAATTTTTGAGATCATTGAGCAGACGCCGGTGGATCAAAAGAGCGGTGAGGTCTATTTCACGGATTCTATGGTGACGCTGGCCAAGCAGAGCGGGTTGCTGGCGGTCGATTTCGTCGGCACGCGCTATGATATGGGCAATAAGCTCGGCATTATGAAGGCGAACTGTGAGGTGGCGCTCACGCACCCGGAGATCGGCGAGGAGTTCAAGGCGTACCTCAAGGAGCTTGTGAAGACGTTTTAGGTTGGATTGTAAATTTAAGAAATTAGACAGTAAAGATGCAATCCGGAAGGCATGAACCACAAAAAGAAGAGGCGGAAAACGTTGAGCCCCGGGAGAAACCTCCCGGGGCCCTTATTCAGATGTCAGATTTCAGACCTCAGACGTGGTTCCCTTCAGGCTTCTGCCTCTGCGGCAGGTGGCTAAAAATTCTGACTGTTAAAATACTTTCTGCCATTGCCTCTAAGGCAAAAGCCTTTCGGCTCTCACATCTGGCGGCTAATGTTTGAAGCCTAATCTCTGAATTCTGGCATCTGAAATCTGGCGTCTGTTTTCAGCTCTGCCGGCCTTTCAAAATTTTTTCCGCCACGGCGCGCAGCTGTGTTTCATCCGCAATCTGCACGCCGGTTTGCGCAATCGTCTCCTGAACGAAGATGGGCAGCGTTTTAAAATATTGGTTCATCTTCGGATCTTCCCAAGCGGGGGTTGGCGTTTGTGCCATCCGGAATGACCTCCCTTTTTGTTTTCGGAATGGATGCTTCCGGGGTTAGTATGCACAAAAGCCGGGGAAAAATCCGGCGAACGGAACTGCTTGCAGCCCTTTTAGCGGGAAGCCAAGCAGGCGCCGCTTTGGGCCTGCAGGGATTATTCCGCGTTATTTTGCAGCGCCTGCGCGAGATCAAGCGGCTCGGCCGCCACGCCCAGCTCCTCCTTCATGGAGCGCTCCTTTTTCTTGTCAATGTTGTAAACCAGCAGCAGGGCGACGGCCATAATGGCCGCCCCGACCAGCATCAGAAGAATCGACATGTTTTTCATCCGCTCCCCCACACCTGGGAGTTGGTCGGCACCGAGCTTTGCTTCATACCCGACCCATGTCATGGAGAGGATAATGAGGGATGCACCCACGCCCTGCGCCAGCTTTCGGAAAAGGGAGTAGATCGCGTAGACGGAGCCCTCCTCCCGTACGCCGGTTTGAAGCTGCTGGTAATCCGTGCAGTCCGCCACCATCGCCCAGCAAACCAGCTGAAATAATGCTCCGCCAAATTGGATCACGATCAGGCAAAGCATATAGATCACGGGCCCCGCTACCGTATCCTGTGGCATGGGGATCAGGAAAAAAACAGGGCCCAGCACCAGGCTAATCAGGAGCGGGACGGACACCGCCATTTTTTTGCCGAATTTTTTCACGATCTTTCCGACAAAGGGGATCATGACCACTGTGGCAATCGAACCGACCAGATTGGCCACAGTCAACAGCTCCGTATTATGAAAATAAATCTGATAAACCCATTTGGTCGTTTGCAGGTTGGAGGTGTAAAAAACCAGCAGCGCAAACGAGGCGATACACATTGCAATCAGTGGCCGGTTTTTCAGGATGCGGCGGAGCGTCTGAAAATAGTTAAACGAAACAGGCGGCTGCTCCACCTGGAAGCGCTCTGTCGTCATTTTCAGGCACAGGTGATAGGCGATGAACGCCACGCCGCCCAACACAAGCCCAATCCAGAAAAAACGCTCCCCGATGAGCACGTTATCTTCATACACAATCAGCGGCAGCAGCATCGTAATCAGGCCGCCTGCTCCTGCGCCGATGCTCCGGTAGGTGGAGAGCATGGTGCGCTCGGTTGGATCTGCCGAGATAGCGGAATTCAGCGTGCCATAGGGCACGTTGACCAGGGTATAAAAAATATCCCACGCCAGGTAAGTTACCACGCACACCGCCACGCGCACCGGATACGCCGCGTGCGGGATTGGCAAAAAGGCCAGCGCCCCCGCGACGATCAGACCGAAAGAGCCGATGCGGATCCACGGCTTATATTTGCTTTTTTTGCTGATGCGGCGGCTATCCATAATCCCGCCCATCATCGGGTCGTTGATGGCATCCCACACCTTCAAAATGATGATGATGACCGCCCAGGTCGCTTCCGTCAGGCCGATATACTGTGTGTAAAAATCGGCGAGATAGGTTGTGATCAGCGCAAAGCTCATCTGACAGCCAAAGTCGCCCAGCGCATAGCCGACTTTGTCGCGCATGCCAAATGGACGCTGCCCTGCCGGTGCGGTGGCTGCTTGCTGCGGCCGCTTCATTGGGTTCCCCTCCCTTTTTATTTCAGGTTGGCCTTTTCTTCTGCAATCCGTTTTTTCAGCTCTGCAAGGTACAGCTCTTCATCCAGCGGGAGCGTGACCTCGCGCCCCAGCCAGCTGGAGAGGTACACGGCGTTGGAGAGGGTGAGGCCGCGTATCCCCTCCTCCCCCGGTGCAATCAGCGGCTCGCCCATCAAAACGGCGCGGCTGAAATTGCGGAAGATATTCATGTGCTGGCCAATCAGGCCGAGACGCACAGCATTGGTCAGGCTTCCCGTTGTTTTTTTCTGAACCGTATGCGGGATTTGCGGCATGAATTTTTTGTTTTGCAGATTGAATTCACTTTCCGGTATTTTTAATTTATGGAAGGTCATTTTCTCCTTTAATAAGGTTTGCTCGATCACGATCCGGCCGCCGTCGCCGGAAATCTCCAACCGGTTGGTGCCGGGGTAATCGTGGGTGGAGGTGACAAAGACACCGCTCGCGCCGTTTTCATATTCCGTATAAAACGTCACATCGTTTTCCACGCTGATTTTTCGATGGACGCCAATGTGCGCATACCCGCGCACCTTCACAGGCATGCCGCCCAGCCATTGAAACAGGTCCAGCTGGTGCGGGCATTGGTTAATCAGCACGCCGCCGCCCTCGCCGCTCCAGGTGCCGCGCCAGCCGCCCTGGTCATAATAGGCCTGCGGGCGGTACCAGTTGGTGATGATCCAGTTGATCCGCTTGAGCTCCCCCAGCGCGCCGCTGTCGATGATCCGCTTTGCCTCCCGGTAGAGCGGGTTGGTACGCTGATTATACATGATGCCGAAAACCTGCCCCTTTTTCTGCTGGGCGAGGCTGTTTAGCTCCCGGACAGCGCTTGTGTAAACGCCGGCCGGCTTTTCGATGAGAACGTGCTTGCCTGCGTTGAGCGCTTCTATCGCAATGCGGGGATGATCGTAGTGCGGTGTCGCCACGACAACGGCTTCCACCTCGTCGCACGCGAGCAGCTCGTGAAAATCCGAAAAACGGCGCACGCCGGGCAGCGCTTTCTCCGCCCAGGCCAAGCGCTCCGGCGCAATATCACAGACAGCGGCCAGCGCCCCGTTTGGATCCTTCCCTTCCTTGAGCTTTTTGGCGTGTGTGCCGCCCATTTTGCCGATACCGATGATCCCATAGCTTACCTTACGCATATTGGCCTCCAATCTCCTGTATCATAGCGACCAGGTTCTGATATTGACGCTGAAACGCCTGCTCTCTGCTGACGGCCTGCAATGGGCGGATACCCAGCCCGCCATCCGTCTGCCGGAAAACACGCCCACGCCTTGTGCCGTGCAGAAAGGGCAGCAGGTAAAAAATACGTTTAAGTAATATGTATTGCAGGGCATGCGGCTCCAATGTCAAAAAGCCGTCGTAGCCAGCATGGTTTAAATCGGAGAGAATCTCCGCGATTCGGCCCTGCCCGGTTCCCAGAGGGACTTCAATTCCCTCCGTGCAATCCTTCATGTGGTAATACACGGTGTAATGCTTTGTCGACTGATAGGCCTCCCACGGGTCAACGCCGCACTGTATGTAGTTGGATGCGTCGTAGCAAAGGGCAAACTGCGGGTGGTTCAAAGAGCGGTAAAGGGCGAGAATTTGCGTGGGGGCCTCCCCATAAATCCTCTTTTCATTTTCATGCATCAAAATGACGCCGCTGCCCTCCGCCTCGCGCAGGAAACCGCCCAGTTTTTCCACCACCATCTCATGAATATTAACGCCCTTGGCGGCGGCCTTTGCGGTGTAAAACGAGAAAATGCGGAGATAAGAGCAACCCATTTCCTGCGCGATGGCAATGAGTTCCCGCAGCTGCCGGCGCTGGGCCTGATACGCCTCTTCATCCAGCAGGTCAATTTTACCGATTGGGGAGCCGATGGAGGAAACTGTGACGCCGTTTTGCAGCAGCAGCGGGCGGATTTCTTTGCAGAATTCCTTTGCCGTGTATTGCGCGATGTTTTTACCGTTTACATTCCGGGGGCATAAATAGTGCACACCCATTGTCCGCATGGCCTTTAACTGATTTAACAGGTTGGGATGGATCTCATCAAAAAAACCGGATATTTTAAACATAAAAATCACATCTTTTAACAAAAAATTATAATATCGGCCTTATTTTAGAAAAAGCGTGTTTGAAAATCAATCCCTTTTCAAATTATATAAACCGGGTTTTAAAAGGATGCAAACCGGCCGGGACGCACGCGGGCAACAAAAAACGGGGAATCCTTTTCAGATTCTATGCGGCCAATAGTCTCCGCACGCCAGGACAGCAAACGATCCCCCATCGTAGGATGGGAGATCGTTCTGCTTGGTCCTATTTTTATTTTCCGGTGTTATATTCCTCTCTCTGTGCGAGGAGCCGGCTGTGAATCTCCTCTTTGAGCTTGCCTGTGAGCTTGTAGAAGAAGAAAGGAGCCCCGGCAAGGAACATCATGATCCCGTGAAATACCGTGTAGAAGAACAGCATCCATAGCTTTGTTTTTAAAGACTGCATCGTGCCGTCTTCAATGCCCTGCATATATCCGCAAATAGAATTGTCACCATAAAGAATCAGTGGGGAAAGCGCGCCCGCGACCGTGCCGCTTACCATCGTGAAAATGCCGATGACAAACGAAAGCGAGGAATCCAGGCGCTTGCCCGTTTTGAGCTCGATATCCTCCAGCACATCCGCCTTGAACATTTCAGGCAGCAGATTTGAAGCGCCGAACTGCAAGCCGATCAGGAACAGGAACACGATAAACAAAACCTGAAGCGCTGCGCCGCCATTTTTAAAGTAAGCGTAGCCAACCGCAAATGCGGCGCCGTTTGCGATGACGGAATAAATCCCGCTTGCGATATATAGCTGCTTTGAATTGAATTTCTTCAACAACGCGTTAATCACGAGCATGCCTACCGCTGTACCGATGCCTGTGGGCAGGCCGAAAAGCAGGAATTTGCTGGAGCTCCCTAAAAGCGCTGCCGCAAGGAAGGGGCCCATATAAGTTGCAATGCCTCTGAAGTTTTTTACAAGCTCAGAGACAATAATCGTCCATGCATATTTGTTTTTAAGAATATCGGCAAATCCGACCAGAGGATCTCCTCGCTTGCCGGCATATGCAATGCGCTCTCTCGTCATTTTCATGCCGAAAAGCATCGTTAATATGCCGATCACGCCGCTTAAAGCTGCGCAGACGATGAACTGCAGGGCCTGATTATCTTTCCAAATCAGATTGAGCACCACGATAACGACGAGAGACGCAGAGTTGCCGACAGCAGAAACAATGCCCCTGAACGAAATGATGGTGTCCCGCTCCGTCAGGTTCGGCGACATCACAACGGCAATATTCGTGATTGTGCCGCCAAAGGTGTTCATCACGCTCCAAAGCACGGCAACAGTAATGATATAAATCATCAGGAGCGTCCCCGTGATGCCATTTGGCACCCAAAAGCTTAAAAACAAAAGAATGCCCATCGGCACGGCCGCAAGCATAACAAGCGGCCTGAACTTGCCGCTCTTGCCGATGCTTCTTCCGTCAATATACATCACAATAAAGAAGTTAAGCACCCACGGAATCACGCTTGTTGCGATGCTGAACAGGGAGGATTGTTTATTTGTAATTTGAACAATATCCACTAGGAAAGCATTTCGATACTGCCCGACAAAGCCCGTCATGTTGGTGTAGAAAAACACCGCAACCAGATACCATATGAACTCGCCTGGTTTCACATACTTCTCGTTTTGCGCCTGAGGCGGCAATCGTTTTTCTGACATAATCATTCCTCCTCGTTATGTGCTCTTTATGGTCAGGGTGGTTTCATAATCCCTTTGCCGCTCATCCCCGATCATGGAAAGAATAAAGGAGTCAATATCCGAAAGCACGGCATTTTTGGAGCCCAGCTTTTTTTCAAGGATATGTGTGATTGGGTGAAGCCTTTTCAGAAGCTTTTCCATTGCTTCATAGATAGGCGTGCCTTTTACATATGGCTCGTTTCCAATAAAAACATTCCTCACAAGCTCTATGCCCACATCCTTGGCAAGCCGGTTTTGAATGCTTTTATCCACCCGGAAGCAAAGGAATCTTCCAAGCTGTTTCAGCGTAAATTTGTCAAGTATTTTTTGGGCGGGCTTTGGCAGGAGCTCGCCCATCTGCCAGTTGATCATCCTGTTAAAGCGCCACTCCAAATATTCCTGTGCGGTTTTGCCCTGCTTGTCATATTCAAAATTATTGATGGTGTAAGATTTTATTTCGGCATGATTACCGCTGAAGGTGATTTTTCGGTAAGCGCATGGACAGCCGACAAAGCAGCCGGTCTGCACATCTGTGATCGTGTTGCCGCTTCTCGTTGTGTATTCTGTGACTGCCTGCGCATGCATGTGACCAGTTAAAATCAAATCCAGCCCTGCGTCTGCAAGCCGGGTCGCTGTTTCTTCCCAGTTTGTAAGCTTCGCATCACCAATCAAATGCATAACCGGTGAAAATGGCAGGAGTGGATAATGCGTCATTGCAAATATGTATTGCCCGTCCTCATGCGCTTTTCGGATTTCATCCATTGCCCATTGGAGCTGATTTTCCCACAGGCCCTTGAAATCCTTACAGTCGCCGTCGCAGTTCAAAGCAAGAAGCCGCAGCCCCTCTCCAAGCTGCGCCACATAGCTCATGCTTTCCTTATGCTCGCTGATTGCTTCTTCAAACCCGAACTCTTTGTAAAAATCCCTGAGCTCTGCTCTCGGCATACCTTTAACCGGGATCATTTTATCTCCATCAAATTCACAGGGCTGCTCATCTTCACAGTAATCGTGCCGTGCTGTGATAAGATAAATTTTTTTACCCTGCCCTTTGAGCCGATACAACCTGTCGCGGAAGCCGACATGGCTCTGATACTCCCCGCGGTAGACGAGATCGCCCGGGATCAGGACGATATCCGTGCCCGTATCCGCCGCGATCTGTGCAAACCCCGCATCAATGATGGCGGGCGTTTCAGCAACGCACTTTTGGTCTGTTTTGCTTCTGGCTTCATAGGCGCTACCGCTTCTTTTGAACGAACTGTCATAGTAGTGCGGATCTGTTACAAGATAGACGCTTGTTTGTTTCATAAATCCACCCCTTTGCCTTTTAAAATTTATTTTATCATATTTTTTATAAAAAATTGTAGTTTTTTATAAAAATAAACGCACCGCTGTGGCGCACAATTGATTCCAACGCAGCGAGACCGTTAATGGTTCTTTATATTTTTTATGACGAATTTCTCATCGCACAGGGTACCTTACGAGGCGAATTTTTAATCAGACATTTTTATAAGAATTATAATTATAAAGGATGTGATCTTAAAATCAATCCTCCTTATCAATACGTTTGGGAAAATGCAAAGCAAAATACAAAAAGGGCGGGGGAAGCTTTCGCTCCCTCCGCCCGGGGATTAAGAAATCGATGCACTACACCTGGTCATCCGTCTGCGCGCCGCTGCCGCTAATGGGGATCGCTTCGCCGAGATAGGTCGGCTCCGGCTTTGTGATAGTAGTGAAAAAATCCTTTACCCGCGCGAGACATTCCCGCACGTTGTTGTAAACCATGCTGCTGTAGGGCCGCGGGTCAGAGGCGACGCCATAGGCCTCCAGCCCCAGCGCCCGCGCGATATAAACGGCACGGTAGAGATGGTATCTCTGCGTGACGATGATGACTTTTTGAGCCTGAAAAACATCGCGAGCGCGGTACATGGTCTCATAGGTGGAAAAGCCGGCGTGATCCATAAAAACGTCGTCCGCAGGCACACCTTTGCCGACGGCGTATTTCTTCATGGCGTTTACCTCGTCGTAATCCTTCCGGCCATGGTCGCCGCTCATCAAAATTTTTTTCGCTCCGCTACGCTCGTAAACGTCGATTGCGCCGAGCACGCGATCCTCCAGCATGGGGCAGAGCGTCTCCTTGCCCCATACCATTGCGCCAAGGGCGATGACGCAATCCGCATTGATTGCGGGCGTCTGCTCCGGCTCCAGAAGATACCGCCGCGCGCTACCCACTACAACTGCGTTGATCACCAGCGGAGCAAGCAGCCCGACGGCCAGCAGAATGCAGAAAGCAACCAGCACACTCTTCTTCCCCTTTGAAAGCTTTTGCAGCCGAGCAGGCCGCTTCCTTCCCGTCATAGGCACTCCTTCTACTGGGAGAGCAGGATTACTCCTTCTTCTCCAGCTTTTCGAGGGACTCCATCTTGAGGTATGCATTGATGAAGCCGTCCAGATCCCCATCCATCACCGCGTTGATATTGCCGGATTCATAGCCGGTGCGGTGATCCTTGACCAGCGTATACGGCATAAAAACATAGGAGCGAATCTGGCTGCCCCAGGCGATTTCCTTCTGATCGCCCTTGATATCCTCAATCTTATCCAGATGCTCGCGTTCCTTGATCTCCACCAGCTTTGATTTGAGCATGCGCATCGCGACCTCGCGGTTCTGGTGCTGGCTGCGCTCCACCTGGCAGGAGACGACGATCCCCGTGGGGATATGCGTCAGCCGAACAGCGGAGGAGGTCTTATTCACCTTCTGCCCGCCTGCGCCGCTCGCGCGGTAAACATCCATTTTGATATCCTCGGGGTTGATTTCAACATCAAAGGTATCGTCAATCTCGGGCATGACCTCCAGGGAGGCAAACGACGTATGCCTGCGGCCGGAGGAATCAAAAGGGGAGACGCGCACCAGCCGGTGCACGCCCATCTCGCTGCGCAAAAATCCGTAAGCGTTAAGCCCCTCTACCAGCACGACGGCGGATTTGAGGCCAGCCTCGTCTCCGTCCAGAAAATCGAGCGTGCTCATCTTGAAGCCGTGCTGCTCCCCCCAGTGGTTATACATGCGGAAGAGCATCTCGGCCCAATCCTGCGCCTCCGTGCCGCCGGCGCCGGCGTGAAAGGTTAAAATAGCGTTTTTGGAGTCAAACTCCCCGCTGAGCAGGGTGGAAAGGGTCTGCGCCTGAATCCCTTCCTTGACCTTTTTGACGTTTGCCTGACACTCCGGCAGGAGCTCGAGATCGCCCTCCTCATCCGCCAGCTCGATCATCACCAGCGCATCGTCAAAATCGGCTTTCAGCGTTTCATAAGCGGAAATTCGGTTTTTGAGCATGCTGATGCGCTGCAGCACCTTTTGAGAATGAGCAAGATCGCCCCAGAAATCCTCCGCGGCAGTCTGTTCCTCCAAATCGGCCACCTCTTTACGCATTTCCTCCATGCCCAATGCGGAGGAGAGATCCTTGAGCGCATCCTCATCCTCAAGCAACTGTAAGCGGAGCTCTTCAAATTGTATCATCGTATCATCCTTAATCCTTAATAATCATGGCCTGAATGCCGATACGCAGTTTATTATAAGGTGCTGGCAGCTGGATGTCAATGCCGGCGCGCGCAGCCGTGCAAAAGCAGGTGTGCACGTTGCCTGGGGATTCTTGCGTTGCATTGGCGAAACTGTTACAATCAAAAAAGCAGATGCGCCGGAGAATCAATGCATGGGGGAGGATTTTTGCATGCGTGTGCCGCGCCCTTACACAACCGCTTTCGCGGCTAAACGATTGGAGGCTGCTTTCCCGGCCCTCAAAATCGGAACCATCCAACGGCTGGGCGCAGGCTATCATAGCGAAGCGTTTCTTGTAAACCATGCTTTTGTTTTTAAACTGCCCAAAAGTGGACATGCTGGGCTGGCGCTGGAGAAGGAGGCGCAGGTGCTGCGGCATCTGGAGGGCAGGCTGCCGCTGGATATCCCGGTGATTCAATTTTATTCTCCGGGGAACGCCACCTTCGCTTACCCCATCATCGGCTATCGCTGTATCAAGGGGCGTATTTTGACGCCGCAGCTATATGGGGCGTTTACGCTGAGGGAAAAAGAGAAAGCCGCGCAAACCATCGCCGATTTCCTAAAAGCGTTGCACCAATCTCCTGTACCCTCCGGCATTCCGGGCCTGCGAGAGGATTTTTTGCAGAAGCTAACGCAGGATTATGAATTGATCCGGGCCCTGACGTTTCATAGAATTCCGGCCAGTGCGCAGGCGGCCGTGAGCGATTATTATGAAGCAGCCCTGCGGGATGCGGCTTTACAGCGGGGGAGCCAGGCGCTGATTCACTATGACCTCAGCTGTAATCATATTGTGCTCGATGGACAGCAAAATACCATTACGGGCATTATTGACTTTGGGGATGCGGCGGTTGCCGATACTGACTGGGATTTTATGTATTTAATGGAGGAGAGTGAAGAGGAGCTTGGCCGGGAATTTGGAGAAATGGTTTTGCAATACTATAGGCATGAGGAGCCCGGCAGGCTCATGCGCAAGCTGAAGCTCCGGCAGGAAGGCGCATTGTTTGAGCAGATTTTATTTAGCCACGCGGCGAAGATAAAACCGCTTTATCGCAGAGGGGTGAAAGCGCTCCAAAGGCTGTGACCAGCGGAAACTGGCGCGCGAGCAAGAAATCACTGGCAAATTCGCGCTGCATATGCCGCAGCGGGAGAAAAACGCGGCGAGATTTGCCATCCCTTTGACAAGCCCTGCTTTCTGTTATATAATAAAACACTGGTAAACCCGGGCAGGCCGGTGTGCCGGCTGTGCTGACCCAATAAATGAGTAAGGAGTGCTTTTTATGCCACTGGTTACCACCACGGAAATGTTCAAAAAGGCCTATGAGAAGGGCTATGCCATCGGCGCCTTCAATGTGAACAACATGGAGATTGTTCAAGGCATCACGGCTGCCTGCAAAAAGCTCAACGCGCCTGTGATCCTGCAGGTTTCCTCCGGCGCGCGCAAGTATGCGCATCACGAGTACCTGGTTAAGCTTGTCGAGGCCGCTGTGGAGGAGACGGGCCTTCCGATTGCGCTGCACCTGGATCACGGCCCGGATTTTGAAACCTGCAAGAGCTGCATCGACGGCGGCTTCACCTCCGTGATGATTGACGGCTCCTCCAAGCCCTATGAGGAGAATGTGGAGCTGACCCGTAAGGTCGTCGAGTATGCGCACGCGCACGGCGTGGTTGTAGAGGGAGAGCTTGGCAAGCTTGCCGGCATTGAGGATGACGTCAACGTTTCGGAGGATGACGCCAACTTCACCCAGCCGGAAGAGGTGGAGGATTTCGTCTCCCGCACAGGGGTTGACTCCCTCGCCATCGCCATTGGCACCAGCCACGGCGCTTATAAATTTAAGCCCGGCCAGAAGCCGCAGCTGCGGTTTGATATTCTGGCTGAGGTGGCGGAGAAGCTGCCTGGCTTCCCGATTGTGCTGCACGGCGCGAGCTCCGTTATGCCGGAGTATGTTAAGATGATCAACGAGTTCGGCGGCGAGATGCCGGATGCGATCGGCATCCCGGAGGAAATGCTGCGCAAGGCGGCGGGCATGGCTGTGTGCAAAATCAACGTGGATTCCGATATCCGTTTGGCCATGACGGCTTCCATCCGCAAGCATTTTGCGGAGTATCCGAGCCATTTTGACCCCCGCCAGTATCTCACTGATGCGCGCAATGCAATCGAGTCGATTGTGGAGCACAAGATCAATACGGTGCTTGGTTGCGCGGGCCAGGCATAAATTGCAGTTGCACCGCCAGGTGATGGCGGTCACGGCGTCCGGTTCCGGGCGCCGTTTTTGCTTTGCACAGGAGAGCATAGCGCAGGGCCATTATGTTGCCTCCTTGCAGTGGAGATTGACAGATTGAAATCAATTGGGAGGGATACAGATGAACGCTAGAATAGAAAAGCTGCTGGCGTTGGCCGGCTCCTTTGCGCTGGATTATGTGACGCCCAACGGCTATGTGCGGCTGCCAGGCGCGCCCGTTATCACGGCGGGACCGGCTGTTTTCGAGGTGGGGGATGGCTATGCCGTCTTGTGGGCCACTAGCGTAAAAGGCAGCGGCTGGCTGACCTATACCTTTGAGGGAAAGGATTATACGGTTTATGATGCGGCCAGTGGCAATATCCGGACGAACGACACCGTCCATGTGGTCAAGGTGCCGAAGGCCCATTTAGATGGGAACGCTTACCGGGTACATTCCCAAACCGTGCTGTTTAAATTTGGCTACACAGCGCTGAAGGGTGCTGTCGTCTCCAGCGGGTGGCGGAAATTCCGTGGCTACCATGGCCAGGAGGAGATACGGATTTTATCTATCTCTGATGTACACGGGCATAAGGAGGAGATGTATGCGGCCTGCCGGGCTCTCTGCCCAGAGCGGGCGGATTTGCTTCTGCTGGGCGGCGATATCACCAATACAGATCTTGTTGCAAAAGCTCAGATGGTCAAGGATATCATCGGCGCCGCGTCTATGCTCTCCAGGGGGCGGTACCCGGTGGTGTACGTCCGCGGCAATCATGAAACACGCGGTGAGTTTGCCGCCAGCCTGAAGCGGTATTTCCCGACGGATACGGGGGAGCTGTATTTTACGTTTCAATATGGCCCGATTTCTGCCGTTGCCATCGACGTCGGAGAGGATAAAGCGGATGATCATATCGAATATAGCGGCCTAGTCGATTTTGAGGCTTATCGCCAGCAGGAATACCGTTGGCTCCGGCAATTGCAGCCCGAGCAGGCGGAGGGTGTGCAATACCGGCTTGCCCTTTCGCATTTTCCATCGCTTTCGGATCATTTCGGCATGGATTGGAGCGCGGAGCTCCGGCGGCTTGGCACGCAGCTGCAGCTCTCCGGGCACACGCATGACCTCGTTCTGACAGAAAAAGACGCGCCCAATGGACCGGGCTACCCGGTGCTTGAGGATGGGGGCATTGGAAAGGATGGCGTATTTATCGCCTCCCGGATTACGCTTCGGGGCGGCAGCGCACATGTTTACGCAGTGAATCATAACGGCGCAGTAAAAATGGATGATACGCTGCCTCTTTCAGCAAGCGATATCAATACAAACCATCCGGCATGTTGAGGAGATATTTTTAGAAATACGAGTGCCCCGATATAAAAGAGAGCGGTCTTTCCCTCTTTTTTACTTTGATAAAATTGTGAGAGGTGTTCTTATGAATCATCAAATCATCGGTGAGCCGACGCCTGCCGTTATCTGTACGCTGGCGCAGGGGGAATCCATGATTACAGAGCGCGGCTCCATGTGCTGGATGAGCCCGAATATGAAAATGGAAACCTCAGCGGGCAGCTTGGGCAAAGCGTTCGGCCGGATGTTCTCCGGAGAATCTATTTTCCAAAATATTTATACAGCGCAGGGGGGCGCGGGTATGATTGCATTTGCCTCCAGCTTCCCGGGCTCGATCCGTGCTGTGCAAATCACGCCGGAACATTCGGTGATTGTGCAGAAGGCCGGCTTCCTTGCCTCTGAATCCGGGGTGGAGCTCTCCACTCATTTTCAAAAGCGTGTGTCAGCAGGCTTTTTCGGCGGGGAGGGGTTCGTCCTGCAAAAACTGAGCGGGCAGGGGATTGCTTTTATTGAAATAGACGGTTATGCGGTAGAATATACACTGCAACGCGGGCAAAGCATGGTAGTGGATACCGGAAACCTGGCCATGATGGACGATTCCTGCTCTATCGAGGTGCAGACCGTTAAGGGTGTGAAAAATATGCTCTTTGGCGGGGAGGGCATTTTTAACACCATTGTGACCGGCCCTGGCAAGATTGTTTTGCAGACCATGCCTGTCAGCGGCGTTGCGGCTGCATTGGCACCGTTTTTCCATTCCAGCAGCAATTGATTATGCGCTCCCAAAGCGGATCAAATAAAGCAAACAAATAAAAACCACGCAGCCAAGGCGATAAACCTTGTAGCTGCGTGGCTTTTTATGGTGGACACGAACGGACTCGAACCGTTGACCTCTCGCGTGTGAGGCGAGCGCTCTAACCAGCTGAGCTACGCGTCCTTCTTGCTTACGGGAGCTGAAAGCAGCCCCCGCTGAAAAGAATGGTGACCCGGACGAGAATCGAACTCGTGTTACCGCCGTGAAAGGGCGGTGTCTTAGCCGCTTGACCACCGGGCCGCTTGGTAGCGGCAGTCGGATTTGAACCAACGACACTTCGGGTATGAACCGAATGCTCTAGCCAACTGAGCTATGCCGCCATATAACCATACCCATAACGGGCGAAAATTATTATAATATAACCGCTGGCGGCTTGTCAACTGTTTTTGCAAAAATCGCCGCCGCTTTTCTCAAAATTCTTTTGACCCAGCAGCGGACGCCTCAGGGAGAAATGCCCGCTGCTGGGGCCCTCAACGAATGGGGTTATTTTTTCTTTCTGCCTATATCCCGGTAGCCATGCACCACACGGATACGCTTTTTCTTCTTTTTATAGTGATATAAAACGTTGACCACCACATAAAAGAGGATCACCAGCACCACAGCCGCAATGATGAGCTTGCCCACAGTGGATTGAAGGCCCTCCTTTAACAGGTTGCCAACATAAAGGATCAGGCTACGGCGCGCGCTCTCCTCCGCTACCAGCTCCACTGTGCCGATGACCTGCCCGGCATAGAGGATATTTGCCGTGCCGATGACCTCGCCCTCTTTTACCGGCGCATCGATGGACTCCGGCATGCTGTCATCCGGCTCGATCATCACACCGGAGGCGTCCAGCCCCTGGGGAACCAGCGCCCGTACCTCCCCTTTGGGCAGCAGGCGGACATAGTCCCTCTGGAAGGAGAGGTTAACAGCCACCTCAGAGACCACCTGCGCAGGGTCGGCAACCGTTTCCAGCCGGAGATTATCAAACGCCCAGTCAAACATCTTCCGGCAGTTGGTGAAAGCGGAGCCCGTTTGATCCGCCAGGATGTTACCGGCGCTGTCTTTATAGGGCGCGCGCATTACAATGCCAAGGTAGCGGTATCCGTCACGGGAGGCAACAGAGGCCACGCACCGCCCGGCGTTTGTGGTGGTGCCAGTTTTGATGCCTTTAGCGCCCTCATAGTAATACGCGTTGGAGGGGATAATCAGCCCATTTGTGGATAAAAGCGTTTGTTCCTCGCGGAGGTTACTTTTGGGAAGCGTAAAGCGCACCGTATTCGTAATCTTTTCAAACACTGGAAGGCGGAGCGCATATTGAATGATTTTCGCAAGGTCCGCTGCCGTGGTATAGTGGCCCTCCTCATCCAGGCCGTGTGCGTTGACAAAGTGCGTATCCTTGCAGCCAAGCTTTTGCACAAAGGTGTTCATGAGCTCTACAAAACGCGGGATGCTCCCGCCGCCGATATATTCCGCAATGATGTTGGCGGATTCATTGGCACTGTGTATCATCATGCAGTAGAGCAGGTTGAGCATGCTAATCTGCTCCCCCGGCTTGATGCCAACCATGGAGCTGCCTGTGCCATCCAGCGAGTGGATCGCCTCGTAGGAGGCGGTGATGATGGTGTTTTCCAGATCGTCGCAGTTCTCAATGGCTACAATTGCGGTTATAATTTTGGTCAGCGAGGCGGGCGCGGTGCGCTGCTCTGCGTTTTTATCAAAGATGACCGTGCCGTTATCGAGGCTTACCAACATGGCGATTTCAGCATCCAGCTGGATTTCACCATTGTAGGAGGCAGACGCCGGGGAAATAACGCCTGCAACAATTACCAGAATACAACAGAAAAAAATTATTGCTTTTTTCATGGACAGTCTCCCTCTAAATGATGTATGATAGAAGAAAAGGCAGGCACGGTGCACGGCGCCCTCTCTGAGGGCTGTTTCTGCCGGCGAAGTTTGTCTGCATGGAAAAAACACAGTTTGTCAGCTGCGCACGGCTTTTTATAAGGCAGCCGTTCGTTGCGGCTATTTTTATAGTATAACAGCATTGCGGGAAAAAGCAAATCGTTTTTTACGCGCTTTTCCGCAAGGCAGCAATCAATGATGGAGGGATCGTTCCATGGTTTATGTAACCGGCGATATGCATGGCGATATCAGCCGCTTCGGCGACCCGCGCCTGAAAAAACTCAAAAAAGGAGATACGTTGCTTATCTGCGGAGACTTCGGTTTTTTATGGAAGGGCGGCAAGGCAGAGCAGAAGCTGCTCCGGCAGATTGGCAGCAAAAAATATAATGTTTGCTTCGTGGATGGAACGCATGAGAATTTTGAACTGCTCAAAGGCTACGACATCACTGAATGGAACGGCGGCAAGGTGCAGCAGATTTATAAAAACCTGTACCACCTGATGCGGGGGCAACTCTATGAAATTGAGGGCCTGAAGATTTTTGCCATGGGCGGAGGAGAAAGCCCGGATATCGACATCCGCTTTGATAACGATGCGTGGTCGCGTGACGAAATCCCCACGCAGGCAGAGCTCCTGGAGGGTGCGAACAATCTGGAGAAGGTGGATTGTAAGGTGGATATCGTCCTCACGCATGAGCCACCGGCAACCATCAAAGGCTTTTTGACTTTAAAGGAGAAATCTCCCGTGCGCGTTACCGCGTTGAATGCTTATTTTGAGGAGCTCGGTAAATCTGCCACGTTTCAAAAGTGGTATTTTGGGAGCATGCACATCGACAAATACATCTCCAGCACGCACACGGCCGTTTTTACACATGTTTTGGATGTGCGCACGGGGGAGCAGCTCCGCAAATGAACATCTGTTTTTGGGCTCCGCTTTGTCTCTTCGGAGGCGGCGGAGCTTTTGCGATGAGAGAATCGTGAAATCGAGTTTTCCCTGCCGGAGGATTGCAAAAAGCGCTTCGGGTAAGGGAAAGACGTACAATCATGACGCCTGTGGGAACAAAGGGCTGTTGCCAGATGGAACGGTTTCCACACAAAGGGGAGAGCATGTATGGAAATAAAAGATAACGTGTTGAAGGAATGC
The DNA here is from genome assembly GCA_949283655.1 of uncultured bacterium. Lineage (GTDB taxonomy): Bacteria > Bacillota > Clostridia > Oscillospirales > Acutalibacteraceae > Fimivicinus. Next base: position 22,846 of record CASDTH010000044.1, read on the forward strand.
TTGAAAAATGTTTATTTTGTGACGGGAACCCCCTGCGGGGGCAAAACAACAATTTCCCGCGCCTTAGCTCAAAAATATGGCTTTATTGTTTATGATGTTGATGAAAAATTTGAGGAACATCAGCTTTTGTCCAATCGGATAGACCAGCCCGCAATGAATCAGAGCTTTGCAAATGCAGATGAATTTTTTTAAGGCCTTATAAGACGTATGAACAGTGGCTGATCGATAACACCAGGGAACAGTTGGATTTTATTATCACGGATCTGATTCGGTTGGCCCAAAACCAAATCGTCATATGTGATTTGCATCTGAGCTTAAAGGAAGCAATGCAGCTTACCGCCCCGGAACGTATCGTTTTTTTGCTGAGAAACCCGCAAAATGTCATTGAGGATTATTGCAACAGGCGGGATCACGAAGATTTTAATCAGTTCATCAACAGTGCTTCGAACCCTGCGCTTGCGAAGGAACGCTGCAATAAAGTGCTGGAATCCCTTAACAGGGGAAGATATGAGGCGATTAAAAAAAGCCAATATTTTTGGGTGGAAAGAGACGAAAGCAGCACCATTGAAAGCACGCTGTTTCTGGTGGCAAAACATTTTGGCTTTTAGTTTGTTGAGAAACAGATGAAAGATATCCTCGGCTGTTTCTCTACTGTGGCATCATATGGGAACAGAGCCTGGCGGCTATCCTCACGGAGCTTCCGGCGTGCCGCATATCGCCGCTTGCAGCGCACGCATTGCCTCGCGGAAGGAATCTGCCGGGACGCCTGTGCTGGCCAACAGCAGGCTGGCATTGCCGTCTCCCGCGCTCTCGACGCGCACGGCAATGCCAGCCTGCTGTGCTTTTTGCTGCAAAGCAAGGGCCGGCTCTCCGCCGGATAAAGTTAGGCGCACCATCAGCCCAGAGGCGCAGACCTCCGCCTGTGCCTGCGGCCCAAACGCCAGACCGGCCGCTTCACACAGCGCGCGGCTTTTGCCCATATACAGCTTGCGTGCCTTGCGAATCTGGGCGGCCAGATGGCCATCGCGGATAAACTGGCACAGGGCGATCTGCTCCGCCTTGGAGGCGGTCTGATTATAAAGGCCGCCCCGCTGCTTATAGGCATCCATCAGGGAGGAGGGCAGCACCATAAAGCTCAACCGCAGCGAGGGCAGCAGCAGCTTGGAAAACGTGGCCATATAGAGCACGCTTCGCCCGCCGTCCAGCCCTTGCAGGGAAGGGACAGGATGCGTGAAATAGCGAAATTCACTGTCGTAATCATCCTCTACCACCAGACAACCGGCACGCCGGGCCACCTCGAGTAGCCTGAGCCTCTGCGAGACGGGCATCACGCTCCCCATCGCATCCATATGAGAAGGGGAGAGATACAGCAGCCGGACGCCATCCCGCTCCAGAGCAGAAAAATCATCGGCCGCCTGCCTGTAATGGCGGATGGAGAAGCCGTGGTCCTCCAGCACGGCCTGGCCCTGTGCGAAGGAGTTGTTCCAAAAGCCGGCAGACGAACGATTCCCCAGCAGGGCGCACAGGATGTGCAACAGGCTTTGCACGCCGGCGCCAATCACAATTTGCTCCGGTGAGCAGACGACGTTCCGGCTTTGCGCCACATAGCCGCATATTGCAGCGCGCAGATCCGGCTCGCCCTGCGGTTCTCCATAGGAGAGCAGCCGCTGATCTGCACGCAGCGCACTTTTGATATAGCGGCGCCACAGGGCAAAATCAAAGCTTTCAGCATCCACGGAGGCGGAGGCAAAGTCAAACCGGAGAGGGGGCTTCTTCGGTATGCTGTGCGGCTTGGGCAGCAGGCCTGCATTCTCCGGGTTATAATCGAGGCGCGCAGCGTAGAATCCACTTTGCGGCCGTGCGACGGCATATCCTTCCGCCGCCAGCTGCGCATAAGCAGCCTCCACCGTGGTGCGGCTGACCTCCAGCTCCTGCGCACACCGCCGGATGGAGGGTAACCGTGCGCCCGCAGGCAGCTGGCCGGAGCTGATCAAATCCTTATAATGGCTGTAAACACGCAGATAAAGCGGCCCGCCAGAGCCGCTCTCCTGCCGGAATAAATCCTTGTTTTTCATAAACTGACCTGCCTTATTTCCGATTTTTCACAAAAACAAAAAGTCCAATTTTAGTATAACTGGCGTTTACGGATTTGGCAAGCGAAGATACATATTTGCAGGCCCTGCGCAGAAACTAGAGATACATGGGGGAATGCTCGTTCCCCTTTCAAAGAAAGGAGCGATTTCTATGCCGGCAGAGCCGCAGGACCGTAATATTGAATGCCTGAATAAGATCTATCAAGGGGCGAAGATGGGATGCGAATCCATTTCCTTCCTGACGGAAAAGGTAACGGATGCAAACCTGCTCAATGATTTGCAGGAGCAGCATGACCAATATGCCAAGATTTCATGCCAGGCCTCGCAGGCGCTTTCGCAGCGCAAGGCGATGCCAAAGGATAAGGGACCGCTTGCACAGGCCGGGCTTTGGTCGGGTGTGCAGATGAATACCCTGATGGACAAATCCCCCAATCACATTGCAGAGATCATGATCAATGGCAACACAATGGGATTGATCGAAACCACACGCACGATGAAGCAGTATTCCGACGTGCAGCCGGAGGTGCAATCCCTCGGCCAGGCGCTGATCCAAACGGAAGAGGCGGGCATTCAGAAGATGAAGCAATATCTTTCCTGAAGGGTTTTCGGGCGGTGTACAGAGTTGTCTGTGCACCGCCCGGATTTTTTATTTTGTCTATTTTCGGCGGCAACCACACAAAGGCCCTGAGCGGGGAGCCTTATGTGCTTTCAACCCTGCCTAACTTTAAATAGGCCAATGCCGGTTTTTTTACAAAAGCAGGGGAATGAAAGTGTGTACAACGTAATCGGGCACCCATTAAACGATCAAATAAAGCTTACTGACCGCTGTTCACAATCAAAATTGATCTGTTTGCCCGCTCAGGCTGCAGGGGACCATGCCTTTCCCCCATCGGACAATGGGCCGCTTGCACGGTAGCGCAAAGGCGCTTCGGGCGTCAGATGCAAAGCTGACGCCCGCCCTCTAACCTTCTTTCAGCTCAGCTGCATTGGCCATGTGAGATAGTCGTTATACGGCATTTTTTCCACCGTATAAAATCCGGGAGGCGCCTTTAATAGCCATGGAATCCGATTCACAACCGTAGCGCAGGTGTGCTCCACTGTCGCCGGATGGCGGATGGAGCAATCCACATCCGGTTCGCCGAAAATTTTCCAATCGTTTAGGTCGCTTTCCCCAGGGGCGTAAACCTTGCCGACGCACTGGGTCACAATCGTAATGCCCTGCATGGTCTCTGTTGTCACCACGGCGGACATCCCCGTGCAGTCGCCCTTTGGAATCGTCTGGCCCAGTGTTTGGGAGTAGATATCCTCCTGGTGAAAGGTAGGGATACATTTCTGCGAGATACTGCGGATTGTCCACCCCATCTTGGAGCAAAGTGCTTCGTTGGAATTCCAGACATAGGCCGGATCGCTATCTGCGCTGGCAATCGTCCGCTCAAACTCCTCTTTGCGCAAGCCCGCTCCGTGCGCCTGCGCCAGCGCCAACCCATAATCCTCTACATTGTAGCTTGTGATGCCCTCAATGCGGTCAATGCGATGGCAGCCGCCCGCCAGCACGCTGATGAGGTTGCACCAAAAAATATCCTGCATGCCGGTGCCGGTCAGCGTGCAGCCCTGTTGCTTTGCCAGGCGGTCCAACCGGTTGGTGATGCCTGGCGAGGTCGTCCATGGATAGAAGGCCTCCTCGCAGGTAGAGATCGCGTTGATACCGCGCTGCGCGCATTTTTCAAAAAACGGCTCCATATCCGTCATAAAGCTGAACAACGTCAGGATTGCCACCTGTGCGTCGCAGCTGTCGAGCACTGCATCCGCATCGCCGCTGATGAGGATGCCCGTGCGATACCCCAACCCTGCAAAATCACCGATATCCATGCCGGCAAGCTCCGGGTTCGTGTCGATTGCGCCGACGATCTCCGCTCCCTTCTCTACCAGATAACGAATCAGCACCTTGGCCATTTTACCGCAGCCGTATTGCACAACGCGGATTTTTTCAGGGAACGCACCCATCTCATAGGAACTCATTTGGAAACACTCCTTTTCCCCGGCCGGGCCGGGGTTTGTTTGGCACTCCTCCCGACCGGAAAAAAGTGCCGCCGGAATTATTGTATCCGGCGGCTTGTGCAATATACCAGAGCGCAGCAGGCCCAGTTACCCCCTGCTCAGGGTGCGGATGACCTCGCCGGCGAGCAGTAGCCCCGCCACGGGAGGCACAAAGGAGAGGCTCCCTGGCACGGCCCGTTTCTCCCCCTCTGCACAGGGGGCGGGCTGCACCGGCTCCTCCCGGGAATAGACCACTCGCAGCGACCGGACGCCTCGCTTCTTCAGCTCCCGGCGCATCACGCGGCAGAGCGGGCACACCTGCGTGTCATACACATCAGCCACCTCAAAGCGGGAAGGGTCCAGCTTGTTGCCCGTGCCCATGCAGGAGATGATAGGCGTTCCCATCTCCTGCGCGCGGCAGGCAAGGTCGATCTTCGCGCTGACAGTATCGACGGCATCCAAAATAAAATCATACTGCGCCTCCCAAAACCGCGGCGCATTCTCCGGCAGATAAAATTCCGGCACAGGGTGCACAACGCACGCGGGGTTAATATCCAACACCCGCTCGCAGGCCACTTCCACCTTGAACCTGCCCAGCGTGGAGTGCAGGGCGAAAAGCTGGCGGTTGAGATTCGTCGGGGAGACGGTATCGTGATCCACCAGCGTCAACTCCCCGATTCCGGCGCGGGCAAGGGCTTCCACCGCAAAGGATCCCACGCCGCCAAGACCAAATACGATCACATGGCTGCGCTGTAAGCGCGCTACGGCCGCCTCCCCCAGAAGCATCCGCTCGCGTAAAAATGCATCCGCCACAAAGCTCCCCCCTATCGCGTTTCTCTGGCTTTATTGTAGCACAAGGGGGCGCTGTATGCCAGATGGTTCTTTTGCAGAGCCGGTAATATGCGAGGTGCTTCTACCCACCGCTGCGTTTTATCAGCCAGCGCGGTGCTTATAAAGCAGAAAATACGGTTGCGTTTTCGCTGCAATCATGCTATATTGACCGGGATGAAAAACAATGGGGGTTCCAATTATGCGCAGAATCAGAAAAAAAGAGCTGGCGGCCGGCAAAAAAGCGCCGCTCACCATCGCCTATGACGCTTCTAGCCAGAAGATCCGGCTCTCTGTGCCGGAGGGCTATCAGGCCGTGCTCCACGGCACGGATTGCCCACAGATTGTCGCAAGGGATTTGACCGTTCACCCGCCGCTGACTGAACAGGAGGTGCTGCTCTCCTTCGAGGTGAGCAGCCCTGCGGGCGAGCAGGTGATAACCGGGGATTATTCGATTCAAATCCCGGGCCTTTACCACACAAAGCCCGCGCACCCAAAGCCTGCCGTGATCCCGGAGCTTGCGCAATGGCACAGTGCGGATGGCGGCTGGTTTTGCCCCTCCGAGAGCTCCGCGCTGACCGTATCCTCCGGCGCGGCTGCGCTTCTTTCCAGTGTAGCGGAGGAATTCCGGCAGGATTACCGGGAGATCACCGGTATGGAGCTGCCGCTGCGCAGCGGCACGCCGCAGAATGGGGATTTTTATCTGTCGCTGGAGGAAGAGGAGGCTTATCTTGGGGAGGAGGGCTACCGCATTGAAACCGGCGCATGCATCCGGCTGATCTCCAGCCATCCGTGCGGTGTCTACTGGGCAACACGCACGATCCTGCAAATGCTGCGGCAAAGCGGCGCCCCTTACCGCCTGCCCTGTGGGGAGATTCGGGATTACCCCAAATACCCGCTGCGCGGTTTTATGCTGGACGTGGGCCGGCGGCCCTTTTCGCTGGAGATTCTGCGCGATGTGATCCGCAACATGGCTTGGTATAAAATGAACGACCTCCAGCTGCATTTGAGCGATAACTACATCTGGCTGGAAGATTATAACCAGAGCGGCCAGGAGCGGGACAGCTTCGATGCCTACGAGGCGATGCGGCTGGAATCCAGCCTGCACAACGAGGCGGGCCAGACGGCTACAGCGAAGGACTACTCCTATTCCAAGGCCGACTTTAAGGCCCTGATCGAGGAGGCGCGGGAGCGCTTTCATGTGCATATCGTGCCAGAGATCGACGTGCCTGCGCACGCACTTTCCTTTACCAAGGTGTTCCCCGAATGCATGGTGGAGGGGCAGACCTCTCCCCTGCAAAAGGGGCGCCCGCTGACGGACCACTTGGATATCAGCAGGCCAGAGGCGATTGAACTGGTCAAACGGATTTATGACGACTATACCCACGGGGATGCTCCCGTGTTCGATGCGGAAACCACCGTCCACATCGGTGCAGACGAATTTTTGTCGGATTACGGCGCATACCGCCGCTTTGTCAACACCCTGGTGCCGTATTTGAAGCAGACAAACCCCGTCCGGCTCTGGGGCGGCTTTACGTGGATTAAGGATCAGCCTGTTACCCCAATTCTCCCTGAGGCAATTGAAAACGTGCAGCTGAACCTTTGGTCCAACAGCTGGGCGGACGGCATGGAGATGTATGAGATGGGCTTCCAGCTCATCAACACGATCGATCACCTGCTGTACATGGTGCCCAACGGAAAGGGGCGGCGGGGCAGTTACATGGACTTGCTCCATAAAAAACGGGTTTTCAAGCTGTTTGAGCCGCGCAAAATTCGCCTAAAAAACGGCAAATACCGGGCGCTGCCCGCAGGAGACCCACAAATGCTTGGCGCGGCCTACGCTTTATGGAACGATAACATTGACAAAAAGGCCTCCGGCCTGACGGAGGCGGATCTTTTCCTCCGGTTTTTTGACGCACTGCCGCTCTTTTCAGAGAAAACCTGGGCCAACGGGCAGGAAAAGGGCAGCGCAGCCGCAATTGACAAGCTTGCCTGCCGGCTCGCATTCGCCCCGGGCAGCAATCCGCTGCGCCGTTCCCCGGCAGCAAAAGGATTGTTTGCGGATTACCGCTTTGACAATGAGCAGCCGCAGAAGGATCGCTCCGGCAACGGACGCGATCTGGCGGAGCCGGTGGGGGCGGATTTCGGCAAGGGCCTTTCCCTGCACGGAGGCGCAAGCTATGTGCCGGCGGTTACCGGCAGCCTGGAGCCCGGCAGCTTCCTGGAGATGGAACTCACGCTGGAGGAGAACGCGCCCGGCCAGATTCTGCTGGAAAGCGACGCCCCCTATGGCGCATACGACATCCGTATCACCGCAGGTGGGAAGCTCGGTTTCACACGAGAGGGCTATGAATATGAATTCCCCTGTGGGCTCCCGCTGCACACGAAGCTAACCCTGCGGATTGAAACCCGGCTGCAAAAGACAACGCTCACCGTCAATGGCGGCAAGCCGGTTCCGGCTGTGGGGAAATTCATTCACAACGGCACAGTCCGGTGCGAAGGGCTCACAAATGCTACCCTCTTCCTGCCGGTGGGGCGCATCGGCTCCCAAACGAACGCCGCCAAGGCTGTGCTTGCCTCGTTGCGAATGGGCAAGCTTCCAAAGGAACGCAAAAAAACAATTTTTCAATAATTTTCATTCAAAATGACTCGCACTGTTTTTGTGCTTTGTGCTTGTTACCTGAGAAGGTGGAGAAAAGATGCGGCCCTTTTGCAGATTAGGGGCAAAGCCGGTCATTCTAAATCAGCGCCCCACGGCAGTTCGTACAACCTGCCGTGGGGCGCCTTTTCATCGGTTTCGTTTGCATGGGAGAGCAGAGGGCGGCAGCGGATTTTTTCAGCGCTGCCTGGTCCGCCTGCGCAAAGGGCGTTCTCCTCTGAATCAGCCTCGCTTTGGGCAACGGCTCAAAACACCAAAAGGCGGAACAGGAGCTTCTGCCAGAGCGGCAGCGCATCGTAAGTGGTGTGTTCCGCCCGCAGCGCTTCGCCAAGGAGGCGCTCCAGCTCCTCCGAGGTGAGCGTGTGACGGCTGAATTTTGCCTTGCGGGCAAGCGCCTGCGCCTCCCCGCTGATTGTGTAGCCAAAGCGGGCGAGGCGGCAGAGATAGGCGTAAACTGCCAGGGCCGCCCGGTTCCGATCCTTTTGGGCAAACGAGAGCTTTCTGCGCCGCGTCAGCTCCAGCCGCACGGCGACCAGCGCAATGAGCAGCAGGCCAACAAGCGCTGAGGCCAGCCAATAGGCGGTTTTTGGCTCCTCCGGGGCAGCTGCGTCCCCTTGCGTAGGCGCCTGGGTAGGCAGCGTCTCATGGGAGGCGGCGTCCGTATCCGATTCCTCCCGGAGGGTGGCCGCTCCGCCGGGCGTCGCCTCCACCGGAGTCCAGCCCTGGCCGTCAACCCAGACTTCCACCCAGGCATGCGCTTGCCGGTCTGGGATTTCGGCATTGCCCTCCGCATTGAAATTATTTTCTTTTACCGTATAGCCCTCTACATACCGCGCCGGCACATCCAGCGCACGCATCAGAGCAGCCGCCGCGCTCGCGAAGTGGATGCAGTAGCCCTGTGGCCGCTCCGTCAGGAAATAGAGGACAAAATCCTCCCCCTCCGGAAGGGGACCCGGGCGCTCTGTATAGGCACCGGCCCCGGCCACCACGCTGGCCACCGCCTGTGCGGTGCGCAGCCAATCCTCCGGGCCCGCAGAAGCCTCTAGCCCGGCTTGCTCCGCATAGGCAAGCAATTCTGCCCGGATGCCCTCCGGCAGCTGCGTGTAAAGCTGCTCTATCTGGCGCTCATAGGCGCGCTCCCGCTCCTTGACGCGGGCAGAAATACGCGCTTGCACCGCCTCGCGAAGAGGGCTGTAGAACGAGAGGGTGTAGACCCCGTCAATCGAGCCAATGTAGGCATCCTGCGTAAAGGACAGCTCCGCCTGCGGGCTTTCCAGACGGGCAAGCTGATAGGGGTGATACAAATAGGCGCGGTTGGCCGAGATGTTTTCCACTGTGAGCGAAAACGCTTCTGGCAAATCGCCCCCTCCGCCGAGCCCCTCGAGCGCATCCCGCGTGTAGAGCAGCGGCTGAAACGAAACGCCCATTTCTTCATACGCCTCTGCGGAAGGCACCTCCCAGGAAGATCCCGTGTAAACAGCGCCCGCCCAAGCGCGCAGGTAGAGCGATTGCGGCTGCTCCATCTGCACGCGCAGCGCCGTTTGCCCGGTGAAATTCAGCTCGCCAGCATTTGTTAGATCCGTACTGCCGGGCGAGCCTGTCATCGGCGCGCCCAGGGTGGGGCTGGGGGATGCGCTCTCGCCGGCCTCCAGCAGCTCGGAAGCCGCCTGAAGCAGCTCGCTGCGCACCCGCGCAACGGAGTCGGAGGGGCGGTAGCTATCCGGAGGGGCGCATAAGACCAGAAGCGCGGTTAAAAGAAATGCAAAGGGGGCGAGAATGAGACCGGCTTTTGCCGCCGGCAGCTGCCCGGCGCGGCTGGCCCTGCCGGAGAGCAGCAGCGCCGCCCAAAAGCCCACGAGCAGCACCAGCGCCCAAGCGGAGGGGAGAAGCCCCACGACAGCGGCGATCCCCAAAAACGGGGCCGTAGCGAGAAACGAAAAGAAAAAGCTGCGCGCTTTGATAACCGCCCAGGCGAGGTAACCCACCAGCGGAAATTGCACCACGCGGAAAAACATACGGCATGCCGCCAGATCCTCCTGCGATTGCGGCGGGGCAAAATGGCCAAGCCCGGTGAAAACCACCGACGCCTGGGTGGAGAATTGCTCTGCCACAAACACCGCCCCACTGACCACCTGCCGAAGAGCGAGAGCGGACAGCGCCCCCCACACCAAAAAAGCGGCGAGGTAGGCAATCCCACGATGTTTGGGGAGTAAAAAAAGGGTCAGGAATAACAGCGCCGTTGGCAGCGCCCAATACAAGGCAGTCTGCGCCTCGGGCAAATAAAACGATTGAAAAAAGCAAAACAACGTGCCGTATACACCGGACAGCAGCAACATGGCGCCGCTAAAAAAACGCACAGCATAACCGGCAACCTGCCCGGCAGTGCGAGAGGATGCAGGCGATTTCATCGGCTCCCTCCCTCTTCCTCGCCCAAAACGGTGATTCCATCCGGATGGATGAGAAATAGCAGATCCGCTTCCGGCGCATTCAATTGCTCGCGGTATGCTTCCACGCGCTGCTCTGTTTCCTCCATCGGATGGGAGCAGGCCTCACGCATGGCCGCAAGGAAGGACGCCTGATCCTCTACCAGATGCGTGGGAAGCTCCGCCTGCGCAGCGTCATACCATTGCAGGCTGTGCGCGCATTGACGGGCCAGCAGTTCCTGCGAGAGGCCCGTCACCCGGGCAAGTGTTTGATCCGCCTGCTCTGGCTCGCCGCTCAGGCAGAACGCCAGCACAACGCTTGGCTGCGGCGACTGCTCCGCCTCCCGCACCATGAGCTTTTGCAGCTTGGAGGAGAGCTTCCAGTGCACATCCCGCAGCTGATCCCCATCCTGAAACTCCCGCACTGCGCTGCGCTCCTCGCCACCCTTGCCCGCAGCAACGGATGCGCCCGCTTGCGCGGCGCCGGGCAGAAGCAACGCCACATCCCCCTGAAAGGGGAGCGCCTGTGGCGACACCAGCACCTTCACAGGCTGCGGTAAGGCAACGCGGAAGGAAAATAACCCCATCAAATCAACCAGCCGCGCACTGGTGACACGGCAACGCACCGTGCCGCAATGCTCCCATAGGCAGGGCAGCTCCGCACACGGCGCTCCCCGCGATGGGAAGCAGCCTTTTTTATCCGCTTCTTCCCCTGTCAGCAGGTTTTGGCAGTGTAAACGCAGGCGGACCCCATGGACCGGGAAGCGCGACGAAATTTCAACCCGCGCAGTCAGCACCCCGCCCTGACGCAGCGTTTCCTGATCTGCCATCAGGCGCAGGCGCAGGGTGAAAAGCCCCGGCAGGCTGAGCAGCACCTCCAGCGGCACGAGCAGCAAAAGCAGCGTCAGCAGCAGCCAGGATAAATAGCGTGTGTCAATCACATAATAGGCTGCGGCCATGGCCAACAGCCAGAGATATAAAATACGATACCGGTTCATCGCGTCACCTGAGCTTGGGCGCAGGCGTTTTGTGCAGGAGCCCGGCAAGCAGCTCACGCGGCTGCTGGCCCTGCGATTTGGCCTGTGCGGTCAAAAGGAGCCGGTGCGCTGCGCAATCCGGATAAATCGCGCGCACATCCTCCGGCACAACATAATCGCGCCCATCCATCCAGGCGCAGGCCTGCGCAAGCGCCATAGCCGCCACAGAGCAGCGCGGGCTTACGCCCTGCCGGATGAAAGGATGCTCGCGCGTTGCGCGGGCAAGGCGCACAATATAATCATAGATTTCATCATGGACGAATACGCGGGAGACCTCCTCCCGCATTTGCAGCAGTGCCTGTGCATCCGCAACCTTTTGGACAGCCTGATTACGGGCCTCCCCATGCTTGCGGCGGAGCATCTCCCGCTCGGCCGCCGCTTCCGGGTAGCCAATGGAGAGGCGCATCATAAACCTGTCCAGCTGAGAGTCCGGCAGCAGCTGCGTCCCCGCAGAGCCGGTGGGATTCTGCGTAGCGATCACGGTAAACGGCTGTGGGATGCGGTGCGTTACGCCGTCCACCGTCACGCTGCCCTCCTCCATCGCCTCCAACAGCGCCGACTGCGTGCGGGAGGAGGCGCGGTTGATCTCATCCGCCAGCAGCAGGTTGCAGATGGCGGCGCCGGGCTGATATTCCATTGCGCCTGTTTCACGGCGGTAAATAGAAAAGCCCGTAATATCGGACGGCAGGACATCCGGCGTAAACTGAATGCGCTTATATTGCAAATCCGTCGCGTTGGAAAACGCAACGGCGAGAGTTGTTTTCCCCACGCCTGGGATATCCTCCAGCAGCACATGCCCGCCGGCGAGCATTGTCATCAGGATTTTGCGCGCTACGTCCCTTTTCCCGACAAACGCTCTTTTGACCTGTGCGAGAATTTCATCGCATGGATTCATGGGTTGCCCTCCCCAACTTGGTATTTTTCTTTTATATTATAGGACTGTTGGTAGAAAGTCAAATCCATTTTTGTCTGTAAAAACTGTTTTAACGCGTTTGTACGCGCATATTTTTGGGGAATCGCACAAACCCACTTGCAATAGGGAGGGAAAAATAGTAAACTATAGGCATATTCCGGGTGCTCCCAACGGCATTATGGCAGCGCCTCTGTGAGCTGCCCCGCGCACAGGAGCTGGGAGGAGCCCCGCAAACATACCAAACGCCGTCTGTACGGCGGCCTTTGGAGAGAAGGAAGGAATGAATCCCATGTGGCCAATCAAAAAAGCATGGTACCGCACCTATCAGGCGGTTTTCCGTGTGCTCGTCTGCTTTCTGGACTGGACGGAGCCGGAGCGGCTCGAGGGCCCCGGCGCAATCAAGCGCTTGCCGGAGCTGATCAAATCCAAGGGCGTGGCGAAGGTGCTCATCGTCACGGATAAAGGCCTGATGAACCTGCACCTGCTCGACCCGCTGTTTGAAAAGCTGACCGAGGCCGGCATCCAGTACACGCTCTATGACGGCACGCAGCCAAACCCCACGTTTGATAACATTGAGGATGCCCGCCGCCTGTATGTGGAAAACAACTGCGAGGCAATTATCGCCTTTGGCGGCGGCTCCCCCATGGATTGTGCTAAGGTTGCCGCTGCGCGCGTTGTGCGCCCGAATACGCCGATCCCGAAGATGCGCGGCGTGCTCAAGGTGCTGCGCAAGCTGCCGCCGTTCTTTGCGGTGCCCACCACGGCCGGCACCGGCTCGGAGACGACGATTGCCGCTGTTGTGACCAATCCGGCGACGCACGAAAAATATGCCATCAACGACCCTGTGCTTCGCCCGAAATACGCGGTGCTTGACCCGGAGCTGACCGTCGGCCTGCCGCCGCACATCACCTCCACCACCGGATTGGATGCGCTTACGCACGCTGTGGAGGCTTATATCGGCCGCAGCAACACACGCGATACGGAGGAGAAGGCAAAGCTAGCGGTGAAGATGATCTTTGCCAACATCGAAAAGGTATATCAAAATGGCAAGGATATCGAGGCGCGCGGCCAGATGCTGCTGGCCTCCTACTATGCGGGCGTCGCTTTCACGCGCGCGTATGTGGGCTATGTGCATGCAATCGCTCACAATCTCGGCGGCCTGTATGGCATTGCGCACGGCCTTGCCAATGCAATCATCCTCCCCTATGTGCTTGAATATTATGGCGAAAGCGCCCATCACCGGCTGGCGGACTTGGCGGATGTGGCTGGCATCACGCAGCCGGGCATGACGGATGCGCAGAAAGCGGAGGCCTTCATTGAGGCGATTCGCCAGTTCAACCGCGATATGAACATCCCGGATAAAATTGAACAGATTCAGGAGAAGGATATTCCTACACTGGTTGAGCGCGCGTTGAAGGAAGCCAACCCCCTTTACCCGGTGCCGAAGATTATGAACGAAGCGGATTGCGAAATGGTGATCCGCCGCCTGATGCCGTAAACAAAGTCACAGCAATCCTGCAAAAACGCCTCAAGGCACGGAACCGGCCTTGAGGCGTTTTTCATTTATGAATTGTTTACCGCTGCGGCTGCCTGCCGTGTAGCTGCGCCAGATGGATTGCTGCGTACTGCCTGGGGCGCGCATCCGGCAGGCGAAAGGAGCCGGCCGCTTATTTTGTGTGAGCAAAAATATGTGCGGCTGCGCCGCTTTTTTCAAGCGCCGCGCCGAAGGGGAGCCCCAGCAGATAACAAACCGCCAGCTGGCCGAGCCCCACCTGCGCCGCGCTGATCAGAAACCCTGCCCAGGAAGCCGCCTCGCCGGGGGTAAAAAACGTGATTTGCAGGCCGACGATCACGGCGTTGACCAGCACCGGCGGAAGCGGCGCCAGCACAGGGAGGTTTTTCACCCGAATGCGGCGCACCGCGCGTGTTAAAACGGCGGCGATCAGCGAAGCCGCCGTGCCAAACACCAGATCCAACGGATAGGGACTTGCCAGGTTGCCGATAAAGCATCCGATTGCAAGGCCCGGCACTGCGGCGGGTGTTAGGATGGGTAAAACCGTCAGCGCTTCGGAGAAGCGGAATTGCACGCTGCCATAGGCAAGGTTTAGCGCCATTGCAAGATAGGTCAGCGCTGCGTAAAGGGCGGCGATCATGCCCGCCTGGGCAAGATAGGGCAGAGTTCTTCTCTTCATTCTGTTTTCACTCCATAGTTTTATTTAACGTCAGGATGGTTTCGAACTGACGTGTTTGGCAAAAAGAGCTCCGTAAAAATGCGGACCGGCTCAGATGGAATTCAAGAATTCCTTCAAATGCGCCAGGGCGCGGATAAAGCCGATAATAATCTTCTTCCAGCCCATGGGGGCGTTTTGCCCGTTTAGGATCATCAGCAGGCCCTGCGCCATATCTTCTGTGAACATGCTGGCGCTCATGCCGACAAAGCCGCGCACCGGCATCTGCAGCGCCATAGCGGAGAGCATCTGCGCGGTTTCCTCATTGCCGTTGGCAAGCTTGAGCGTAACAGTGTGGACGATTTTATTCAGACGCGCGCCCCAGGGTGTTTCTTTTGCATCCTCCAGCGTACAGTTGAGATCGAGCGGCTCGCCCTTTTTGCGCTGTGCAGGCGGAAGCGGCCGGCCAAGCAACACCTCAAACTGATCGGCGGGGATCTCCTGGAGCTCCCCTGTATAGTAGGCCGGGGCCGTCTGCCGGTAATCCGGCGCCGCTACCTCCGGCTGCGCGCTTGCCACCTCGACGGCGCCCCTGAGGCGGATATCCCGGCTGGAAGCGCCGACCAAAATCTGATATGCGCCGCTCTCCACATGCCAATCATGCAGGCCGGTGTGATAATAGGCAAAGGCACGCTCCGCCAGCGTGACGGTCACCTTTTTCTGCTCGCCGGCCTTCAGGAACACTTTGGCAAAGCCCCGGAGCTCTTTCGGCGCCTTGAAAATCATGCTCTCCGGAGCGGCTACATAGACCTGCGCGATCTCAGCGCCATCTACCTTACCGGTGTTTTTCACCTGGAAGGAGACGGTAAGCTCCTCGCCCTGCTGGATGGATTTTTTGCTCAACCGCAAATTAGAGTAGGCAAACTCCGTATAGGAGAGGCCGAACCCGAATGGGAACTGCACAGGCTTCTCCACCTTATCATAATAGCGATAACCCACAAAAATACTCTCGCGGTATTCCGTTGTCTCCTGTGCGCCGGGGAACGTGTGCGCTGTGGGGGTATCCGCAAGGCAAAGCGGATAGGTTTCCGCCAGCTTGCCGCTGGGGTTCACCTTGCCGGTGACGATATCAGCAATCGCACCGCCGCCCGCCTGGCCGCCAAGGTATCCATTGAGCAGGGCCTTCACCCGGCCAATCCAGGGCATCTCCACCGGCGCGCCGCCGGAGAGGATAACCACCACGTTTTCATTCGCCTCGCTGACGGCCTCTACCAGCGCATTATGGTTTGCAGGCAGGCGCAGATGCAGCCTATCATAGCCCTCTGCCTCGTAGCTGTCCGTCAGGCCGATAAAGAGCAGCACCACATCAGCCTTTGCCGCTGTTCGGCAGGCATCCCGGATCAGGCCGTCATCCGGCTGATCCGTCGTTTTATTGTAGCCCGGCGCATAAAGCACACTCACACCCGCGCTAAGCAGGCAGTCAAAGGCGGAATCCAGCTGCGTGGGGTTGATCAGGGAGCTGCCCGCGCCCTGATAGCGCGGCGAACGCGCCATCTCACCGATGACAGCCACCTTCTGCCCCGTTTTGAGTGGCAGAAGCCCGCCCTCATTTTTGAGCAGCACCATGGATTCGCCTGCAATCCGCCGCGCGAGGCGATGATTCGCCTCGTGATCACAGGAGTGGGCATAGGCCTTTGTCTGCTCGGCACGGCAGATCAAATCGATAATCTGATCCACACGCTCATCCAGCAGGGCCTCATCCACCTCACCCGCGCGCACGGCATCCACAATCTTCTGATCGTTCAGGCCGCCGGAGGCAGGCATTTCAAGGTTCTGGCCGGCGATTAGGCCTGGCACGCGCTGGTTGTTTGCGCCCCAGTCTGTTACCACAAGGCCCTGGAAGCCCCACCTTTTACGCAGTACATCGGTAAGCAGCCAGCCGTTTTCGGAGCAAAACGTTCCGTTAATCCGGTTATAGGCGCTCATCACCGTCCACGGTTGCGCTTTTTTGACCGCCGTCTCAAACGGTGCAAGGTAAATCTCATGTAGCGCCCGCTCGTCTACAACGGAATCCACCTTCATCCGCCGTGTCTCCTGATTGTTGCAGGCAAAGTGCTTGAGCGAGGTGCCAACCCCCTTCTCCTGCGCGCCATTGATGAACGCCGCGCCCATCTCGCCCGCGAGCAGAGGCTCCTCCGAAAAATACTCAAAATTGCGGCCGCACAGTGGCGAGCGCTTGATGTTCACACCGGGGCCAAGCACAACGCTCACACCCTCG
The DNA here is from genome assembly GCA_949283655.1 of uncultured bacterium. GTDB lineage: Bacteria > Bacillota > Clostridia > Oscillospirales > Acutalibacteraceae > Fimivicinus. The sequence continues at coordinate 39,282 of CASDTH010000044.1, forward strand.
GCCAGTGCCTCCTGCGCGATTGCACCGCCCATCTCATGCAGCAGCTCCGGGTTCCAGGAGCAGGCGGAGGTCGCCGCCGTTGGGAAGCAGGTGGCCGGCTCGCTGCCGTTGATGCCGAGGTTATCCTGACTGCCCGTCTGCTTGCGCAAGCCGTGCGGGCCATCGCACACCATGATCTCAGGAATATTCCATTTTTCGAGCCCCTTCAGGTGCCAGAAATCCTTGCCGGAGCAGAGGCTCGCCTTCTCCTCCAGCGTCATTTTGCTGATCAGATCCTGATGTTTCATGTAAACATCCCTCCAATTTCACTAAAATCCGTAAAAGAGCAGCCACTCATTCATCAGGCGGCTCCAGCGGGCAGTCAACGGGTGGTAGCCGTCATCGTTCTCCGGCGCGGCGAGCCCCTGCCCATGATCACCGTAGGGGAACAGGTGCATCTCCACCGGGACGTTGCGCTTTGCCAGCGTGTCGCACAGCGTCAGCGCAGTGTTGTAATTGATCAGCCCATCCCGCATGGATTGCCAGAGGAAGGTGGGCGGGAACTGCATCTCCTTTTCCAGCACCACGTCAAAATAAGCGACGAGGTCAAACTCATCGTCCTCCTCATATTCCTCCTTGAACATCACGGCAGCATAGCCCATCAGCAGCGCATCTGGCCGGGAGGAAACGCGCTCCACCGGATCCTCTGCGGCCGGGTTGCCGTCATCCCCATAGGCGCAGGAGATAAACGCCAGGTTGCCGCCGGCGGAGAAGCCGAGCACGCCGATCTTATCCGGCAAGATCCCCAGCTCCTGCGCATGATAGCGCAGATACCGCACCGCCCGCTTTGCATCCAGCAGGATCACATCGCGGGAATAGGGCACCACGCGGTAATCCAGCACAGCGGCATGGATGCCCGCCTCATTGATCCTTTGGGCGACAACCTTGCCCTCATGCACGGATTTGCTCGTGTAGGAGCCCCCGGCCATGACGATCACACAGCCGCGCTTTTCTCCACCCGGAGCGGGGAAAAAGGTGACGGACGGTTGCCTCTGCCCCAGGGCATCCTCAAAGCCGGGGACCTCTCCCCCCCACAGCGGCAACTGCGTATCCTCGCTTAGCATCTCCGCCCAGGGGGCGTCGGGGTTCAAATTGCCCCAGATATCGTATGTATCGGCCAATCCAATAACCTCCCTGCCGCCAAAGCGGCCTGATTGGCGGCAAAAGCCGCCTGTTGCTCTCGATTCAAACAGATTATACACGGTTGCAGAAAAGAGTGCAATCTCTATTTCCGCCCGATGGCGAATCGCGCTTTAACGATTTGTTTATCTTTCTTTCCAAATGGATAGAAATTCTTGATTAAAAATTAAAGGTAAAACCACAGCGGGATAAATGGCGCCGTTTACTCGATTTATAATAAATACCATACCGCTTTCCGGAAAGACTGCCCATGAAAGAAAAGTCTTTCTGTTTTTCGCAATTCCCATTCATTTCTGTGGCGGAGCAAGGAGTATCGCAATGAAATCAATCCCGAAAAAAATAGCCGCTCTGGCAGCGGCAGCCTGCTTTCTTTTTTCACTGGCCGCATGCCGTGGGGCAGAAAATGCTCCGGAAGCTTCCTCTGAGGAGAGTGGGCCTTCCCCATCGTCCGGGGTTTCGGCGGCCGCTTCAGAGCTCGCTTCCTCCTTGCTGGAGCAGTCCGCTGTGGACGTCGGACCTTCCGCCGCCTCTGAGACGGATGCCGCCTCCAGTTCCGCTCAGGAGACAGCAGCGCCTTCCACCGCAACTACCGCAGGGGAAGCGGCAACCACCGGAGCGGAGAGAGCAAAGCCCTCCTCCAAGGCGGAAATCGTAGCTTATTTCAACGAGGCGGCGAACCGGGTAAAGACGGAAAAGCCTGGCCTGACGAAAACCGAAAAAATATCCTTCCAGATAGAGGGCGGAGGCGCAGTGGCCGGCATTGCCAGCCAGGTGCAGAAGGCACTGAAAAGCGTGCTGAACCCCGACCCGGTTACCGTCAAAAAAGGGGAGAGCCACAATGCCGCCTTCCCGGTGGAAAACCAGAGCTGGGCCAGCCGCCTCTCTCCCAATGCGGTTGCCTCCGCCTCCTGCGAGGAAAAGAGCAATGTATACGCCATCACCATCCGTATGAAGCAGGAGCGTATCTCCTATGAGCAGGCAAAGCAACCGCTTCAGACAGCTCATGGGCAGGTGGCCGATATTCTCCAAACCAGTGAAATTGAAGAGCAGATGGCCGGGCTGAGCTGGCTGGTTACCCTGCACGATGTGGATCAAACCTATACAGGCACTGTAATTACCTGCACGATTGATAAGCAAAGCGGGCGCATGCGCGCAGCGCAGTACCATATTGTCAGCCGGGCCGCCATTCGGGCAAGCGCCCCCCTCATCGGGGAAACCACTGTAAACGCCACACTCACCTTCCACCAGAATTATCAATTTTAGGATGCCCTTTATGTTACGAAGAAAGCCCGCATGGAAAATGCGGGCTTTCTGTGATATAATAAGCGTATGGTCGGGCGCTACCGCAGTTCCCGGCCGGAGAGATATTGATCTATATTGCGCCTGATATAATTTTCTGATTCTGTAATCAGCGTCTGCACGCATTGAGGAAGGGCCTGGATTTGGGGCTCAGGCGCTTCCTGCCCAGCTTTCCCTGACCCGGCGATGGAGTGTGTAATCGCTGTCATCATTCCGCTGCTGAGCAATGCCGCTGCTTGTGGGTCAAAATGAATGGCGCCTTGCGATAGGAACCCTGCCTGGGAGGAGGCGGTCAGGCCATTGTAGACAGACAGGGCAAAAAGCCACTGCAACCGGTCCCCCAGCACTGGGTCAGTCTCTATATGAACGGCCTCCAGCATCCTAGCTGCCGCGCGGTAGATGGTGCTGATGCTCATTTCACGATCCTGCTCCAGCTCCTCCGCCGTAAAAAAGCCGGTCAGCCCCGTCCGGCTGTCGCTGCAGCCGAGCAGATAATCACATGTCACGTGGTAAAATTCTGCCGCGCGCGTTACAAAATCCAGCCCGCATTCCCGGATTCCCTTTTCATAATGCGAAAGCAGGGCTTGCGAAACGCCCAAGGCGGCGGCCGCCTCCTTTTGGCTCATGCCGCGCTCCTTGCGCAGCAGAACCATCCGCGTTGAAAAGCTCTTATTCATCCTCACATCCCTCACAATATTACAAACGGTATATTGTAACGAAATTATTATAAATGACAACATTCGATTTGTATAGAGTCATTCCCACTAAAAATCAAAAAATATTTTGGAGGAGCAATGAAAACATATCAAATCCATCTTATTCGAAACGGCCGGACGGATTCCAGCGCCTCTGGCCGCTACATCGGCCACACGGATGTAATCCTCAGCCCAGAGGGCGTGGCGGAGATTCACCGGCTGAAAAGCGAGGCGGTTTACCCGCAGGCGGAGGCCGTTTTTACAAGCCCGTTGAAGCGCTGTACCCAAACGGCACACGCCATTTTCCCCGAGCGGGAGCCGATCGAAATGCGTGAGCTAATGGAATATGACTTCGGCGAGTATGAGGGAAAGACCCCAGAGCAGCTCGCCAGTGACGAGGGCTTCGCCATGTGGCTGGCCGGAGGGCCGGAGGCTGCGCCCCCATTTGGCGAGAGCAATGCGGAATTCTCTGCGCGCGTATGCAGCTGCTTTGCCAAAATTGTGGAGGGGATGATGAAAGCGCAGGTGCCCAGCGCTGCAATTATCACGCACGGCGGTGTGATTATGACGCTGCTCTCCGCCTTTGGCATTCCGGAGCTGCCCATGACGGAGTGGCGCACGCCAAATGCCTGTGGTTATACGGTGCGTATTACACCTTCTGTTTGGATGCGCGGCCAAAAGGTAGAGGTGATTGCGGAGATCCCAACTTTTCCACAGGAGAAAGCGCCCACGCCGGATCTTGAGACGCAGGCGTTTTATGTAGATTTGGAAGAACTGCGCGCACAGGAAGCGGAACAGACAGAAACGCCGCAGGGAAGCCGGTAGGCCGGCCCCTCTGCGGCGTTTTGACGACACAAGAGTATTTTTATCTGTACTGCTCTCCCCGCCGGCAGCTTTTGCCTGCTCCGGCGGGGATTCTAAATCCTGCTAGGCGGCTGGGGCGCTCTGTTATTTGCGCTTTTTGCGGCTGACCGCAACAGAGGCGGCGGCGCCCAGGGTCAAGACTGCCAGCATTGCAACAGACAGGCTGCCTGTGTCTGGAATGTCGATTTTACCGGCGTCGGCGGCCGGCTCCTCCTGCCCGGCCGTTGTAGTGGAGGAAGAAGGATCCTGCCCCTGGGGGTTCCCCTCCTCCGGGGCTGGCTGCGTATTACCCGCGGGCGCCTCGCCGCGCGTGACCGTCAACGTATACACAGCGGTTTCGCTCCCGTCGATGGAGGCAGTTTCGATCCGGATCTCGTTTTCCCCCTCCTGGAGGGCAAGCTGCATAGCACCTGTTGCCGGCGCGCCGTTTACTGTTACCGCTGTGCCGGCGTCCGCTCCGATAGCCGTCAGACGAATCGTCTCCACATCCTTGTCAACCGCAGCTACATACTGCGTCACAGCAGGGTCAAACGAAAGCTCCAGTCCTTCAACGGAGAGTGTTTTCAACTGCGCCGTAATCTCATTCATCTTCCAAAGCTGCGCACCGTAGAAGGGGTTCGCCGTACCGATATATAGCCCGTCCGAGCCGACGATAAAGGAGCGGCAGCCATAGTTAAAGCGGTCGTAAAAGCCGTGGTCGATAATCTGCGTGTAATGCACGCCATCCTCTGTGCTGTAGAGCTCAAAGCCGCCTGTATTCTCCATAATGGTATTGGAGATGCGGATATAACGCTCCAGGCCTTCCACATTCACATTGGCAATGGCATTGTAAATATCCTGCAGCGCCTTTAGCCCCTGCATGGAACTGGCAGCTGCTGTAAACCAATCTGCGTTGATAATCCGGTCGAGCACCGGGCGGACCCGGTCAAAGGCCTTTTTAAACTGGAGCACGCCCTCCAGCAGCTGCTTGACGGATTGCTCTGTCGCCTCCTTATCGACGAGGCTGTTGATCGTACCCAGGATCTTCACCAGCAGCTCCTCTGTATTATCGTCAATGAGCTGCTTTTCCCCAAGCAAGTTGATCAAATCGACGGCATAGCGGATCTGGCTCTCGCATTCGTCCGCCGGCATACCGATCAAATCGCCATTGGTCAGCTTTGTAAAGGCATGGTAGAGCGTAGAGGCATCAAAGGTGCCGAAGATCAATTTCCCATTATATTCTGCCGCCCTCCAGATATACTGGAGGCAGCTCAGACCATCCGTTTCAGAGAAGCCACCATAGGTTTCAGAGAGATAGTTCCCTTTTTCTTCGTTGAAGTATTCATCCGGCGAGCCCATCACCATCTCAACCTTCTGATCTCCGTCGAGACGATAGATGGTCGCCTTATTCTGCATGCTGCTCTCCATAATCTTCAGAGAGTCAAAATACTGATTGATATCGCCCGATTGCAGGAAGGACAGTGTCCCCAGCAGGCCCGCGATAACAGCATCCACAGCGTTGGAGAGCACGAAATAGTAGAGATCCCCTTTGTATACAACGGGGGAAACCGCATAGTTTTTCGCATTGCCAAATCCGGCGGGGTAAATCGGATCGCTCTGGACCCCAATCCCGTTGCCGATATATTCGGTCCACTTCCATCCGTAAGCATTGGCGCCAGGCGCCCCCTTGCCGACCTCTACGCCCTTGTAGACGGCCGCGCCCAGGTTCGTGACAAGCGAAAGATAAACCTCGCCCTTATAGACGACCAGATCCCACACATCGCCTGCTACATTGACGTTTTCCAATGTATTGTAAGGATAAAAATCGCGCGGGCAAGCAATCGTTTCAAAATGCTCGCCATCCGTCGTGGTCTGGATATGCACGGCGGCGGAAATGTTATCCGCTTTATCCTGCTCTGTCAGCAGCGTTCCATCCGTCCCGCCGATGTAAAGCCGCTCGCCATCATCCGTAACGTCGTAAGCGCGGATATTACCCATGCCGGTGCCATCCGGCTTGGTCATATGCACGATGATCTCCGGCAGGTCACCCGGCTCGAAATCCGGCCCAATGCGGATGAGCATGGTGTTCTCGGAGCCCGTCGTGCCGAAATACAAGGACCCCTTGAACTCCACGCACATCCGGTAACCCGTGATATCGTTAAAGGGGGAGGGCATATTTTTGTTGGGCTCGAACGCCGTTTCCATTTCGCCCGTCGTTTTATTGTAGCGGACGATGACACCGCCTTTATCCAGATCCTCATCCGGTGTTACGGCAATCTCATCATTGGTGAACGCCTTCAGGATTGTGCTGAGCGCTTCCTTTGACACGCCCATTGCGGCTGCATAAGAGGTGGCTGTGCCGCCGACCAGATTCCGGTTGGAACCGACATAAATATAATCGCCCAGCTCGCCGGTTGCCCAGCCGTAACTGTTGAACCGGTCCCCTGGAGTGACCAGCCCGTCCGCCTCCCCTTCGCCCAGGGTGGGGTTGGAGAGCTTTTGCATATAGTAGCCACCCTCCGCTATGGTGATTCCTTCCTGGCTGGCTGCTGACGCTGCTGGCGCCAGCAAAGCGGAGCATACCAGCAGAACGGTTAAGGCACATGCCAGGCATTTTTTCCACAACATTTCTAAATTCCTCCTTATTTATGCAGAATTTTAGCACTTTTATTATAAACACGATGTCTATTATTATTTTTATTATTTTGAAATATTTGCAATTGTATCTATTTTTTTTCCGGAACACCGGGCGCCAAAGACTGTTTTGCAAGCCGGATTTTTCAAATAACACACAAAAAAACGGCGCTTCAAGCAGTTATTAAAAATCTGCCAGAAACGCTGTTTTGTTGGAATTTTCTGTTTTGCAGGCAACTGGCGCACCCGTGTGCGCGGGGCGCTTTAGTAGAGCTGGCTCTCCGCATCAAGCACGGCGGCCAGGGTCATCGCCTTGCGCACCTTCCGCCAGGAGAGGCGCTTCTCGTGCTCAAGATCCTTTATAATTTTCATGCTGCACTCATGATACATCTTTCTCTCTTCATAAGTTGACAACATTGTTCATCATCCTTTCCTGAGATTGCTCTTATCTTATCATCAACTTGTGCATATGTCAAGGCATGTTGCACAGTTTAATAGCTTTGTGTTTGTGCAATATAACCAATTAAAGCCGCGCATTTTTCCTTGTGCTGTTTCACAGAAGCACAGCGCTGCATGGCAAACAATTAGATTTTTTGCACAAATCGGGCCCTTTATATTTGTGAATATCGCTTTGTTTAAGACGGCCGCTGGAGCTGACACACAAAAAGTTTGTGAAATTTTTCTCAATATATGCCGCTCTAAAGCCCTGCCTTATGGGACGAGAGCGTAAAAAAGCAAAATCACTCTTGTCAAATGCGGAGGAATCGGCTATACTAACCCTGAAATAGACGCTGTTGAGCTCTGCGCGCCGTAGGCGCCGGGCGTCCTCAGGGTTTATTCTGTGACCAGCGATGAGGAAAGCCGCAGGCCTGATCCCCCTTTTGCAGAGAGCCGGTGGTTGGTGAAAACCGGAAAAGGCGCAGGCCCGCCTCCACTTTCGGAGCTGCCGGTGAGGAGCCGGCGGGAGCGCGCCCGTTACAGCGCGGTAAAAGCGGCCGGGAGACCGGCAAAATGGGTGGCACCGCGGAGGATACAGCTTCGTCCCATAACAGGGATGGGGCTTTTTTATTTTGCCGCCAGGCTCCCACGGATGAGAAAGGAGATTGCTTATGTTAGACATCAAATTCCTGCGAGCAAACCCGGATGTGGTGAAGGAGAATATCCGGAAAAAATTTCAGGAGGAAAAGCTCCCGCTTGTGGATGAAGTGATCGCACTTGACGAGAAATGCCGGGCCGCGCGCACGCGCTGCGAATACCTGCGCAGCCAGCGTAACGCGATCAGCAAGCAGATCGGCGCGCTGATGGCCAAGGGCCAGCGGGAAGAGGCAGAGCAGGCCAAAAAGAGCGTTTCTGCCATGGCAGAGGAAATGGCTGCGCTGGATACCGAGGTAAACGAGCTCTCCGCGCAGATTCGCGAGCGGATGCTGGTGATCCCGAATATTATCGACCCCTCCGTCCCCATCGGGAAGGATGACAGCGAAAACGTGGAGCTTGAGCGCTTCGGCGAGCCCCGCGTGCCGGAGTTTGAGGTGCCGTATCATGTGGATATCATGGAGCGGCTGAATGGCATCGATCTCGACAGCGCGCGCAGGACGAGCGGCAACGGCTTTTATTACCTGCGCGGCGACATTGCCCGCCTGCACTCGGCAATCCTCTCCTACGCACGGGATTTCATGATCGATAAGGGCTTTACCTATTATGTACCCCCCTTCATGATTCGTGGCAACGTCGTAGATGGCGTGATGAGCTTTACCGAGATGGAAAACATGATGTATAAGATCGAGGGGGAGGATCTTTATCTCATCGGCACAAGCGAGCACTCCATGATCGGCAAATTCATTGACACCCTCCTGGAGGAGAAGGAGCTGCCCCAGACGCTGACCAGCTATTCCCCCTGCTTCCGCAAAGAGGTGGGCGCCCATGGGATTGAGGAGCGCGGGGTTTACCGCATCCATCAGTTTGAAAAGCAGGAGATGGTGGTTGTCTGCCAGCCGGAGGAGAGCCCGGAGTGGTTTGAGAAGCTATATCATTATACAGTGGAATTCTTCCGCAGCCTCGATATCCCGGTGCGTTCGCTGGAGTGCTGCTCCGGAGATCTGGCGGATCTGAAGGTTAAGAGCGTGGATGTGGAGGCATGGTCGCCCCGGCAGAAAAAATATTTTGAGGTGGGCAGCTGCTCCAACCTTGGTGACGCACAGGCCCGCAGGCTGGGTATCCGCGTGCGCAGCAAGGAGAAGGGCAACTACTTCCCCCACACGCTTAATAACACGGTGGTCGCGCCGCCGCGCATGCTCATCGCATTTTTAGAGAATAACCTGCAAGCGGATGGCTCCATCGCCATCCCGGAGCCGCTGCGCATGTATATGGGCGGCAAGGCGGAAATTCGCTAAACAATAAAAGTAGAACGAAAAGCCCACAGCCGGCAGCACCTGAACCGCCCCATATTGTGCGGACAGTACAAAAAGGCCCTGGTAGGAAATATCATGTTTTAGGAGGAGAGGCGTCGCGCCAGCGGCGCCTCTCCCGTTTTGAGCTGGATGCGCTCGTGGTTGTAGAAGTGGATAAATTGATCAATCATTTGGTTGGCCTCAGAGAAGGTGGCCGGCTTGCGCCGGTAGATGCGCTCTGTTTTGAGAATAGAGAAGAAATTTTCCGCCATGGCATTGTCATACGGGTTTCCCCGTCTTGACATGGAGGGCGCTTGACAACCGCATAGCGAAGGCGCTGTGAATCTAGACGCCCAAAAGAATATTGGGAAATTTGACTATTTTAGATTAAATATTATACTGCTTCGCAATTTTTTTACATATATCGACTGAAAGTGTTTACTTCCGGAAAAGAGTATGCTATGATTACATTGTAATTTATGGGAATTCATTCTAGAGGCCGGGTTTCTGCCGTCTTGGAAGGAGGGAGAGGAAGCCTCGATTCATCCAAAAAGTTATTTTTTAAAACAACTTCTCGATAGAGATGCAAAAAGGGGGGATGATTATGACGAAGCATCAAAAGAAAGTTCTTTTGGATGCTGCTATCCAGCCGGATTTACTGGAAAAGGTAGAGAATTATTTAAAGGATATTCAGGCAGTGCTCACCGGAAGCGTGCATGAGAGGGAATCCCATGTGGATATGCTTTGCGATGATATTGCCGATTATCTCAGCGAGAAGCCGGAGGCAACCATCCATGATATCGTGCGCGAGTTCGGTTCACCGGAACTACAGGGGAATGTCGCACTGGAAGAGGAGTTAGACTCCTTTCCTGAAAAAATTAGGCGAAAAATGTCTCTTCGAAGGGTGGTCGTGGTAGCCGCGGTTCTGGTTGTGACGATTGTTGGCATTGTATATGCGGGCGCATTAATCGAAAATCATGTTATAGCTACTGGTGCCGGAGAAGAAACAATTCAAAACGTAGAAGTTGAAACCATGTAATGAAAGGATAGTAATGAATGAAACGAAAGATAATGGCTGTAATAGCTTGTATGATCCTCTCATTTTGTTTAGTGGCTAATGTTAGCGCTTTCATGGTTACTGAAGCCGAGCCTCGTATAGAATATTTTAGTGATGGAAGCTATGTGACAACGGATATTATCGAAACGACAGATATTACAACTAGAGGAACGCTCTATAATAAATCAGCCGATAAAGTTTATACCTATCGAGATGCGAAAGGAAATGAACAGTATAAGATTATCCTTCATGGAAAATTCAGAGTAGATAGTGGGGTAAGTTCTACTTGTATTGAGGCTACCGTCAGGGTTGAAATTACAAATGATGATTGGAAAGTAATTTCACAATCTGCATGGGCGTCTGGTTCACAGGCAATTGCATCTGTAACATTAAAAAGATATTTATTGTTTATTCCGGTTGATACCGTAGAGAAAACCATTACTTTAACTTGCGACAAAAATGGGAATCTCACTTAAACCCACTATTCCTTTCTGTGCATTCGTAAAGTCCAGCTTTCAGCGAGGAATCGTTAGAATTGTTTCTGCCGGATGGCGGCGGCAGCCGGCTATTTTTGCCTACCGCTTATCCGGCAGGAGCAGGCCTTGCCCGGAGCGCACATCTGCATGCAAGGCGGCGGCAGCCACCTGGCTTGGCGTACACCTCACATGTCGCATCCCCTGCGGATGCGTGGATTTATAAAAGTTTCCGCAGCGCCTTGGCGGCGCTTTTTATCACTTACGGGGCGACCTATCCACAGCAGCTATACATAATGTATACGTATTTGACCTGGCAAGAGCCAGTGCGGCCCCTGTTCTTTCGTAAAAACCCTTATCCTACAAAAATATGAGAAAAGTTACAGCTTTCCCGATTTTAATGCCTTTTCAGCTTTAAAACTATGCTATACTTTTGGCAATTTCGATAAGCAGAAAGGATGAGGGACTCCCCATGAAGCAGGAAGACGTTCGTTTCACCATGTGCATCAGCAAAAGCCTGTTTGACCGGCTGAGTTATGTGGCCAATTTTTATGGCTGCCCCAAATCACACACCGTTCGCCGGATGATCGAACAGCATGTAACGCAATTTGAGCGCCGATTTGGCCCCATCCCGCTCAGCCGGGACACAGGCGCAGGCGGTGGCGTGCGGCATTAACACGCGCCAGCCGGGGAAACGCTCCATGCCATAATAAAAAGGCATGGGGCGTATATTTTTGCTGCAAACCAGGCACTCACAAAAAATCAAAGAAAACCTACTGGTTGCACCACAAATGAAACATTGATGTTTATTCCGCTCGGGCCGCGGAGGCCCCTCCTTTTCCGTTCGGCCGGAAAAGGAGGCAAAAGGGGCCGATTGAAAGGCTCTTCCTCCGTGCCAGACTGAAGGCCCCCGGAAGGTTTCTCCCGGAGCCTGTAAGTAGTTTGGAGACTCAAGCGTAACGATAGGCCCAGGCGGCAACTACTGTCACTCAATGCGTGCACGTGAGGGAACTTTTTGGCCCGAAGGGCAAAAAGCGAACCTTCCCGCATGTTTGAAGCCGCGTGAGCGGCTGAGTTCGGGAAGCGTTCGCCGAACGCGCGGTGGTGTGGAAAGTTTAACAACCGCAGCCGCAGTGCCGTTCGCGGGGTCGTGGGGCTAAGCCCCCGGCTGTTTCTCTTGCCTCGTTCTCTTGTCAGCCAACAAGAGAATGAGGTCGCGTACAGCGAAACCAGGCACTCACAAAAAATCAAAGAAAACCTACTGGCCGCACCACAAATGAAACATTGATGTTTATTCCGCTCAGGCCGCGGAGGCCCCTCCTTTTCCGCTCGGCCGGAAAAGGAGGCAAAAGGGGCCGTTCTGCACGGCCAGCGGCGGCACTGAGATGCTCATGTATCTCTTTTAAGTGTTCGGCAAGCCACCCAAAAAACTCGCTGCCTCACGGCAGCTCAGACATTTTGGGCGTTTGCTTGCCTGCCGGGCGGCAGGCAAGTCCCCTCACGAGCCCGCCAGAACTGTGTGGAGCCTGCCTCCGCTGGCCTATTGAAAGGCTCTGCTTCCGCACCAGACTGCAGGCTCCGGGAGAAACCTCCCGGAGCCTGCAAGTAGTTCTGACCCGCAAGCGGAACGATAGGCCCAGGCGGCATCAGATGCCACCCCTCACGGGCCCCCGGGAATGTGCGGAGCCTGCCGCCGCTGGCCTGTGGAAAGGCTTCAGCCACTCCGAAAGACGGAAGGGATCGAGAGGCTTTTCCCGGGACCAACGCTTTCTGTCTCTTGCTTTTTATGGCTCATGCCTTCCGGCTTCCACGTCTGGCGTCTCATGTCCGAAATCTGACGTCTGACTTGGCCGTTCCCTACAAAGCTGGAGGGTAGATTTTAAAGATTGGTTGTTAGATTTGAGACTGCGAAAATTGGAGATTGGATGGGAAAGCCGGAAGGCAGGTGCCTCCGAAGGGAAAACAGAGGCATTTTTGCCCGGCTGGGGAGGATGTGCCTTACCAGCTTTTTCCGACAGGCTGACGCTCCATGCCATAATAAAAGGCATGGGGCGTATATTTTTGCTGCAGACGAGGCTTGGCGGACTGCGTCAAATACAGTATAATAAAGCCGGACTGGCGCTTGAACCCGAGCGCCAGAGCATGAAAGGAAGAAGGGCTTTGCATGACCAAAAAGCAACGCGCCCAGATGGCTGTGGATGCGCTGAAAAAAGAATACCCGGATGCGGTTTGCTCCCTGCGGGCGGAGGAGCCCTTGCAGCTGCTTATCGCCACCCGCCTCTCGGCCCAATGCACGGATGCACGAGTCAACCTTGTGACGCCGGCTCTGTTTGCAAAATACCCCACGCTGGAGGCCTTTTGCGAGGCACGCGTGGAGGATGTAGAGGCAATCATCCACTCCTGCGGCTTTTACCATGGAAAGGCGCGGGATATCATCGGCATGTCGCAAAAAATCCGGGATGAATTCGGCGGCGTTGTACCGGATACGGTCGAGGCGCTCACCACGCTGCCAGGCGTTGGCCGGAAAACGGCCAACCTCATTGTGGGGGATGTTTACGGCAAGCCGGCCGTCGTTGCGGATACGCACTTTATCCGTATGTCGAACCGGCTGGGCTTTGTCAGCACAAAGGACCCTTATAAGGTTGAAGTGGAGATGCGCAAGCTCCTGCCGCCGGAGGAGAGCAATGATTTTTGCCACCGCTGCGTGCTGCATGGACGGGCCTGCTGCACTGCGCGCAAGGCGATGTGCGATAGCTGCTGCATGGCGGAATTCTGCCCTAAGCAGGGCGTTGCCTGACAGAGGGACGCGCCTCTCTGTGCAGAAAGGACCGGGGCGCCTGGGGCGGCGCTCCGGCCCCGATTTTGCATAGATACCTGTGAACGGTTTCACGGGGTAGATTTGCGCCCGGCCGGGTCTTGACCCGGCCCCTACGAAGTTAGATGTTGGACTGGGGAAATTGGATAGTAGACTTGGTTTCATGCAGGCTCCTGCCGCAGAGGCGGGGGCTTTTTCGGCTTTCTCATCCAGCCGCTCATTTCCCAAATCTACCATCTAAATTTGTGGAAAACGGCCGTGACCGTTTCGGCCGAACGAATCCTTGTGAGCCGCTTTGAAGGCGCCCACCTCCCGGCCCCTACAGCAAATCTTCACAATCCCGAACCTAACTTGATTGCTTCTGCCCATTTTTTTGACGAGAGCAAACACCGAGCCCTGGCACGACCTTCTCTTCTTGATCGAAAAATTAAAATTTGATATTTGAATTTATGTAAGCGAAAAATATGCTATGCTGTAGCAGAATCATAAAACAGCGGGGAGGGGAGCGCGATGGAGCCGGCCGGGCTTTATCTGCACATTCCGTTTTGCCGCGGAAAGTGCCCCTATTGCGATTTTTATTCCATGTATGCGGATGACGCTTGTATGGATACCTATACGCAGGCCTTGCTTGCTGCATTAAACGGATGGGCTGCCAAGGCCGGCCGGGCTGCGGATACGCTCTATTTTGGCGGCGGCACGCCCTCCTTGCTCGGTGGGGCCCGCCTGGAATCACTTGTGCGGGCCGCGCGCGCCTGCTTTGGCCTGCGTGATGCGGAGATCACGGTGGAGTGCAACCCCTCCGATGCGGATGGGCGGCTGTTTGAGGTGCTGGCCGGGGCGGGCGTCAATCGCGTTTCACTCGGCTTACAGTCCGCCGTGGAGGAGGAGCGCCGTGCGCTGGGCCGCCGTGCGGGCGTTGAGCAGGCGCAGGCGTGCATTCGGCTGGCTAGGGCGGCTGGCATCCAAAACCTTTCGCTCGATCTGATGCTTGGTATTCCGGGGCAGACGCAGGAGAGCCTACGCCGCAGCGTGGCGTTCTGCGCGCAGGCAGGGGTGACGCACGTCAGCGCTTATCTTTTAAAAATAGAGGAGGGCACGGCATTTGCCCGGCGGCGGGATACTCTGCAACTGCCGGATGAGGATACCGTGTGCGATTTGTATGAGCAGGCATGCACGATGCTGGAGCAGGCAGGTTTCCGGCAATATGAAATTTCAAATTTTGCCCGCCACGGCTTTGAGAGCCGCCATAATTTGAAATATTGGAACGCAGAGGAGTATTTGGGGATTGGCGCTTCCGCGCACTCCTTTTTTGAGGGAAAGCGTTTTTATTACCCAAGGGATTGGAGCGCGTTCGTCAGGGGCTGCGCCCCTGTGCTGGATGGGCAGGGCGGTTCGTTTGAGGAGTATGCGATGCTCCGCCTGCGCTTGACGGAGGGGCTGCGGGAGGAGCTTGTGCAGCAGCGCTATGGGCACGGCATCCCGGAGGGGCTGCGCGCGGCGGCGCAGCGGTTGGGATGCTACGGTGTGCTGGAGCAGGATGCGGGTGCGATCCGGTTGACACGCAAGGGCTTTTTGCTCTCCAACACGGTGATTGGAGAGCTGCTTGCAGCATTTGAAACGGTGGAATAAGCTGGATTTGAGCAGAAAATGGGCTTTATTTTTGAAATAACTCTGTACAAAGGCGGGCAAAACCGCTATGATAAATAACCAGCGTGCATGCGGAGCAGAGCGGCTCTGCCGGGGCCCGGCAAACGCGCTCTGACAAGCAGATAAGCAGGAAAGAAAGAGGTGCCTTTTATGTACGCACTGCTGCTGGCGATCATCTATGTGGCCTTTATCAGCCTTGGGCTGCCGGATTCTCTGCTCGGCTCGGCATGGCCGGTGATGTATGGAGAATTGGGGGTGACGCTCTCTTCCGCCGGTGTGATCACCATGATTATTTCGGGCGGTACGATTGTATCCAGCCTCCTCTCCGACAGGCTCACAAGAAAATTTGGGGCAGGCCTGGTTACAGCCGTGAGCGTGCTGATGACGGCGGTGGCGCTGTTTGGCTTCTCTGTTTCAAACGCCTTCTGGATGCTGTGCCTGTGGGCGGTGCCGTATGGGCTGGGGGCCGGCGCTGTAGACGCCGCGCTGAATAATTATGTCGCACTGCACTATGCCTCCCGCCATATGAGCTGGCTGCATTGCTTCTGGGGCGTCGGCGCGGCAGTGAGCCCCTATATTATGAGCTATTGCCTGACGGGCGGCTTGGGCTGGCACAATGGGTACCGGATTGTTTCCCTTGTGCAGATCGTTTTGGCAGCGTTTCTCTTCGTCAGCCTCCCTCTTTGGCGGCGGAAGCGGGCGCAGCAGGCGCAGGCGGAAAAGCCGGCTAGGACGCTGAGCCTGCGCCAGGCGGTGCGGGTCAAGGGCGTGCCGCTGGTGATGGCCACGTTTTTTGGCTACTGTGCGCTGGAGCAGACGGCGGGTCTCTGGGCAAGCAGCTACCTGGTGCAGTTGCGTGGAATTTCGGAGGAGACGGCCGCGAGCTTTGCCTCGCTATTTTTTCTCGGGATTACGTTCGGCCGCTTTTTGTGCGGATTTGTCGCCGACCGGCTGGGCGACCGGCGGATGATCCGAATCGGGATTTTGACCGCAATGGCAGGCATCCTGCTGGTGACGCTCCCCGTCTCAAATGATGCGTTTGCCCTTGCGGGACTGATCGTCATCGGCCTGGGCTGCGCCCCTATTTATCCTTCCATTATCCATGCAACGCCCGCGAACTTTGGCGAGGAGAATTCGCAGGCGATCATCGGCATCCAGATGGCGAGCGCCTATGTGGGCACCACCTTTATGCCGCCACTGTTTGGCTTGATTGCAGCGCATATCCATATCGGGCTTTACCCCGTTTATCTTCTGGCGCTGGCCGCACTGATGCTCTGCATGTCAGAGCGGCTGAACCGGACGGTTGCAAAGGAGCGCGCGGCGGACAGCGCCGCTTGAATGATTACATAAAAAGGAGCAATGGCCTTGTCGTTTTTACAAACCGCCGTTGAATCGGCCAACCACTATCTTTGGGATTACCTGCTTTTATTTTTGCTGTGCGGCACTGGGATCTATTTCACCTTCCGGCTGAAATTCATTCAGGTGCGCCGTTTTGGCGAGAGCTTTCGCCGGACGTTCGGCGGCCTCCGCCTGCGCGGGGCCAAAGCGGGCGATGGGGGGATGAGCTCCTTCCAGTCCTTTGCCACAGCCGTTGCCGCTCAGGTTGGCACCGGTAATCTCGCGGGTGCGGCCACAGCGCTCATCGGCGGCGGCCCTGGCGCGATCTTCTGGATGTGGATGAGCGCCTTCTTCGGCATGGCTACCATTTTTGCGGAGGCCACATTGGCGCAAAAGTATAAAACCACGCGCGATGGCGAGGTCACCGGCGGCCCGGCTTACTACATCCGGGCGGCGTTCCGGGGCCGTTTCGGTAAGGTGCTGGCCGGAGTTTTTTCTGTTTTGGTCATTTGCGCGCTCGGTTTTATGGGAAATATGGTGCAATCCAATTCGATTGGAGCGGCGTTTCAAAATGCGTTTGATATCCCTCCGCTGGCGGTCGGTGTAGTGGTGGCGGCCATTGCCGGGTTTATCTTCCTGGGTGGGGTGCAGCGGATTGCGAGCGTAACAGAAAAAATTGTGCCGGTCATGGCGCTGTTTTATATTGTCGGTGCGTTGATCATTGTTGCCATCCATTTTCGCAGGATTCCAGAGGCTTTTGCGCAGATTTTTACCGGCGCGTTTTCTCCCCAGGCAGTTACAGGCGGCGTGATTGGGATCACAGTGCAGAAATCCATTCGCTTCGGTGTGGCACGCGGCTTGTTTTCCAATGAGGCGGGCATGGGGTCCACCCCGCACGCCCATGCGATTGCGAAGGTCAAGCACCCCTGCGATCAGGGAATTGTCGCCATGATGGGCGTGTTTTTGGATACTTTTATTATTTTAACGCTGACGGCCCTTGTCGTGCTTGTTACAGGCGTGCTACCGCGGGGCTACAGCGGTGAGCTGCAGGGCGTTGATCTGACGCAGGCGGGCTTTGAATCGGTGTTTGGCTATGGCGGCACGGTGTTTATTGCCATCTGTATGTTCTTTTTTGCGTTTTCCACAATCGTGGGCTGGTATTTCTTTGGGGAGGTCAACATCCGCGCGTTGTTCGGCAAAAGGGGCGTGAAGGTGTATGCGCTGCTGGTGTGCATCTTTGTGGCTGTTGGCTCCACGCTGAAGGTGGATCTTGTCTGGAGCCTTTCTGACACCTTTAACGGCCTGATGGTGATTCCGAACCTGCTGGGCCTGATTGGATTAAGCAAAACGGTTTCCCGGCTTTACCAGGCGTATACGCAGCGCAAGGCGCAAAAAGAGGATTCCTGAAAATGGGCATAGTGAGGCACCCGCTGGAGCCTGTTTATGATACACAGTCCCGCGTGCTGATCCTTGGCACAATGCCTTCCCCCAAATCGCGGGAGGCCGGCTTTTATTACGCGCATCCGCAAAACCGCTTCTGGCGGATTTTTGCGGCGTTGTTCCAAGAGCCGCTGCCCGTGAGCAATGCGGAAAAGCGCGCGTTTGTGCTGGCGCACCGCATCGCGCTGTGGGATGTGCTGGCCTCCTGTGAGATACAGGGCGCGGCGGATCACAGCATCCGCCGCCCGGTGGCAAACGACCTGCGGCCGGTGCTGGAGGCAGCGCCGGTGCAGGCCATTTTTACAACCGGGAGGAAGGCGACGGAGCTCTACCGCCGGCTGTGCCTCCCCCAGACCGGGCGGGCAAGCGAATATTTGCCCTCGCCAAGCGCGGCGAACTGCCGCAATTGCACGCTGGAGCAGCTTGTGCGCGCTTACAGTGTGGTTTTAAAATATACGGATTTTTAAGCCGGAGCATGGCACCCGGGCTCTGGCTGGGAGTAGGCACGCCATTGTGGAAAAGAGGAGAAATACCGTTGGATACCACCGGTTTGACGAAGATATCCGCGCCGCTGCTTAGATGGTACCGGCAGAATGCGCGCAGCCTCCCCTGGCGGGATATGCCCACACCATACCGCGTGTGGGTTTCTGAAATCATGCTGCAGCAAACCAGGGTGGAGGCTGTCAAGCCCTATTTTGAGCGCTTTATGGAGGCATTGCCGGATATTCGAGCGCTAGCAGAGGCCCCGGAGGAGACCTACCTGAAGCTCTGGGAGGGGCTGGGATACTACAGCCGCGTGCGCAACCTGCACAGAGCCGCCTGCCAGGTGGTGGAGCGCTATGGTGGGGAGCTGCCCCGCAGCTATGAGGCACTGCTTTCCCTACCGGGGATTGGGCCCTATACGGCAGGCGCGATCGCCTCTATTGCTTATGGGCTCCCGACCCCGGCGGTGGATGGGAACGTGCTGCGCGTCGTCACCCGTGTTACGGCGGATCCGTCGAATATCAGCGATTCAAAAGTGAAAAAACAGATTGAGCAGCGGGTGCGCTCTGCCATCCCGGCGGATGAGCCCGGGGCCTTCAATCAGGCGCTGATGGAGCTCGGCGCTACGGTTTGCCTGCCCAACGGGGCGCCGCAGTGCGGAGCCTGCCCGTTGCAATCGCTTTGCGCAGGCTGTGCAGGGGGGAACCCCTGCGCCTTCCCTGTGAAGGCGGCAAAAAAGGCGCGCCGGGTCGAGCAGCGCGCGGTTTTTTTATTTTTGTGCGGCGGAAAGCTCGCTCTGCACCGCAGGCCAGGCCGGGGCCTGCTGGCCGGGCTCTGGGAGCTGCCCAATGAACTGGTTGATGCAGATGCACCGCAGGCGGCCCGTGCGGCGGTGGAAAAATGGGGCCTGCAAGCGCTCCGAATTGAAAAATGTGGGTGGGCAAAGCATATTTTTACCCATGTGGAGTGGCACATGACCGCTTACCGCATCCGCGTGGAGGAGGCGCTGCCAGGCGCGGGCCTCTGCTGGGTAACACCGCATGAGCTGGCGGCCCAGTATACGTTGCCCTCGGCGTTCCGCCCCTTTTTGGAGGCGTTTCGGCTTGGGTGAGAGGCCAGGCTGCATTGTGCTGCCGGATGCTTGCCAAGGGCCTGTGTTGTGGGTATAATGAAGAGGGCCGCCGCATAGGAGCCGGGTTCGCCTGTGCTTTTGCACAGCGTAGCAGCCGGCCCTTGTGCGAAAAGACGGCCAGGAAAGAGGTTATTCAAATGCTGGAGTTAAAAAATATTTCCTTTCAAGTGCAGTCGGAGGGTGCACAGCACGAAATTCTGGAGAATGTGAGCTTGACCGTACCGGATGGGAAATTTGTGGTGATAACAGGGCCGAATGGCGGTGGAAAATCCACGCTGGCCCGCATTATTATGGGGATTGAAAAGCCGACGGCGGGCCAGATCCTCTTTAACGGAGAGGAGATCACGGGCCTCGGCATCACCGAGCGCGCCCGGCTTGGCATCGGCTATGCGTTTCAGCAGCCGCCACGCTTCAAGGGGCTGACGGTGCGTAGGCTGCTAAGCCTCGCGCATGGCAGTGAGCTGCCGGAGGATGCGTGCTGTGCCTACCTGACAAATGTGGGGCTTTGTTCAAAAGATTATCTCAACCGTGAGGTGGATGCGTCTCTATCCGGCGGAGAGGTCAAGCGCATTGAGATTGCTACGCTGATGGCGCGCAATCTGAAGCTAGCCATCTATGACGAGCCGGAGGCCGGGATTGACCTGTGGAGCTTCACCATGCTGGTGGATAGCTTCCGTGCCATGGGCGCCAACCGCCACGAGAGTGTGATCATCATCTCGCATCAGGAGAGGATTATGAAGCTTGCGGATGAGATCGCCGTGATTGCGGATGGCAAAATCCGCAGCATGGGCAGCCGCGAGGAAATGCTGCCGAAGCTTTTGGGAGAATTTGACGATGCCTGCGCCTTCCGGAAGAGCCCGGCGAGAGCGGAGTGAGCGCCTCCCACACAGAAAGGATGATAGCAGAATGAACCGGATAGACGAGCAGTTATTGGAATCCATTGCCGGCTTGCACGGCACGCCGGTAGGCGCCTATAATATTCGAAAAAACGGGGCCGGCGTCGCACGCCGTTCCACCGCGAACATTGAGATCGTCCCCAAGCAGGATAAGCCGGGAATCGATATCATCGTGAAGCCATATACCAAAAACGAGAGCGTGCATATCCCCGTAATCGTAACGGACACCGGGCTGGATGATATGGTATATAACCATTTTGAGATCGGTGAGGGCGCGGATGTGCTGATTGTGGCGGGCTGCGGCATCCACAATGACGGCAGCGCCAAAAGCGAGCACGACGGCATCCACACCTTCCACATTGGGAAGAATGCGCGTGTGCGCTATGTGGAGAAGCACTACGGCGAAGGGGACGGTAGTGGCGAGCGCGTTTTAAACCCCACCACCGAGGTGGAGATGGAAGAGGGCGCCTATTGCGAGATGGAGATGGTGCAGATCAAGGGCGTGGATTCCACCGTGAGGGAAACTACGGCGCACCTTGCGGCCGGTGCGAAGCTGGTGCTGGTGGAGAAGCTGATGACGCACGGCCAGCAGTCGGCCCGCTCCAATATGGAAATTGACCTGGATGGGGAGGGCGCAAGTGCGCAGATCATCTCCCGCTCCGTTGCAAGGGATGCTTCCGAGCAAGTGTTTTACCCCCGCGCGGTGGGCAATGCTGGATGCCGGGCGCATGTGCAGTGCGACTCAATCATTATGGATCACGCCAAGATCCGTTCCATCCCTGAGATTGCAGCGAACCATCCGGATGCTCAGATTGTCCATGAGGCTGCGATCGGCCGCATTAACAATGACCAGCTGCTTAAGCTGCAAACCTTTGGGATGACGCAGGAAGAGGCGGAGGGGGTTATCATACAGGGATTCCTAAAATAAAGTGCTTTGACTTGAACGCTATAAAAAAGGCGCCTTGCTGTTAAGATTTTATGAATTTCTGCCTGCAAAGCTTGCGCTTATACAGGAAACCGTTTATAATAATCAACGTCTATTTTCCGGCCGGAGAGCGGCCGGCTGAAGAAGGAGCTGAAGGAATGGATCCCATTAAAGTGGATTTCACGAAAAAAAAGGACGATGAGATTTATCTCACGCCTGCAAAAGCCGGGCTGAAGATTTTTCTCAACATCCTGATTACGCTGGTGGGCGCGGGCATTGCCTACTACATTATGCTGCCGCCCATGAATTTTAAATCGACGGATATGTATATTTTCTTCGCCATCGTCGCGGTGATTTACTGCGCGGCGGCGGCGGTCACCTCCGGTGCGCTGCGCAAAGGGGAGTATATCCCCTACGTCAAGCGGCAGTCTATTGTGCCGGTGATCATCATTGGCGTACTGGCCGTTGTGTTCGTGATCGGCCTGGTGGTATCATCCGTTGTGTTCCGTGCCAATTCCTACAAGGATATCATCCAGGTGCAGGAGGGCAACTTCACAGAAGAAGTGGATACCATTGACTTCTCCAGCGTGCCGCGGATTGACCGCGCGGCGGCGGTGACGATCGCCAACCGCCGCATGGGCGAGCTGAGCGAGCTTGTTTCTCAATTTAAAGTTAATATGACGGAAACAGGAAAGGACGCTCAGATTAACTACCAAAATACGCCGGTGCGTGTGGTACCGCTGGAATATGCCAACCTGATCAAGTGGTTCACAAACCACTCTGAGGGCCTTCCAGGCTACATTGTGGTGAATCTGGTGAATCAGTCCGCTGAGGTGAAGACAGTGGAGGGCGGCATCAAATACACCACCGCCGAGCACTTCAACCGCTACCTGATGCGCCACCTGCGCTTCCAGTACCCGACGTATATGTTTGCGGAGCCGAATTTTGAGATCAATGAGGAGGGCGAGCCCTACTGGATCTGCCCGGTGGAGGATAAGACCATCGGCCTCTTCGGCGGTACGGATATCAAGGGCGCGGTGCTTGTCAACGCCACAACGGGCGAGAGCACCTACCACACCATGGATGAGCTGCGCAACGATACGGCGCTGCAGTGGGTGGACCGTGTGTATTCCGACAACCTGCTGGTGGAGCAGTTTAACTACTATGCGCAGTATCAGAAGGGCTTCTTTAACTCCATCCTTGGCCAGGAGGGCGTGCGCAAGACGACGGAGGGCACAAACTTCCTCGCGATAGACGATGACGTGTATATGTACACTGGCGTGACCTCGATTACGAGCGATGAATCCATTGTGGGCTTTATTCTGATTAACCAGCGCACGAAGGAAGCGAAATTCTACCCCATGGAGGGCGGCGCGACGGAAACCTCCGCCATGATCTCCGCACAGGATAATGTGCAGGATCTGGGCTATAAAGCCACCTTCCCGCTATTGCTGAACATCAGCGGCCAGCCGACCTACTTCATGTCCCTGAAGGGCGACTCCGAGCTGGTGAAAAAATATGCCATGGTCAACGTGTATGACTTTGCGATTGTGGCAATCGGTGACACTGTGGAGCAGTGCATGAACAGCTATGCGGACCTGATGGAGGAGCGCAAGGGCGTTGACCTGGATGTTGACATGACCGGCATCCATGAAGGGGAGGACGATTCTCAGCAGCAGGAGGAGCAGCCTAAGACCCAAACGGTCACCGGTGCGGTTGCGGATATCCGCACGGCGGTCAAGGGCGGCGAGAGTTACTATTATGTAAGGCTTGAGCAGGGCGCCTCCTATTATGCCATCAAGGCCGCTGATGCGGAAACAGTCGTCATCCTCAACCAGGGCGATACCGTTACGGTGACAATCCCAGCTGATGCGAAGGGTGACATCATTGCGGCTTCCGCCATTGCAAAGGGCGCGCCGCAAGCAGAAAACGACGCAGCATAAGTTAAGGCTTCAAATGCATAGGAAAAGGGCCGCTGAGAAATCAGCGGCCCTTAGTTTGCCAAAAAGGTTTAAGATGTGAATATGTAACGCTTGCCGGCACTGTGGCCTGAGCGAGAAAATAGAAGCGCCTGTGAAGCGGGGCTGAAAGCGCTTATCCCTCCAGAGAACCGGCTTGTGTGCAGCAGCTTTGGCAAAGAGAAATTCCATGAATTTTTGTCAGAGGGCCTGGCGAACCGCAAAAAAAGCAAGCGCAGCTCCTCTTTTGCAAAAGAAAGGAACCGCCCTCCTGCAAAATAAATTCTACATGGGTGTTTGGCGCAATGTCAAACGCTCTACGCAGCGCGAGCGGCAGCACAATTCCGCCTCGTTTATCCACTTTACAAAGGCTATGCCTGAATGATTCCATGGTGCCCTTCCCTCCTGTTTTAAGCCTGCTGTGGGGGCCATTCATCGGCGGCCTTTTTCAGAAGAGCGCGGCATTTGGCGCAGATTGGGAAGGTGCGATAGACCGCCAGCCCTTCCTTTTCGCCGCATAAAAAGCAGGAGGACACGTATTTTTGCACAACAATGCAACTGCCCTCGGCTTGCATTTTCAGCGGATTCTGCCGGGAAAAACCGAGGCTTTCCCGTAGGGAGAGCGGGAGAGAGACGCGCCCGACCTTGTCTACCTTGCGGACAATGTTGGTGTTGACCATCCCTTTTCCTCCTTTATTTTATACTGATTCAATTATTTATCCGGATTCCCTTCTTCTTCCAGGAGAACTGCTTATAGTATAGCATTTTTGGACAAAGCTGCGTTAAAAATGTGAATATTGTTCAACTGATGCCCGAAAACGTTTTGACCTTTTTAAAGGATAAACATAAAAGCGGGAGGGAAGCAACCTAGCGGTCGGTAAAAAATACATGTTATAGAATTTATTTTCTGTTTATAATTTTGTTAAAATCTATTGACAAAGTAATTTGCAAGATGCTAAAGTAAAATTCACAACCCGTTAGCGGAAGCTAGGCCCTGATGGGATAGCGTTCAATATTTTAGGGGGCATTTTATTATGAAAAAAAGCAAGCGATTCTTGGTGGTGCTGCTGAGCTTAGCACTGTTGGTTGGCGTAGTGGCAACCGGGGCGGGCGCTCTGGCGCCGGGCAAGCACTGGGTCGGCTCCTGGAGCGCCGGGATGACGGATATTTCCATCTCCCTTCTGGAAGGGCAGGAGAATAGCGACGGCCTGAAGCTTTCGGCCTTTGCGAAAAATATGACGGCGCGCATCCGTCTGACACCAACGCTTGGCGGCAACAAGCTTCGCTTCTGCCTGTCAAATGAAAACGGCACGGCGCCTCTGGTGCTCCACGAAGTCAGCATTGCCCGTGCGGCAGGGGATTCCGGCTCCGCAATCGTGGAGGGGAGCAGCATCCCCGTCACGTTTGGCGGCAGCCGTGAAGTGACGATCCCGGCAGGTGAGATCGTCTATTGCGACCCGGTGGAGATGGAGGTGCGCGCGCTGGAGGATTTGTGCGTCACCTATTATGTGCAGGATTTCGGCAAGGTGGAGACGATGGCCCTCTACGGTGGGACAACCTACCTCACCTTGGGCAACCAAACGGAATCCACAAACTTTTTGGGCCTGAAGCTCTCGTTCGGCACGCTGGTGTCCGTGGTGCCGCTGCTCAGCGGGCTTGATGTGTATGCGGATGAGGATGCCTATTCTATCGTAGTCATCGGCGATTCCACCACCAGCAATGATATCCCGAAGCTGCTGGCCAAGCGGATCATTGAGGAAACCGGCGAAAACAAGGTGGGCGTGCTGCAAAAATCCATTGTAGGAAACTGCCTGCTGAATGACGGCGCAGGAGCGGTTGGCAATATCTATGGGAAAGCGATGCTCACCCGGTTCGAGAAGGATGCACTGGAGCAGCCAGGTGTAAAATACACATTGGTAAAAATCGGTCTGAACGATATTCTGCATCCGCTTTGCAAGAGCATGGAGGGGATTGCGCCGAAGGTTACGGCAGAGGATGTCATCGCCGGTTATGAGCAGCTGATTGAGATGGCGCATGATGCGGGCGTTAAAATCGTGTTTGCGGAATCCTCCCCCTGGAAGGGTTATACCCGTGATTTGCTCAAAACCGGCAATGTGGATCTGGAGTGGACACCGGAGGCCCAGCAAATGTGTGATGACCTGACGCAGTGGATTCGCACCACGAAGGAAAGCGACGGCGCCATCAATCTGGATTGCCTGAAGGATCCGTTAGATCCCACCAAGATGCCGGATGGCTATACAAGCGATGGCGCGCATTTGCTCCCACCCGCGCAGGAGGCGTTTGTTGCGGCCATTGACCTCTCCCTGTTCGGCATAGATGCTTCTCAGGCACCGGTTGATCCGCAGGAGCCAACGACCCAGCAGAACGCCTCTGAGCCTGTAGCAGAGCCAGAGAGCACCACAGCCCCGGCTGCAGAGGAGACCTTGCCGGTAGAGACGGAGCCTGCCACAGAAGCTGAAACGCTGCCGGCAG
The DNA here is from genome assembly GCA_949283655.1 of uncultured bacterium. Classification (GTDB taxonomy): domain Bacteria; phylum Bacillota; class Clostridia; order Oscillospirales; family Acutalibacteraceae; genus Fimivicinus. The sequence continues at coordinate 64,976 of CASDTH010000044.1, forward strand.
AGGATACCGACGCTGAGGGGACTGGCGAAGAGGACACTGAAGGAATGCCTGACTCGTTAGAGATTGCGGACACAGGGGATTCCCTGATGGTAGGAGGCGCTGCGCTGGCTACGTTATCCGCATGCGGCCTGTTGCTTGTGACGCGGAAGCGCAAATAAACGGTTTGACCGGACAGCTTTTTCATCCCGGCCTGCCCTCATCGAGGGTGGGCCGGGATTTTTAATATATTGATTGAATTTATTCAATCAATATATTAAAAAAATTAAAAATGCAATTGACAAAATAAATAATGTATGTTATTTTAAAAGAGCAATCAAGGTTGAATCAAAAGGAGGTGAAGCTGTTGCCGCATGAGATCATTGGCATTTGCCCTGTTTGTGGCGGAAAACTGGGTGTGACGAGGCTCTCCTGCCGCCAGTGCGGTACAGAGATCAGCGGGGAGTTTGCATTATCCAAATTCAATGCGCTCAATCGGGAGGAGCTCGCGTTTGCAGAAACATTTTTGCGCGTGCAGGGCAGTATTCGAGAAATGGAGAAGGAGTTCGGTATCTCCTATCCCACCGTGAAGAAGAATTTGGAGACCATTATTCGCAAGATGGGCTTTGAGGTAAAGAAAAAGACCGATCAACAGGAAATGCTGGAAAAGATCCGCAGCGGGGAGCTCACTGTGGATGAGGCGATCCAGCAAATCAAAGCGGAACAGGAGGGGCAGCAATGACAGCCCGAGAGGAAATTTTACAGATGGCAGAAGAGGGTGTGATCACGCAGGAGGAGGCCCGGCGGCTGCTGGACGCGTTAGGAGACAGCGCCTCCGGGCAGGCAAGCGATGCTGCGGAAGAAAAGCCGCCCGCCTGCCCGCCGGAGGGCGTGATAAAAGGGTGCGGCACCCAGACAGAGCACCCCGGTAAAAAAATCCGTGTGGAGGTGGAGGTGGGCGGCCTGCAGCTCCTGCCCTCTAGAGACGGGAGGCTGTATTCAGAAGTCAAACTGCACTCCATGCGGGATCGCCTATCCAATTATAACTATGGCGTACAGGAGCGCGGGGAGGAAACGGTTGTGCATATGAGCCGCAAGCTGTTCCGCCCCTGGGGCCGGAACGAGAGTGCAACACTTGTGGTTTATGTGCCGCGTGATACGGCTGTGGCCGATTGTAAGGTGAATGTGGGTGGATGCACGGCGGAAGGCGTATGCGTGGAAAGCCTGAAGCTGCGTACTGACACCGGCGGTGTCCAATTGACTGGCGTACACGCGCAGGATGCGCTCGTCGAGACCTCCACGGGCGCAATCAACTATGGAAAGGGCAACGCTGTGGCACGGCGCCTTTCCCTCAAGGCGAATGTGGGCGCAGTATCCGCCCGCCTCCCGCTGAATAATAGCTTTCACCTGCGCTACCGCACGAATGTCGGCAAAGTGAGCAACCATCTTCCAGCCTCGGTTACCGTTCACAGGACGGGCGCACAGAACCTAGTGGGAGATAGCGGCGAAATGACCTATGGGGACGGCGGCTGCCAGATCGAGATTCAGGCAAACACAGGCGCGATTCGCTTGGCAGCAGACTAAGACCACCAGGCTTCTCCGGGCGTGGGCGGAGGATTGCACACCGGCTAGAGGTGGGCGCAGCCGGCTTTTTTGAGAACGCTTGATGAAAAGGACTCCGCCGGAACACTCCGGCGGAGTCCTTTTCAACTGGATTATTAGAGCGGGAAGCAGAGGATTGTAGCGGCAAGCATGCATTGCGCTGCGTAGTAGGTGACAATGTTCAGGCAGCGCAGCGAATACTTTTTGCGCTCCGAAAAGTGAAGGAGTGCAAGCGTCCCATCAGAAACGGCAAACAGCAGAGCTCCCCCGCCCAACAGAAATAGGATGGAGAACCGCAGCGGCTCTCCCGCCTGCATACAGGCAATTGCCAGACGGCAGGCATGAATGACCATGGCGGCGAGGATTGCTGTGTAAAGGCCCATCGGAAGCATGAATTTACCGGGGTCTAGCTTCAGAGGCTTTATGAGGAGGGCGCCTGCCGCCAGGATCACGAAAAACAGGAGGATTTCGTGCCAGGCTATGGCCGGCTCATTTGGGAACATCCGGTGGAAGGCTAGGCAATAGGCGGCCAGATAGAGGATGTGAGCCGCCGCAAACGCTGCCATGCCATAGAGAAAGAAGGCCTCCTTCTTCACAATCGCCTCGTAATGCAGCAGTGCGTCTCCCACGAAGGAACAAGCCAGCGCCGCGAGCACCAGCCAGGCATAAGCGGAGGTGTTTTTGGCATAGAGAATTGCGCACACGCCCACAATCAGAAACAGTGCGGAACAGATTTGCTTATATGCCAGCGAGCGGTAGGAACGGTTCGGCCACTCCGTTTTTAAAAAAAGAGGCACAAACACAATCTCCAGAAGGATGGCGCCAAATAGGATGAACTGTAATAGCTTCAATCGATTCTCTCCTCAAAGTCAGATAGGCGGCCGGCTTGCTCTCTTAGAAAAACAGGATGGAGCTTGCAAGCAACACCTGCGCGGCATAGTAGGTGCCAATGTTAAAGCATTTGAGCGGGAATGTCTTTTTGGGGCCGAAGTTCAGCATGCCAAGCGTTGCGTCAGAAAGCACAAAGCACAGGGAGCCGACCATCAAAATAGCGGCCGTAGCCCCGCAAAGCGGCGTTCCTGCAATCAGGCAGCGGATCGCCAGAGAAAACGCCTTTACCATCATTGTGACAAGAACGCACATATAAAGGAAAGCGGGGATTGTCGCGGGGCCAGGATTAATTTGCAGCCTGTGGGCTCCAATCACGCCTATGAGCACCAGCACTGCAATGCACAGGCATTCCCATGGGTTGAAAAAACCAGACTCCGGAAAGCTTTCATACAGCGCAGCGGAGAATGCCACTACATAGAAAATATGTGCTACCAAAAAGCTGGATAGGCCGAGCAAGAAAAAATAAAGCTTGCCGCTTACATGCAGGAAAAAATCCCCCAGCCAGGAGCAGACAAGGCCGCACAAAATCCAAACGGCATAGCGGGAAACCCCGCCCGCCAGCACTGCGGCGAGCACGCCTACAAGCACAAACAGCGTGGAGCAGATCATTTTGAGCAGCAGGGATTTTTTTGTTTTTTGGGGCCAGCCTGCTTTCAGAAAAAAAGGCGTTGTGGCTGCCAATGCGAGGATTGCAGCAGCCATCAGGATTCGGTAGACGGTCAATCACAGCACCTCCGCAAAAGTAAAACAAATTGCCTGCCGGGCCGTACCCCCGCCCGGCAGGGAGCTCTCCAAGTATGCCAGCCGGGCGGGCTTGTTGCTACACCAGCTTGCCTTTATGCACGGGTTCCACCAGCCTCCACACCTGGTGCATGGCCTTTTTTAAAAGGTTGCTCAGCAGCGAATTTTTCACAAGGTCGTCAATGCCCTCCGCCACATTGTAAGCCATGTCCTTCAGCGGCGGCGTGGTACGGGGCGTCATCCGCACGCGGTTGCCACGGAATACAAAATTCAGCTTGCGCACCGCAATGGTCTGCAGGGGACGGATCCAGATATCCAGTGTTTTTTCATCCTTCCATGCAGCAGTGCAGCAAACGGTATAATCAATCTGACCCAGGCGAATCTGACCGTAGCGGTAGTGCCCGTCCATACCGCAGACGACGGAATTTTCCTCATCACCTTCCGCCCAGGCCATGATGCATTCATTCTCTGCGAAATGCAGGCGGATACGGTCGATATTCCCCGCGCGGTCCTTTGTCATATAGGTTGCGGCAAAGGGCAACACGCTAGTGGGGAAACCGATCAAGTTGATCAGAATTTTTTTGCGCATGCGGATGGTTTTGCCCTCGATGCGTTTTTCCAACGCGCTATGGAAGGAGACCTGCTGCGCCGGCAACGCGGCTCCAGCGCACATCGCCTTCAAATCGACAGCAGGCGCTGCAACGCTTTCTCCCTCCGTTAGGAATACGCGGGGGAAGTGCCGCCAGATGCAGTCGCGCGTTTTTTGCTCATCTACCTCTGAGCAGTTAATGACCAGCTGCGCATCATAATCCCGAAAGACGATTCCAAACTGTGAAAACATTCCATCTGAGCGGTAGGTGTTTTGGGAGCCGCCACATTGCCAGAAGCAATAGCCATAGCCCGCGCGGGCATCCAGACTCTGGTTGGCAGAATTATCCGAGTGAATCGCTGTGGCTTCGCGCGCCCACCAGGCCGGGATGACCTGCCTGCCCTCATAAAGGCCCTCCTGCGCATAGCAGAGCGTGAATTTGGCAAAATCCTCAACCGGTAGCATGAGCCCCCAGCCGCCGGCCTCGATGCCGTTGTGATCTGTTTCCCAATACGGTACGGGGATCCCCAGCGGCTCATACAGGCGGGGCGTCAAAAACTCTGTAACAGAGGTGCCGGTTACGCGCACAAGGATGGCGCAGAGCATGTAGATGTTTTCGCTGACGTAAAGGAACATTTCGCCGGGGTCAGAGATCCAGGGCGCGTCAAAGAAATCCTTGACCCACCTGTTTTTGGTCTTGTCCAGCAGCAGGGAGGGGTTCTTCCCGCTTGTCATCGTCAGCAGATGGCGAACCGTCATCTTTTCCAGCCGCGCATCGGGCTCCTTGGGACGGTATTCCGGGAAAAAATCGATCACCTTATCCTCCAGCGAAAGAAGCCCTTCCTCTACGGCAAACCCAATGGCGGTGGAGGTGAAGCTCTTGCTGACGGAATACATGGCGTGCGGCGTATCCCGTGTAAAGGGGGCAAAAAAACACTCCGCCGCAACCTTGCCGTGGCGAAGTATCATAAAAGAGTGGGTTTCGATGCCGCTCTTCCTCATATCCTCCATAAATGCCGCCACAGCAACAGAAGAAACGCCCGCCTCCTCTGGCGATGCGCTTCTTGGCAGATACTTTCTCTCTAGAACTCTCATCGTAACTGTCCTCTTTCTTATTAAATTTTTATCCCAATGGCTGGGCATAAGCTCCTTTCTGTGAAAGAAATATCCAAAAATCACCTTTATATTATAACAAATGACTAGAATCTTTGCAAGACCTGATAAAAAATTATTCTTTCTGTTGTTCTGCGTTTGTCAATGATATGACCCAAGGAAGGCAGCAAGGCGATCAAGAGGAGAAAGCCATCCAAGGGTACGCATCGCCTTGTTGTTGCTCCAAGATAGATGAATCTCCAATTTCTCATTGAGCTCCTGAACAGAGGCA
>CASDTH010000045.1 GCA_949283655.1 uncultured bacterium
AAAGTTAAAATAAAATCTCATGGCCGCACCACAAATGAAAATGATTTATTTTCCCGCTCAGGCCGCGGAGGCCCCTCCTTTTCCGTTCGGCCGGAAAAGGAGGCAAAAGGGGCCGTTGTGAACGGCCAGCGGCGGCACTGATAGGCTCTGCCCCTACGCCAGACTGAAGGCCCCGGGAGGTTTCTCCCGGAGCCTGTAAGTAGTTCAGGGCCTCAAACGTAACGATAGGCCCAGGCGGCATTTGATGCCACTCGCTGCGTGCGCGTGAGGGGACTTTTTGGCCCGAAGGGCAAAAAGCGAACCTTCCCGCCTGTTTGAAGCCGCGTGAGCGGCTGAGTTCGGGAAGCGTTCGCCGAACGCGCCGTGGCGTGGCAAGTTTGAATGAGGTCGCGTACAGCGAAACCAGGCACTCATTAAAAGTTAAAATAAAATCTCATGGCCGCACCTTAAGCAAAATTATAGTGTTTATAACAAACATTCGGAAGGCTGCCTTTTGCAACGCGCCCGTTTTTGAAACCGGTGAGGCGTATCGGGAAGGGGTATCTGTAAAGCGCCTGAGTCTGCCAATCCGTAGTAGCAATTTTAGTAGCATGGTTTTTATGCAATCCGTTTAGCCGGTTCAAATGCGCTCCGGATTGGGAAAACACTTCGACGATATCCAAAAAATGAGGCAGCGGGCAGGGCTCTGAAAAATCCTTTTAAAACCGCATACCTACAGCGTTTTCCGCTCCTCTAAAGCAGGCCGGAGCCCCATGCGCTCTGTCGCTTTTTTCGGCCGGGCGGATAAAAGGGTATCCTGCTTTCACGCCGCCAAAGGGGGGAGTGTTTGGCTAGTAGTCAAATACTCTCGCAATTTATGCAAGAATTTGTAATAATTATATATATTTCGTGTGCACAACGTATAAATATTCTGCTTTCCGCCTTTTCCGCAGGCCGTTATCCCGGCTAAAAACAGTGCGTAGTAGCAAATGTAGTAGCAGACCGCCGGACCCGCTCTCGCAGCCCCGGGCCGTGGGCGGGCAAGCGCATTGCCTGCCCAGGTCAAAAAACAAAGCAACAGCGCCGTTTTGCAAAGCTTTTTCACACTTGCAAAACGGCGCTGTTGCTTTCTTCTTTGGCGCGCTGGAAGGGACTCGAACCCCCGACCTTTTGGTTCGTAGCCAAACACTCTATCCAGCTGAGCTACCAGCGCGTATGGAACAAACGCCCACACACAGCCTCTTGACTGCCCAAGTATCATACCACATCTTTGCGGAAAATGCAACTCCCAAATTCAATTTTTTTGCGAGATTCCTGCTCTTTTTCATTTTACAGAGGAGGCCTTCCGGCAAAATTCGTTGACAGCAGGGCGCATGGTATACTATAATAAATTGTATTTTTGGCTTGCCGGGCACGCTCTGACAAGGGCTCGCCCGGCGCCTGAAGAAAGCCGCTCAGCAGGCGCTTTCTTCCCTTATTTTTGGAGGTGCGTTTGAATTGGTTAAAGCGATTGTCGGCGCAAACTGGGGCGATGAGGGCAAGGGCAAGATCACAGATCTTTTTGCCAGCGAATCGGACATTGTCATCCGCTTTCAGGGCGGTGCAAACGCAGGGCACACGATTATTAATGATTACGGCCGTTTCGCGCTGCACCTGCTCCCCTCCGGCGTCTGTTATCAGCACACGATGAATATCATCGGCAACGGCGTGGCGCTGGATATCCCCAAGCTGATCGCTGAGATCAAGAGCGTGACGGAGAAAGGCGTGCCTGCGCCGCACATCATGGTGTCCGACCGCGCGCAGGTGATGATGCCCTACCATGTGCTGCTGGATACCTATGAGGAGGAGCGTTTGGCGGAGCAGAAATTTGGCTCCACCAAATCCGGCATCGCTCCGTTTTATTCCGATAAATATGCGAAGATCGGCTTCCAGGTCAACGAGCTGTTTGATGAGGCGTATTTAAGAGAGAAGCTCGCCCGAGTGCTGGAGGTCAAAAATCTGCTGCTGGAGCACGTCTACCATAAGCCGTCGCTCTCTTTTGATGAGATCTTTGCCACGTTGCTGGAATACCGTGACATGGTTGCGCCGTATGTGGGCGATGTGAACGCCTATCTGCACGAAGCGCTGAAGGACGGCAAAAATATTCTGCTAGAGGGCCAGCTCGGCTCTTTGAAGGATCCGGATTTCGGCATTTACCCGATGGTCACCTCCTCTTCAACGCTGGCGGGCTATGGCGCGGTCGGCGCGGGGATCCCGCCCTATGAGATTAAGGAGATTGTTGCGGTGACCAAGGCGTATTCCAGCGCGGTTGGCGCGGGCGAATTCGTCTCTGAGATTTTCGGAGAGGAAGCCCGCCTCATGCGCGATCACGGCGGCGATAAGGGCGAATATGGCGCGACAACGGGCCGCCCCCGCCGCATGGGCTGGTTTGATTGCGTGGCCACCCGCTATGGCTGCCGCGTGCAGGGGGCGACGCAGGTGGTGCTCACGGCGCTGGATTGCCTCTCCTACCTGGATGAGATCAAGGTGTGCACCGGCTATGAGATTGACGGCGTGGTAACGAAGGATTTCCCTGTGACCACGAAGCTCAGAAAGGCGAAGCCCGTGCTGGAGACACTGCCCGGTTTCAAGACGGATATCCGCGGCATCGGGCGGTTTGAAGATCTGCCCAAGACCGCGCAGGATTACGTGGCGTTTATTGAGCGCGAAATCGGCGTGCCGGTCACGATGGTTTCTAATGGCCCGAAGCGCAGCGAGATCCTCAAGCGCAAATAATCCGGCAGATATGGATTGGCAAAGGCCCGGCGCTCCCTAGATAGAGGGGCCGGGCCGGCGCTTTTTACCCTGATATCCTGATATAGAAAGGCGGCCCCTGCATGAAGGAAGCTATTTTGGTGCTGGATTTTGGCGGGCAGTATAATCAGCTGATCGCCCGCCGTGTGCGCGAGCAGAATGTTTACGCGGAGGTAAAGCCCTATACGACCCCGCTTGCCGAAATTCGGGCGCAACACTACAAGGGCATTATTTTCACCGGCGGGCCAAACAGTGTGTATGACCCAGCTTCCCCGCACTATGAGCAGGGGATTCTTTCGCTCGGCGTGCCGGTGCTTGGCATCTGCTACGGCGCGCAGCTCATCGCCTGGCTGGAGGGCGGCGAAATCGCTGCGGCGGAGAATGGCAGCGAATACGGCAAAGTAGAGATGCGTACAGACGCAGACAGCCTATTGTTCCAGGGTATGCCGGCATGCAGCCAGTGCTGGATGAGCCATACGGATTTTATCAAAACCCCACCTGCGGGCTACCGCGTTACTGCGCAGACAAACGCCTGCCCCACGGCTGCGATGGAAAATGCGGAGAAACAGATTTATGCCGTCCAGTTCCATCCGGAGGTGACTCACACGGCTTTCGGTAAAGAGCTGCTGCACAATTTCCTCTACGGCATCTGCGGCTGCACGGGCGACTGGCGGATGGATGATTTTGTGGCGCAGTCTATCGCCAGATACCGGGAGACGCTTCAGGGGAAGAAGGTGCTCTGCGCGCTCTCCGGCGGGGTGGATTCTTCTGTGGCCGCAGTACTGCTGCACCAGGCAATCGGGAAGAATTTGACCTGCGTATTCGTCGATCACGGCCTGCTGCGCAAGGGGGAGGGGGACGCGGTCGAGCGCGTGTTCCGCGAGCAGTTTGATATGAATTTGATCCGTGTGGATGCGGCGGGCCGCTTCCTCGCGAAGCTCGCGGGCGTGGAGGAGCCGGAGCAGAAGCGCAAGATCATCGGCGAGGAATTCATCCGCGTGTTTGAGGCGGAGTCTCAAAAGCTTGGCCGGATGGATTACCTCGTGCAGGGCACGATCTATCCGGATGTGATTGAGAGCGGCGCAGGCGATGCAGCCGTTATTAAAAGCCACCACAATGTGGGCGGCCTGCCGGAGGATGTGGATTTTCAAGGCATTATCGAGCCGCTGCGCGATCTGTTTAAGGATGAGGTCCGCGCTGCTGGCCTGGAGCTTGGCATTCCGGCGAGCCTGGTTTGGCGGCAGCCTTTCCCGGGCCCCGGGCTGGCGATCCGAATCATGGGCGAGGTGACGCAGGAGAAGCTCGCCATTCTTCGCGAGGCGGACGCGATCTTCCGGGAGGAAATCGTCAACGCCGGCCTGGAGAAGCAGGTCAATCAGTATTTTGCCGTGCTGACAAATGTGCGCAGCGTGGGCGTGATGGGCGACGCGCGCACGTATGATTACACAGTTGCGCTGCGCGCAGTGACAACGACGGATTTTATGACGGCAGAGTGGGCGCAGTTGCCGCCTGCGCTTTTGGCGCGTGCCTCCAGCCGGATTACGAACGAGGTGCCCCATGTGAACCGGGTGGTATATGATATCACGACGAAACCGCCCGCCACGGTGGAGTGGGAGTAAAACGAAACGCCGTAAAATCCCAGTATTTATGCGGGGTTGCGGCACTTTAAGTAGTCTTTTGATAACAGTCATGCAGGAGCCATTATTTTTGTAATCCAGTGGTTTATGGGTTACAGAATGATTGACAAGCGGTTGTATGGCGGGAGAAATCCATATAGACAAGCCCTTAGCTGTGGGTATTCACTCATAGCTAAGGGCTTTTTGTTGTATTCATACGGTTTATAGAGGCATTTTAGGGCGGGATAATATACGACTGTAGATTTCTTTCAGCCATTGATGAGCAGTCTCGGCATCCCCTGCCTCAACAGCATGGCAAAGGCTATTTTTATCCCATTTAATATCACTGCTCCAAAAAGCGGAAACAAGGGCGTATAAATACGGAAACACCTCTCTTTGTTCATTTGTAAAAGGTCTTTCCTGATGATAGCCTTTCAAAAACGCAGACAGGATAACGCCTTCCTGTTTTCCGGCAATTTCGTTTGGGTAATCCATGAGCCTTGCCTCAAAAATTGCCTGCATAATAGCATCGTAATAGAGAACGTTATCCCCACAACGATTAAAGTCAAAAATGCCAATTCTGCCATCGGCAGTTTGATATAAGTTACAGTCACTAATATCTCCTTGAACAGCATATCTCGGCTCATTTTCGAATATACGAACTTTCTGAAAAACATGAGCATGTTCCCACACAATGCTTTTATAAAGAGCTTCGTCCAGCGTTACTAAAAAGTCTTTATTCAATTCAAAATCATGAAAACTAAAAAGATCGTTTCGTTTTAAAGGGTCAAACAGGACATCGTTTTGAACATGAAAATCAGCTTGCTCTGCAATGTTGTGCATCCGAGCAAGTAAGCTTCCGGTTTTTTTAGCAATACCCTCATCGACTATACGTAACTCTCCGGCAACAAAGGCTTCCACCGTAACGATTACGTCATATCCGTTAATGCTATACCATCTGGCGTATTGCCCATTTGTCATATAGATTGCAGGAGTTTCTACATATCGATCCGCCAATAGATGCGCAAACTGGCTCTGTGCATGGATGATATCTAAGGTGACATCCTTCTCGTTTTTGAATCGAATCACGAATGGCTGCCCATTATCCAAGTCAACCTTTATGATTAGCCGAACTTCTTTTGACGCTGGATTAGCTTTTTCGTAATGGTATCTTTGCAGCTCTGTGAAACCTATGACCTTTGAAGTGATGCCAAAATCTTCCAAAACAGATGAAATATCTTCTTTAGTAATTGTAAACATGGAAATACTTTCACTCCAATTATTTATCCTTCAATTTTTCTTTGAATGATTCAACTAATGCGCCGCTTAACTTTTGCGAAGGGACTTTCGCCCAAAGCTGCGTGGTATCGTATTTCGGATAGTAGTAACGCCAGCGGTCATAATCGTCCTTGCTGATTTCACCGGCAGAGAGCTTTTCCGCTTGCTCTTTCCAGCAGAAGCTCGTAAGCCTCCTTGCCCTTGTTTTTGTTGACTTTCAGGCAAATTTCCCCGTCCTCCTTGCTTTCCAGCAAGGAAAGCTGTGCCGTCTGCCTTGCCAGGCATCCTGGCCATAGGCTGAAAACTCCGAAGGACCGCCCCGGCGGCTTCAGGCGAGGGGATCGTAAGGCCGCAGGGCACGGCCGGGCTCGCTGCCCTGCCGCGCCTGAGAACGCAGCGAGCACCCGTCTGAGTCTGCTGGGCGGCGATGTTCCCCTTGTATACTGATGCTATGCAAATTTGAAAGACAAGCGCGGCAATAGATCTTTATGGCGCAGAGGTGTACATGTAGGTAAATTAGGCAAAAATTCTAAAAAGATTGCAAAGCATATCCAAAAGCAATTGAAAGAAAACAAACGATAAGCTCAAATAAGTTTTAGAGAATGCAAATATCCTTTCAAGGGCAGAAAGTCACTATTCTCTATTTTTTTATATCACATACGAACGAATAATCTATCCGCGTTGCTGATATGTTTGGCGGTATTTGAGCGGAGTCGCGCCGTAATAGGCCTTAAAGGTTTTGATAAACTGTGTTGTGTCAGAATAGCCGACGTTGTCACATATTTGCTCGACCTTCATGTCGGTGCTCGTCAGGAGGCCGGCGGCGCTTTCCATCTTCAGCCTGCGCATGATGGAGGAGAAAGTAAAGCCGGTTTGATTTTTAATCGTTGTGCTGAGATATGCCGGACTGAGATAAAACTTTTCTGCGACGGACTTGAGCGTGGCGGTCCTAAAGTTTTGGCGGATGTAGCTTTCTATTTCAATCATGCGCTCGTTGAGAGCGTTGTCTCCGCTGGAAAATTCGATCGTGTCCTCATAATTTTGAACAAGATAAGGAAAGAAGGTCGCGAGCAGCCCTTCGAGCACATGGTTGTAATGCAGCTTCTTATCAGACTGCTGCGCAAGCATATACAGGAGAAGCTCCGGCAAAAAAGCGTCCTGACCGCAGTGGAAGGTCAGCGAATTACGATAATGGCGCGAATAGAGCGTTTTCGCGAAATATGCCGAGAGAGTCGTACCGCTGCGCATGAGCACCGAAAAAACGCGGTCAAAGGTGCTTTTCCTTATTTTTATAGTCAGCGTTATGCAGTTGGGCTCGCCCCGCAGATAGTGCAGAACATTCGGCGGAATGATTGTGATATCCCCCTGATTCATATAATTTTCCGCGCCCTCGACTCTGTGCAGGCATTGCCCCTTTGTGGTGCATACAATCTCAAAAAAATCATGACGATGAGCGAAAATGTCGATATAGCGTGGCAGATGCTGAATTTCCGCGTTTGAGCCCTCCTCAATGAAGAACTGCTCGTTGAGAACTCCAGATAGGCTGGAGTTAAAGCGCCTTAGTAAATTCTTTTTGTACTCAGATGCCGCCGTCGTGTTTAGCTGTGAAAAATCATATGGATTGCTTTGTTTTTTTAAATATAGAAGCAGCATATAGTCAAGATATTCTCCGCTTTTGCTGTAGTAAGCGTAGCCGATCTTCTCCTCTTCGTCCAAATTTATCACGCTGTCATAAATCTTTTCGATCTGCATATTTTCACTCCGTCGTGCAACATTTTTCTTTCGAATTTGCTTTCCGTGTTTATTTTAACACGTTTTTCGCGAAATAAAAAGAAATACCTATAAATTTTCTTAAAATATGTAATTTGTTTTTCTTTGCTGTCGTGATATGATACAAATAGTTAAATAGTACGATAAAATTTTTAGTGGGAAGGAAGAACGGGAGTGAAAAGAGATATAAAAGCTTTGATAAGCGAAATGACGCTTGAAGAAAAAGCAGGGCTGTGCTCGGGAAAAGACACTTGGCGGCTCAAGGCAGTTGAGAGATTGGGAATCCCTTCAGTAATGGTGTCCGATGGCCCTCATGGACTGCGCAAGCAGGGCGGCGCCTCAGACCATTTGGGGCTTAACGATTCGATCAAAGCAATTTGTTTCCCCGCAGCGTGCGCTGCAGCGGCGTCCTTTGATGAGGAGCTTTTGGAAAAACTGGGCGATATGCTGGGGCGGGAATGCCGGGCTGAGGACGTGGCTGTCCTTTTGGGCCCCGCGATGAATATCAAGCGCAGCCCGCTGTGCGGCAGGAACTTTGAATATTTCTCGGAAGACCCGTATCTGACGGGAAAGCTTGCCGGGGCGCAGATCAGAGGCATTCAGAAGCATGACGTGGGCGCGTGCGCAAAGCATTTTGCCGCCAACAATCAGGAATACAGAAGGATGACTTGTTCGTCGGAAGTCGATGAAAAAACATTGCGTGAGATTTATCTGCGCGCATTTGAGATAGTGGTCAGAGAGGCAAAGCCCTGGAGCGTGATGAGCTCGTATAACAAAATCAACGGAACATATGCCGGTGAAAGCCATGATCTGCTCACGAAAACGCTTCGCGGAGAATGGGGATTTGACGGCTTTGTCGTTTCGGACTGGGGCGCGGTCAATGATCGGGTTCTTTCTGCTGAAGCCGGGCTCGATCTGGAGATGCCCTATTATGACGGAAGTGGCGACAGAAAACTTGCCGAGGCGGTTCTTTCAGGGCGCCTTGACGAAAAAGTCCTGGATAAAGCGGTCGAACGGATCCTCAAAATCGTCTTTCGTTTTTATGATTCTGCTTGTGAAAAAGAGAATTTTGACCGCGAAAAGCATCATGCAGCCGCAGTACAGGCGGCTAAAAAGTGCGCTGTGCTCATGAAAAACAACGGGGTTCTCCCGCTTGGCCGAGGGGAGGAGATCGCATATATTGGTCCATTCGCGAAAGTTCCACGTTATCAGGGGGGAGGCTCGTCGCACATAAACGCATATCGGGTCAAGGGCGCGCTCGATATGGCACAGGGGAATAACCTCATATATGCGGATGGATTCGGAGCGAACGGCGAAGCGCTTTCCAAAATCGAGGTCGATAAAGCCGTTCAAAAGGCGAAAAACGCTCGGGCAGCCGTAATTTTTGCTGGTCTCCCTGATTCATATGAGAGCGAGGGATATGACAGGCGGCATATGAAGCTGCCGAGCTCTCAGAACGAGCTGATCGAAAAGATCGCGGCTGTTCAGCCGAACACGGTCGTGGTGCTCCATATCGGAAGCCCGGTTGAGATGCCATGGGCAGATGACGTTGCGGCAATACTGAATATGTATCTGGGCGGCGAGGGAGTCGGCGAAGCGGCGGACGCACTCCTTTATGGCGATGCAGAGCCTGTTGGCAGACTTCCCGAAAGCTTCCCTGAAAGGCTTGAGGACACGCCGTGCTATCTCGATTTCCCCGGCGACGGAGAAAGGTCCGTTTACAGCGAGGGGACATACGTCGGATACCGCTATTATGACGCGAGAAATATGAAGGTCCTGTTCCCGTTTGGCCACGGCCTTTCTTATACAGAATTTGAGTTCTCGGACATGAAGATCTCAGCCTCCAATCCGTTTTGCGTTACGCTGACCGTCACTAACACCGGTGCGCGCATGGGGACAGAAACGGTGCAGATATATGTTTCTGCTCCTGATGAGAAATGCAAACGGCTCGTGGGATTTAAAAAAATATGCCTTGACGTAGGCGAGAGCAAAATGGTCAGGATTGATCTTGACGACCGTGCATATGAGCAGTTTAGCGGGAAGCTCGGCCGTTGGTACTGTCGCGGTGGGGCGTTCACCGTCCATGCCGGCCGCTCGTCACGCGATATCCGCTTGACGGAAAAAATCGTGCTCAAAGCAAACGGGGTTATACCGCTTGCGGTCGATCAAAACACGACGATCGCCGAACTGTTCGAGCATCCGGCAACGCGTCCCACAGTTGAAAAAATGCTTGCAGGCTTCCGCGCGGCAGTGAGCGGAGGCAGCGCAGAGCGGCGCAGCGAGCAGGAAGCGGTCATGCTGCGAGAGATGGCGCTTAACGCTCCGCTTCGCGCGCTACCGACATTCAAGCTGATAACTACGCAACAGGTAAATGCGCTCATCGGACAGATGAACGTTCTGCTTGATGAATATAACAAAAAAGGAGAATAAAAAATGCGGAAAACAACAAAAACGATATCGCTCATCCTGGTTTTGGCGCTTATTATCACGGCTTTTGCAGCTTGCGCCAAGGGACCCCAAGAGAACACGACAGAGTCAAACACTGTGCAGATCTCCACAGCGCCTGTCGATGGGGAGCCCTCTGTAAACGAGGAAGGCGCTTCAAATGGCGGCGAAGAACCGCCCGTGCCGGCACAAGAGAATACCGGAGCTTCTCAAAAGCCGGCAACAGGCCAGGAGGCTCTCGAGGCTTTCGATAGCGTCAACGGAGGCGAAGAACCGCCCGTGCCGGCACAAGAGAATGCCGGAGCCTCTCAAAAGCCGGCAACAGGCCAGGAGGCTCTTGCGGTTTTCAACAGCATCATCGGCTCACGAAGGTTAAGCTGTGCTTTCATTGAGCAAAAGCTCACAAACGGCACGATAGGAACGCGGGATACCGTATATATTGATTTTTCAGACCCGAAATATCAGCAGGTCGAAAGCGAGATAGATTTTAGAGAAGGCTTTGAGAGAAGCGACAAAAACGGCGCGGCGCTTTTAAAAATATCGTCATCCGATGCCGCCAGCACGCAGTTAAACGGTACGACGCTCACCGTCACGCTCAAAGATCGCAGTGTTTCGGATTTTACGGGCAGCAGCGTCAACGGCTATATCAATATCGTCGACGCGGCGAGAGCACAGGAGCTCGGGACAAAGGTTAAAAATATCCTTCCGGCTCTCCCGGGCAGCGTCAAGCTGAACAGTTCGGCTTTAAATTTGAAAGGCGGCAAGATCGTCGCTCAGTTCAACGATGATTTTACACAGCTTGCTTCTGTTAAAATATCCTATAGCGAGGGCATCAACGCGGAATTTAAATATTTGGGCATACATATCATTGCAAATCTGAACTATAACATCACCGCTGAATATAGATAAAGGAGAATTATGATAACATACAAATTGGATTTAAATTCGGCTAAAAAGCCGATTGATAGATATTGGGAGATGTGCATCGGAAGCTGCCATGCCGCGACCGCCCTGCGCGAGGATTACAGGCGGATGCTCACGCAGTGCCACCGGGAGCTCGGCTTCAAATATCTGCGTTTTCACGGCCTGTTCGACGACGACATGAGCGTTGTCAAAAAACCGATGTTTTCGGACAAATTGGTATTCTCGTTTTCTAACATTGACAATATTTATGATTTTCTACTTTCGATAGGCATGAAGCCGTTCGTTGAGCTAAGCTTCATGCCCGAGGCTCTGGCAAGCGGCGACAGCACCATTTTCAATTATAAAGGCAACACGACGCCGCCTAAGGATTATGAAAAATGGAGTGCTTTTATCAAGAAATTTATAAATCATTTGATCGAGCGTTACGGCCTTTCTGAGATCAGGCAATGGTTCTTTGAGATCTGGAACGAGCCGAACCTCGGCGGCCCCGGCTCGCCATACGGCTTTTGGGCGGCGGACAAGGAAGAATATTTTAAGCTCTATAAAGTGACCGCTCAAGCTGTGAAATCCTGCGATAAATCGCTTCGCGTCGGAGGCCCTGCGACCTCGAACAATGCGTGGATACCTGATTTTCTCGATTTCTGCGAGTCGAGCGGAGCGCCCGTCGACTTCGTTTCGACCCACCATTACCCGACTGACGTCGTGCTCGGCTACGGCGTTGAGGACAGCGCAAATTTCGTCAATCCGCTCAATATCGGAGATATGGAACAGGTTCAGAATGTTATGCGCATGGCAAAAGAGGGCGGAGAAGAATTTGAGGAATTCAAAAAGCAATATTCTGTTTTTCAGTCGCATATTTGGGAGCATGTCGACCGTGGCGTTTTGACAGAGATGACGAAAAGAGCTCTTTCGGAATCGCGAGGCCTACCGCTTTATTATACCGAATGGGGCAGCCTTGCGGGGCTCGAGTCCGACAGCTCCTTCGGAGCTTCGTTTATCGCAAAAACGATTCTGGACGGGGTCGACTTGGTCAAGGGATATTCGTTTTGGACTTTTTGTGACATAACGGAGGAAAACGGGCAGGAAAGCGACGAGTTCTTCGGCGGCTTCGGCCTTATGACGCAACACGGGATACCGAAAGCGCCTTACAGAGCGTTCGAGCTTTTGCATAAATTGGATGGCGAGCTGTATGAAAATGTATGCAGAGAGAAAACCGTCGATGTTTACGCTGTCAATAACGCCGGGATAAACGCGCTTCAGCTCATGGCGGTCAATCACAATTCTCTGCTTCACGAGATAAGCGAGCAGACGGTCAATATCAAGCTTTTGACGGACAAAACATGTGTGTCGGCGGACATCGTCCGCGTCGATGAAATGCACGCCAACGCTTTTGAGAAATGGCAGGCCGATGGCTCAAAAAAATATCTGAGCAAGGGCGAAATAGAGATCCTCAAAGGGGCGGCCGAGCTGAAAAGAGAGAGACTGTGTTTTGCGAACGGCGGTGGTGTTGAGCTCGAGGTCAAGCTCCCTCCCATGGGGCTCGCGCTCATAACAGTTTATTTTGCATAAGGGGGGAGCATGGTGAACGAGCCTTTTGTTTTTCCGGCACCTGAAAAAACGGAGCTGCTAAACGGCGAATATTTCTTTTGCGGGCGCCTTGCCGTCAGCCTTCCGGATGAAATGAAAAACGTGTTCGGCACCGCTGTTTCTCTCTTCCCCGATCTGGATATCGTCTGTGAAAGCGACGGGGATATCATGATGAAAAAAGCCGACGGACTCCCCGATGCAAGCTATCGCATTGCAGTCAGTTCAAACGGCATCGAATTGGAATACGGCGATAAGGCCGGAGCGTTCTATGCTCTTATCACTCTCTGCCAGCTTCTGAGCCGAGGCGCATCGGTTCGATGCTGCTGCATTGAGGATTCGCCGGGGCTGAAGATCCGCGGAGTCATGATGGATATAAGCCGAGGCAAAGTGCCGAAGCTCAAGACGCTTAAGCGCATCGCCGACAGGCTGGCAATGTTCAAAATGAATCATTTTGAATTGTATATCGAGGGACTCTCTTTCGCATATCCGTCTTATTGCGATCTTTGGAAAAACGAAGCCCCCCTAACGCCCGAGGAATTTAGCGAGCTGAATGCATACTGCGGCGAACGTTTCATCGACCTTGTTCCCTGCCAGAACGGGCTCGGACACATGGGGCGATGGCTTTCTTTCGATCCATTCAAAGGCTTTGCCGAGTGCCCGAACGGCTTTAGCGTCGCGGGGTTAACGTTCCCGCCGACAACGCTCGATGCATCTGATGCGCGCGGCTTCGAGTTCGTGAAAGGTTTGTGGGAAGAGCTTCTTCCCTGCTTCGACAGCTCGTTTGCGAACGCTTGCCTTGACGAGCCGTTTGAATTGTGTGTTGGCAAAAACAAGGGTGCGGATAAATACAAGCTTTATACCAATTATGCTAACCGCATGAAGGATTATCTCAAAGCCCGAGGCAAAAGAATGATGATGTGGGGCGACGTCACAGCAAAGGAAGACGGCGCTTTGGACGACCTCGACGAGGACATAGTTCTTCTTGACTGGGGATATGAAAAAGAGCATCCCTATGACAAGCGTGCTCAGCGCATTGCTGCTTCTGCACATGATTTCTGCCTTTGCCCCGGCACGAACAGCTGGCTGTCGTTCACCGGCATGACGGACAATATGCTATCCTGCATAAGATCGTCGGCAGACGCGGCATATAAATATTCGGCGCTTGGGATCATTGTAACCGATTGGGGAGATAAAGGTCATTTGCAGTATCTGCCCGTATCGTGGCCGGGAATTCTGACTGCGGCGGCATATGCATGGAATAGCAGAGGAACGGACAGAAATGAGCTTGCCCGCGCTCTCGATGCGTTCGTCTTTCAGGATGAGGCCGGTGTTATGGGAACAGCGGCGCTTGACGCAGGAAATTATTATAAGCTTGAGGAATTCCTGCTTCCCTGCCGCACTCTTGCGTCGACTGTTTTGGACAGCGGCTTGGTAACGCGCGAGGAATACGAAAGATCGCTTGCCTTTGCCGCAAAGAGCATTACTTTCTTCACGAAGGAGGATTTCGCCCGGCATTATCTGGAAAGCTACGAGAACAGGAAAGAGCCGAGCGGCGCGGCAATACTTCGTGCTCTCGATGAGATTTCTGACCGCCTGTCTTCGGCAAAGCCGGGAAACAAAGACGCTGCCATGGCTCTTGAAGAATATCAGAACGGGCTTCTCATGGCGTCTGTCTTGACTGAAATTCGTCTTTCGATGCTGACAGGGGAAGCTTTCCCTGCACTTTCGGAAAAACTCAGCAGATGCATTTCGCAGCATTGGAGGCTGTGGAATTTTAGAAACAAGGAGTTCGGCTGTGCGCAGGGACTCGAGCCGCTTATAGAAATCCGGAAAAAACTGCCGTGATAAGCTTTGTTCTTCTTCGCGGCGTCCGAAATCCACCATTTTGCGCCCGCGCGGCTGCAGCGGAACGCGCAATGAATCATGATTTGCAGCCGGAAAGGCTATGTGCATTAAAATGAAAGACAAGATTTTAAAACAGCCGAATCAGACAAAATTAAGCGAGCGTATAGCATACGGGATATTTTTCCTCGGACAGGGTTTTATCTACAGTATGATCTCGCGCTATCTGATGATCTATCTTACCGATTATGTCCATATGTCAATAGCCATTGTAACGGTGCTTCTTACCGCGAGCAAGGTTTGGGACGCCGTTAACGACACTTTGTTCGGCGTTATCGTGGATAAGGCGAGGTTTAAAAGCGGAAACAGGTTCAAGCCGTGGCTCAATATTACGACGCTTATTCTACCCGTTGGAACGATCCTGCTTTTCTCCATTCCGGGGGAGGCGTCTCAGGCGCTCAAAGCGACATGGGCTGTCGCAGCATATCTGATCTGGGATCTTTTATATACGATGTGCGATGTGCCGATCTTCTCTATCGTCACGACGATGACAAACAATATCAAGGAACGCGGCACCATCTATACGATAGCCGGCATCGGCGGCGCGCTAGCAACGGCGCTGACCTCGCTGTTCCTCGTCAAGATATTTAATCGTTTCGGCTTTCTTTATACGGCGATTTCCGTCAGCGTTGTCGCCCTGCTCTTCATGAGGCCTATCGTCCATCTTGCAAAAGAACGCCACAAACCGTCTGTCGCTGAGGAAGAACATTCTTCCCTCAAGGATATGTGGATATATTTGAAGGGCAATAAGTATCTGCGCTATTTTATAATCTATCGCCTTATCTCGGGCAGCATGTTCATCTCCGTGCTTACCTATTTCACGAAGCATTGCCTCAACGATATCGAGTTTGAATCAACGATCATGCTTATCGCCATCCCGTTTTCCGCCGTGCTTTATTTGATAGCGCCTATTCTTATGAAACGCTTTAACAAGATCAGCATTTACAGAACATGTATGATACTTGTTATCGTTTCATATATTACGCTGTATTTCGTCGGGTATGCAAACAAATGGCTCATGGCAGCGCTTCTCGTCTGCGCGCTCGACGCGGCGATCATCCCGAGCATATTGATGAGCGCGATTCCTGCCGACTGCGTTGAATACGGCTGCTATAAAACAGGTATCCGTAAAGAGGGCATCACCTTCGCAATGCAGACGTTTACAAACAAATTCTGTGGTTCTGTTGCTACGGCTATGGCGGGGCTGCTGCTGATTCTCATCGGATACGACAGCGAATCGGGCGCGATGATGAATGCCGCGCAGCAGTCGGGGCTTTTCGCAGGCATGTGCTGGTTCCCGGTTATCGGACAGCTCCTCGGTCTGCCGTTCCTGTTTAAGTATAAGCTGCGTGACAAGGATGCTCAGATCATGGCAGATGTGAACGAGGGCAAAACGTCACGTGAAGAGGCTGAAAAGATCTTCAATGGCAGATATTCGTAACATCTCAGCAATCCATAGCTTTTTATTGTTTGTTAAAATTCTTTTTAAGAGAGGAATCTTGACATGCAGACAATTTTAATCATATTACTGTTGATTTTGCTCGTTATCGTCCTGATAGCTGTGGCGTTTATGATTTATTTTATATCTTCGCCTATGCCTGTGGTCAAACGTCTTCGCAAGGGCATGGATGGGCCGATCAAATATCCCGTAGGCGGCGAACGCCTAAAAGAGGAATTGGACATCGAAAAAGACTTAGTTTATCCGTCGGCTTACGGAAAGAACAGGTTTGATCTATATCTTCCTAAAAGAAACGACCGCTTTCCGCTTGTCCTTTGGGTCCACGGCGGCGCTTTTGTCGCAGGAGATAAAGGCGGGATAGAAAGCTGGGGCGTAACGCTCGCCGAAAGGGGCTATGCCGTAGCAGTCATGAATTACGAATGGGCGCCGGAGTCAGCTTATCCGGCACAGATCATACAGATCACCGAAGCGCTGCGCGAAATCGGAAAAATCGCTCAGAAAATCGGAAAGATCGATATGTCTCGCGTCGCGATAGCCGGAGATTCAGCGGGAGCGCACATGGCGGCGCAGTTTGCTTTGCTTCACACGAACCCCAGTTTCTCGAAGCGACTTGGTGTTTCCTCTCCGCTTGAAAAAGACGCCCTCAAATGCGCGCTGCTTTATTGCGGGCCGTACAATTTACAGAGGATATTTTCTGTTGAAAATAAAACGCTGAGACTGTTCATCAGCAGAATAGGATGGAGCTATCTTGGGCGAAAAAATTGGCGCAAATCTGAACTGCTTGATACGCTTACGGTTTCGGATTTCGTGACGAAAGATTTCGTCCCTTCATATATAACAGATGGAAATAAATTTTCTTTTGAATCTCACGCAATGGAGCTCGGAGAAAAACTGCGCTCTCTCGGCGTAACGGTCTCGGAGCGATATTTTGATAAAGAAAAATTCGGCGACGTTAATCATGATTATCAAATGGATCTGACTCAGAAGAACGCGCTGGACTGTTTTGAGGACACGATCAAATTTTTATCCGGTAATATGTGAGGCATTTAAATGGGCTATGAAATCAAGGAACTGTCCGACGGGTTTTGGAAGATCAGGGATAGCAGAGGCGACACGGCATATCTAATTGAAGGGGAAAGACAGGCGCTGCTCGTTGATACCGCAATGGATAACGAGCCTATTAGGCCACTCGTCAGCGGGCTTACCGATAAGCCTGTTGTTTTGGCTCTTACGCATGCTCATATTGATCATATGTATCGATGCGATGAGTTTGATCAGGTGTATATTCATGAAATGGATATCACAGATTGGAAAAACGGGCTCGGCAGGGTTATGCGGCTTTCCTATCCTCTTTTTAAAGTAAAACGTAAAAGGTTCAATGCAGATAACTTCGTGCCGCTTCACGATGATTCCGAAATCGATCTGGGCGGGTTTTCTGTTAAATGCCTGCGCGTTTCGGGGCATACACGTGGATCGGTTCTGTTTATTGACAGCCGTCATAGGGTTGTTTTATGCGGAGATGCCGCGGGACTTGCAATGTGGCTTTTTCTGCCGTATTGTACGGACGTGAGTACTTATAAACAAAATCTTGAAAAAGCGGAAAAAGAGCTCTTGCCATATGAGAACTATTCTTTTTACCGAGGCCACAGCGAACCTACGGGAGCGCCTCCCGAACCGCTGAGCAGACAGACCTTTACAGATATGCATGTTCTCTGCGAAAAATTGCTCGCCGGCACAGCTGACCTCCAAAAAATCGATCAGCTCAGATGGCTGCCTCTTTTCTATGCGAAAAATGCATCGGCAGGCATGGTGGTTCGGAAAGGGAAAATCAAATAATAGGGCTGCCCTGCCGATTGTCTTGTTCCTAATTTTTGGCGTTGTATTTGACGCAAGATTTTATATTACGCCTTGCGTGGCTGGGCAGGGAACGTGATTTTTAATGATTTGCAGCCGGAAAGGATTTATGATACTATGACAAAAGGTCAAAAATGGAAATACGGGCTTATCGGCGCGGCTCTGCCGACGGTTATCGTTATCCTTTTGGTGAGCGTTACCGCCGTCGTTATCAATTTCGTTTCGGAAATGGGGCCGAACGATATCTCCCGCAAGACAGCGCACTATGCGCAGCTCGCCGAATATGCTCCCGAGAATGCAACGGTGTTCTTCGGCGATTCGATAACGGAGTTGTGCAATGTTGAGGATATTTATGCTGAATACAGCGAAAGATCCGGCTCTCCCGTTATTAACCGCGGGATTAGTGCGGAAACGACCGATCATATGTTGAAGCGTGTCGAGGACAGCGTTATTGCTCTCAAGCCGCGCAATGCCGTTATGCTCATGGGCGTCAATGACCTGAGCGCAGGCGTTTCGCAGGAGCAGATCACCGATAACATTCGCTTGATGATACAGCTTATCAAAGAGAAATCTCCAGAAACTAACATTGTTCTTCAGGCAGTCTATCCGACGGGCGGCGAGCGCGAATCGCTGTATGAAAATTATCAGCTCAGCGGACGCGACAGCGCGACCGTTAAAGCTCTCAACGAAAAGCTGGCTGCAATGGCGGCTGAGGAAAACGTCCGATTCCTTGATGTAACGGCTCTCCTCGCCGACGAGAACGGAAATCTGAGAAACGACTATACTTATGACGGCCTGCACCCCAATGTGTCGGGTTACCTCGCAGTTCGCGACGCGATCATTGCCGAATTGGTTTGATAAATCATTGTATAAAACATGAAACCGCCCCGGTGGAAGTGACCCCGCAAATTAGACAAATGAATATTAAGCAATAATAGAATCTGTTCGGTATTGTACTGCGCTCATTTTCAGGTTGGAATCGCAAAGCAACATATTCGGGGGAAAGAAACGGCAACAGAAAAGCGGATAGCGTATACTTTACCGATAATACAAAGAATGTAGATACTCTCTGCTAAATTCCATAAACAAACGCGTTTAGGATTGATTTGTAGGGAGCGAGTGAGAATAAGACATTTCACCCGCAAGTCCTTTTGCACGGGGACTTGCGGGTTTTCTTATGTATCTATGACGAACGGGCAAGCGGGCCTTTGGCCCGGAGCAGATGAAAGCGGCTGTGGAGGCCGCTAAACAGCGGGAACAGGCGAAGAAAGGCCGTAAGCGGCCACGGCCCTCCTTTGATCAGGGCGGTAGAATGTAGATTTATATACATATCTGTGCTATACTGCTTCTTAATAACGGCATGGTAAATGAGATTTTGGAGGCGATGAAATGGAATTTAAGAAAATCGATAAAGAAAATTGGGGGCGAAAGGAATACTTTGAACACTATTTTTCAGATGCTCCCTGCACATATAGCATAACTGTCAAATTAGATATTACTCGAATAAAAGAGAAAAAACAAAAATTGTATCCTACCATGCTTTATTATCTTGCAACTGTTGTAAACCGCCATGCTGAATTTAGAACGGTAATCAATGAAGATGGTGAGTTGGGGATATATAGTGAAATGATACCATGCTATACTGTATTCCACAAAGATACAGAAACATTCTCTAACCTATGGACAGAATACAAGCCCAATTTGGATGATTTTTGTGCTGCATACGAAGAAGATATGCTTAAATATGGAAAGCAACCAGGGATAACAGGAAAACCCAACATCCCATCAAATAGTTTTACAGTGTCTATGTTGCCGTGGGCAACATTTGAAGGCTTTAACTTAAATTTACAAAAGGGATATAAGTATTTAACGCCTATTTTTACAATAGGAAAATATTATCAAGAAAATGAACGAATTATAATACCGCTAGCCATTCAAGTCCACCATGCTGTATGTGACGGATTTCATGTATGCCGTTTTATAAGTGAATTACAAGAACGAATCTATAACTAATTTCCATCATCGCTAAAGTAGCAATCCCAGTCGGAGCGGGCAAACCCCAGGGGTGCTTGCCCGCCTCCTTTGATTTGGGGTGGGGCTGGTGGTCGAATTGCGTCCCATGGTGGGCTTGCCTGGGAGCATAGCCGCCCCCCAGGCGGTGGTCGAAATCCGTCTCAATTTGAGACTGATTTTGACCAAAACGCCCACATTTTGAGGGGAGCTTTTCGGGCCTGTGCGGGGCCTGAAGAGGTTGCATTTCCTCTGTTTTTATGATACTGTTTTGACACTAGGAAATATTTGAATTTTCCGAGTGGGGATCATGTTACCGCTAAACCCGGCGTGCGAAATGCGGCCAGGTTTAGGGAGGCCGATGAGCGGGCCGGGGGCCTGCGCCCGGGCGGCTCTGCGGCGCAGGCTTGCCGGCTTTTTGGCTCAGGTGCGATCAATAATCGCCGGGCGTTGCGCCTGCAACCCTGTATGCGGATGAATCAGCAGCATAGTTGTAAAGGGGAGGCGTTGTAATGAGTGCTTTTATGTTGAGGAAATGGGAAGAAGCGGATGCAAAAGAGCTTGCGGCGGTTGCGAACAATGCGCAGATCGCGGCAAACCTGAGAAACCGCTTCCCCCACCCTTATTCGCGAAAGGATGCGGAGCAATATATCAGCAGCTGCCTTGCCAGCGGAGAGCAGCGGCAGCTGGCGCGCGCGATCGTTGTGGATGGCAAGGCCCGCGGCGGCATCACCATCGATGTGCAAAGCGATGTGTATGAAAAATCCGCTGAGCTGGGCTATTGGCTCGCCGAATCCTGCTGGGGGAGGGGGATCATGACGCAGGCCGTCCGGCAAATCTGCCGGGAGGCTTTTGCGCGATTTGAGATTGTGCGTATTTTTGCCGAGCCTTTCAGCTATAACACAGCTTCCCAAAGGGTGTTGGAAAAGGCCGGCTTTACCTATGAGGGCACGATGCGAAACGGCGTGTTTAAAAACAACACGGTCTATTCCTACTGTATGTATTCCCTGCTGCGGGAAGAGATGCAGTAGAAACAGCAGCCTCGGAAAGACTTTGAAAGCCTGTATGCGTTCCATTTCTCACACCGGCGCGATGGAATATGGAACGGAAAAATAACCACGCTTCCACCAAATGGCGAAGGAAGAGATGCCTTACGCAGAAAGGAAAGAGCAGTGCCGCCTGGCAGAGGGTTTCGGGCGGGATTGTGTTTTGAACAGGATTTGTTACAGAAAGAGGGCTCAAAAGGAAGAGTTTTGCCCACAATAAGAGAAGATGCATGGCCAAGCGCCTTATCCGGCAGGATGCGATGAAGGGCGCTTTAGCGGGTGACGGCCCGGCGGCTTCCTTGACAGGGAGGATTGTGAGTGCTATGCTATTGGTTAGCTCAACCTAACTTTGCTTGAGGGGGCGGTTTCGATCGATGCGGTTTTGCGCGCATTCGCGCTGACCTTGCTGGCAGGGCTCAGCACAGGGATCGGCAGCTGCATTGCGTTTTTGGCAAAGCGGACCAATAAAAAGTTTTTATCGGTAAGCCTGGGGTTTTCCGCAGGTGTTATGATTTATGTCTCCTTAAGGGAAATTTTATTGGAAGCACAGGAGGCCTTGGTTGCAGAAATGGGCAAAACGGCGGGCCACTGGATGACGGTGATCGCGTTTTTCGGCGGTATGTTGGCGATCGCGCTGATCGATAAGCTGCTCCCCTCTGAGAAGAATCCACATGAAGTCAAATCAGTGGAGATGGAGCGGGAGGGCGCGCCCCGGCCTGCCAAGTTGATGCGCATGGGGCTGTTTACGGCACTGGCGGTTGCCATTCATAACTTCCCAGAAGGACTGGCAACCTTTGTTTCGGCCTTGCAGGATCCAAGCATTGCAATCCCCATTGTGGCCGCGATTGCCATTCACAATATTCCGGAGGGGATCGCCGTTTCCGTGCCGGTCTATCAGGCCACGGGCTCCAAACGCAAGGCGTTTCGCTACTCCTTTCTCTCCGGCCTGGCTGAGCCTGTGGGTGCGCTGGCCGGCTGGTTAGTGCTGATGCCGGTGATGAGCAATACGGTTTTGGGCATTATTTTTGCCGGCGTGGCGGGTATCATGGTTTTTATTTCGTTTGATGAGCTACTGCCCGCTGCGCGGGAGTATGGCGAGCATCATCTGTCGCTCTACGGCCTGATTTCAGGGATGGCGGTTATGGCGCTCAGCCTGCTGCTTTTCTTATGAAAGGGAGAACGGGAAACGCACTTGACCATATTTTAAAAACCGTGTATAAATAAAGGCAGGGGCGGAAATACAAATCTTAAGACAGCGTTCCGTCCGATAGCAAAGAAAGGCATGTGATCATGATGAATTCAGAGAATAGAAAGGTTGTGCTCATCGGCACCGGCATGGTGGGGATGAGCTATGCCTATGCGCTGCTCAACCAGAATGTCTGCGACGAATTGGTGCTGATCGATGTGGACCGCAGGCGTGCGGAAGGCGAGGCAATGGATTTAAACCATGGCCTTGCGTTTTCCGGCTCCAACATGAAAATTTATGCCGGGAGTTACGAGGATTGCGGCGATGCGGATATCGTAACAATCTGCGCGGGCGTTGCCCAGAAGCCGGGAGAATCCCGGCTGGATCTGCTGCAACGGAATACGGCTGTTTTTAAATCGATTATCGACCCAGTTACGGAATCCGGCTTTAACGGCATCTTCCTGGTGGCGACCAACCCTGTGGATATCATGACGCGGATCACCGCCGTGCTCTCCGGCTTTAACCCGCGCCGCGTGCTGGGCACGGGCACTGCATTGGATACTGCCCGGCTGCGGTATCTGCTCGGCGAATATTTCCACGTGGATCCGCGCAACATGCACGCCTATGTGATGGGCGAGCATGGTGATAGTGAGTTTGTGCCATGGTCCCAGGCGATGCTGGCCACGAAGCCGATCCTCTCCATCTGCGAGGAATCCAATGGCCGCTATTGCTGCGAGGAGATGGAGAAGATCACAGAGGAGGTGCGCGGCGCGGCGCAGAAGATCATCGAGGCCAAGCGGGCTACCTATTACGGCATCGGGATGGCGCTTGTCCGCATTACGCGCGCCATCTTCGGCAACGAAAACAGCGTGCTGACCGTGTCCGCTATGATGCGCGGCGAATATGGAGAGACGGGCGTATTTGTGGGCGCTCCCTGCATCGTTAACCGCAACGGCATTCAGCGGATTTTGCAGCTCAGCCTCAACGAAGAGGAGGCGGCCAAGTTTAAAGCCTCCTGCGAAACGCTGCGCACGCATTTTGACGAGCTGGGGCTGCAATAAAAATGGCACGAGCGGGGCTGGGCAGCCCTGCTCTTTTGTTTTAAAAGACTAGAAGGGATGGGGTAAAAAGCAGTTACCGTAAGGCTCTGAAAACGGGCAACCAGTTCTCGGCGCTTTTGATCAGGCAAAAAGCACGGCCCTGATCCGCAGCGCAATTGAGCAGGGCATCAATTATTTTGACACAGCCTGTGTTTCGGATTTCATTTCCGCTACTTTTACCATTGAGCCAATATAAATCCGCGCATAGCGCTAAGCGTATGAGCCCAATGTGGCCATGCGTTCAGCGCTATGCGCGGGTTTGTTTGTATGGGTTGGGGAGAGGCACTTTCACTCGTTTTTCAGCATTGGCAGGATCAGTGCCAGCAGATCTGCCAGCAGCTCCCGTGTGCGCGGGCTGATATCACGTGTCAACGCCGCTAGGCGGTCAATTTCCTGAGAAACGCGCACATCGCCAAAGAGAAGGCTGTCCGTAGAAACATGCAGCGTCTGCGCGATCTGCATCAAAACCGGCACGGACATGGACTTTATGCCACGCTCCAGTTCATAGATATAATGTGCGCTGACGTCGAGCCGTTCTGCGAGCGCCTCCTGCGTCAGCCCATTTTTTTTTCGCTCCGCCTTGATGCGTTTCCCGATGGCGACCAAATCCAATGCTCACACCTCCTCTGTTAGGATATATCCATTTGATATGGCTTAACACTATCTAAAAGATATATTTACTATTGCAATTAGATAGAGTTGATGGTATAATGCTTTTATCAAAACCGGGAGGGGAAAAACGTGGCGGCACAGGATATAAAAGCGGCCAAAACCAAAGCAGGATCAACTGTTTTGGAGGTTTTTCTCGCTACCACACCGTTTGTTTTCGGGCTGTATTATGAATATAGCGCCTGCTTTGCAGCAGTGCTTTTGCTGGGGCTGTTACTCTATCTGATAGCTATAGATCGCTCGCTGGAAGTCCGTGTGGGCGCAACCTCCGCCGCCCTGCTGGCTTTGCTCGCGGGCTACCTTGTCACCCCGCTCTGGGCAGTGGATAGCGGCATGGCTCTGCTCGGTTTTTTCAAGTTCTTACCCGCCGCCCTGTTTTGGCAGCTGCTCATGCAGCTCGGCCCGGAGGAGCGGGAAAAGCTCTTGCTCACCGTGCCGGTATCCGGCGCTGTGATGACGCTGCTCTCCTTTCCCACGCGGTGGATTCCGGCCCTTACACCCTATTTCTATGCCTCCGGCAGGCTGGGCGGCTTTTTTCAATATTCCAACACGTTCGCCCTCTTCCTGCTGCTGGGGATTATCGTCCTCGCTTTTCAAAAACGGCGGCGAGCGTTTTGCCTGGCCGGGATTCTCGTGCTGCTCTTCGGTATTTTCGCCACCGGCAGCCGCACGGTTTTTGTGCTGACCGTTCTTGCTTTCCTCTGGATTTGTCTGGCGCGCAAGCGGCTGCGTCTCCCGCTGCTTATTATGCTCCTTGCGGGGGTTACGGGCGCGCTCCTCTTCGTCGCCGTCACCGGCAAGACGGATACCATCGGCCGCTTTTTGACCATTTCACTCGAATCCAGCACGCTGCTCGGCCGGCTGCTCTATTACCGGGATGTGCTGCCCGTTATCCTGACGCACCCCTTTGGCTTGGGCTATATGGGATATTATTATGCCCAGGGCGGGTTCCAAACCGGCGTTTACGTTACAAAATTCGTCCACAACGAGCTATTGCAGTTCGCTGTGGACGTGGGGTGGATTCCGGCTCTCCTGCTCGCGTGTGCGCTGCTGCAGCGGCTTTTTTCCAAACGGACGCCCACCATGCAGCGGATGCTGGTGTTCGCCATCTGTGCGCACGCCATGCTGGATTTTGATTTGCAGTTTCTCGCTGTTTTTTTCGTGCTGCTGTTGGCGCTGGAGCCAGAGGAGGGGCGGGCTTTCACGCGCGCCTACAAGCGCCGCAGCCGCCTGCTCCCCATCGCCCCGGCAGGTGCACTCGCCGTGGCGTGCCTCTATTGCGGCGCGGCACTGTTTGCCGGATACCTTGGGCAGGATGCGCTGGCCTCCCGGCTCTACCCCGGTTACACGCCCTCGCAGCTGGTGCTGCTCGCCGGGGCCCGCACGCCGCGGGAGGGGGAAGCGCGCGCGAATGCGATTTTAAGGCGCAATGAATCGGTCGCCCTGGTGTGGGATGCAAAGGCGCTGGTGTGCGCCACGCAGGGCGATTTTGAAACGATGGTGCAATATAAGCGGCAGGCGCTTGCCTGCGCGCGCTATGCGCTGCCGGAATATCTCGATTATTTTCAGCTGCTGCGCCGGGCGGCTGAGGCCTGCGAGCGGCAGGGGGATGCGGCGCGTGCCGCGCTCTGCCGCCAGCGGATGTTAGAAATTCCGGATTTGCTGGATGAGGTGCGCGCCATTACCAGCCCGCTGGCCTGGAAAATTCAGGATCAGCCGGAGCTGACCCTGCCGGAGGAATACCAGGAGGAGCTCGCCAGAATCGGGCGGCAAGCGCCCGATTCTGAATAGAAACAGGCAAATTTCCCAGCCCGTAGGGGATTGGGCGGTCGGGTCTTGACCCGACCGGAACATACTGTCATTTTCATTTGTGGCGCGGCCATGAGATTTTATTTATTTTTGAATGACTGACAGGTTTCGCTGTACGCGACTATCTTCTCTTACTTCTGTAAGAGAAGATAGGAAGAGAAGCAGCCAAGGGGTTTCACCCCTTGCCCCCGCGCACGGCCAGCGGCGACACTGAGATGTTTTTATACCTCTTTTAGGTGTTCGGCAAGCCACCCAAAAAACTCGCTGCCACACGGCAGCACAAACATTTTGGGCGTTTGCTTTTCGCCTGAAAGGCGAAAAGTCCCCTCACGGGCCCGCCGCAAGTGCGCGGAGCCTGCCGCCGCTGGCCTACTGGTAGAGGGTTCCTCAAAGCAAGACTGAAGACCCCGTCAGGTTTCTCCCGGAGCCCGCAAGCCGTTCAGGGTCTCAAACGTAACGATAGGCCCAGGCGGCAGCTGCTGTCATTCACTGCGTGCACGTGAGGGCATTTGCTCGCTTTGCGGGCAAACGAACCTTCCCGCCTGTTTGAAGCCGCGTGAGCGGCTGAGTTCGGGAAGCGTTCGCCGAACGCGTTGTGGTGTAGCAAATTGATATACCGCCGCCGCAGTGCCGTTCACGGGGTCGAGGGGCGAAGCACCCGGCTGCTTCTCTTGGTTCGTTCTCTTGCTTCTGCAAGAGAACCAGCATCGGCGTACAGGCCCTATTCAAAAAAACGCGCTGCCTCCGCTCCGTCTCCTTCGCGTGCCTGCGCCACAGGAGGAACTGCCTGCACAATCAGAAATGCTCCATCCTGCACTGTGCAGGCATATTCTCCCCCCTCCTCCAACCTGCCGCTGAGCAGCTCTTCACTGAGCAGGTCCTCAATTTGGCTCTGCACCGCCCGGCGCAGCGGCCGGGCGCCATATGTCTGGTCAAATCCCGCGTCCGCAATCCGGCGCAGCGCTTCTTCGCTGAAGGTGAGCGTAATCCCTTTTTCCAAAAGTCTCCGCGAAACGTTGGCAAGCATCCGCCGGGCGATCTCCTCAAGCTCCGCCCGGGCCAGCTGGCGGAACACAATGATGTCATCCACACGGTTGAGGAATTCCGGCCGGAAGGTGCGCTTAAGCTCATCCATCACCGCTGTGTGGATTCGCTTTTCCTCCCCTTGCGCGCCGGTATCTCCTGAAAAGCCCAGTCCACTTCTCCGGTTGGAGATCATGGTGGCGCCAACGTTAGAGGTCATGATGAGAATGCAGTTTTGAAAGCTCACCTTCCTCCCCTGAGAATCCGTCAGGCGGCCGTCCTCCAGAATTTGCAGCAGCATATTGAATACATCCGGGTGCGCCTTTTCAATCTCATCAAACAGCACCACGGAATACGGCCTTTTGCGCACCCTTTGCGTGAGCTGCCCCCCCTCCTCATAGCCGACGTATCCGGGCGGGGAGCCAACCATGCGGGAGACGGTGTGCTTTTCCATATATTCCGACATATCCAGCCGGATCATCGCGTTCACATCCCCAAACATTGCCTGTGCCAGCGCCTTGCTCAGCGCTGTTTTGCCCACGCCCGTCGGCCCAAGAAATAAAAAGGAGCCGAGCGGCCGCTCCGGATCCCGCAGGCCAACACGGGCACGGCGCATTGCGCGGGCCACTGCGCGGACGGCCTCCTCCTGCCCGACAATGCTCTGATGAAGCTCCTCCTCCAGGTGGAGCAGCCGCCGGCTCTCCTCTGCCGTGAGCTGCTGCACCGGGATCCCTGTCCACATGGATACAATCTCCGCAACGCCCTCCTCGGTGACTGCTCCCGCCGTGTGGGAGGAGCGTTCCTGCCAGGCGCTTTTGTCCCGTGAGAGATCTGCCCGCAACTGCTTCTCTTCATCCCGCAGGCTGGCCGCCCGTTCAAATTCCTGGGCGTTAACCGCCGCCTCCTTTTCGGTTTGCAGCGTTTCCAGCCGGTTTTCCAGCTGCTTGAGATCAGGCGGCTCCTTATAAGCCTGCATCCGCACATGGGAGGCAGCTTCGTCAATTAAATCGATTGCCTTATCCGGCAGAAAGCGGTCGGCAATATAGCGGGCCGACAGCCTCACTGCAGCCTGGATCGCCTCATCGGTAATGCGCACCCTATGATGCGCCTCATATTTATCCCGAAGGCCTTTGAGGATTTCCACCGCTTCCTCCTGCGAGGGCTCGGCCACATGGACCGGCTGAAACCGGCGCTCCAATGCGGCATCCTTTTCAATATGCCTACGGTATTCCTCCAGGGTCGTCGCGCCGATCATCTGGATTTCCCCTCGTGCCAGCGTAGGCTTAAGGATATTGGCGGCGTCAACCGCGCCCTCCGCCGCGCCTGCCCCTATAAGATTATGCACCTCATCAATAAACAGAATCACATCCCCCGCTTTGCGCACCTCCTCCAGCGCGGTTTTCACCCGCTCTTCAAAATCGCCCCGGTATTTGGTGCCCGCCACCATAGCGGTCAGGTCGAGCGAGACCAGCCGCTTATCCCGCAGCCCTTCGGCAACATCCCCCTTGGCAATTTGGAGTGCCAGGCCCTCTGCCACAGCGGTTTTGCCAACGCCTGGCTCGCCGGTCAGGCAGGGGTTGTTTTTTGTGCGCCGGCTGAGAATTTGCATCACGCGCTCAATCTCCTTCTCTCGGCCAATCACAGGGTCAATCAGGTTCTGCGCCGCGAGCAGCGTAAGATCTCTGCCGTATTGGTCAAGCGTCGGGGTGTTGCTTTTATTTTTCCGGGTTGTTTTCTGTGCTGCCGAAGCCCCAGAAAGCCCTCCGCCCATGGAACGGGTCAGGTCAGCGAGCACATCCTGTGGAGAAACGCCCAGCTGAGTCAAAAAGTGAATTGCAAAGCTTCCACCCTCCTCGATAATTGCGATCAGTAGGTGTTCTGTCCCCACGTAGCTGTGCCCGAGCCCGCGCGCCTCCAAGATAGCCATTTCAATAATACGCTTGCAGCGGGGCGTAAAATCCGCCGGCGATAAAACCGTTTGTGCGCCAACGCCGATGGTGTGCCGCATGAGCTCTTCTACCTGCGCAGCGGTCACGCCGCGGCCGGCCAGCGCTACGCACGCCACGCCGCCCGTATCCCGTAGCAAGCCAATCAGAAGGTGCTCGCTGCCGATATAGGTGTGCCCAAGGGCCTCCGCCGTCTCCACAGCGGTGTTGAGCGCTGTATTCGCCTTTTCGGTAAAGCCGGTAAATTTATACACAGGCTGTTCTCCCCTTCCTTTGGTAAATCGCTTCTGAAGGCGCAGCGCACAGAGGTCTCATTGGGGCTCGGCGCCCTGGCTGCATTGATTCGCTCCGTCCTGAAGCGTCCGCCTTCTGGCCGCGAGGCGCCATCACCGTGCCGCCTCTGTCACTCTTTTTCCCGCGCAGCGGTTTTTCCTGTTTCAAAATGAGCCGCTGCACGGCGCCTCTTTTTTAAGCGCATCGCCTGCGCAGAGGCTCGCCCCTTGTGTGGAAGTGTCCGCACAGGCTCCTCGGAAAACGGATCGGGGGTCAGCTCCTCGGCTATTTCAAACTCCTCCCGGTAGGGCTGCTTTCCGCCAAAGCTCTCCATGTCGCAATTCCTCCCCAATAACATCTGAATGCAACCAATAGTGTATGCCGTTTCGCCAGGTCATATTCAAAAGAGGCCTTTGCCAGAGTCACACATTCCGGGCGTTCACATATTATGGGAGTGTAACCAAGGAAAGGAGGAAGCTTAGATGAACTGCTTTGGTGGCTGCAATTCCTGGATCATCATTTTGATCCTCATCTGCCTGTTCTGCAACGACGGCTTTGGCCTGAGCACCACTAACAACGGCTGTGGCTGTGGCTGCGGCACGTCTTATAGTGGGCGCGGCGGCTGTGGCTGCGGCTGCGACTAATCCCTTCGCTCCAGGCAAGCGCTGCTTCTTGCGGCGCTTGCCACCCCCTCGGGCGGGAAAGCGCCCGCCCTTCCATAAAAAATTCGCCATGAAGGCTCATCGCTTTCCTGGCGGACTTTTTCATCACTTTTTATGTGGAGGAAAACGATCTTTTTTCTTGTATAACCGCATATATCCTGCTATACTAGCATCAGTGTGCAGGGGGTAAGCATCGGTTTTTATCCCATGGCTGCGCTTCTGGTTGCGTTATCCGCCTTGCTTGACGCCCCAGCCGAGCCGAGGATGTAGTCAGCATATATCCAGGCACGCTCTGGCGGAAATACCCTCCCTGCGCACAGATGCTTTATTTGATTTATTAGCGCCGGCATAACGGCGCTGCGGTCAGCAGAAAGGAGAGGGCCCATGTTTCGCGTCATCTGTGTTGCTATCGGCTATGCTTTTGGCTGTTTTCAAACCGCTTATCTGATCACGCGCCACAAAATTGCGCAGGATATCCGCGATTTTGGAACGGGAAATATGGGCACCGCAAATGTAACCCAAACGCTAGGCCCAAAGGCCGGGCTAATTACGCTACTCGCTGACGTTTTAAAAACCTTTATCGCCTGCTACCTCTGCGGTCTGATTTTTCCCGGCCAGCCGGACGAGCTCGTTATTATCTACACGGGCGCGGGCGTTACGCTGGGGCATGATTTTCCCTTTTGGCTGAAATTCAAGGGCGGGAAGGGCGTCGCCGTTACCATCGCTATGCTTCTGTTGCTGGATAATCACCTGCTTGCCATCTCTTTCTGGTCCGTCCTGCTGGCCTTTTTATGCAGCAAGCGGTTGGTAATGGCTGTAGTCGCTCTCTGCATCACCTACCCGGTTGCCATGTTTTTCTATGGTTATCGGGTAGAAACCATGGTGGTTGCAAGCCTACTGGCCTGCCTGATTATTGTGCTGCACCGCAGCAGCTTCCGCAAAGAGGTGAAAGTTGAGGAAGATTACCGGGCGGAATATCAAAACCTTGGCAAAAACATCGCTTACTACCGGGAGCAAAAGCATCTGGAGCCCCGCGACCTTGCGCTAAGCGCTAAGCTGAGCGAAAGTGTCCTACGCGAGCTGGAAGGGGAGGAAATCAAGCTAGCTCCGTCGCTTGACGCGTTGTTTCACCTGGCAAGAGCGCTGGATGTCCCGGCCTCGGCACTGCTTGCTCCCGCACCCAAAAACGAAGGCGAACAGCCGAAGGATACGGATACTCCGTAACCGGCTGCCACCCGCCTTTTCACAAAGTTGCCCTTGTATCCTTGCGCGGCAGAAGGCATGTGATGTTTTTCATTTTTATGTATTAGTGTTTTTTACCAAGCAAAAAGGGGAATGCCCTGCCTCTCTCCGGCAGGCATTCCCCTTTTTCATATCGTTCTTCTTCTCCTTTTGCTGGTTTCATAGCGCTGTCCCTCTTTGGGGGACGGTAAACAGGCTGATATCCACTTTTTCCAAAGCCAACAGCTGCGCTTTTTTCCCGATGCCGCCTGCGTATCCGGTCAGGCTTCCGTTTGTGCCGACGACTCTGTGGCAGGGCACAATGATAGAGATTCCATTGCGCCCCACCGCGTTCCCAACCGCCTGAGCAGACATATGCGGCAGCCCTCTTTTTGCGGCGAGCCGCTTTGCAAGTTCTCCATAAGACACTGTTTGCCCGTATGGAATGGTGCAAAGCAGCGCCCACACCTCTTTTTGAAACGCTGTCCCGATCATATGCAGCGGGATGCAGCTCTTCGGCTCCTCTCCAGAAAAATAAACAGTCAGCCATTGCTTCACCGCCTCAAACAATGGAATCTCCTTTTCCTCCCGCTCCTGATCGAGGGTGCAGGCAAAATATTTTTGCCCCTCAAACCATAAGCCGGTTAAACCAATTGAATCGGCCGCTAAAAGAATGCGGCCAATGGGCGATTCATAATGGCTGATAAACTGCATCACAATCCTCCGTGTGAAAACGCCGGAGAGCCGGCTTTCTGCTCTCTCATTTTATTGGGTGCGGCGTTTTTTCTCTTTCGGCGCATAATCCCTCATCCCGGGGACCGCGCCGCCCGCTACGGCCCAAAGGTACAGGCTGGCAACGCTGCAATAGGGACTAAAGCGCCTGCGGTATTTTTCAAACAGCTTTCGGTCAATTCCCCTGTGGTGATAAACCATGCGCAGCCCGCGCTGGATGGCCAAATCGTCAAAGCTAAAGATATTGGGGCGCTGCAAGCAGAAAAGCAAGATCATCTCCGCCGTCCACACGCCGATGCCCTTTAGAGAGGCCAACGCCTGAATCGCCTCTGTATCCGGCATTTGAGAGATACCCTGCAAATCAAGCGCTCCGCTTTGCACCTTGCCGGCAAACGCCTTGATATATTCCGCTTTGCGGAATGTGATGCCAAAGGCCTGTAATTCCGAGCTGCACGCTGCGGAAATATTTGCTGCATTCACTTCCCCAAGCCCGTCTTGCATCCGCTGCCAGATTGTCGCCTGCGCCTTGGTCGATATTTGCTGCCCGATGATGTGGTGCACCACAGCGGAAAATAAATCCGCATCCACTTCACGATCCACATGGCCTACCTGATCGATTACCTCACCTAAACGTTTATCCTTGCTTTTCAGGTATTCCACTTCAGCGCTGCCATATTGGAAATACAATCGATATCCCTCCCGCCGCCTTTGCATCCTTGTTTCTCCTATCTCTTCTATTCTATCATAAAAAGAAAAGCGGCGCTACGATCCTCCGCCGGATGATTGAATCTGAGAAGCGCTGAAAAAACGGGTTGTTTTCCAAACGCGTATTGCAAATGGAAAACAACCCGCTGTATTTACCTGCGGCCTGCGCCTTTCATGCCTGCGCCGCTTTATCGCGCGCGTTTGATGCGTCGGTATCCAAAGGCAACCGCACGACCGCCTTAAACAAATCTCCATCCAACGAAATCTCCAGCGTGCCTCCCTGCAATTCGCACAGGCTTTGCGCAATGGAGAGGCCCAGCCCGCTGCCCTCCGTGCTGCGGGAGGCGTCCCCGCGCACAAAGCGCTGCGTCAGCTGCTCAACCGGCACATCAAGCGGATCTCGAGAAATATTTTTGATGGAAAAAACGCCAAACCCATTCTCCGTGCCCACATCAATATAAACCCGCGTGCCCGCCAGCGCATATTTTTTCACATTGCTGATCAGATTATCGATGATGCGCCAGGTCTTCTGGCTGTCCGCATGGAGCACTGGCTCCCCTTCCGGTTTGTTTAGCCGGATCTCCAGTCCGGCGCCCGCCAGCGCATCCTCATTTTCGCCCACCGCCTGCATGGTGAGCTCGTAGAGGTTCACCTTGACGAATTGTAGCTTTACATTGCCCGTCGTCGCCTTAGAGGCCTCCACCAGATCTTCAATCAACCGCTTGAGCCGGGCGCTTTTCTCCTCCAGCACAGTGATGTATTCCCGCGCCGTCACATCTGAAAGATCACATTTTTTGAGCAGGTCTACATAATTGACGATTGCGGTCAGCGGCGTTTTCAGGTCGTGGGAAACATTGGTAATCAGCTCCGTCTTCATGTGCTCGCCCTTGATTGCCTCGTTAACGGCGGTGCGCATCCCCTCCTGCACGCCAGCAATATCCTCCCCAAATTTGCGCAGCATTCGCGGCATCTTCGCGGGGTTGAGCGGATAGTTGAGATCCCCCTGCCGCATCCTGTCAGCGGCAGTCATCATCTCATCCAGCGCGATCACACTCCTCCAAAACAGAATCAAAGCCAGGAGGTTAAACAGCGCCGTCGCCCCGCCCAAGAGGAGGAAAGTGAATGGATCGCCAGCGTGGATCGAAATCATCGTCAGACCAACCAGCACAACATTGGCCACCAAGTAACCGGCAAACAGCAGCAGGATTGTCGCACGCAAATTCTCCAGCCGGTGCCGGGGCAGGGCATGCTCCTGAATATCCTTCTTCACCGAATGGAGCGCTCTTTTCAGGCGCCTACTGCTCCTGCCCAGGGCCCGAACGAGCATCGCAATCAGCGTGTTGCGCCAAAAGCGCCTGCACCGGATATTACGCGCCACACTCGTTATCCACTCAATGGCCACTGCGCCCGCGCCAACCGCGCACACAACGCCGGAGAGTTCCGCAAGCCACCTGAAAACCCCCGTCACGTTTGCACCCCAATCAGGGCATGCCACGGCCCACGAAACGCCCAAAACCGCCAGCGTCCAGGCCAGCACCAGATGCAGGTCGTTGGGGATGCGATCCACCCACAGCAGGGCGGCCCCCTCCTCCCCGGCGCACAGCCCAGCCACAGCGGTCAAATAGACAGTCAGAATGAAATAAACCGCCAGGCAGGCCGCAGCAGCCGCCAGCATGGCGGGCAGCTCTTCCTTCGCCTGCTCAAACCGGGTGTAGAGCCCGTAATAAATATCCTCTGTCGTCCCGTCATTGCTCAACACAAGCTCATCATTCAGGGCGATGTAAACATCCCACCCCTGGTTGACGAACGCCTGCTCATACAGCGCAATGCGGCTACTGTATTGGCTGAACCAATGGCTGATGCGCACGGTCATAGCGTCATCATACAGCATCCATCCCGTTGTGTCCTCCACGCGCTCGCCGCTGTGGTAGCCGGAGGCCTGTGTATAGGTCTCATACCATTTGTAGCTCTCCATGATCTGCTGCAAATCCATGTTCTTTGCATCCGGCAGGTTGGTAAAAGCCTCGCCCGTCTCCCGGTTGATGAAGGCGTAGTGCAGGTTCGCAAGGCTCGCAAGCTCCTTCTTTGCCGTGCGGTATTCCTCGCCGAAGCTGCTGCGCAGCGTATCAAGCTGTGCTTCATATTCCTGCCGGCACCGGCTG
This sequence comes from uncultured bacterium, assembly GCA_949283655.1. GTDB lineage: Bacteria > Bacillota > Clostridia > Oscillospirales > Acutalibacteraceae > Fimivicinus. Next base: position 34,152 of record CASDTH010000045.1, read on the forward strand.
CGGACTTCCTCCTCCTCCTGCGCTGTCAGCATAACCCCTCCGCTCTGATCTGCCGTTGTGCTGGAGGGTGCGCCAGTGGTTTCCAGCGTATCTGCCATGCCCGAATCGTATTGCGCAAGCTCCGCCGCTTTTTGCCTGCGGGCGTCCTCCAGCTCCTCTTTCAGATCCGCCTCGTATTTCTCCTTGAGCCGCTGCTCCTGCCTGCGCAGTGATTCCCCGCTGCGCATCTCCTCCTCCGAGCCGTAGGTGAAGATCATCTGCTGAATGTAATATAGCTCCCCTGCCAGCTGCTTTTGAAACGCATTGCTGCCGGTAAAACCGCTGCTCTCCTCCAAAATCAGGGAGTCCAGCGTGCCGCCGAGATCGGCCATCAGTGATACGGCCCGGTAGGTTGAAGCCGCCGCCCCACCCATTGCAATCAGGGCGAGCAGCAGGGCGCAAGCCTTCGCCCATCGGGATTTAAGAAAGCTTTTCGATTTTATAGCCAATCCCCCACACCACCTTTAAATATTTTGGCTCCTTTGGATTGATTTCGATCTTTTCACGAATGCGCCGGATGTGCACCGTCACCGTTTTTTCGCTGGAGTAGGAGGGCTCATTCCACACCGCTTCATAGATCTGCTGGGTGGAGAGCACATGCCCGAGGTTGCGCATCAGGTATTCCACAATGCCGTATTCCCGCGCCGTGAGGCGCACGGGCTCTCCATCCAGCGTCAGCTCCTTGGCTACGGTGTCCAGCACCAGTCCGCCGGTGATGATCGTGCCCTCTTTTTTTTCAATGCTTCCCAGCCGCACATACCGCCTGATCTGGGATTTCACGCGCGCCATCAGCTCCAGAGGATTAAAGGGCTTTGTCACATAGTCGTCCGCGCCAAAGCTCAGGCCTGTGATTTTATCCGTATCCTCGCTTTTGGCTGAGAGCAGAATGATCGGGAAATTGTGCTTTTCCCGCATTTTCAATGTGGCGGTCAGGCCATCGATATTCGGCATCATAATATCCAGGATCACACAGTGGATTTCCGTCGTTTCCACCGCCTGGAGCGCCTCCCGCCCATTTGTGGCGCGAATGGTGTGGTAGCCCTCCAGATTCAAATAAATCTCCACCGAATCCAGAATTGCCTTATCATCATCGCAAACCAGTATGTTGTACATATAAACGGCTCCCTCCCACTTTCAGCTCCCCCTGTTTACCCGGCAGCTAGGCTGAACGCTTGTGCTTCTGTCACCGGCTATCCAAAAGCATAGCAGGCGATTGTTACATTTCAGGGGGAAAAATTCTTACGAATTGCTTACAATTTTCTTCTTTTCACTCACGGAACTGGTAGCGGTACAGCTCGGCGTATAACCCTCCCTGCGCCAGCAGCGCTTCATGCGTGCCGCGCTCTTGGATGCCCTGCTCTGTGAAAACGATAATCTCATCGGCCTTTTTGATGGTGGAAAGCCGGTGTGCAACGATCAGCGACGTCCTTCCACGCGCCAACTCCTCCAGCGATTGCTGGATCAGCATTTCCGTCGCATTATCCAGCGCAGAGGTCGCCTCATCCAAAATTAAAATGGATGGGTTCTTCAAAAACACCCGCGCAATGGAGATGCGCTGCTTCTGCCCGCCGGAGAGCTTCACGCCGCGCTCGCCGATATACGTATCGTAACCATCCGGCAGCGTTAAAATGTAATCATGGATCTTTGCTTTTTTCGCCGCCTCTATGATTTCCTGTTCGGAGGCATCCAATTTTCCATAGGCAATGTTCTCCCGGATGCTGCCGGTGAATAAAAAGACATCCTGCGCAACCATGCCGATATTCCGCCGCAGGGAGTTGCGCGTCATTGCTGTGATATCCTGCCCGTCAATCAGGATCCGGCCGGCATTCACCTCATAAAAGCGGGGGATCAGGTGGCAGAGCGTTGTCTTACCGCCGCCGGACGGGCCGACGAGCGCGACGGTTGTTCCCTGCTTGATATGCAGGCTCAAATCCCGGATGACATACCGGCCGCCGTCCCCCTCTTTTTCCCCACCATAGTGAAAGCTGACATGGTCAAAATCAATCGTGCCGGCAAGCGTGCCGGCATCTACTGCATTCGGGGCTTCCGGCTCCTCCTGCTGCGCAAGCAGCTCCTCCACCCGCTGAAAACCCGTGATACCGTTTTGATATTGTTCAAAAAAGGCCACAAACCGCTTGATCGGGTTTAAAAAGGAGTTGACATATAGCAGGTAGGCTGCAAACTCGCCCGCATCAATCCACCCCTGAAAGAAAAACGCGCCGCCGGCCACCAGCACAAGCAAATAGAGTAAATCCGTAAACAGCGTGCTGCCCGTGGTAAACACCGCCATAATGCGGTAAGCAATGCTGCGCGCAGTGACGAAGCGCTGGTTCTGCCTCTCCAGCTTTTCAATTTCATGCGACGCGCCGGTGTACGCGCGGGAAACGCGGATGCCGGAGATCGCGTTTTCCAGCCCGGCGTTTACCTCCGCAATCTCTTCGCGTGATTTTCGAAAGGCCTCCTTCATATTCCTGCGTAGCCGCATGGAAAAATAAATGATAAAAGGTAGCGTTAAAAAAATAATCAGCGTCAGAGGCACATTGATCGTGCAGAGGATTCCAAAGGAAGCCGCCAGCATGACCAGAGATAAAAACAGATCCTCCGGCCCGTGGTGGGCAAGCTCCGCAATATCCATTGAATCATTGATAATGCGGGACATAATGCTGCCCGTCTTATTTTCATCGAAAAAGGCAAAGGGCAGCCGCTGTAATCTGCGAAATACATCCCGGCGCATATCCGCCTGAATGCGCACGCCCACAATATGGCCATAATAGTTGACAAAATAGTTGAATCCGGCCTTGAGCAGATAAATCCCCAAAAGCACGGCCGACCAAATCAGCAGTAATCTTAAATTTCTGTTTGGAACATAATCATTAATGATATCCTTGGCGATCATCGGGTAAAACAAATCGCACACCGCCAGCAAAAATGCAAAAAACAGATCCGCAAGAAAGAGCCTGCGGTGCGGTTTGTAATATGCGGCAAAACGGCGCAGCATTCTAACATCCTCCCCCTCATTGATAAAGCATCCATACAATCAAAAAAAGAGTACCACGCCTACGCCGGAAATTCAACTTCTTCCGAAAAAAGCGGCAAACCCATATGCCCTTTTCTTCAGCTCTCGACGTGTTTCTGCAATTGTGGTAAGATAGAGTTCAGATATTAGCCTTCAGATGTCAGTGATCAGGCGGGGAAGGCGCCCGCCTCTGCAGCGGGGCCGACAGCGGCTCCTGAATGAAGCCTGTGGGCTGCAATCTGACGTCTGTAATCTGCCTTCGGGCCGGGGCCTTTGCCGCCGCCTGAACGCACGGAGGGATTTTTATGAGCCATACCATTGCCGCCATTGCAACGCCGCAGGCGGCCGGCGGCATCGGCGTGATCCGCATCTCGGGCCCTGAGGCCCTCCAGGTAGCGGATCAGGTTTTTCGCGCTGCGGACGGCCGGCTGCTCTCACAGTCCAAAGGGTATCATGCGCATTTCGGCAGGGTTTTCAATATGGATGGCCCCATAGATGAAGCGATCGCCCTGGTTTTTCGCGCGCCGCATAGCTATACGGGGGAGGATGTTGTGGAGCTCTCCTGCCATGGCGGCCTTTTTTTGATGCAACAGGCGCTTCGCGCTGTGTTTTGCGCAGGCGCTTCCCCCGCCGGCGCAGGCGAGTTTACAAAGCGCGCCTTTTTAAATGGAAAGCTGGATTTGACGCAGGCGGAATCGGTCATGAGCCTGATCGGCGCGCAGGGCGGGCAGGCTGCACGCGCCGCGCTGAGCGCGCACGACGGCGCTCTGAGCCGCGAAATTCGCAGGCTCTCCCAATCACTGATCAAAGCTGCCGCGCATATGGCTGCGTGGGCGGACTATCCGGAGGAGGAGCTCCCCGAGCTGCGGCTGGATGCGCTCGCCGGGGATTTTGACGCTGCAAAGCAAACGCTCTCCGCCCTGCTTGCGCGCTTCGATGCTGGCCGCGCCGTCACACAGGGTGTGGATACCGTGATCGCCGGGCGGCCTAACGTGGGCAAATCCACCTTGATGAACCTGCTCGCCGGGGGAGAGCGCTCTATCGTCACCTCCTATGCTGGGACGACGCGAGATATTGTGGAGGAAACCGTCCGCCTGGGCGACCTGCTCCTCCACTTAGCCGATACCGCCGGCTTGCGTGAAACGGAAGACCCTGTGGAGCGCATCGGCGTCTCCCGCGCAAGGCAGCGGCTGGAGCGGGCGCAGCTGATCCTCGCCGTGTTCGACGCCAACGAGCCGCTCACCGGGGAGGATTTTCAGCTACTGGATGCCTGCCAGGGTCGCCCCTGTGTGGCGGTCGTCAACAAATCCGATCTACCGCAGCAGCTGGATGTGGCGCCGGTGCGGGCTGCCGTGCCGGAAACCGTTTTTCTCTCCGCCGCGCAGGGCGGCGGCTATGAAGCACTGTGCGCCGCTGCCGCGCGTGTTTTAGGCACGGAGGGCTTCGATCCGGCCGCCCCGCTTCTCGCCACAGAGCGCCAGCGGGATTGCTGCCGCCGGGCACTGGCCTGTCTGGAGGAAGCGCTGGAGGCCATTACGTCCGGCATAACGCTGGATGCCGTCACGGTCTGCACAGATGGCGCAATCGCCGCCCTTTTGGAGCTGACGGGGGAAAAAGCAAACGAGGCGATTGTGGACGAGGTGTTTTCCTCCTTCTGCGTCGGGAAATAAGCAATCCCTTGCGCCCTCCCTATGCAGAAAGCAAAGCACGGATTTTATATATTTGCCTTTTATGGGGGAATTTGTTTGGAATATTATGCGGATACCTTTGATGTGGCGGTCATCGGGGCCGGGCACGCCGGGATTGAGGCTGCCCTCGCCGCCGCGCGGCTTGGATGCCGCACCGTTGTTTTCACCATCAATCTGGATTGGGTAGGCAATATGGCCTGCAACCCCTCCATCGGCGGCACCTCAAAGGGCCACCTTGTGCGCGAAATCGATGCGTTGGGCGGTGAAATGGGGCGCGCAGCGGATGCCAATACCCTGCAAAGCCGGATGCTCAATGTAGGCAAGGGCCCCGCCGTGCACAGCCTGCGCGCACAAATTGACCGGCGCGCTTACACCGCCGATATGAAGCACCGGCTGGAGCGCCAGGAGGGCCTGTTTTTAAAGCAGGCGGAAATTGTCTCTCTCAAGCGGGAAAGCAGGCTGTGGGCCTTGAAAACACGGCTTGAGGCAATTTATCGCGCCAAAACAGTGATTCTCGCTACCGGCACTTTTTTGGCCGGGCGGGTCTATGTAGGGGATTGCTCCTATGCCAGCGGGCCGGATGGGATGTTCCCGGCCACAGATCTGGCGGCTTCCCTGCGGGAGCTCGGCGTCCCCACGCGCCGCTTCAAAACCGGCACGCCGCCCCGTGTCAACCGCAGAAGCGTTGATTTTGCACAGCTGGAGCCACAGCCTGGTGATGCGCGCACGGTACCCTTCTCCTTCTCCACCAACGAGCCCGTTGAAAATAAAGCGCTTTGTTACATTACCTACACCAACACGCAGACCAAACAGATCATTCTTGAGAATCTTCATCGTTCCCCTCTATATGGTGGAAAAATCGAAGGCGTCGGCCCGCGCTATTGCCCTAGCATTGAGGATAAAATTGTTCGCTTTGCAGATAAGGAGCGGCATCAAATCTTTATTGAGCCTTGCGGCGCACAAACAGAGGAGCTTTATTTGCAGGGTCTCTCCTCCTCTCTGCCGGAGGATGTGCAGCTGGATTTTCTGCATAGCATCCCGGGGCTTACACACTGCGAGGTCATGCGCCCCGCCTATGCGATTGAGTACGATTGTGTCGATCCCCTCGCCCTGCGGCCTACGCTGGAGTTTTTGGATCTGGAGGGGCTCTATGGCGCCGGGCAGTTTAACGGCTCCAGCGGTTACGAAGAGGCGGCGGCACAGGGCCTCGTCGCCGGGATCAATGCCGCCCGCAAGGTGCAGGGCAAATCACCCTTTGTTTTAGACCGTGCCTCCTCCTACATCGGCACCCTGATCGACGATCTCGTTACAAAGGGCTGCTCTGATCCCTACCGCATGATGACCTCCCGCTCCGAATACCGCCTGATTCTCCGCCAAGATAACGCTGACCTGCGCTTAACTCCACTGGGCTATGAATTGGGGTTAATTGATGAAACGCGGTGGCAGCGATTTTTACAAAAGCGCGCTTTGATTGAGCAGGAGCAAAAACGGGCAGCGCAGACGATTCTCCCCCCCTCCGATCCCTTAAACGCTCTACTTGTTTCACGTGAAACATCTCCCCTGAAAAGCGGCGTCCGCCTGTGTGAGTTGCTTAAGCGGCCCCAGCTTAACTATACTTTGTTGGCGCCATTTGACCCCGGCCGCCCAAGTTTGCCGGATGAAATTTTGGAACAGGTTGAAATTGGCCTCAAATATGAGGGCTATATCAAGCGGCAGCAGGCGCAGATTGATGAAATGCGCCGCCTGGAGGGGAAAGCAATTCCAGAGGAAATCCACTATCAGGATATCACCGGCCTGCGAAAGGAAGCGCAGGAAAAGCTGCAAAGGATTCGGCCAGAAAACGTTGGCCAAGCCTCCCGCATCTCAGGCGTCAGCCCGGCAGATATCTCTGTGCTCCTGATCTACTTGGCAGCCGGGCAAAAGCGTGGAGGCTCCGCTGCAAATAATGCTATAGGAAAGGAGGTGCCGCCACATGAAGATTGATCGAGAGAAACTGCGCGCCGGGGCGGCGGAATGGGGTGTCGCTCTGGATAGCACAGCGCTCTCCCGCTTTGCGGATTACGCCGCGCTTCTCATGGAATGGAATCAGAAAATCAATTTGACGGCAATTCGGGAGCCGGATGAAATTGTTGCCAAGCATTTTATCGACAGCTTAGCCCCCCTCCCCTTTCTCAAGCTGCAAAACAACGCAAAGGTAATCGATGTGGGCACGGGCGCCGGCTTCCCCGGCATGGCGTTTTTGATTGCCCGCCCGGATCTGCGGCTCACGTTGCTAGACAGCACGAAAAAAAAGTTGCTTTTTTTACAGGAGGTGTTAGCCGCCCTTGGACTGGAAGCAGAAACGCTCCATATGCGTGCAGAAGAAGCCGGGCAAACCAGCGCCTATCGCGAGCAGTTTAACTGCGCCACAGCCAGGGCGGTTTCTCACTTGCGCGAATTAAGCGAATATTGCCTGCCGCTTGTAAAGGTAGGTGGTTTTTTTGCCCCACTAAAGGCTGCGGAGCTTTCCACAGAATTGAAGGAATCAAAAGCCGCCTTTTCCCGCTTAGGGGGCAGGCTGGAGCGCGTGGAAACATATCAGATCTCCGGCGTAGGCGGCCGCAGCCTGCCTATCCTCAAAAAAATATCGCACACTTCGCCAAAGTACCCCCGTCCTTCTGCGCAAATCGCAAAAAAGCCCTTGGTATAACGGCAAAACGCCTCGTATTTTGCTATTTTACCGCGAGCAAAAAAGCTGGACTTTTTCCCTCCCCCCTGATAAGCTGGTCTTGTAAAGAGACGGACAGGCCCGAATCAGGAAGGAGGTTTTTTCATGCCCCTTTTAAAGAAGCCCTCGCCAAAGCCGAAAGCCGGAGGCAATATCCTGATGATTCCGGAGCGGGAGATCATGCCGAACCCCTTTCAGCCGCGCCGCCACTTTGACCGCCAGGAACTCGCCAATCTGGCGCAGAGCATACGCGCCAATGGCATTCTCCAGCCAATCACCATTCGAGAGACTTCGGGAGGCTATGAGCTGATCGCCGGCGAACGTAGGCTGCGGGCCGCACGTTTGGCCGGGCTGACACACATCCCTTGTATTCTCATCCACGCAGACGATCGCAAAACCGCCCTGCTTTCCCTGCTGGAGAACCTGCAGCGCCAGGATCTCAACTTTTTTGAAGAAGCTAACGCCATTCAAAAAATGATACGGGATTACGGCCTCAGCCAGGAGGAGGCATCACGCAAACTTGGCATGGCGCAATCCACCCTTTCCAATAAGCTTCGTCTTCTGCGCCTGCCGGAAAAAATCCGCCAGCTTATACTCCAGGCGCAGCTCACCGAGCGCCATGCGCGCGCCCTGCTTCGCCTCGAATCAGAAGTGCAAATGGCAGAAGCGCTCAAACGGATTTCTAAGGAAAAGCTGAATGTGTCACAGACAGAAAAGCTGATAGACCAGCTGCTACAAGCGCCTATTGCGCCCAAAAAGGCCGAAAAGAAAGCGCCAATTAAGCTGTTTAAAGATGTCCGTCTTTTTGTAAACACTTTAAATCATGCAATTGACACCATGAAACGCTCCGGCATTTCCGCCTCCTCCTCCCGCTGCGAAACGGAGGAGTATATTGAATATACCATCCGTATCCCCAAAAAAGGCGAGAGCATGATTCGCTCCTGCTCAGACAGCGCCTGAGGACCCGATATGGTTTGAGTATTCGGAAATACTTTGGCTCCTTTTTCGCCCATGACGCAGCTTCTGCGTTTTGGAATAAATGCCCCGCGCCGGGGAGCCGGCGCACAAAATAGCCCACATCTTTTCTCTTTCACACCCCACATCCAAGGCAAACGGGACAGGTTTTGATAATCTGTCCCGTTTGTCGTTTTGGGATAAGCGCAGCACTGGCTATTTCCCATACGTCTCATGGTGCGCGGCCTTTTGGCAGAGACATCGGTCCCTCACTCTGCTATGCATTCACTATTTCGTTTTTATCTCGCTTTTTAACGCCTTCTTCGGAGCTTGTTTCACGTGAAACAAGCAGTCAAAATAGTGGCATACCCACAAGAATTGGTGCTACCCCCTTCATCTCTTCTACTACATTCAGTGCCTTACCGTTTCACAGCGCTCCCTAAAGCACAATGTTTCACGTGAAACAGGGGCCTGTAAAAATCTTTGCGCCCTTCCCTTCTCCCCCGCTTTGTGCTATAATGAAAGGCATCGTTACCCAAGCAACTGGAATTTGTACATTTTTGAGGAAAGGCATGAGCAGGAAAATGGGAAAAACAATCTCTATCGTCAACCAGAAGGGCGGCGTTGGCAAAACGACAACAGCGGTAAATTTATGCGCTGCGATTGGTGAACGAGGCTATAAAGCACTTCTCGTGGATATTGACCCGCAGGGCAATTCCACCAGCGGGATGGGGCTTAACAAGCGCTCCATTGAAAAATCCACCTACGATGTCCTGATCAACGGCGCCAGTGCGCTAGACACCATAGTATCCAGTCAATATGCAAATGTGGATATCCTTCCGGCCAACATGAGCCTTGCCGGAGCAGAGCTGGAACTGGTGGAATCTGAGCACCGTGAATCCCGCCTACGTACTGCGCTTGCAGAGCTGGTACCGCTCTATGATTTTCTGTTTTTAGATTGCCCGCCCTCGCTCGGGCTGATTACGCTCAACGCACTGTGTGCGTCGGATTCCCTTATGGTGCCGATCCAGTGCGAATATTACGCACTGGAGGGGTTATCACAGCTGATGTCCACCGTGCGGCAAGTAAAGCGCCTGTATAACCCCCATCTGGAGATGGAAGGCGTTCTGCTCACCATGTACGATGGCCGGCTAAACCTGACGCAGCAGGTGGTTGACGAGGTCAAGCGGTTTTTTCCACAAAAGGTTTACAGCAGCGTGATTCCACGCAATGTGCGCCTTTCAGAGGCGCCGAGCTTCGGGCAGCCAGTGATGTATTACGACCGCTCCTCCCGCGGCAGCTCCGCCTATGAAGAATTCGCCGCTGAATTTTTACGCTTAAACGGAAAGGGATGAACGCTTTATGGCAATGAAAAAAGGCGGACTTGGACGCGGCTTGGACGCTCTCTTTGCAGACAATGCCGTTGAAGAAAACAGCGCTGCCAGCGCTGTAAAACTGAGCCTGAATGAGATTGAGCCGAACAAGGATCAGCCCCGCAAAACCTTTGATGAGGAAGCGCTCGCCGAGCTGGCGGAAAGCATCGCGCAGCACGGTATCATTCAGCCGTTGCTGGTACGCCCTATGCCGGATGGAAGCTATCAGCTGGTTGCCGGGGAACGCCGCTGGCGGGCGGCCAGGCGTGCCGGCCTCACCGAAGTGCCCGTTGTGATCCGCGAAATGAGCGACAGTGAGATGATGGAGCTGGCGCTGATTGAAAACCTGCAAAGAGAGGATCTGAACCCCATTGAAGAGGCTGAGGGGCTTCAGCAGCTAATCAACACCTGCGGTTTGACGCAGGAAACTGCCGCTGCCCGCGTGGGTCGCTCCCGGCCCGCCGTTGCAAACGCGCTACGGCTGCTCGCGCTGCCAGCGCCGGTTTTAGAGCTCACACGGGATGGTAAGCTCTCTGCCGGGCATGCACGCGCCCTGCTACCCTTACCGGATGAAAAGAAAATGCTTGAGATTGCAGATCTCATCTTGAAAAAGGGCATTTCCGTGCGGGAAACGGAACGTCTGGTGAAAACTTCCATCAAAGAGAAAAAGGCGCCGGAAAAGGCCGCCCCGCGACGGGACACATTCTATGATGAGGTGGAGCTTGCTCTGACGAATTCCCTCGGCCGCCGGATCAAGGTAAATGTCAGCCAGAAGGAAGATCGTGGAACGATTGAGATCGAATTTTTTGACCGGCACGATTTGGCAGATATTTCAAAATTGCTGGACCCTGATAACCTATGATCCTCGTGTAATGCAAAGGGAAGGCCGCACACAGCGGCCCACCATTTGATTTTATAGAGAAGGGAAGACCTTTTGTGCAGCCATATGTCAACTTATTTTCAGAGGGGAAAATTGGAACGGTGACCCTCAAAAACCGCGTTGTCATGTCCCCTATGGTAATGGGCACCGGTGGGTTGGACGGCACGCCGGGCGAGCAGATGATCGAGTATTATGAAGAGCGCGCAAGGGGCGGCGTAGGCCTCATCATCACAGAGGCGACCCGCGTAGACGAAAAGCACGGCCCGCTCGCCCCCCGCCAGCTGGCAATGAGCAAGGACCGCCATATTGAGCCCTTTGCCAAGATGGTGAAGCGCATTCACCAGCATGGCACAAAAATTTTCTGCCAGCTGCATCACCCTGGGCGCCAAAACCTTTCCTTGATGGTCGGCGCCTGGCGCATGAGCGAGGCGATTGGCCGCTGCTGGCATGGCTATTGGGACATCTTTTTCAAGGTAGCTCAGCACGCCGATTTGGTGGAAAAAACAGGGCTGCTCCCCCCTGTGGTCGCCCCCTCCCCCGTGCCCTGCCGCCTGCAAAAGCAAAAGACCCGCGCTTTAAAAACAGCAGAGATCAAAACCTTGGTCACTGAGTTCGGCGCGGCCGCGCGGCGCGTTCAGCTGGCTGGGGCGGACGGCGTGGAGCTGCACGGCGCACATGGCTACCTGATCCAGGAGTTTCTCAGCCCACACACCAACCATCGGACAGATGAATACGGCGGCTCCTTTGACAACCGCATGCGTTTTGTCACAGAGATCATCGCCGAAATCCGCCGGATGTGTGGAAAGGACTTCCCCATCATTGTGCGCATCTCTGTAGATGAATTTTTAAGGAAAATCGGCGATCCAGAAAAGGAAGGCATCACGCTGGAGGAAGGCGTCCGCATTGCAAAGCGGCTGGAAGCGCTCGGCGTTGATGCGATCGATGTCTCAAGCGCCAGCTATGAAACGCAGAACTATTGGCTGGAGCCCACCAGCTTTCAGCCTGGATGGCGCAGCTATCTGGCCAAAACAATTAAGGAAAACGTGCAGATCCCCGTTCTCGCTGCGAACCTGATCCGCTCCCCGGAGCAGGCCGAGCAACAGCTGAAGGACGGCGTGCAGGATTTTATCAGCCTGGGACGCCCGCTGCTGGCGGATCCCGACTGGGCAAACAAAGCGAAGGCGGGCCATCCGGAGGATATCAGGCGCTGCATCTGCTGCCTGTGGTGCTTTGAGAGCATGCTGGACGGCGCCGTACGGAACCAGGCCGGCCAATGCGCAGTCAACCCGCGCACCTGCCGGGAGCTCGCCCTCCCCAAAGAGCCAAAACGGGATGGGGACGGGCGTGTGGTTGCGATCGTAGGCGCAGGGCCGGCAGGCCTCACCGCTGCGGAGATGCTGGCAAAGCGCGGTTTTAAGGCCATCGTTTTCGAAAAGCTCCCCTTTACCGGCGGCCAGCTTCAGCTTGCGAACAAGCCGCCGCACAAGGAAAAAATCAGTTGGTGCTTTGAGGACCTGGAGCGCGCTGCGCGCAAGGCGGGCGCAGAGATCCGCCTGAACACCGAGGCAACTGCCACCACCCTCCAGGCCTTAAATCCCTACGCGGTGATCATTGCAACCGGCGGGGACGCCGTGCATCCCCGCATCCCCGGCGCAGAGCAGCCGCACGTCTGCACGGTGACCGAGATTTTAGACGGCACTGTGAAGCTGGAAGGGAAGCGGGTAGCTGTGATCGGCTCCGGCATGACGGGGCTGGAAACCGCGGACCTTTTGGCTGAGCAGGGCAACCGAGTGCAGATCATCGAGATGGCAGATACCGTCGCCCCGGGCACCTATCACCAGCATATTGAGGATATCCTCCCCCGCCTGAAAGCGCTCGGCGCCGAGGTATTGACAGGCTGGAAGCTGGTCAGCATCGGAAAAGATGACATCACGCTGGAGCCTGCCCACGGCGGTGCACAGATGAAAAAGCCCGCCGATCAGGTGGTAATGTCCGTCGGCGTGCGCAGCAATAACGCCCTGTATGAGGAGATACGGGATCAATTTGAGCGGGTTTACCTCACTGGTGACGCGGAGCACATCGGCCGGATTGCTCAGGCGACACACGGCGCTTACAACCTGGCAAGAAAAATCAAATAAAAAACCGTTTTACGCCCCGCATCCGGAAAAAGTTTCGGCTGTGGGGCGTTTTTTATGGAATAACGCTAGCATTTGTGTACAGGGGTGCCCATTGATTTTCAGCTTGTAGCCGCCCCCTGGCTGCGTAATCCTCCTTGCCTTCCGGCAAGGAAGGCCGCGCCATCTGCCTTGCCGGAAACACGATCACAGGCTGAAAACGCCGAAAAACCGCTCCGGCAGCTTCAGGCGAGGGGATCGCAAGGCCGCAGGGCACGGCCGAGCCTGAGAACGCAGCGAGCGCCCGCTTGCGCACGCCGGGCGGCGATATTCCCCTTAAATACGGATGCTATGCCAAATTTAGATATCAATGAATTTTGACCGCGTTTTTTCTATAGAGGAGGGCAGCAGCTTTCGTCCATATCAAGGTTCCTCCTTCTTAAAAAAGATGGAAAATGTGCTTCCATTTTTATCAGATATAACTTTTATATATCCATATTGCTTATTGATAATATCACGGGTTAAATACAGCCCAATTCCCACACCGTCAATGCCAGCAGAGTATTTTCCCCTGTAAAAGCGCCCAAAAATCTTTGCCTGCTCTTCTTCAGGAATCCCAATCCCGTTATCGGATATATCCAACCGCAGATAGGATGGATATTCTGTGATCGTTAATCCGACAATTCCACCGTTTGGCGTGTATTTCACAGCATTGTCGAGGATATTTGTAATGGCTTCTGCCGTCCAGTTGAAATCGAGCAGGGCTTCAAAATTCTGCTCGTAATCAAAGGCAATCGTTATATTTTTCTCTTTGGCCTTGGCATAGACAGTTTTTACCGCTTGCAGAATAATATTGTTTAAACTGTTCCGTTCGGGCTTCAAACGGATCATGCCGCTTTCCAAACGGGACATTTTAATCAGGCTGTTTGTCAAAAAGGTGAGCTTTTCAAGAGAGGTCTGTAAAGTAGCAGTATATTCGCTGCGTTCCTCATCGGACAATTCTTTATCATCCAGTAACTGTGCAAAGGTATTCGCCGCCGCCACTGGCGTTTTGATTTGGTGGGAAATATCGGAAATCAGCGTCTTGATCTGCTCCTTTTCCTGCGCCAGCATTTGATTCTGCGCTGTCAAAATATTGCGGAGCTTCAGAAGCTGATGCTGTAAACGGGCGGTCAGTGTGTCCTCGTTTTCAGGAAAAACGATCCGTTCCTGCTGCTCGACCAAAGCCTCTATCAGCAGCGTGATCTGTTCTAACAAATCATCGTGATATCGGTTGTGCAAGAAGTCGAGCAAAAACAATAAGCCGCATAAAATCGCAAAGGCACAAATGATAAGAAGCATAAGGGCAGAAGAGCTTTCCATAAAAAGCACATTGCCAACAGATACCGCCGCTATGACAATACCTACAATCAAAATCAGTTTTCTGTAAATTCCAAAATGCTTCATTGTCATTCTCCAAAGGTATAGCCCATACCAAAAACTGTTACGATATATTCCTGCTTTTCGTCGTTCAGCTTTTGCCGCAGCTGCTTAATATTCACACGCACGGTATTGTCATCAACAAAGCTCCCGTCTATATCCCAAAGCTGTTCTAAAAGCATTGCTTTCGTAACAACTCGACCTTTATTTTCTATTAAATAACAAAGCAGCTTGTATTCTGTTGCGGTCAGGTGTACTTGCTGTTCTTTCATTAAAACAATACATTTATCTGTATCGACTTCTAAATCCCTATATTTAATACGGGTATTTCCGCCGCCTGTCCGTTTTAAGACCGCTTGTACTTTTTTTCGCAAAACTTCAATCGAAAAGGGCTTTGGAATATAGTCATCGCAGCCAACGCCGAAGCCCTCCAGCATATCCTGCTCTGTATCATTCGCAGTTAGAAACAGGATCGGGATTTCAGCAGTTTCCCTGATCTTTTTACAGAATTCCATTCCGCTGCCATCCGGCAGATTGATGTCAAGCAGAAACAGATCATACCTTTGGTTTTGATAGGTCTGCAAGGCTTCCATATAGCCATAAACAGCCGTAATGGTATGATTGTCCTTTTCAAGCGCAATAGAAATCCCCTTGCTCAAAATCTTGTCATCTTCCAGTAAAAAGATATTTGCCATAACCGCAAAACACACCACCTTTCCTCGGCATGTAGAACTGCAGGAGCAGACGCAGTAGTGCTGCACCTGCTCCGCAATTTATTTAGTTTTCAAAATTGTGCAGCCGTTCTATCACTGTCTCCTTTGAGATAAACCGATAAACCAAAGACGGAACAGAAAGGCATATTACAAAAATAGCAATGATAAGGCCAATAACGAGCGCCACAGGGTACTCAAACCTTGCATAATCCGCAATGCTCGGCACTGCGTCTGCCACCAGCAAGAGGAAAGCATTCCCCAAAGTCATAATCAGTATTGTCGAGATAAGCGCATAAAAGCCGCCTTCAAACGTTAAAATCTTTCTGATCTGTTTTTTGGTAGTCCCAATACTTTCCATGATGGCAAATTCGTTTTTCCTTGCAATAACGCTGGTAAGCATAACATTCACAAAGTTGATTAAGCCAATCACGATGAGCAGAATCGCCGCACCGTTACCAAGCAAACCGACGGAAAAATACATCTGATTGAATTCCTCCAACATAGAAACAGAGCTTTGAAAATTCCATTCACCGGAAGGCAAGGTGTTGTTGATTGCTATAAGTTCGTTATTTACTTTATGCAACTGATTTGCGCTCTCAATGTCCACACCAATATCATATATAATTGCGGTGTCTGTCAATCGCTCCATTCCTGCGTCACTGACATAAATAACATCGGGGACAGCGTCCACCCATTTACGATGCCCGATATTGAAGTTATCATCAAGGTCTTTGTAGTTGAACGCTCCCGCCACTTGAAAATCTGCGGACTTCCCATCCGCACTATCCGAAGTCAAATTTAGAGTTTTACCGACCAGCGTAGCGTTCGGCGCAAAGGTATCCGTATCCATACCCACAATAACCGTACCGCCGTTTCGGAAAGCCTCCATATCAATCGGCGTACTATGGGTATCATTATATTGTTTCACAAGTTCATCATCAATGGTCACAACATAGCAGCCATAATCTCCGGCATTGGAATAGTCTTGCAATTCAGAAATCATCTGCTCATAGGGTTTGCCATCGTGATATAACTCCTCGTGCTGCATTTTCAAGAAGCGCTCAAATTCCGAAGCATGAAAGCCGATTTCCGCCCAAGTAATTTTACTGGTGGAAATATTTGCAACCCCGTCAACCTGTGAAAGCTGCTCTATAAAATGCGCATCAAATTGCGGTATTTCTTTTTCGAGGTTTTCAAACTTACTAAACTGCAAGTCTGTATAACGAAAATCATATTTCATGTATTTATCAACATAGTTTTCTCCGTTGATACTTCCCAAAACGCCATTAACACCTAAAATCGTGACAGTACCCATAAAGAGGGACAGAAATACAAGCACAGCCCGCTTCTTATCACGGAAAACATTATGGAACGCCATTACAGACAGCTTGCCGCCATTGGTTGAATTCCTGCTTTTCTTTTTCGAGGGTGCGAAATTTTGGTATCGCAGGGCTTCTACCGGAGAAATCTTCGCCGCCTTTTTTGCAGGCGCATTGCAAGCCATCCAAACTGTCACCGCAGAGAAAATAATGGACAGAATAAAGATAGCAGGATGGAAAAATACAACAGCGTCCATGCTTGATCTACCCTGTTCATATCCTTGCTGTAAAAACAACGGGACAAGGGCAAAGGATACCGCCGCAGCTAATACGATGCCGCCAGGGATTCCGATACAGGCAAACTTAAATGCCTGTTTTTTTACAAGCGATTTCATTTGCTTCTGTGTTGTGCCAATCGTTTTCATCAATCCATAAAAGCGGGTGTCTTTGGAAATAGAAATATACAGGACATTGTAAATCAGAAGATACCCACTTCCGACAATAAACAGTACCAAGAGAATAACCATCGCAATCATAGAGCCATTGGAAGAACTCATGGAAACCGATCCGTTAAAATACTGATTGTCGTTTAGAGATACATCTTCTTGAATTTGATAAAAGTCTCCCGGCATATCATTTAGGGTTAGAGACAAAGTCCCGTTTTCCTGCAAGGTATATCCGGCATTCGCACAGTAGCTTTCTGAAACAAAGGCCATTCCCGTCCCGGTGTAGGAACGAAACCAACCGCTTAATAAAAATGTCTTTTGCTGTTCTCCGTCTTTATCAAAATACGATAAGGGTATTTCCATTTGGAGAGTTGGATCGGTAATACTGAGCTGTTCAAGAGCGTCCTCAGACAGCATGATTTCATTTTCCTGCGTAGGGTAAGAGCCGTTGATATTGCTGATTGCTTCCTTAAAATGTTGTTCCCATTCTGTTTCATCGTAGTATTGAATCGCTATGGACGAGTCTCGGCCTTCCGAATTTGTCTGGACAGCAGAGCCAACCATATATCGGGTGCCGATTGTTTTCACATAATCCAAAGAACGGATTTGCTGTTCCTGCTCGCTGGTGGGCGCATTTAATGTGACATCAGCATTTGAGCCTGCTGTACGCACGCTGGATAATTCCATATTCTGCATATAGTTAATGCCCAAGCTGAAAACCGTTGTAATCATAAAAGTGGTAAGGACAACCGCAAGTACCGCAAATGTATTGCGAATACGGTTTGCCTTCATCATCCCTTTTTCAACCTTTTTCATTGCTCCTTTATTTCGGTTAGCGTGCATATCTGACACCTCCCGAAACAACTTTCCCATCCTCAATGCGGATTGTCCGATCTGCCATCTGAGCGATTTCCTCATTATGTGTAATCATAATTGTGGTCTGATAAAACTGCTTGCTGATAGACTGCATAAGCAAGATGACATCCATACTTGTTTTAGAGTCCAGATTTCCGGTCGGCTCATCGGCAAGGATAATAGCGGGCTTGGTAGCCAATGCACGGGCAATCGCTACTCGCTGCTGCTGACCGCCGGACAGATTATTCGGCATATTTTTGAGCTTCTTTTCCAAACCGAGCGTATGAATGATCTGCCGGACAAACTCCGTATCGGCTTTCGCTCCGTCAATCTCAATAGGGTACACGATGTTTTCGTACACATTGAGGACAGGGAGCAGGTTGTAATTTTGAAAGACAAAGCCGATATTCCTGCGCCGGAAAATGGTTAATTCCTCGTCTTTCATTTTCAAAAGTTCTTTGCCACGGATCGTTACGCTGCCAGAAGTCGGATGATCCAAACCGCCGATCATGTTCAGCAATGTGGACTTGCCACTGCCGGAAGTACCGACCACAGCGACAAATTCTCCCTCGTCCACGGAAATAGACACACCGTCCAAAGCGTGGACTTCATTTTCTCCGCTGCCATATATCTTTCGCAAATCCTTTGTTTCAAGTATTGCCATAGCTAAAACCTCCAACTTTATTTTGTGATTTTAGTATAGCAGCCACTTCTTACAATCTCATTACAACTGCCCATTTAAAAAATCCTTCTGTTTTTTTGCACATATCTCTATAAAAGCTCTTCCCTCACAACCTCCACAACAGGCTACCGGCAAGCAAAAAGGGTGCAGGAGAAATACCCCTGCACCCTTTTCTGCTTTTTACAAGCCCGCTCGCCGCTTTTGATAAAAACGAAACCTAAATGGGGCGGGCTATTTGCTCAAATTACGCTTCCAGCTGCACATCCGGCGCCTTGGCATTGGGATCCGCCTCGCCGTGCCGGACCTGCGTCATGCACAGGAAGGAGAGCGCAAACGCAATCGGGCAATAGATGAAGAGCGACCAGTAACTCGTGGAGCCGCACAGCGTGCCGCACAAAATCGGGCCGACGATTGAGGCGGAAAACGTCGCTGTGTAATAATAACCGGTAAACGTACCCACCTGCTCGGGCGTGCCGATATCCAGCACAACAGGCAGCGTATTGATATTCACCAGCGCCACACATGCGCCGCCGCCAATCAGAGCGATGAAAAGCATAATCTTCATAAAGCCCGGGATATCTTTCGTCAGGAAGAACAGGGTAAACAGCAGCAACGCGCCGCCCAAGCCGATTAGGATCGTTTTTTTGCGGCCGATCTTCTGGCCGAGCTTGCCGGCGGGGACCGCGAAAATCATCAACGACAGTGCAAAAATACCCATCAGGATTGTGGCGGTGGAGGTGCCGATGCCGAGTTCCTTCTCTGCAAAGAGGGTGAAGAAAGTCTGGATGGTGTCAGAGCCATTAAAGAGGAAGAAAAGCGTCAAAAGCATGAAAAACAGGCTGCGTTTTTTCTCCTTAGAGAGCTTGAGATCCTTGAGCTTCTGCTTTTCCTCCTTTTTGGCCTGAGCCAGCTCCTGCGCTGCCATATTGGCCTGCGCCTGCTGCTTGAGGCGGCTATCCGGCTCCTTGACGGTGAGCATAACCACCAGCAGGCAGATCAGCATGACCACTGCCGTAAAGATGAAAACATAGGGGCGCTCCGCATCCGTAGCGGGTTTTGAGCCCATAAAGAGCGTCATGAGCGCAATCACGATCATCCCTGCGCCCATGCCGATGAGCGTGCCGAGGCCGCCCATCAGGTTGATCACCGCGTTCCCTTCGCTGCGCAGGGAGGGGGGCGTCAGATCAGGCATCAGCGCAACCACCGGGGAGCGCCACAGGGACATGATCAGGTTAAAGCAGATCACGCACAGCATCAGCGCCCAGATATACGGCATGCGCGGGATCAGGATGAAAAACAGGCACGAGGCCGGGATGCCGAAGAGCAGATAGGGCCTGCGCTTGCCCAGGCGGCTGTGCGTATGATCGGAAAACTTGCCAAACAGCGGCTGAAAAATCACGCCAAACACGTTATCAATAACCATAATTGCGCCAATCAGGCCGCCAATGACGCCACGGCCAACCACATCCGCTCCGCCGAACAGCGTTGCAAGCCATGGCAGCTTTTCCGCAAGGCCCATCACAGCCGGTGAAGCGGACAGCATATCATCCAAAATCGGCGGGACATAGGCGTTATAAACCGCCCAGGCAATTGAACTGGCCATAAAGCCGAAACCGATCAGGAACGTCAGCTTATAGTTGAGCTTCATTTTATTCTGCTCTGCCATTATCATTCTCCCTTTGCAATAAAATCTGCCTCAAGCGGCATGCCGCAGGCAATAAAAATCCGCATTCAGTATAACAATTATTTGTAAATATTGCAACGGAGTTTTTTGTTTTCTCCCTCCCTTTTGCCAGGCGGGCCCTTTTTGCACGGCGGACAGCCTGGGTCACTCCCCGCAGGGATCAATCGCGCTCCCATTCCGCCCCGTCGGAGGCGATAAACGACCCGGAGACGGTCAGCGCAAAGGGCGAGCCCATCACCTCCAGTTGGTAGCGCTCGCCCGCCTGAAGGCCGTCAAAGCGCAGCTGAAGCGCGTCGCCATCCGGCTGCCCCACAATCTCTGCGGAAATCCTGGTTCCATCCGCTGCCACCGCAACCGCCGACAGGCTCGCCTGCCACTCCAGATCCTCCTGAAACGCGACCTCCACAAGATTTTCCTCCGCGTCAAATTCTGTGCGCTCGATTACCGGAAGCTGCGCCTGCGAAACAAGGCAATCGCCATACAGCGTCTGGGCGCCTTTTTTGCCCTGCACATTGGCAATCGCAACGGTGACCAGCTCATTACGTGAAAGCCCCGTTGCGCTGAGATACCAAAAGCCGCCCTCATAGCCCGCAATTTCACAGGATAGCTGCCCGCCCTCGCGCGTAAGCAACACCGCCTGCTCCTGCCCGGTGAGAGAGCCACCCTCCTGCGCCTGCTCAAACCGAATGCGGAACTGGCCCTCTGACAAATACTCCAGCCGCTGGCAGTCCTCCGCCTCCTCATAGCGCGCATAGCGGCCCTTTTGATTGCAGAAATTCGCCGTGAAGGAGCGCTCCGCCCCCTGCTCATCGCGCATACCGGAAACCGTCACCGTGCATACGGCGCCGGCCGCCAGCCCCGGCGCTGTAACCGAAAAGCGATCGTCTTTCACTTCAACCAGCTGCGCTGTGATAGACTCGCCGCCCGCCGGCGTGATTGCAACCGTTTCCCGCCCGGTGAGGGAAAAATCCTGTGTGAAGCGCAGCTCAATGGCTCCATCCCCATGCACGCGCACACCCATCAGGTCAAGAAAATCCTCCCCCAGCCCTGCCTGCTCATAGGCATCCTCCAAGCTCATCCCCTGCGCCACGAGCGAATCGATATAAGCGCGCATCTGCTGGGCGGTATCAAAGCTCTGCCGGCGCACAGAGATGTTAGAATCAATCCCCTGCTCTGTAAAAACCTGATTTGCCGTATCCGTCATATCCTTTTCGAGCTGCTGTGTTCTCTGCGCCGTTGCCCCGGCCACGGCGATCAAAACCTCCTTCCCCTCTTCAGAAAAGTATCCGTCCGCAATTGCCTGGCTGAGGATCAGGCGCAGCGCCTGCTCTGCATCCGCGCTAGAGGAAGCTACCTTTTGCACCAAATCCTTGCCATCCTCATTCACGCCAACCAGGCCAATCACCCTGCCCAGACGGTTGAGCTCAATGCGCACAACCGGATTGATTGCAATCTCTACGCTGGCATCCGCCGTTGTAAGCAGCCGGTAGCCCTGCTGCACACCAAAAAGCAGCACAATGCATGCGGCAGCGGCAATCACCCACTTTTTGACGCGCTGGAGCGCCACCACGCGACCCTGAACCGCCGTTTGTTCTGTTTTAACAGCTTCTTCCCTCCCGGGCAAGGCAAGCTCCAGGCAGCTGGCATCCAACTCCATGCCTACTTCCCAGCCGGGCTGCGCATCGACTGTATAAAACCCGCCATCCTCTGCCAAAAGGACTGCGCGGCCCCCCTCTATCTCCATGACCAAAATTCGTTTCACTGCCGCCCGCCTCCTTCCGGCCCGTCCAAACGGATGTATTCGCGAATATACGGATAATCCCCGCTGTGTGCCAGCACTGCAGCCACCAGATACCTGCGGTGATCCTCCAAAATTTTTGGCTTGATGCTCAGCGCTTTGGCAAGCGCTTTGACCGGTATTTTATGCTTGCGCTGAAAGGATTCCAGCATCTGTGCATCCTCTAACAGACAGCGCACTGCGGCCTTACAGGCCTTCCGCGTAGATTCATGGCGCGGCGCAGCCTCTGCCAGAGCCTGAAAAGAGATCGACCAATCCCGCAGCTCCTGCGTGAAAAGCCGTATCTCCTCCCGCCGGGCCTCCTGCTCGCTTTGCAGGCGATGGGCATGCTGGGAAGCCACGTCAATGAAGCTTTGGCTCTCCTCATTTTCCGCATCCAGAAGGGGCAGTTCTCTGCTTGCCGCATCCCGCCGGATAGAGTCAATCACCCGCCTGCTGATGAGAAGCTTTGCAAAGGATAAAAAGCTGCCCTTCTCCGGCTCAAAGCTTTGCACAGCCTGCGCAAACGCCAGCATCCCGGCCTGCACATAATCCTCCTGCGCCTGTGGGCTGCTTTTGAGCACGGTAGAGAGGATAAACGGGCGGTATTCCTGCAGCAAAGCATTCAGCTCAGCGCTGGAGCTCTTTGCAGCCTGCACCCGCTCCACAAGCGTTTGCCCCATGGGCGGCACCTCCTTCAAAATCGGTAAGGGAAGCTTTCCGGCCCCATTATACAGGAAAACGCTTTTTTTGAAAACCGGTTTTGACCGCAGCCCTTCTTACATGGTATTTATTCGTACCCACCCTTGAAAATTCAGGCGGCGTTTTTTAAAAAATTTTGGAATATGCCAAATCAGGCAATTCTTCTTTATAACAGCCTTGGCAGCCTGCCTTGCCGGCAGCAATAGGGCGGGCCTTTATTGCCGCCCGCTCACGGAGCGCTCCTCCTCTTTCGCCCCTCTTCTTTCTCACATCTATAGCGAATTTTTGCCGGTGAGTTTATAAGATATGTTTAAAAATTTGCTGTTCCCCATAGAAAAGAGAGGCTCTTCCTATTGAAACTCTCTTTCCCGCCATGCTATAATGAAAAACTGGAAGGGTGTTTTGACATTGCTGCCACCTGATAAAATGCCCGATTGAGCAGGGAACAGATTTGCTTTGCCGCCATGGCGCATCAGGCAAATCTAATAATATAGCGGCGTAGAGAAGGTGAATATTTGCCCCATTCTGCGCCGCAGCAGGAGTGGATGACAAAATGGCTGAATTTATTCTCTCCGCCTTTTCTGACGAGGCGGGCATCGCGCTGGAGGAACAAATTCGCGCGTGCCAGGCAAACGGAATCACGCACATGGAGCTGCGCGGCCTGCCGCAGGGCAATATCTCCACGCTCTCCACAGACGATGCCTGGGTGCTCAAGGCGAAGCTTGACTCCGAGGGGATGCAGGTTTCCGCAATCGGCTCGCCCTATGGCAAAATCAATATCACAGAGGATTTTGAGCCGCATTTTGAGGCCTTCAAAAATACGGTTGAGGTGGCAAAAATCCTGGATTGCCGGCTGATTCGGATGTTCAGCTTTTATTTTGACGAGGGGCAGAGCTACGAGGATTATCGCGACGAGGTGTTTGCCCGTGTGGGCAAAATGGCAGACTATGCGCTCGAACACGATGTGTTATGCTGCCATGAAAATGAAAAAGGCATTTATGGCGATACGGCCGAGCGCTGCCTTGACCTCTACCGGCACTTTGAGGGGCGGCTCGCGGGCGTTTTTGACCCGGCGAACTTTATCCAGTGCGGCGTGCAACCGTTGGAAGCCTATGAAATGCTCGAGCCCTATATCCTTTATATGCACGTAAAGGATGCGAAAATGGCGGATGGCAGTGTGGTGCCTGTGGGTGCAGGCGATGGTCATGTTGCGGAGATTCTGCATCGTTTTCAAAAAATGGAGGGAAAACGTTTTCTCACCTTGGAACCGCATCTCAAGGTGTTTGAGGGCCTCTCCTCACTGGAAAAGGATAACGAAACCGCGCAGAAGATGGAGCAGTATACCTACCCCTCCAACCGTGCGGCGTTCGATGCGGCGGCACAGGCCATGCACCATCTGCTCAGCGGCTTGAACGCTTAAGGAACCGATCAAAATGACTCAACAAAATTCAGAAAGGATGATCTGCTTGCAACAGGTACGCTTTGGCATCGTTGGCGTAGGCAATATGGGCTCAGGCCACCTCAAACATATCCTCAACGGCAATGTGCCGGAATTAAAGGTCACTGCCGTGGCGGATATTAACCCCGCCCGTCTGGAGGCGGCAAAAGAGACGGCGGCAAAAGCCGGCCAGCCGGTTGAAGCTTTCCCCACCGCGGCCGCGCTGTTTGACAGCGGGCTCTGCGACGCCGTTATCATCGCAACGCCACACTATGATCACCCCCCGCTCGTCATCGAAGCGCTCCGGCACAACCTGCATGTGATCACGGAGAAGCCCGCAGGCGTTTACACAAAGCAGGTGCGCGAGATGAATGAGGCTGCGGCAAAGAGCGATAAAATTTTCGCTGTGATGTTTAACCAGCGCACAAACCACATCTACCGTAAGATGAAGGAGCTTGTTGCGAGCGGGAAATACGGCGAGATCCGCCGCACGAACTGGATCATCACCGATTGGTTCCGTTGCCAATCCTATTATAACTCCGGCGGCTGGCGCGCTACCTGGGCCGGCGAGGGCGGCGGCGTGCTGCTGAACCAGTGCCCCCACAACCTCGACCTGTGGCAGTGGATCTGCGGCATGCCGGTGAAAGTGCGCGCCTTCTGCAAGGAAGGACATTTTCACGACATTGAGGTGGAGGATGACGTGACCGCTTATGTGGAATATGCAAACGGTGCAACCGGCGTTTTCATCTCCACTACAGGCGAATGCCCTGGCACCAACCGGTTTGAAATCGTGCTCGACCGGGCGACCATCTTATGTGAAAATGGAGAACTCTCCGTCTACGAGCTGGAGGACTCCCAACAGCATTTCATTGACACCTGCCCCGAGGGCTTCGGCCGGGTTGACGGAAAATTCACCGACATTGAAACGGATGGCGAAAACCCGCAGCATGATGGTGTCCTGCGCGCCTTTGCCGCCGCAATCCTGCGCGGCGAGCCGCTCATCGCGCGGGGCGAGGAGGGCATTAATGGCCTGACGCTCTCCAACGCGATGTTCCTCTCCTCATGGCTCAATCAAACAATTACGCTTCCGCTTGACGAGGATCTATTTTATGCCGAGCTGAAAAAACGGATTGATTCCTCCAAGATCAAAAAGGACACCGGTGAGGCTGTGGTATTCAACGTGGAGGGGACCTTTGGTTCTTGACCGAATGGTGGAGGAGGGATCGTTTTCATGCAAAAGGTTGCGGTAATCGGCTGCGGTAGCATTGCCAGAGTGCACGGCCTTGTGCTCGCGCAGCGGGAGGACCTCCACCTTGTTGCTGCCGCCGACTGCATACAGGAGCGTGCAGAGGATTTTTGCGAATGCTTTGGCGGCACGCCCTATCAGAGCTTTACACAGCTGCTGGATTGTGAGAAGCCGGACGTCATCCACCTGTGCACTCCACATTCCCTACACGTCCCGATGGCGGCCGAGGCGCTGCGGTGGGGCATCCATGTGCTCTCGGAAAAACCCGCCGCCATCACGCCCAGCCAGCTGAATGCGCTGCGGGAGGCAGTCAGGAGCTCCCCGGCGCAATACGGCGTGTGCTTTCAAAACCGGTTTAACCCCTGCGTTACCGCTGCGCGGGAGCGGCTGCTCTCCGGCAAGGCGGGCGCGCTGAAAGCCGTGCGTGCCTTTGTCACCTGGAGCCGCAGCGAGGCCTATTACACGGAAAGCGGCTGGAGAGGCACACTCTCCCAAGAGGGTGGAGGCGTGCTGACCAACCAGGCCATCCATACGCTCGATTTGATGCGCTACCTGGGCGGAGAGATTGCATCCATTGAAGGTCACATCGCAAACGATCATCTGCCCGGCGTAATCGAGGTGGAGGATACCGCCTGCGCCCTGCTGCGTTACCGCAGCGGCGCCACCGGCGTTTTTTACGCTACGACCGCCTACGCGGTGGATGCCCCTGTTCTGCTCGAGCTTGTGTGCGAGAAGGAGACGCTCCGGCTGGACGGCGCGGAGCTTTACCGCCGCTGCGGCAATCAGACTGAGCTTTTGACGGAGGGTTCCGGTAAAACCCCAGGCAAATCCTATTGGGGCTCTGGCCACGCGCAGTTGATCGATGCGTTTTACCGCGCGCTCACGCCGGAGAGCGAGCCTTTCCCCATCGGTATTGAGCAGGCCGCGCCCGTTAGCGAGCTGCTGTTTTCACTCTATGCGAAAAATGGGATTGATTATGAGAAGATACAGGTGGATGAGGCGGTGAATGGATCGAAGCGTTCATTTTAAGTTTGGATTTGCGGCGCAGCCAAACGAGTCCGCCGCAGGTTTGTGGAGCCTGCCGCCGTTGGCCTATTGAAAGGCCTCAGCCTCAGCGATCAACTGAAGGCCCTGGGAGGTTTCTCCTGGAGAGATGAGTAGGGAACGGTCTCGACCGTTCCGACCCGGTGAGACCTGTAAGCAGTTCAGAGCCTCAAACATAACGATAGGCCCAGGCGGCCTTAGATGCCACTCCCTGCGTGCGCGTGAGGGAATTTGCCCGCTATGCGGGCAAACGAACCTTCCCGCCTGTTTGAGCCGCCGTGAGGCGGTGAGTTCGGGAAGCGTTCGCCGAACGCGTTGTGGTGTGGCAAGTTTAAAAACCGCCGCCGCAGTGCCGTTCGCGGGGTCAAGGGGCGAAGCCCCCGGCTGGTTCTCTTCCTACCTTCTCTTACAGAAGTAAGAGAAGGTAGTCGCGTACAGCGAAACCAGGCACTCATTAAAAGCTAAAATAAAATCTCATGGCCGCACCACAAATGAAACATTGATGTTTGTTCCGCTCGGGCCGCAGGGGCCCAATTCAGACATCAGATATCAGACATGAGACGCCAGACGTGGAAGCTGGAAGCAATTGCCTCAGAGGCGGTGACAGAAAGTATTTTAGGGATAAAAATTTTCGCTTTTTATTGCGGAGGCAGGGCTTTATTGTAACCACATCTGAAATCTAACATCTGATATCTGGTATCTGTTTGGCGCTCGCTTGCCTGCAAGCAGGCAAGTCCCCTCACGAGCCCGCCGGAAGTAAGATGAGTTTGCCGCCGCTGGCCTACTGAAAGGCTCTGCCTCCGCGATAGACGGAAGGCCCCGAAAGGTTTCCGGCAATGCCTCGCCGGAGGTTTGGTGATTCCGACAGGCCGGAACGGTCAAGTTAGACGGTAGATCGTAGAAATTAGATGGTAGATGAGAAAACCAAAAAGCCCTTGCCTCTGAGGCAGGAGCTTCAATAAAATCAAGTCTAATATCCAATTCCCACAGTCCAAAATCTAGCAATGAAATACTCCCAAAATAAAAAACGAAGGTGATGCTATGCAAATGACAATGCGCTGGTTCGGCGCGCAGAAGGATACCGTTACGCTCGAGCAGATCCGGCAGGTGCCGGGGGTGACGGGCGTCGTCCCCGCCCTGCATGATTTGCCAGCGGGCGAAGCCTGGCCGCTGGACCGCATTCTCGCCATGAAAGCGGAGATTGAGGCTGCCGGGCTCACGATGGAGTGCATTGAAAGCGTCAACGTCCATGAGGATATCAAGCTTGGCGCGCCCTCAGCCGGGCAATATATTGAAAACTATAAAACCTCTATCCGCAACCTGGCGAAAGCTGGTGTGAAGGTGATCTGCTATAACTTCATGCCCATCTTTGACTGGACGCGCACAGACCTTGCCATGCAGATGGGCGACGGCGCGACCTGCCTCTCCTACGACGGCGCGCAGATTGAGGGCAAAAGCCCGGAGGATATGTTCCGCGAGATTGATGAAAACTCCAACGGATACGCCATGCCGGGCTGGGAAACCGAGCGGATGGGCGAAATTAAGGAGCTGTTTCAAAAATACAGGGGCGTGACGGATGAGGATCTCTGGCGCAACTTACAGCACTTTCTGGAGGAGATCATCCCTGTCTGCGAGGAATGCGACGTGAAGATGGCGATCCACCCGGATGACCCGCCATGGGGTATCTTTGGTCTGCCGCGCATCATCACGGATATCGCTGCGCTGCGCCGCTTTTTAAAGCTGGTGGACAGCCCCTATAACGGCCTGACCTTCTGCACAGGCTCGCTCGGCGCCAGCCTTCAAAACGATCTCCCCGCCATGATCCGCGAGGTCGGAAGCCGCATTTATTTTGCGCACCTGCGCAATGTGAAGGTGGAGGGCAACCGCTTTCATGAAACCTCCCACCTGTCGGCGGATGGGTCGCTCGATATGTATCAAATCGTGAAAGCGCTTCAGGAGGTAGGCTTTGACGGGTATATCCGCCCCGATCATGGGCGGATGCTCTGGGGTGAAGTGGCCCGGCCAGGCTACGGCCTCTATGACCGTGCGCTGGGCGCAGCATATTTGAACGGCCTGTGGGAGGCTGTTGCCAAAAGCAAATAATCCATCATCAGGAAAGGGTGTATCAGCTATGATTCAGCATGAAAATTTAAAGGGCCGCGTGGCAGTGGTGACCGGCGGCGGCGGGGTGCTCTGCAGCGCGTTTGCAAAGGATCTTGCAGCCTCCGGCGTAAAGGTTGCCGTGCTTGATATCCGGGAGGAGGCTGCGCAGGCCGTCGCCAATGAGATCAAGGCCGCCGGCGGCGAGGCAATCGGTATTGCGTGCGATGTGCTCAGTGCGGAAAGCCTGGAAAAGGCCCGCCAGGCCGTCAATGAAACGTTCGGCACCTGTGACATCCTACTCAACGGAGCAGGCGGCAACTCCCCGCTCGGCACCACAACAAAGGAGACGCTTGAGCCGGAGGATTTGCAGAAAAAGGCGGAGGGCGTGAAGACGTTTTTTGATCTTGATCCCAAGGGCATCGAATTTGTCTTTAACCTCAACTTCCTCGGCACGCTGCTGACAACGCAGGCCTTTGCCAAAGATATGGTCGGCAAGGAAAATGCCTGCATCGTCAATGTATCCTCCATGAACGCCTACCGGCCTCTGACCAAAATCCCGGCCTATTCAGCGGCAAAGGCGGCGGTTTCAAACTTTACGCAATTTATGGCCGTGCACTTTGCAGATGTGGGCATCCGCGTCAACGCGATTGCGCCCGGATTTTTCTCCACCAATCAGAATAAAACGCTGCTTTATCATGAGGATGGCTCCCTCACACCGCGCAGTGAAAAAATCCTCTCCCACACGCCGCTGCGGCGTTTCGGGGTGCCGGCGGATTTGACGGGCACGCTGCTCTACCTCTGCGATGAGGAATATACAGGCTTCGTCACCGGCATTATCGTGCCGGTGGATGGCGGCTTCTCCGCCTATTCCGGTGTATAAAAAATTGGACGGAAAGGGAGAATGACAAAATGGATTTAAACCTTCGCGCCAAGCAGGAGTGCCTGTTTGACGAAATTTCGCTTGGCGAAGTGATGCTCCGGCTCGACCCCGGTGATGCGCGCATCAAAACAGCGCGCTCCTTCCGCGCATGGGAGGGCGGCGGCGAATACAATGTAGCGCGCGGGCTGCGGCGCTGCTTTGGCCTGCACACGGCGGTGGTCACCGCGCTGGCCGACAATGAAATCGGCCGCCTGATTGAGGATTTTATTTTGCAGGGCGGCGTGGATGCCTCCCTCATTGAATGGAAGCCCTATGATGGCATTGGCCGCAGCGTACGCAACGGCTTGAATTTTACGGAGCGCGGCTTTGGCATCCGGGGCGCAGTGGGCGTATCGGACCGTGGACACACCGCCGCCTCCCAGCTCAAGCCCGGCGATATTGACTGGGATTTCATCTTCGGCCGCCTCGGCGCACGCTGGCTGCACACGGGCGGTATTTTCGCCGCCCTGTCTGAAACGACCGCGCAGGTTGTGCTGGAGGCTGTGAAGGCCGCGAAAAAGTGGGGCACCGCCGTCTCCTATGATCTCAACTACCGCCCCTCCCTCTGGAAGGATATCGGCGGGCAGGCAAAAGCGCAGGAGGTAAACCGTGAGCTTGCCAAATACGTGGATGTGATGATCGGCAATGAAGAGGATTTCACCGCCTGCCTCGGCTTTGAGGTGCCCGGCAACGATGCGAGCCTCAAAACACTCAGCATTGAGGGCTACGGGAAAATGATTGAGCAGGCCGTGAAGGTCTACCCGAATTTCAAGGTAGTAGCTACCACTCTGCGCGCGGTGAAGACTGCCACGGTCAACGACTGGAGTGCTATCCTGTGGGCGGATGGTCAGCTGTATCGCGGCCTTGACCTGCCTGCTCTCGAAATTTACGATCGTGTTGGCGGCGGCGACAGCTTCGCTTCCGGTCTCATCTACGGCCTGATGACCACGGGTGACGCGCAGCAGGCGGTGAATTTTGGCGTTGCGCATGGCGCGCTTGCCATGACTACGCCCGGCGACACCTCCATGGCCAGCCTCAAAGAGGTGGAAAACGTGATGAAGGGCGCCGGCGCCAGGGTGCAAAGGTGAAGTTAGATGTCAGATTCCGGACATGAGACGTCAGACGTGAAAACCAAAAGGCTTTCGCCACAAAGGCGGGAGCGGAAAGTATTTTAGGGATAAAAACTTCGCTTTTTATTGCGGAGGCGGGGTTTTATTGTAACCACATCTGAAAGCGGACATCCAATTTCCAGCATCGAATATCTAAATTCGCATCTGCTGTTTCATTTTCAATCGTTAATATCGAATCAATTGAGGGGTTTCTATGAAAAAATTACAGCTTTCGAGGCTTTCGGTTTGCTACTTCTGCTGCGCGGTGACGCTTTCCTTCCTCCAGCAGTTTGTATTTTCTTTTCTGTCCAGTTTCATCTCCTCCCGCAGTGCGGTTTTGGCGCAGATGGCAGTCCTCTTGCTGACAGCTATATTGGGGGCGGCTGCGATTGGCTCCTTTTTCCGATTTGCGCGCAAGGATGGGCAGCGCAAGGGGCTGGCAGTTGCGGCGTTTTTTCTTTTGTTCTTGGCAATCATCAATGAAATTGCTTTCAAAGGGCTATTTCAACCAAATGGTTCCGTCGCTTATAAAACGGCGTTTTATGCAATAATCACCTTATTCAGCATTCAGACGCCTTTGACACTGATGGCCATACAATATGCGGAAGTCATTTCCAAAAAGAAATTAGTTGTGGCCACAGCGCTGCTTTATGTGTTAAGCCTGTTATGCAGCATCGTCATGCAGGGTTACAGCTTTTGGCTGATTGAATGCGTATCCCTATCCCAATGGGTACCCTCTGCGCAATACACAATCAATGGCATCGGCTGGCTCGTTGTCCGCCTACTATCGTTTGCCGTGGCGATATTACAAGCGGTTTCCGCCGTGCTTTTCCTGCGGTTGATCCGTGCGGTGGAGCAGCCCTCGCCGGCCGGATGGGCGGGGCAACCGCAGCAAGCCGCGGGCATCGCCGGGAGCGATGCACCTTTGCGCCCGGGCGTTTGCCCGAACTGCGGGCGGGATAACGGGCCCGAGGCCAATTTCTGCGCGGTGTGCGCTATCCCTTTAAAGCGCCCGGAGCCCCAAAGCGGCCTGGAGGGCTCCGGCTCCGGCCGCCGCTGCCCCTCCTGCGGCGTGCCGCTGGAGGCCGGCGAACACTATTGCCCGCTTTGCGGGAGCAAGGCGGAGGAATAGATATCAGATGTCAGACATGAGACATCAGACGAGAAAGCCGGGAACGGTTGCCTCCAAGGAGATTGCAGGTGGCTTTCCATCCGGCCGGGTCAAGACCCGACCCTACAATCAACTTTCGTAGGGAACGGCCTTGACCGTTCCGACCCGGCGTGACCTGTAAGCAGTTCAGAGGCGCAAGCGGAAGGATAGGCCCAGGCGGCATTTGCTGACACTGACTGCGTGCACGTGAGGGGACTTTTTAGCCCGAAGGGCAAAAAGCGAACCTTCCCGCCTGTTTGAAGCCGCGTGAGCGGCTGAGTTCGGGAAGCGTTTGCCGAACGCGTCGTGGTGTGGCAAATTGATAAACCGCCGCCGCAGTGCCGTTCCTCCACGTCCTTTTGCATCCTTTACCGACGAGGGAAAAGGATGGGCCCCGCGGCCTGAGCGGAAAATAGAAAATATAGCTTAGTCAATAGAACACCCCGGAACGGTCAAGACCGTTCCCTATAAAGTTAGACGGTAAATTTTAGAAATTAGATATTAGATGAGAAAATCAAAAAGTTCTGCCCCAGAAGCAGGAGCCTAAAGGAATGAGAGTTAACCTTTCATTTTTGTATAAAAATTAAAAAAAGGACTGATTGGACAATGGACAAAGAAACTGTTTTAACCCGTATTCAGGAGGCTGGCATCGTCGCCGTCGTGCGGGCGGAGACGAGCGAGCAGGCCATCCGTATCGCGGATGCATGCATGGAGGGCGGCGTAGCGGCCATCGAGTTGACATTTACCGTCCCGCAGGCTGACCGCGTGATCGCCGACCTCGCCAAGCGTTACGCAGATGGCGGCATCATCCTTGGTGCGGGCACGGTGATGGATGCGGCCACTGCGCGCATCGCGATTCTCAACGGCGCGCAATATGTCGTCTCCCCCTATTTTGATCCGGAAACCGTCAAGCTCTGCAACCACTACCGCATTCCAATCATGCCCGGTGTAATGACGGTGCGCGAAGCGGTGATGGCGATGGAGGCCGGCGCAGATATCCTCAAGGTTTTCCCCGGCGATGTGTTTGGCCCGAAAATCATCAAGGCGATCCGCGGCCCGATCCCCTACGCAAAAATGATGCCCACCGGCGGCGTGGATGTGAACAATGTGGCAGATTGGATCAAGGCGGGTGCGGTCGCCGTCGGCGCGGGTAGCTCGCTGACTGCGGGCGCCAAGACAGGCGATTACCAGAAGATCACGGAAACCGGCCGCCTCTTTGTGGAAAACATTCGCCAGGCGCGTGCGGAGATGAAATAATCAATTGCGTTTGATCGCTATTGATATACCGATGTAAAAAACCGGGGGCATTCCATTTAAAATGGAAACGCCTCCGGTTTTTCATAAAATCAGCGCATAGCACAGCGCCTTTTTAATGGAATAAACGCGTCTTTTTTAAAAGGCGGTGATAGCTCGGGGACCCCGGCCCGGCGGCTGTAACAGCGGCCAACTGCCCGCTTTCGATCATCGCCTCAATGCGCATGGCAAGCCAGCCGTCGCCAATTCCAAGGTGATATTTGCCTAAAATTTTCCCAATCAATTTTGCCTCATGGAAGGGATCGCTCTGCGCAGCGATCTCGCGAAGGAGAAAGGGATCATAAAACGACGCTGGTACGCTTTGCAGACAGCCGCTTATGACGGCGCGCAGAGGAGCGTTTTCCCTTTGCAGCTCCCTCCACTGCGAGGCGGCGGCAGAAATAAAGGCGGGCTCCGCCCTCTTTTGCAGGCTGATATAAGGCTGCCACTCGCCCGGCGCGATCTCGCCCCATCCAGCGCTATGTGTCACCACTGTATTCTCACGCAGCTCCCGGACTGGAAGCTCTACCAAATCAATCGCCGGAGCGCCTCCCCATTGCGACACTTGCGCCATCAACCAGAATAGGCCGCACATCTCATCGGCCTGTTCGCTATACCAGATGCGGAGGGATTCCCTCTCCGACAAGCGCTGCCGGAGAAGCGCCAGGCTCTCGCTCGCCCGCTGCACAATCGCTTTAGCCGCTGCTGCGCCCTCACCACTGGGATAACTGCCAAACAATTGCTCCAGCGTTTTGATGCGCTCTGCGCCCATGGCATTGCCCGAAATATCCCCAACGCTGTGCGCAAGCGGAAAATAAAAGATATCTGCGACTTTGCCCCCCATCGGAACGGCCTGCTCCCATTTCAGGCGCTCTTCTTCCTCCAACCTCCTCTGAATTGCCTTTCTTTCTGCTTTTGAAGATTCTCGATCTACCTCTGACAAAATTATGCCTATGGAGGCAGGCTTGTATTTGCCGTTGCCATAGCTTTGCGCCTGCTTTAAGCTGCCTGCGGCGCTCTCGCTGAACACAACCTCTAACATCGCCCACACTCCTTTTCTAAAGAAAAAATACCGACGGCTTTTCCAGCCGACGATATTTTTTCTCGTCAAAATAAATTTCCTTCGCCGCTTGTTGAATCCTCCTGCCCCTGCGCGGCAGTGCTTTCTTCCCCTTCGCCTGCGGGAATGGAGGATTCCTCCTCAGAAGGAGCCTCTGTGCCGGGCTCCGTTGTAGAAGGATCGGAAACGGAGGGATGCATCCACCACGGCCATGTAGGCTCTTCCGCAATGGAGACCGGCTCTGTCTCCTGCTGATTTGAGGAGACCGGCTCGCTCACAGATGGCGCCGTTGTGCCGCCTCCGGAGGCGCTGCCCGATCCGCCTGAATAGCTGAGATCCAAATCAAAGGGAGAAACATGATCTTCGTCCGGGATATTGCTGTTGCCATACAGCGCCATTTGCAGCTCCCTCGCGGCTGCCTGATAATCAACGATGATAAATGAAGTCCCGTTAATATACTGACCTCTTCGATATTGTTCGCTCGGAGCTGTCATCGTGTTGATCGGATAATTCATCCAACCTTGCAAAATTGCCTGCGTACCGAGGGAGAGAATCTCGGTTTTAGGGATATTTGTGTTAACATATGGCAGCATTTTATTCACCATGCTGTTCAATTGGCCAAGAGAAGCATTTTTCGTCTGCGCAATCAGAGCAGAAATCACCTGACGCTGACGGCGTGTACGGCTGATGTCGCTATCCGCATCGCTTTTGCGAATCCGGCTGAAAACGAGCGCCTCATCTCCGTTGAGCAGCACATTTTCTCCAACTGGGAAGTTTTTGTGGCTGCTCGTGCGGCGGATATAATCCGACTCATATTGCTGCACATCCACTCGTATACCGCCCAATGCATCAATCGCCTTGGAAAAGTTTTCAAAATTGATAGAGACGTAATAGTCAATTTCAATTTTAAAATTATTCTCCAGTGTTTCAATCAGCAGATCTGCGCCGCCCCATTGATAGGCCGCATTGATTTTGGTGTAGCGATCTTGCCCATTATAGTCGATATAAGAATAACTATCCCGGAAGAAGGAAGCCAGCGTGATCTGATCTGTTTTCCGGTTGATGGAGGCAAGGATCATAGAATCCGAGCGACCGTCATCCTGCCCGATCAAAAGGACATTGATTACATTCCGGCTCGCATATTTTTCTCCACCGTTGGTCGCCCAGGTTTTGAGCAGATCTTTCAGGGAGTCCGCATCCTTGATCCCATCCATTTCCGCAAACTCCTGCTCATCATAAATCGGATCCTCCACGCCGCCCTGCGGCCCATCAGGATTTTCTGTGCCGATGAGGTTGAGCATATTGTTGACATAGAGGAAGACAATTACCACGGCTGCAACGATCAACGCGGCCAAAACTCCCAGGAAAATCTTTAAGTTTCGTTTTTTATTTTTCGTCCAAAACGGAACGAAGCGATCCCTCCAAAAAGAGGCCTTCGAATTGCCGTCTTCCTGTGGCTGCATCCAATCCGGCTTATTTTGCTGAGGCGTCTTTTCCCGCGCCGGCTCTTTTGCGTCAAACTGTTTGCCGTCCTTCACGCGCGTGCCACACTCCTTTATTGAAACTGGTCCCCTGTAAAAAAGGTGCTTTTTATTATATCGAATCAAGTGGAAGGATGCAAGAGAAAATCAAAAAACGCATAAATTCCCTTCTCCCCATATCCTCTTCCACTCTATCACAAAGATATATTACGAAATCGCGAGCTGAGATAGCAGGACGCTTCGAAGAAGGAGCAGCTGCAGCATGAAAACCCTCTGGCCTTCTGCCCGGCCAGGTGCTTTATTGTTTCCCGCTCAAATTTATGCTTCTTCCTCTGATTGCGGCACAGGCTCTGCCGGCACATCCGCCTGTGGCTCCTGCTCTGCCTGCTCAGCGAGAAGCGAATCTGATTTTTCACCGTCGTCATGCTCTGCACTGGTCAGTGTGGCGACACGCTCCCCTTCATTGACGCGCATGACA
This sequence comes from uncultured bacterium, assembly GCA_949283655.1. Classification (GTDB taxonomy): domain Bacteria; phylum Bacillota; class Clostridia; order Oscillospirales; family Acutalibacteraceae; genus Fimivicinus. The sequence goes on from CASDTH010000045.1 coordinate 69,841, forward strand.
CGCACACCCTTGGAGGGGCGGGCGCACAGGCGAATCTCATCAGAAGGGATACGGATAATAATCCCGTCGGAAGAGATCAGGATGACATCCTCATTCTCCTGAATCATCCGCACGGCGGCGACGTTGCCATACTTTTCTGTATGATAATTGATGGTGCCCTTCCCAGCGCGGGATTGCAGCCGGTAATCGGATGCCTCGCTGCGGCGGCCATAACCGGTTTCACTCACGGTCAAAACCGTCCCCTCGCCTTTCAGGACGGCCATGCCAACCACTTCGTCGCCCGAAGACAGCTCAATCGCCTTTACGCCGCGTGCCGTCCTGCCCAGCGGGCGGGCATCCTCCTCACGGAATCGGATGGACATTCCCTTCCTCGTTGCAACCAGCAGATCATCCTTGCCGCTTGTCAGGTGCACCCAGGCGAGCTCGTCATCCTCATCGAGATTCATTGCGATCACGCCATTTTTCCGGACATTGCGGTAAGCCTCAAGCTCTGTGCGCTTAATGATGCCTTTGCGTGTGACCATGCAAAGATATTCCCCTTGGGCAATTTCAGGTACACGGATCATGGCGTTGATTTTCACATCCGTTGTAATCGGCAGGAGGTTTACAATATTCATCCCCTTGCTGGTACGGCTGCCCTCCGGGATTTCATAGCCTTTCAGGCGGAATACGCGGCCATCCGAGGTGAAAAACATGACATAATCATGCGTAGAGCAGGTGAACATGGTGTCCGCCACATCCTCCTCCCGGCGGGCCATACCAATCACGCCGCGGCCGCCGCGCCTCTGGATGCGGTAGGTATCCACCGGCTGACGCTTGATGTAACCAAGCGTCGTCATGGTGAAAACGCAGGTTTCCTCCGGGATGAGGTCTTCTATATCCACTTCCCCGCTGACATTGGCGATCTCTGTGCGGCGGTCATCGCCATACTTATCCCGCAGGACCAGCGCCTCCTCCTTAACAATCTCCAAAACACGGGTTTCAGAGGCAAGGATTGCTGTATATTCGGCAATTTTTTCTTTCAGCTGCGCCATTTCCTCTTCAATTTTATGGCGCTCCAGGCCGGTCAGCTGGCCAAGCCGCATCTGCACAATTGCCTGCGCCTGCGCTTCATCCAAGCCAAAGCGCTCCATCAACCGCTCGCGGCCCTCCGGCTGATCCTTGGAGGAACGCAGAATCTCAATGACCTCATCGATAAAATCCAGCGCAATGAGCAGTCCCTCTAAAATATGCGCGCGCTCCTGCGCCTTGCGCAGATCATAGCGTGTACGGCGGACAATGACCTCACACTGAAAATTGATGTAATGTTGCAGCACCTCTTTTAGCGTGAGGATACGCGGCTCCCCATTGACAAGGGCCAGCATGATCACGCCGAAGGTGGTCTGCATCTGCGTATAGCTATACAGCTGATTGAGCACCACTTGAGGGTTCGCATCCCGCTTGAGGTCGATGACCATATGCATACCCTCGCGGGAGGTATAATCGTTGATATCAGAAATGCCCTCAATCCGCTTCTCCTTGACAAGATCTGCAATACTCTCAATCAAGCGCGCTTTATTGACCTGATACGGCAGCTCGGAAACGACAATCGAATAGCGGCCGTTTTTTGACTCCTGAATTTCTGCACGGGCGCGGACGACGATTTTGCCGCGGCCCGTCCCATACGCGGCGCGGATGCCGGAGCGGCCCATAATGATGCCGGCCGTGGGGAAATCCGGGCCCTTGATATGCTCCATCAGCTCGTCGAGGCCTGCCTCCGGATGATCGATCAGGCAGCACATGCCGTCGATCACCTCCCGCATGTTATGCGGCGGGATATTGGTGGCCATACCGACTGCGATGCCCGTAGAGCCGTTGACCAAAAGGTTCGGAAAACGGGAGGGGAGCACCGTCGGCTCCTTTTTATTATCATCATAATTCGGCATGAAATCGACGGTTTCTTTTTCGATATCCGTCAGCATGGACATAGCAATTTTGCTCATGCGGGATTCTGTATACCGGTAAGCCGCCGGTGGGTCGCCATCCACAGAGCCGAAATTCCCGTGGCCATCAATGAGCATATAGCGCATAGAAAAGGACTGCGCCAAACGAACCATTGCATCATAGACGGACATATCCCCATGCGGGTGATAATCGCCCAGAACGGCGCCGACCGTCGCCGCGCATTTATGATAGGGCTTGTCAGGCGTTAGATTCCGCTCATACATCGTGTAGAGAATCCTGCGGTGCACCGGCTTCAGACCATCTCGGACATCGGGCAGTGCGCGCGAAACGATGACGGACATCGAATAATCCAAAAAGGATTTGCGCATCTCCTTATTCAGGTCAACGTTTACAATTTTTTGATCTTCATAATTCATGTGAGTCCATCCTTTATCATAGAGCCGCTGCCGCCGCATTTTGTTGCAGCAGAGAAAAAGCAGACTCTAATTTCTGAAAAACCCGGCATTGCTGATGCCTCTGCCGCGCTGAACCGGCAGACCATCATCCAAATAGACCTTTAAATATCCAGATTCTGCACATATTTTGCGTTTTTCTCAATAAATTCGCGCCTAGGCTCCACCTGATCCCCCATCAAAATGGAGAAGGTTTCATCTGCCTGCATCGCGTCCTCCAGCGTGACCCGCAGCATGGTGCGGAACTGGGGATCCATTGTGGTTTCCCAAAGCTGCTGCGGATCCATCTCGCCAAGGCCCTTATAGCGCTGGACGTCGCAATTGCCGCCGAGCTCTGCAATGCATGCATCCCGCTCCTCATCAGAGAAAGCGTATTTCGTCTTTTTGCCCTTGCTCACTTTAAACAGCGGAGGCTGTGCGATATAGATATAGCCGTTATCGATCAACGGCCGCATATAACGGAAAAAGAAGGTGAGCATCAGCGTTCGGATATGCGCGCCGTCTACGTCGGCATCCGCCATAATGACCACCTTGTGATACCGCAGCTTTGTAATATCAAATTCATCCCCAATGCCGGTGCCAAGCGCTGTGACGACCGGCATCAGTTTTTCATTGCTGATGACTTTATCCAGCCGCGCTTTTTCCACATTGAGCATCTTGCCCCAAAGCGGCAGAATTGCCTGGAAGGTACGGTCGCGCCCCTCCTTTGCAGAGCCGCCGGCGGAATCGCCCTCTACGATATAAATCTCTGTGTTTTCCGGGTTACGATCTGTGCAGTCAGCCAGCTTGCCGGGCAGAGAATTCCCCTCCAAGGCAGATTTCCGCCGCGCCATATCGCGCGCCTTGCGGGCTGCCTCCCGAGCGCGGGCCGCATCCAGCGCCTTGGCATAAATGGCCTTCACAATGGAAGGGTTTTCCTCAAAATAGGTCATGAGCTTTTCATAGACCATTTGGGAGACCAGCTGGCCCATATCCGTATTGCCTAATTTCCCCTTCGTCTGGCCCTCAAACTGCGCATCCGTCAGCTTAACGCTGATGACAGCGACCAGGCCCTCACGCACATCGTCGCCAGAGAGGTTTTTATCACTCTCCTTCAAAATGCCATATTTCCGGCCATAGTCATTGAACACACGGGTCAAAGCGGTTTTAAAGCCGGTTTCATGCGTGCCGCCATCCACTGTGTGCACATTGTTGGCAAAGCTCAAAATCGTTTCATTGTAGCTATCGTTATACATCATAGCGACTTCTGCGGAACGGTCGCCAGAAACCGTCGAAAGATGGATCGGCGTTTCATGCAGGGGCGTTAGCTTCCGGCTCTCATTGATATATTCCACAAACGAAGCGATTCCGCCGACATAGCAGAATTTCTCGCTGACAATATTTTCTGGATCACGGCGATCTGTCAACGTGATAGAAAGGCCGGCATTTAAAAACGCCTGCTCCCGCAGCCTGCGCTGGAGTACCTCATATTCATAAACCGTTGTCTCCTGAAAAATTTCAGGATCCGCCTTGAATTTGATAAACGTGCCAGTCTCCTGTGTATCGCCAACCACTGTGAGCTCTGTGGCAACATTCCCCCGCTCAAACCGTTGGCGGTGGATATGGCCATCCTGAGATACCTCGATCTCCATCCATTCCGACAAGGCGTTCACCACGGAGGAACCCACACCATGCAGGCCACCGGATACTTTATAACCGCTGCCGCCGAATTTACCACCCGCGTGCAGCACTGTCAGCACCAGCGTAACAGCCGGGATACCGGATTTCTCATTGATCCCAACCGGAATACCACGGCCATTATCTCGCACACTGATCACATCGCCCGGCAGAATTTCCACCTCAATGTGTGTACAGAAACCAGCGAGCGCCTCATCAATCGAATTATCCACAATTTCATACACCAGATGATGAAGCCCGCGCGGGCCAGTAGAACCGATATACATGCCGGGGCGTTTCCGGACGGCCTCCAGCCCCTCCAGCACCTGAATCTGATCCGCATCATATTTTTCTGTGACGGTTGTATCCATCTTTTCAACGCTTTGCGCTTCCACAGCGAGATCCCGATCCTGCTGGGCAAATTCGTTTTTTTCCTGTATATCCAAACCTAAGCCCTCCAATTTTTGCTGATTCCATCCCGTTAGCCCTTTTGCTGCGGACTTTTTGCTTTATATGTTGGCTAATTTATCAATGAATTCCGTCCGCTTCAGCAAGGTTGCGGAAGAAATTTGCGAAATATAGATCACCCTTCCGCTTGGCCGCTCCGGGCTCGCGCAAACAATAAACGACTTTGGAAGTTCCATGGAAACATTGATTACGTCGCCCGCTTTTTCAGCATCCGCCAGATAGTTTCGTGTGGCCTTTGATACAGTCGTTGTGTCCAGGTCAAAAATTCCGATGATTTCCTCCAATGTTACAACGGTATCCTGCCCCAAATGCAGATACAAGCAAATAGCCCCTTTTATCAAAATTTAAGCCGTCTCCTCCAGATGCCCCCGGCATAAAGAAAAGGTCTTACCGCCGCATAGGCGAAGCAAGGAGGAGGGTTCGCAGCAGGTAATAAACACCTGCCAGCCATCAATGTGGTTGAGAATATAATCCTGGCGGCCCGTATCCAGCTCGCTCATCACATCATCCAGCAGAGCCACCGGCTGCTCGCCTGTGATTTCACGAATCAAGGCCGCCTCGCTGAGCTTCATGGAGAGGGCACAGGAACGCTGCTGCCCTTGGGAGCCATAGATTCTAGCTGGCAAATCATCTACCAAAATCAGCAGATCATCCCGATGCGGGCCAATAGAGGTGCTGCCGCTTTTCAAATCCTCCGGCCTATGCTTTTTCAGCTCCTCAGCGAGCTCCTGCGCCAGTTGGGAGACCGTTCGCCCTTCCTGCGTGGAATCATAGTCAAGCGCCAGAGACTCTCGCCCACGGGACAAGCCGTGATAAAAATCAGATGCTCTTTCCCTCATACGCGCTACATAGCAGCGCCTCTGGTAGATGATTTGTGCACCTAATGCAGCCAGCTTATCATCCCAGATATCCAGTGTATCTAATAGCTCTGTATGATACGGAATATCCTTAAGAAGAATATTTCTCTGAGCCAACGCCCGGTTATATTGGCCCAATATAGCCGCATAACGTGGCTTTAACTGGCTCAGCGCCAGATCCAGAAACCGCCTGCGCTGCGCCGGCCCCTCCTTGACGAGTGAAAGATGCACCGGCGAAAACACCACTGCGCGGAATTCCCCCATCAGCTTGGAGGGAGAAGGGAGCGCAACGCCGTTTAAAACAGCCCTGCGTTTTTCTTCTAAAAGGATGGAAGCAGTCTGCTCCCGCCCTTGCGCATAGAAATTCAAATCCAACCGCGCCGCCGCCTCCCGCAGAGAGATTAGCTCCGCATCCTTGGCGCCCCGAAAACTTCTGCATCCCGTAAACATCCAGATGCTCTCCAGCAGATTGGTTTTCCCCTGAGCGTTTTCCCCATAAATAATATTCACGCCATCCTGTGGGAAAATTTCTATCGCATCAAGGTTTCTATAATGCACTGCGGAAAGCCTGGTTACGTTCATACAACAGTTACCTCATATTGTTTGCCCTGATAGGCGGCTACGTCCCCATGGCGCAGCTTTTTCCCCCGCATCAGGCATACTTCACCATTGACGGACACTTCGCCGTTTTGAATCACCAGCTTGGCATGGCCTCCGGTCTGCACAGCGTTCGCCAGCTTTAACAATGCGTCAAGGCGGATGAAATCAGTAGAGATATTTATTTTTTCAGACGGGGCCGGCTCCCCCTTTTTCACAACCCTGACCTTTACTTTCATAGAATCAAACGCTCCGTTCTGATTTAGCCCTCATTTTTCAAACGGACAGGCAAAACAAGGAATAAAAAGCTTTCTCCCTCCGGCGGCAAAATGAGAATGGGGGAAACTGAGCCATTCAGCTCGATGCGAACCTCGTCGGTATCCACTACCTTGAGCGCCTCCAACATAAAGCGATTGTTAAAGCCAATCTCTACGCGATTCCCCTCTACTGCAGCGTCGATTTTATCGTTGGCCCGGCCAAGCGAGGTGATGCTGGAAATACGGATGGTATTCTCATCGAATACACAGCGCACGGGGCTCTTCAACCGGTCTGTAATCAGCAGGGAGGTACGCTCAATGCTATCGATAAACAGCTTGGTGTTTACGCGCACATGGGTGGCATTGTGCGCGGGAATCGCACTTTGATAATCCAAAAAGTCCCCATCCAATAGGCGGGAAATGATATGGTACCCACCAGCTTCAAAAACAATGTGGCGTTTGCCGACCCCCATGGACACGGTATTTTCCCCATCGCCCAACAGTTTCGTCACTTCTGAAAGCGTTTTGGAGGGCACAACAAAGGATATTTCTGTGCCCGTATAATCAATCGGCTCTGTACGAACGGCCAGGCGGACGCCATCCACCGCAATCAGGCGGATCACACCGCCTTCTACCTCAAATTTAACACCCTTATGCACTTCTTTGCTATCATTAACCGCAACGGCAAAAATCGTTTGGCGGATCATATTCTTCAGAAGCTCTTCCCCCACTGTGACAGGATATCCGCCTGTTACAGAAGGAAGCTCCGGGTATTCCTCTGCGGCAATGCCGATCAGGCTGTATTCTGCCTCCCCACTGTGAATAACCGTCATCTGACGCTCGTCCGCCTCGATGGAAACGCTCTCTCCCGGAAGCCTGCGGAGAATATCACAGAGAAGCCGTGCGTTTAAAATGATGCTCCCGGCCTGCTCCACACGAGCTTCTATGGAGGTAGTAATCCCGACCTCTAAATCGTATCCCGTTAAAACAAGCTCATTTTGCTCCGCCTTCATTAAGATGCCCTCAATGGCCGGAATGGACGCCTTGGTGGAAACAGCCCGCTGCACGTTGGAGCATGCTTCCGCCAGCGCGATTGCATCACAAATTACTTTCATTTACAGGTTCCTCCTCATCCTGTGATTCCTCAAACCCCTTTTTGCTGGTTTGAAAAGGGAAAATTATCATTTATTATAAATAGTATTAGTCATAGGGCCGGTGGAAACAGTGGAAAATGGGCAGGAAGCCTTTTCCAGCCTTTGTTTTTACGGCCTGCTGCAGTGGGGAAAAGATTGGGATTGTGGGTTATAAAAATGAAAATCTTCTATTGTTTTCACACCCCTGTGGAAAACGCAAGGTGGAATGTGAAAAAGAGAGTGGAAAAATTTTGCCCCGCCAAAGAGGGAAAAAGCGATTGAAAGACCGCAAGGTTATTGATCCTGAATATTTTTGATGGTGTCAGAAATCGTTGCTTTCAGAGAAGGGTTCTTTTCCATTTCCTTTTCAATCTTGCTTAAGGTATAGAGCACAGTGGAATGATCTCTGCCGCCAAATTCATCACCAATCGCCTTCATCGGCAGGCCGGTGACCTCCCGCACGATATACATCGCCGCCTGGCGTGCCTTTGAGGTGGAAGAATCCCGCTTATTGGAGCGGATATCCTCCTCTGTTACCCCATATGTTCTGGCGACCTCCTGAATGATTTTCTCCACTGTGACGGGGACAGGCTGACTGTCGCTCAGGATATCCTTAATCGCGCGCTGCGCGAGGATTAGCGTTGGCGGATGCCCCTCAATAGAATGATAGGCCTTCATCCGTTTTACAGCGCCCTCCAACTGGCGGATGTTGGTCTTCAGCTTTTGCGCGATGTATTCGGTAACGTCATCCGGCAGGTCAATATTGAGCAGCTGCGCCTTGCGCTTGACGATGGCAATACGCGTTTCTAAATCTGGTGGCTGGATATCAGCGAGCAGGCCCCATTCAAACCGGGTGCGCAGCCGGTCCTCCAGCGTGAGGATTTCTTTTGGCGGCCGGTCAGAGGTTAAAACAATCTGCTTGCCGGCCTGTGAGAGGTTTTCAAAGGTGTGGAAGAATTCCTCCTGCGTCTGTATTTTGCCGGAGATGAACTGCACGTCGTCAACCAGAAGAGCGTCGACGCTGCGATACTTATTGTGAAATTCAATCATCTTTTTTTCTGCGATGGAGGTGATTAGCTCGTTGGTAAAATCCTCTCCCCGCACATAAAGAATATCCGCCTCTGGGTTGGAACGGCGTATCTCATAGCAGATGGCATTGAGCAAATGGGTTTTGCCAAGGCCGGAATTGCCATAAATAAAAAGAGGGTTATAAGCGCCGCCTGGATTGGCGGCGACAGCCTGGGCTGCTGCGTGCGCAAATTTATTGGAAGAGCCTACAATAAAGGTTTCGAAGGTGTATTCGTATTCTTCCGTTTGCGGCGGCGAAGGCTCCGGCTCTTTTAATTCATCGGAAATCACGATATCCACACGGATAGAGAAGCCGAGCACCTGTTCGAACGCTTCACATAGCAGGTCATTGAATTTCACTGCGACGATCTCTTTTTTAAAGGTGTCTTCAATTGAAAGCAAGGCGGTGCTTTCATCCATATGAACAAGATTCAACGGTGCAATCCACACATTAAAGGCGACCTCTGTAATCTGCGTTTTGCAATACTCCTGTACCGATTTCCAAATCTCCATAAGGGAATTCATGTCGACCGCTCCTCTGTTTTTTCAGGCAGTTTGCATATGGTTTAGAAAGGGTGCAGGCGCGTGAAGAAAAGGCTGTTTTTCCATACTGCTAGTCCTGCTCAATCTATTTTATTCTATCATAAAACGCATGGATTTTCAACATCCTTTCCGGGGCAATGTGGAAAAGAAAGCGCGCTACAGCAAGGTTTTCTGAAAAAAACATTGACAGGAAGAGAAGGGATGATATATAATGAGTCTCTGCAAGGTTGCTTAAAACAGGCTGTCTGTCATTCCCACAGCCGCGCTGGCAGGTGGGGATGCTCAATATCCCCTGTGGAATGGAGGTTCAGAAGATCTATGAAGAGGACGTACCAGCCGAAGAAACGGCATAGGAAGATGGAGCATGGCTTCCGTAAGCGTATGGCCGACAGAAACGGCCGCAAGGTGCTTGCCCGCCGCAGGGCGAAGGGCAGAAAGCAGCTGACCTACTAATTCCCCGCAGAGCTTGATGTTTGTGCTGCTGCTTGAAGCAAAAGCAGCGGCACATTTTCTGCATGGCTAAATAGCGAAGGGATTGTTTTGGCAGAGTATATTTCAATGAATCGGAATACGGATTTCCGCCGCCTGTATATGAGGGGGAAATCTTTTACCCATCCTGCGCTGGTGACCTATGTGATGAGAAACCGCGCGGGCATTTGTAGGTTAGGGATTACCACAAGTAAAAAAACCGGCAATGCCGTATCGCGCAACCGTTCCCGGCGTGTGATTCGCGCTGCCTTCTACGCTTTATCCGGCGAGATATCCGGCCAGTGGGATATTGTATGTGTGGCTAGAAGCCGCACAAAATGGGTGAAAAGCACAGAGCTCGAAAAAATTATGAGAAAGCAGCTGATGGCTGCCGGTGTGATTCGATGCAGGCAAACAAACAAAGGATGAAAAAAGCCTTTCTCACAGCAATTCGGTTTTATCAGCAAAAAATTTCCCCTCTGTTTCCCCCTCGATGCCGGTTTTACCCTACCTGCTCACAATATGCGCTGGAAGCGGTTGAGCGGTTTGGAGTGCTCAAGGGAGGGGCGCTGGCCTGTTGGCGGCTGCTGCGCTGCAACCCGCTGTTTCCGGGGGGATATGATCCTGTTCCGCCCAAAAGATAAAAAACCCGCGTTGGGATCTTGAAATACGGAGGATTTTGATGGGTATTTTATATACGCCGTTCGGATTTATTTTCCGAATCTTTTATGATTTGGTCAACAATTATGGTCTTGCCCTGTTTTTATTCACGCTGTTATTCCGGCTGATCCTCCTGCCTTCTTCTATCAGCCAGCAAAAGGGCCAGGCCAAGCAAATGCGCTTGCAACCAAAAATCAAAAAGATACAGGAAAAATACAGAGGAAATCAAGCCAAGATGAACGAGGAGATGCAGGCGCTTTATTCCCGCGAGGGCTACAACCCCATGAGCGCGGGCTGCCTGCCGATGCTCATTCAGCTGCCGGTTATTTTTGGATTGCTCGGTGTGATTTATTATCCAATTCAATATGTGTTGGGTGTGGATGCCGATACAGTCAATCAGATGACAGAGGTTGTCCAAAAAATCATAGGGGACGCTTCCATTCAGAAAAATTTGCTGGAGCTGCAAGTATTTAACCATTTAGATGAAGTAATTGCGCAAATGCCGGCGCTTTCCAGCGAGATTGTAGAAAAGCTGCATAACTTTAATTACACAATGTTTGGCATCCCGCTGGCGGCAACACCGAGCTTTTCCACGCTTTCCCACCTGGGTTCGGCCAGCAGGCAGGAGATTTTGCTGCTGCTCATCCCGCTGGCTTCCGGTTTATCCGCGATGATGTCCGGTATCTACACGTGGGTACGGCAAAAACAGACAAACCCTGAGATGGCGAAAAACCCAATGATGGGCTGCACGGCATTGGTCATGCCGCTGTTTTCTTTGGTGATTGCGTTTCAGTTCCCGGCTGGCGCGGGTATTTATTGGACAATCTCCAACCTCATTGCCTTTGCGCAGATGATTTTGCTCAATTATACACACGGCCCCAAAAAGATTATTGCCAAGATGATGGTGGAAGAAACCATCAACAAGCGTTCCAAGGAAGAGAATATGAAGCTGGTTGCACAGCGCGATATGGAGGCATAACCGCTGCTCCGGCTCATAACGATATCAGGTGGTGAAGGATATGGTCAAAGAGGCAATTTGCACGGGCGCTACGATTGAAGAGGCCCGGGAAAAGGCACTTGCAGAGTTGGCGGCTCCGGAGGATGTAGAAGTTAAAATTGAGGTGTTGGAGCTGCCGGTCAAGAAAACATTTGGGTTGTTTGGGGGCGCACCGGCAAAGGTAAAGGCTTCTTATGAGGAATCCCCGGCCGGGAAGGCGATCGATTATCTCAAAAAGGTGCTCAACGCGATGGGCATCGCTGATGCGACCGTTACGCAGGTAATTGAGGATGGCCATTACCGGTTGGATTTGGATTGTGAGGACCGCCATGGCGCTATCATTGGGCGCCGTGGGGAAACGCTGGATGCGCTGCAATATCTGACGAGCTTGGTTGCCAACCGCGGCGCAGAGGAATATATCCGTATTTCTCTGAACGTAGGGGATTATCGGGAAAAGCGGGATGAAACCCTGCGCGGCCTTGCTAGAAAGCACGCAAATCAGGTGCTAAAATATGGCCGCAGCATCACCTTGGAGCCCATGAACCCTTATGAGCGCCGTGTAATCCACACAGCGGTGCAGGAGATTGAAGGCGTTGAATCGCACTCCATCGGTTCAGATGGCGACCGCCGGGTTGTGATTTCTCTCAAAGAGGGCGTTAAGCCGACGCATGGCGGAGGCTACCGGAAAGGCGGGCGAGGCGGATATAACAATAATAACCGCAGCGGCCGTGGCCGTTCCGGTGGGCGCGATTATAATAGGGGCCCGAAGCGTGAATTTGCAGAGAATGCCCCTACCCGCGCACCACATCGCGATGCAGGTGCAGCGCCCTTATATGGGAAGATAGAGCCTAAAAACGATTGATTGAATCGGGCAGGGAAAAGCTAATAGAGTATAGCATCTGCGGTTTTCATAACATGCAGAACAGATACGCTATTTTTGATTTTTGACATCAGGCAAAAAAGCTGCTGTGAAGGCCCTCTTCACAGCAGCTTTTTCTGTTTGAGCTGAGGCGAAGCGAATTTATCTATTGACTTTGTAAAATAGCTCTGTTAGGATTGTAATGTGGATTTTTAATAAATATCATGATAAATACGGAGGGGAAAATATGAAATCAACCAAATTGAGCATGCGTGTTTGGATTTCGCTGATCGTGTTCGGCCTATTTGGCCAGTTGGCATGGACGGTTGAAAACATGTATTTCAACGTCTATGTTTATAACACGATCACTGGCAATACAACGGTAATTGCCTCTATGGTGGCGTTCAGCGCATTGACTGCAACGCTCACTACACTGTTTATGGGGGCATTATCCGATAAAGCCGGCAAGCGCAAGGTGTTTATCTGCGCCGGCTATATCATTTGGGGCTTCACAACCTTTGCGTTTTCCCTCGTTACGGTGCATAATGTGAGCCTGCTCTTCCCTGCGGCGAATGCCGTTGTGGTTGCCGGAATTCTGGTTGTGATTATGGATTGTGTGATGACGTTTTTTGGCTCCACGGCAAATGATGCGGCATTTAACGCGTGGGTGACGGATGTAACTGTGCCGGAGAACCGTGGCAAAACAGAGACCGTCCTCTCTATTATGCCTTTGCTTGCCATGGCGGTGGTATTTGGAGCGCTGGCCCCATTGACGATGGATGGGAAATGGACGCTCTTTTTTGCAATCGTCGGCGGGCTCACCTCTTTAGGCGGCGTGATAGGCCTTTTTGTGATCAAAGACCAACCAGGTTTAAAGGCGGCCACTGGCAATTATGGCTCCAACTTGATTTATGGATTCCGGCCCTCCACTGTGAAAGTGAATCAGCGGCTTTATATTACTTTTTGCACCATTGGAATCCTTAGCATGGCACAACAGGTATTTATGCCATACTTAATTATTTATATTGAAAAATATTTAGGTTTTACCAACTATATCCCGGTTGTTGCTGTGGCCGGTGTGATCGCTATGGCGCTGAGCCTGGGCTTTGGCAGGCTGATGGATAAGATCGGAAAGGCCGCCTTCCTGATTCCTTCCTGGATTCTTCTTTTGATTGGCTTTATTGCCGTTTATTTGATCGGCAATCGGGGAAATCAGATTGTGTTTGGTATCCTTGGCGGCGTTATGCTTGGCGCGGGCTTTTTGCTGACCTCGGCAGTCAGCGGCCTGATCCGTGATTTTACGCCAGAATCCAAGGCCGGGCAATTCCAAGGCGTTCGCATTTTCTTTGTCGTCCTCCTGCCAATGGTGACGGGCCCTTATATCGGCTCAGGCGTGATTAAAAACACAGGGATGACATATGAGGAACTGGGGCAGATCAAGCCTGTGCCCACGCCGGAAATTTTCCTCGCGAGCGCGGTGGTTGCTGTGTTTGCGATTGTGCCAATCCTCTTTTTGCTGCGCGCTGCAAAAAAGAAAAATTGATACCATGGAAGGGAAAGAAAATGCCTGCTGCAAGCAAAGCATGTTTGCAGCAGGCATTTTTTGTTAGGAATGAAGGGGACTGTTTGGTGGAAAATGTGGAAAAGAAGCGCGATGAAACTGCCGCCCTCCCCATAGTGGAATGGTTTATTCCCTGTTTTTCAGCCGGGTGGGAAACACATTTTTCTTCACCAGGAAGGCCATAACAAGCCTCCCGATGAGGAGAAAGGCCATGCACAACAGTGCGGCCATCGCAACGTCGGATAAATAATGTGCTCCACGAATGACGCGCGCGACTGCCATTGCTGTGACATAAGCAGTGGAAAGGCAGAAGCATGGGATCGCGTATTTTTTTAATTTAGGAAAGGCGAGACACAGATCATAGCTTAAAAAGAGATATACCGCCGAGCCGGTATGCCCGGAGGGGAAGGAATCCGCATGACTGTAGACCCCCATGCTATTTCCCTTCTGATACCAGCGGGTAAAGGCGCTGAAATCGGAGGATGCAACCATATCTCGCGTGATATCCGGCAGCGTGCCGGCGGAAAGGCCGTCCGCCGTTACAAAGCCGTTAGAATACGCCACCATTTCGCGGAAGCGCACGCGGGAGATATAGGCTTTGATATCATTGAGCAGCGGGTATAACAGATAAACAAATAGACCCAGCAGCGCTAACGGCTCCAGCCTATTCAGCGTTTCCCGGCTTGCCTTGCTGGCGATCCAAAAGCCGAGCGCCGTCAAAAGGAGAGCGAAGAAGATGGAGAGGGCGATATAGAGGGCTGAGTTGCGCACAATACCCTCTTCCTGACCGGTTACAAGCACAAGCACATATTTCACGGCGCTATCCGTCTCCATTTTCCAGCCGAAGAAGGCAAGGGCGCCAAAGCCTATCATCTCCACCCAGTTGAGGATACGGTTGAGCCACAGGTAGGCTTTTGTGCGCAGCGCTTTTTCCGGCAGCGGGCGGATGAAGGGCAGCAGCCTGTGCAAAATAGCAAGGCAGCCATTTAAGCTGTGCCGCGTAAACAGCAAAACGGTAAAGGCGGGGCCGCGCAGTGCATAGCGGGGGATCTCCGCAAAATATTCAAAGAAAATCCCAAACCGGTTTTGCGGGTTAAAAAGGGATTTGCTTACCTCCAGGTCATAAAAGGTTGCATAGATCAGCAATCCGCCAAAAAAGGCAAAATAAATAACAGATAAAAGAGCCGTTGCTCTGGCTTGTTTTTGAGAATTCATCCGTTTTCACTCCTCCCTGTTTCTCTATTTTAAAAGAAAAAGAGAGAAAGAGCAATCAAAACGAGGAAAAGTTTATCTTTTTTTCTCTTTCGCAGGAGATCGGATGAAAAATTTTTCTGACGGCACGAAAAAAGCAGAAAAAACGGCCGGTTAACACCAGCCGTTTTTTCCAAATTGAGGGGTTGCTTTGAGGAGGGGTAGAGCATGTGCTCGGTTGATACCAGGTGCGGCTCCTCTCTCTGTTGAGCACGATTTTATTATATCCCTGACCTTTCGTTTTTTTGTTACGCGGCTATGAATTTTCCTTGAACAATCATAGCATTTGTATCCAATGGGAACATCGCCGCCGCCTGAGCCTGCCGGGCGGCGATGCTTCCCCCCTGTACGCCGATGCTGGTTCTCTTGCAGAAGCAAGAGAATGAACGCGTGTACAACGCAACCAGGCACTCATTAAAAGTTAAAATAAAATCTCATGGCCGCACCACAAATGAAACATTGATGTTTGTTCCGCTCGGGCCGCGGGGGCCCCTCCTTTTCCGCTCGGCCGGAAAAGGAGGCAAAAGGGGCCGTTCCGCACGGCCAGCGGCGGCACTGTTACGTTTTAGAATCCCTTTGATGTGTTCGGCAAGCCACCCAAAAAACTCGGCCACTCACGTGGCCTCAAACATTTTGGGCGTTTGCTTTTTCGCTTCGCGAAAAAGTCCCCTCACGGGCCCGCCGGGAATGTGTGGAGCCTGCCGCCGCTGGCCTATTGAAAGGCTCTGCCTCCGCGCCAGACTGAAGGCCCCATTGGGTGCGGTCGGGTCAAGACCCGACCCTACAATCTTCCGTAGGGAACGGTCTTGACCGTTCCGAGCTGACGAAGCCTGTAAGCCGTTCAG
>CASDTH010000046.1 GCA_949283655.1 uncultured bacterium
AAGGTTCGCTTTTTGCCCTTCGGGCCAAAAAGTCCCCTCACGCGCACGCAGCGAGTGGCATCAAATGCCGCCTGGGCCTATCGTTATGTGCGTGCCTCTGGACTACTTACAGGCTCCGGGAGAAACCTTCCGGGGGCCTGCAGTCTGGTGCGGAAGCAGAGCCTTTCAATAGGCCAGCGGCGGTAGGCTCCACACAGTTCCGGCGGGCTCGTGAGGGGACTTGCCTGCTTGCAGGCAAGCGAGCGCACAAACTGTTTGAGCCGCCGTGAGGCGGTGAGTTTTTGTGCGCCTCGCCGAACACGTAACAGAGATACATGAGCATCTCAGTGCCGCCGCTGGCCGTTCACAACGGCCCCTTTTGCCTCCTTTTCCGGCCGAACGGAAAAGGAGGGACCTCCGCGGCCCGAGCGGAGTAAAATCCAATTTTTAGTTGTGGTGCAGCCAGAAAGTTTGATTTGATATTTGAATGAGTGCCTGGTTTCGCTGTACGCGACTGGGCGCGTTGCAGATATTCATTCTGCAACGCGCCCCACTCTATTTCTCGAACGGTTTGTTTATTTCACGGCTGCCGCCGTTTTCTTTTGGGGCGCCGTTTTTTCCTCCGCGTGGCGAAGCTCCGCCGCATCGCACCACGCCCAGGCAAGCGACCCCAGCAAAACGGAAAGCCCTGCCGCCAGGTAAATCCAAGCGGATTCTCCCTGGATGTTGTTGATATTCCCCATGCCGATAAACCGGTCCAAACAGAGCAGGAAACCAACGTAGGTCATCAGCAAATGGCCTACCGCCTGCGGCCAGCGGTTTTGATAGAATTCGTGCGCGCCGAACATGCCCAGCCACCAGGCCAGCTTCTCCGCGCGGCGGCGGTCTTTCCGCTTTTGGGGCGCAGGCGCTTCCTCTTCCATCACCGGGTAAAGATTTGTGAAATTCACGAGGAAGAGCAGCGCCATTGCAATCCACATGGGGATCAGCTCCAGCAGGCCGCTTTTGCCGACCGTAAGGAGGATAATGAGCATCGCCAGCAGCATCCCTGCCACGCCAAAGGCGGTGAGCCGGTAGCTGATATGCTTTTTAAAATTGTG
The DNA here is from genome assembly GCA_949283655.1 of uncultured bacterium. Classification (GTDB taxonomy): domain Bacteria; phylum Bacillota; class Clostridia; order Oscillospirales; family Acutalibacteraceae; genus Fimivicinus. The sequence goes on from CASDTH010000046.1 coordinate 1,080, forward strand.
CAGGAAGAAAAGCAGCAGCGCCGCGCCGTTCAAGGCGATAAAGCCAATCGCACCAATCCAATGGAGCACATGCTCCCAGCCCCAGTCGTTGATGAAGATCACCGTCATGGCCATCATCGGTGCAGTGTAAAGGGCTACCATGCCAATCTTCCCGCGGTAGTGATAGCGGCGATAAAGGTAGGCGATATTCAAAAAGAAGGCGGCGGCCGTCAGCCCACCCCACACCAGGAAGCCGAAGGGATGGTCATAGCCGATCCACGAAATGGTGTTATCCTCGCCCAACGGATTGCGTACACAGCCGAAGATCACATTGTAGAGCAGGGCCATCAGCAGCACCACCATGCACAGCTTGCGGTTGTCAAGCAGAGAGGCCGGCTGCGAACCAACATTTTTTTGCATCGTTCTCTTCTCCTTTTGCAGTAATTGAAATAAATTTATACTCAGTTTAACACATTTTTCTCTTTTATAAAAGAGCAAGCACTTATTTTTTATGTAGAGTGATGTAAGATCGTCTTAAAATAGCCATCGGATACACAAAAATATGCCGAACAGCACTGTGCAGGGGATCGGCAGCAGAGACGCACGCCAACGCAGCAGGGGCTGCCGGGCGCGTAGGCAATAGGCGGCAACCGTTACTACAACAACTGCGCCAAAAGCGGCGCAGGCCAGCCCGATCACAGCCGCCGGCGCGGAAAGGAGCGCCGCCGGAATCCCCGCAGCGCATTCCACCGCCAGGCAAAGAAAAAACAGGCGCCTCATCCAACGCGGCAGCCGCTGTGCCTTTTTTTCCGGTGCGGCGGCCTTTTGCACCTCTTCGCCGGAGGAACTAGGGGCTTCAGTCACCGCAGCCTCCTCCACAGCGGCGTCAGGCTGCGCCTCCTGCTGCGGCAGGAAGCGCTCCTCCGGCGCCTGATATTCCTCCGATATCGTATGGAACCGGGCGTTAAACAGCTCATCCACCGAAACGGAGAGCTCCCGTGCCAGCGCAGGCGCCTGCGCCATCGCCGGGTAAGCGGCCCCCTCCTCCCAGGCGGCGATTTCCTCTTCGCTCACATGCAGCGTATGGGCCAGGCTCTCTCTGGTGAGGCCCTGCCTTTCCCGCGCCTGCGCGATAAATACGCCGATTTTATTTCGATTGCTCATTTTTCACACCGCCCTGATCGAAAAGCGTTCTATACCGTATCCGTATTTTATCATAAATAAAGGCAATATCCAAGCCTGCTTCATTTTAAAAGCAGGTATTGACAATACAAATAAATATGATAGTATAGTATCAAGATATACATATGGAAAATCATCTAATTCCTAAATAAGGGCGTGATTCCCATGGGCTAGACACTTTGATTGATTGCAAAACAACGATACAAAGGAGAGTTATTATAAAAACGAAAAGAGCTGTTTCCATTTTTCTGTTCGTGCTCCTGCTGTGCGCTTCTATCGGTATCACTGCATTTGCGGCACGGCAAACTTACTATTCCAGCCTGAAGGTCAACTATTATCACCAAGGGGAAAAACGGGATTATATTTATCAGAACATCGGCTTCGATTTTAAGCGAGCCTATTGCAACGGTATTACAGGCGCAGTTGTGGATAAGGATTTGTATGTAAAGCAAACGCTTTTTTACAAAAAGGTCGGCACATTAACTGGCGCGCAGGGAAGTGTGGCGAGTAGCGCCAGCAAGGCTACCGATTCATGGTGGGGGAATGCGATCCAAAACGCATCTCCTGGAAACAAAAAAGCTTATTGGTATTTTAGCGCCAGAAACAACATAAACGCTGATGGAAGCCATGAAATGATTATCATCCCCGATGGATGCGCCAAGTTGTATTCCCACAATGAATGATTGATGATTTTGAGTGCTAGTATGACAAACAGCCGGTAAGCCGCACATGCAAATGCGTCCTGAATCGGTTCTGTGGCCAGATTCAGGGCGCATTTCATAATATCAACGTTGATTTGGCCATCGCGCTGCAACGGCTTCAGGAGGTTTTTCGCTTGATCATTCCAAACGAGACGCTTTATTATTTTGCAGTTGTTTTTTATATCCTGCTGTTTTTTATGCAGCTGATCAAAAAAAGGTATAAGCTGTTTCAGATGATTGTTTTCTTTTTTGCCTATGCCGGCATTGTTGCGGCCCTCAAGCTGTGCCTTTTCCCACTCATGATTGGAGAAACAGGGTTTCAAAACGAGCTCTTTTTCGCTCCCTTTTCCACACTCTCCGCTGTGCGTTCAGGCGCGCCTGTCGCCGACGGGCTCGTTTGGCAGCGTTATTTGGCGCTTGTTGTAATCGCGGCATTTCTGGGTTTCGCCCTCCCTGTGCTTTCCAAAAAGCCGAGGCTGCTTTCTACGCTACTAACGGCGGAGCTTTTCCTGCTCCCCACGGAAGTGGGCTGCATCCTCATGGCGCAAATCGGGAGCAGCTATAAGCTGCTGGATACCTCCATTTTTTTGCTTCAGCCAGCCGCATTGGGTGTGGGTTATCTGCTTTATGCTATCCTGGAGCGAAAGACAAAGCTGTGTTCCCTCTGCAAAGAGGCGTAGCCTTTTTATCCAAAGAGAGGAAGAAAGAATATGGACGCTGCGATTCAGGCCATCCATTTAAACAAGGAGTATCACTTGGGCGAAACGGTTGTACATGCCCTTCGGGATTTTGAAATCACCATCGAGCCGAATACGTTCACAGCGATCGTTGGCAAGAGCGGCTCCGGGAAATCAACGCTGCTCCATCTGCTGGGAGGGCTCGACCGTCCAACATCGGGCCAGGTTTTTCTGTTAGGGACTGAAATCAGTGCGATGAAGGAAGAAAAACGAAATATCTTCCGCAGGAAGCACATCGGCTTTGTTTTTCAATTTTTTAACCTGATCCCGGAGCTGACGGTAAAAGAGAACATCCAGTTCCCCGCTATTTTGGACCGCCGGCGGCTTGACGGCGCTTATTATGAAAAGCTGATTGCCTCCCTGCAGCTGGAGAACCGCCAGGCCCATTTCCCAAACCAGCTTTCCGGAGGCGAGCAGCAGCGTGTCGCCATTGCCAGAGCGTTGATTAACCAGCCGGAAATTTTGCTTTTAGATGAACCGACCGGCAATCTGGACGAGGAAACGACCGCCGCCGTGCTCTCTACGCTGAAAGGGCTGCAGCAGGAATTTTGCAAAACGCTGGTTATGGTTACGCATGATAAAGAGATTGCTGCCGCAGCCGGCAGCATCATTACAATGCGGGACGGCGCCGCTCAACTGGGAGGCGCACCATGAAGAAACGAGTGTATCGTTATATCCTGAAAACCTATTTCCGCAAAAAAAGAGACGCCCTTTTTGGAATTCTCGGCGTGGCCATCTGTGTGGCCGGGTTTATCGGGGGCGGGCTTCTGATCAGCAATTTTTTGCAGCTGAATCTTGCCCAAAAGAAGGATCTTTACGGCACACAGCATGCCATTCTGCTCAACGCCTCGGAGGAGGCAATATCCAGCCTTCAGGCCAGCCCTGATATCCAAACGGCCGGGGTAGCATCGGTATATGCCGTCAGCGATATTCCAAATTCTGTTTTGCAAAACAAAATATTTTTCGGTTATCTGGATCAAAACGCTGCCGGGCAGGCCAGCCTGCGGACGATTGCCGGCCGTATGCCGGAATCGGTCGATGAAATCGCGCTGGAAAAGGCAACCATCACACGCCTTGGCATTACAGACCCGGTCGGCGCCCGCATCGAGCTCGACGCAGAGGAGCTGAACCCCCTCTCCGCGCAGGCGGAGGGCAGTTATACCTTTACCATCGTAGGGGTTGTGAAAAATTATTCTGAACTGCAGGGCAACGTTTCCTCAGAGGGTGTGAGCGCCGAATTTGCCCTACCCAATGCATTCGTTACCCCGGAGCATCCAATCTGCAAAAATGGGATTGCGGTAAAGCAGCTCTATCTCACTGCGGCTCCGGAGGTTGCAATCGATCAGCTATTCCATGATGACGCGCAGAACCTTCTGCTGAATGAGGCGCTTTATGCCGGGAATCCTCTTTTTGTGCTGCTCTCAACCGACGGCACGGTCAACCTGATCTTTTTCGCCCTGATTGTTTTTTTGCTGCTGAGCTGCCTGCTCGGCTTGTATGCGAGCGTAAAGGCGGCGGGCAGCTCCCGCAAAGAGACCATCAGTCAGCTGAAATGCATTGGCGCGGATAACCGGTATTTTTTGCTGCATTATTTTTTGCAGGATAGTCTTTGCCTGCTCATCGCCTTGCCGGCCGGCATGCTTGCCGGGCTCCTCGCCAGCCGGCTGCTGTTTGGGCAAATCACCGCCGCCCTGCAATTTGAAAAACCGTTTCAAACCCATTGGGCAGTCATCCTTGCAGCGCTGGCCGCAGCCGCCCTTCTTTTTTGCCTGTGGAGCCTGGCTGCCGTCCGGCAGGAGATGCAAAAGCTGCCTCTGGAGGATACCGGCAAGCAGCGCCAGCAAACGGGCAGCATGCTCCCTGTTTTTGCAAAATGCCCGCTGCTTTTATGGGGGATCAAATCCGCCCTGTATCACAGCGCTGATACGGCAAATATGATTTTGGCTTTTTCCCTCTGCGTTATCGCGCTGCTTTCCGGCGTTACACTCACACGGGTTTTGCAGGATACGATGCGCATGACAGCGGTTGACTATTCCGTCTCCCTTGTGGATGGCAATTACTATACCCTTGCACAAATTCAGGTGAATCCGTTCTATGGGTTCGACAGCAGGGATCTGCGGCGTTTTGAAAACAATCCGGAGGCAAGAAGCACATGGAAGTTTTCCTCTTTCCCCGTAAAGCTTCTGCTCGAAAACAATGTCCCGAGCAACCCGATGTATAAGGAGATGCGCACCGCCAGCCTGCAGGAGCAGGGCTCTTTTGAGCCGGAGAACCTCCGGCGGGAGCTGGCGGCTTATCAATACACCATGCAGGGCTTGTTATACCCCGAATATATCAATGGCCTGGACAGCGCCTCCATCCAAGCGCTGCAGCCCTATCTAGAAGCCGGCGAGATCAACCTGGAGGCCTTGCAGGCAGGGGAGCAAATCCTCCTGCTCTCCAACGGGAGCGACCCGCAGCCATTCCAGGTTGGCGAGCAGCTTCACTTTACGCAGGTGATTCGCAATCACCCGGGCGATGCAGCGGATTTAAGTGCGGAACGAATCGATTTTTCCGTTGAGATCGGCGCCATCTTAACCTTAAAGGACGGCCGGGATGCTCTTTCTGAAATATGGGGGCAAAACGGGCTGAATTTTTTGTGGCATGAGGATGCGTTTGCGGCGCATCAGCTCCCCGTCAAAACGAATTACTTATATATTGAATTGGAAGACCCTGAGCTTTATGAGCGGACAGAATTCCTGCTGGCAGAATTAAAAGCGTTGTATCCCAACTGCACGATCTACTCGCAGCCTCAGAATTCCGAAGCGAATCAGAGGCAAATGACGGGTATTACGTGGGTGTGCGCCCTGGCCGTTGCTTTCATCGCGCTGCTTGGCCTGATCCAAATGGTCAATATGGCGTTTTTCAAGGTCAGCCGCCAAACAAAGATCTGGGGCGCACTGCGAGCAGCCGGCATTGAAAAAGGTGAGGCCATTCGTTTTCAAATTTTTGAACTGATGGCGATCCTGCTCATTGCATGGGTGATTGGGATGATTCTCTCCCTCGTCATCTGCTATGGCCTTTATTTTGACACAGGGGTGAGCGTAGCGCAATTCTTCCCCTGGGGCCTTTCTGCCGCCGCTTTAGCCCTTTTGTGGATTTGCTGCATTCCAATTGGCGTGCTTAGTATATCCTCTGTGTATAAGCAGAATATTGTAGAGCTGATTACGCACTTCGATTAATTTGGGAGGCCTCCTTAGGGGCTCTCCGGGGCACAAGAACGCGATCTCATTTCTTCCGGCAGGCAGCAGCATACCGATGCGGCGTTATCCCATAAGCCTCTTTAAAGCGCGTGATAAAATAGGTCTGGGAGCAAAAGCCGAGCATATAGGCGATCTCCTTCTGCCCGCGCCCCTCCTCAAGCAGCTTCTGCGCGGCTTCCAGCTTTTGCTCCATAATATAAGCGCCGATGGTTTTTCCCACGTATTGATGAAACAGCTTGGAAAGATAGGCGGCGCTCAGGCCCGTCAGCGCGGCAAGCTCGGCGAGGCGCACGGTTTCATGAAGATGCGCGTCGATATAGTGCAGGCACTTGCGGACGGAGGCAGGGCAATTCCGATGCGCCTTTTTGCGCACCAGCTCCGTCAGCTCCATGACGATTTTCCCGAGATAACGCATGATCTCACCGGACGAATGCAGCTGATCGACCTGCATGATGTATTGATCGGATAAATTGAATGCGGCCATTTCCTCCAGCCCGCCCCGAATGGCGGCACGGATGCCAAGCGTAATGCAGCAGACGGCCCAATACTGCATCTGCCGCGTAGGATTGTCGGAAAGGTGGCCAACAATCACGGCAGTGGAAAAATATTGCTCCAGCGTCTGGGCAAGCCGCTGCGTATCCCCCCGCTCGATCAGCGCATAAAAGGCGCTCTCCTCCTGATAGGAGGTGTGCGTGACGCCCGTCTCCCGCTGCTCAGAGGCCGGGTGCACAGACTTTGGTAAAACCTCAATGTGAAACGGATCTGTTTGCATTCCTATCCCCCTTTTTTCAGTATAGCATCAGTGCATAAGGATACACATCGGTTTTCAGCGCCGTGGCCGTGCCTAAGAACGCAGCGAGCGCTCGTCTGAGCCTGGCGGAGCGGCGGTGTTCCCCTTGTATACTGATGCTAACAGAAACTTTTAAAAAATAAAATAAAAATTTGAAATTTAGGGCAAAAAAATGATATCCTTTTCCCTCCAACCTGATATGATGAAGCCAAAGAGAGGCAGGCAAAGTCTAAAAACCCGGCGCAGATAGGGGATTGCTGCATCCAGAATGAATGCCAGGCCATTCGCGTGCCGGTGCAGGCCGGCCGCCGCTATAACCGGTCAGAGGGGGAATTTCTTTGGTCAGCAAAACAAAATATGCCGTCAGCCAGGACACCATTCGAGCGCTTTTTCACGAGGCCGGGCTGGAGCCCGTTACGTCCATTGCGCCGCTCGGCGCGGGCGAATTCAACGCCGTATTCTCCGTAAACGCGAACGGCAGGGACTATGTACTGAAAATTGCGCCCGCAGAGGATGCTCCCACCCCTGCCTATGAAAAGGGGATGATGCGGGCGGAGGTATTCTGGTATGAGCAGATGCGCGCGCATACCTCTATCCGCGTGCCCGAGGTGTATGTAACGGATTTCAGCCGGAGGCTGATCCCAACCGATTATTTTATCATGGAGAAGCTGCCGGGCAAAACACTGGACCAGATGGGTTTCTCCAAAACGGAAAAGCAGCAGGCGGCCGCTGAGGTGGCCAAGCTGACGGCGCAGCTCCACCGAATCAAAGCGGATCAATTTGGCTATGTGCAGAGCGGGCTCTATGAGAGTTGGTATCTCGCAATCCGCGCCAGCGTGGAGGCCCTGCTGGGGGACTGCCGCAAAAAAAGCCGGCGCTCCAGGCGAGGGGAACGGCTGCTGCGGATGATCGACCGTTACCAGGCAACGCTCGAAAAGGTGGAATGCTGCATGGTAAATTTCGATATTTGGGATCCCAATATTATGTGTATCCCAGAGGCCGGAGGGCTCCGATATGGGTGGATCGATCCGGAGCGCAGCTTCTGGGGGGACAGAATTGCAGATTTTGTCTGTCTGGAAATGATGAAGCCGCTCGCCGGGAAAGAGGCAACGCTTGCCGCCTACAATGCGGCTGCGGAGCAGCCCATCCTTGCCACAGAGGAGGAAAACATCCGCTATGCCATTGCGGAAGGCTACCTTGGGCTAATTATGGAAACAGAGAAGTATTACCGCTATACGCCGCACCACTTCGGCTGGTGGCGGAATGTGGCGGCCTCAGCCATCCTTTACCGGAACGCCTTTGAGGCGTTGGGCAAATGAGGCGGGGCAAAGCCGGTGTGGTACAGCCGGATCAAACGCAGGCGCTTGGCTCCGCTAAAATCCCCTCGCTCATCCTGCGCTTTTCGGCAACAACGCTCGCCGCTCTGGTGCTCAACTCTGTTTACACGCTGACGGATGCGCTCTTTGTCAGCTGGGGCGTGGGGGGCCATGCGATGGGCGGCGTTTCGGTTGTGTTTCCGTTCACGATCCTGCAAGGGGCGATTTCCACGGCGGTGGGCGGCGGCGCGGCCTCGATCATCTCCCGCAAGCTTGGCGCGCAAAAGCAGGAGGAGGCGGGCGAGGTCACGCTCAACGCAATGCTGGTCTTTTACCTCTCCGCTGTGGCCATCACGATTGCCGGATTCCTCCTGATGGATCCGCTGCTGAGCGCGATGGGCGTGACGGGCGAGCTTTATCCCTATGCGCGGGAATACTTCTCCATCCTGCTCGCAGGCAACGTTTTTTCCACCGGTTTTTCCTCTATTATCCGCGCGGAGGGGCGGATGCTCTACAGCCTGCTCATCTGGGCCATCCCCATCAGCATCAACATCCTGTTGGACGCAGTTTTCATTTTAGCGCTGGGCTGGGGCGTGAAGGGCTCGGCGCTCGCCACAGTCGCCTGCCAATTCGTCAGCTTCTCCATGAGCGTGCTGTTTTTCCTGCGGTTTACGGCGCAGCGCTTCCGGGGCGCCAGGCCGAGCCTGAAACGGGCCGGGGAGATATTGGCCATTGGCATCCCTTCTCTCGTTCAGATGGGCAGCCTCTCCATCACATCCGCCCTGCTCAACAACGCGCTGGGCTCTGTGAGCGGTGCGCTGGGTGTAACCGCTTTTGGCTATATCACCAGGCTCTTCACACTGGGGACGGCCCCCTTCACCGCCGTAGCGCAGGCGCTCGCCCCGGTTGCCGGGTATAATCACGGCGCAGGGCAGCCCCGGCGTGTGCGGGAAACGCTTCGTTTCAGCTGCATAATTTGCGCGCTATACGCGGGGGCGGCTTTTCTGCTGGCCGAGGGGGTCCCTGGCCTGCTGATGCGGATTTTTACGCAGGATGCTCAGTTGATTGCCTTTGGCGCCAATGCCATCCGCAGGACGGCGGCAGCCTTTTTGTTTGCACCGTTCCCCATGCTGGCAGGGGCCCTCTTTCAGGCAGTGGGGCAAAAGCTGCGCGCCCTGCTGATGTACGCGGCCAACCTGCTCTTTTTGCTCCCCTTGTCGCGTGTGCTGCCAGAGCTTTTTGGGGTAAACGGGATATGGGCGGCCTATGTGGGGGCGAACGCTGCAGCGGCAGGCCTTACGCTGCTCCTTCTTCTGTTGGATGGCTGCAAAAGAAAAAAGCTCGGGGCTGCCGCTCCAGGCATTCACGATTGACCGGCTCAATTTTAAAGCGCTTGGGCCGCCTGCGAGGCTGTGGGCAAGCAACAATAGCCCTGCTATCCCTGCATTTTAGTGCAATGCCATAGAGCTTGCGGCGGCCATCGGGCATGGGCAGTTAAGCCGCCGTGTCCCCGGGCGCGGCGGCGCGGGAGCCTGCTGCCCTCTACACGGATAAAATAGAGAAAAGGAAAACTCCCGAAGGGACTGCTGTAGGCAGCCTCTTCGGGAGTTCCTTCATTATGACAATGGGAAGGATGTTATAAGACTATCCTTTCTGTCACTTTTTGAGGCACCGTAATTTGAGCTTTGCATTTCCGGGGATGTTAATCAAATTCGATTTCTATTGTAAAAAATACAAAATTTGATTTGGCTTAGGCGTAAAAAAGACCTTGCAAGAATTCTCTTGCAAGGTCAATTTTTCTATTGGGTTTTGCTCAAAATCAAGTAAGCCTTACGCCTGCTTGCTCTTGATCGCAGCCTGTGCCGCGGCAAGGCGGGCAATCGGCACACGGAACGGGGAGCAGGAAACATAGTTCAGGCCAATGTTGTGGCAGAACTCCACGGAGCTCGGGTCGCCGCCGTGCTCGCCGCAGATGCCCAGCTTGATGTCGGGGCGGGTCTTGCGGCCCAGCTCCGCCGCCATCTTCACCAGCTTGCCAACACCGGTCTTATCGAGCTTGGCAAACGGATCGGATTCATAGATCTTCGCATCATAGTACGCATCCAGGAACTTGCCTGCATCGTCGCGGCTGAAGCCGAAGGTCATCTGCGTGAGGTCGTTCGTGCCGAAGGAGAAGAATTCCGCCTCCTGCGCGATCTCATCCGCCGTCAGCGCCGCGCGCGGAATCTCGATCATCGTGCCGACCTTATAGGTCATCTCGACGCCCGCATCCGCAATCAGCTTATCCGCCGTGGCGGTAACAAAGTTCTTGACATACTTGAGCTCCTTAATCTCGCCAACCAGCGGGATCATAATCTCAGGCTCAATGTGATACTCCGGATGCTCCTTGTTGACGGCAATCGCCGCGTTGATGACGGCAGTCGTCTGCATCTCGGCAATTTCCGGATAGGTGACGGCCAGGCGGCAGCCGCGATGGCCCATCATCGGGTTGAACTCATGCAGGGAGGCGATGACCTCCTTCAGCTCTTCCACCGTGATGTTCAGCTCGCCGGCGATTTCTGCAATATCCTCCTCCTTGGTGGGAAGGAACTCATGCAGCGGCGGGTCAAGGAAGCGGACCGTCATCGGGCGGCCTTCCAGCACGCGATACATCTCTTCAAAGTCACCCTGCTGATAGGGCAGGATCTTGGCAAGAGCCTTCTTGCGGGTTTCGGCATCCTTTGCGACGATCATCTCACGCATCGCCTTGATGCGCTCGCCCTCGAAGAACATGTGCTCGGTGCGGCAAAGGCCGATGCCCTCCGCGCCGAACTTCACGGCCTGCGCGGTGTCACGCGGCGTATCCGCATTCGTGCGGACCTTCAGGGTGCGGGCAGCGTCCGCCCACTTCATGAAGCGGTCGAAATCGCCGGAGATCGTGGCCTCCGCCGTCGGCACAGCCTCGCCGTAGATTTTGCCGGTGGAGCCGTCAAGGGAGATATAGTCGCCCTCGTGATACTGCTTGCCGCCAAGCTCGAAATACTTCTCCTCCGCATGCATGGTGATCTCGCCGCAGCCGGAAACACAGCAGGTGCCCATGCCGCGCGCAACAACCGCCGCGTGGGAGGTCATGCCGCCGCGCACCGTCAAGATGCCCTGCGCAGCCGCCATACCCTCGATATCCTCCGGGGAGGTCTCCAGGCGGACCAGCACAACCTTCTCGCCGCGTGCAGCCCACTCTTTTGCGTCCTCAGCCGTGAAGACGACCTTGCCGCAGGCTGCTCCGGGGGAAGCCGCAAGGCCTGCACCCACCGGCACGGCAGCCTTGAGCGCCTTTGCGTCAAACTGCGGGTGCAGCAGCGCGTCGAGCTGCTTCGGGTCAACGCGGAGAACCGCTTCTTCCTCTGTGATCATGCCCTCGTCCACCAGGTCGACAGCGATCTTCAGAGCGGCGGTAGCGGTGCGCTTGCCGTTTCTCGTCTGCAGCATGTAGAGCTTGCCGTTTTCAATGGTGAACTCCATATCCTGCATATCTTTATAGTGGTTTTCCAGGTTCTGCGCAATGGTGGCGAACTGGTTATAAACCTCAGGCATATCCTGCTTGAGCTGATCGATCTTGCTGGGGGTGCGCACGCCGGCGACAACGTCCTCACCCTGGGCGTTGATCAGATATTCGCCAAAGAGAGCCTTCTCGCCGGTGGCCGGGTCGCGCGTGAAGGCAACGCCGGTGCCAGAATTCTCGTTAAGGTTGCCGAAAACCATGGGCTGCACGTTGACAGCCGTGCCCCAGGAATAGGGGATATCGTTCATGCGGCGGTAAACGTTCGCACGCGGATTATCCCAGGAGCGGAAAACAGCCTTGACCGCCTCCATCATCTGCTCCTTCGGGTCGGTCGGGAAGTCGGTGCCCTTCTGCTCTTTATAATAGGCCTTAAAGCGGGCGACGAGCTCCTTCATATCGTTGACGTCGAGATCAATATCGTTCTTGACGCCCTTGCGCTCTTTGATCTCGTCGATGATCACTTCAAACGTCTTTTTAGAGATCTCCATCACAACGTCGGAGAACATCTGGATGAACCGGCGGTAGGAGTCGTAAACAAAGCGCTCAAACTTCGGGTCGGGGTTGCCGGCGATCATGCCCGCGGCAACCTCGTCATTCAAGCCGAGGTTCAGGATGGTATCCATCATGCCGGGCATGGAAGCGCGCGCACCGCTGCGCACGGAAACCAGCAGCGGGTTCTTCGGGTCGCCGAACTTCTTGCCGTTGATCTCCTCCATCTTGGCAAGGTATTCATAAATCTCCGCCTCGATCTCCGGCGCGATCTTACGGCCGTCGTCATAATAGCGGGTGCAGGCCTCGGTGGAAATGGTGAAGCCCTGCGGGACGGGCATACCGAGCCTCGTCATCTGCGCAAGGTTCGCGCCCTTGCCGCCGAGGAGCTCACGCATGTTCTCGTCGCCTTCAGAGAACAGGTAAACGTACTTGTGGCTCATTCCAAATCATCCTCCATTTTTAATATCAGCGAAATCATCAACGATTACGGCTCAGCCCGTGAAAACGGGGCCGTTTTACGTCAACCTGCATTATAACAGATACGCACAAATTTTTCCATGCATGATTGAGATAAATTCATGTTTTTGGCGTTGTTCTGTTTTGTGTATTATAGATACCTTTTTGCGCTTTTAACGCTGCCGCCGTAGGATCGTATTTTTTATGGCCGGTAATCCTCCCGGCAGAAAGGCTCTTGCCGCGCTTCAGAGAGGAGCAGCCGGTATTTCCGGGGATGACGGTAGGCGTTGCCGTGCACCTCGCTTTTACGATAGCTGCGCAGCTCATCCATTGGGAAAGCGGCTAAATAGATGCCCTCCTCCTTCCCCGCCTCGATCACCAGCGTATCCCGCGAGCCGCTTTCGCCGGGGCGGTAGGCGATACCGTCGAACGCAGAGGAGTGCCCGTTGCAGTCCGGCTGCCCGTACGCATAGTTCGCTGTGGCAATGCCCACCATGTTTTCAAACGCCCGCGCCCGGAGCTGTGAAAGGCGGTTGATCTCCATCGGGCATGCGTTGGGCGCCAGAATGACCTCCGCGCCCTTGAGCATCAAAATTCTGGCGCTCTCCGGGAATTCCCGGTCATAGCAGATCATCGCGCCGATTTTTACGGGGCCGCTCGCCGTCCCCAGCTCCGCCACATAAAAATCATCACCTGGGGTAAGGCTGCGCTCTACGTCAAAATCGCAGGTGTGTACCTTCGCGTAGGTCAAAACACAGCGGCCCTTCCGGTCGAACACACACAGGGTGTTTCGCGGCAGCGGGTCGTATGATTCCAAAAAGGTGATCCCGACCGCCATATCCAGCTCTTTTGCCAAACGGCTGAACGCCTGCACAAATTCACTTTGCCGGGAAACGGCATCCCGGCGCAGCTGCGCAATATCATGGGTGACGCAATAGCCGTTATTCCACATCTCGGGGAACAGTGCCAAATCAGCCCCCATTGCTTTTGCACGGCGGCAATAGGCGGCGCCTTTCTCCAAATTTCCCGCCTGATCCGGGGTAGAAACCATTTGTAGCAGGGCAACCTTAAAAAATTGCATCGCTCTTTCCTCCGTTTTTGTTTTGGGCAGGCGCCCATAGCTCTATAACTCCACCGTGGCGGTCAGCGCAAAATGATCGGAGATGCTGCGCCCCCTCCAGGGTGTTGTAGCGCACACGCGGCAATCCGATACGCTGCCCGGCTGGATATTGCGCACATAGAAATGATCAATATCACGCGCAAACAGCTCATCCGCCGCATCCAGCTGGTGATAGAGCGACTTTTGCTTCTGCCGCGCCTCCTGCGCGTAATAGGTTTGCAGGTTGGTATTATGGGCCGGGTCCCAGCTGGCGAACCCATTGCCCTGGGGGAGAAGGCGCGAAAAGCCCCGCTTCTGAAGGAGCTTGAGCTCCGGCCACGCCGCCTCCGCGTTAAAATCGCCCGCCACAATGAGCGGCACGCCGGCAGGCACCTTTTTCTCCAGCCAATCGCACAGCCGCTGCGCTTCTGTCAGCTTGCAGTGCTCCAGCGCGCGCAGCTTCTCCTTCGCCTGCGCGGCCTGTTTTGCCGGGAAGCCCCACTCCCGTGCGAGCTCCGGCAATTTTTTCAGGTTCTCCGGCGTAATGGCAGGCCCTGCCACCCAATGCGTCACACAGGCATAGAGCGGCGCGCCGTCCGGCAGTGTGCAGCGCGCCAGCACCGCCTGTGTCAGGTTATCAAAGTGGCAGGAGAACACATTGCCGCACCAGCCCTTCCCGCCCAGATGCACACGGCCCTGGTAAGCAGGCGCGAGCGTGGGGCGGGCGAGGATAAGATCCCCCTCCCGCAAATTCAGCGGGAAGCCGAAGCGCCCCGCACGCACCCCGGCCACGCCCATGTGGCCAAGCGGCACGTAGTGCAGCCGCTTGGCCAGCCGGCTGCCATAGGTGAACAGCGGGTTCGCCTCGTTGAGGAACACAATATCTGGCTGCTCCTCCTGCAAAACGGCGCACAGGCCCTCAAAGCGCTGCTCCCGTGTTTCCGGAGGCTCGTATTCCTCCAGGCGGATCAGCCCCCTGTATCGGAAGCCGGACCAGACGTTGAGCGTAAAAAGCTTGATTCGCGCCAAATAAACCCCTCCCAAAAAGCGCCGGGCAGCCGCAATAGGACCGCCCGGCGCTTTCGTTGCGATTCTCAGCCGTTCAAAGCGGCAAAATTCTTTTTGTTTGCCTTGTAGAGCTCTTTGAATACCGCATAGTTCCGGTCATAGACCGGCTTCACGGCCGGGTCCGGCGTAAACGTCTTTTTCGCCGGCACCATCCGCTTGGCCTCATCAAGGCTTGGAAGCAGCCCGAGGCCGACCGCTACCACAACCGCCGCGCCGACTGCGCCGACATTTTGCGGGCTATCCACTGTTTCCACCCTGCGGCCAATGCAATCCGCCAGAATCTGGCACGTAATATCCGACAGCGCGCCGCCGCCCACAAAACGGATGGTATCGGAGGTTTTCACCTTTTTCTCCTCCGTCTCGAGGAACCAGCGCAGGTGGAAGCAAACGCCCTCTGTCACGGCGCGGATGAGCTCCGTCTTGCCGGTTTCCAGGCTGATGTTAAAGAACATGCCGCGCGCGTTCGGGTCCTCAAACGGGCAGCGGTTGCCGTGTAGCCATGGCGTGAAGATCACGCCGTTAGAGCCGGCCGGCACCTCGCTGATGACCTTTGCCATGTAGTCATAGAGGCTGGTATAAATCGCTTCGGTAGATTCCGCAACGTGCTTTTTCTCCAGATAAATATCGATCTCATCCAATGCGAGGTGATCCTTGACCCACTCCAGGCACTTGCCGGCGGTTTCCAGCTCTGCAAAGTAATTAAACCGGCCGGGCTGTGCGCCCACGATTGCCGCCACCATGGCGGAAGCATCCACAACGCTCTTATCCACCACTGTGGAGACCCAGCCGCTCGTGCCGCAGTAAATGTGCGTATCGCCCAGCGCTGTGGAACCGGCGCCCACACCGATGAGGGCAGCATCCCCGCCGCCGCCGAAAACGGCGGTTCCCGCCTTCAGGCCCAGCTGTGCGGCGGCCTGCTCTGTTACCACGCCAACCTGATCCGTCGATTTCTTGATTGGGGCCAAATGCTCCGGCTTCACGCCGAGCATATCGCACATCTCCCGGCTCCAGCCCTCTTTGCCCTTGCGGATGTCATAAATCAGGGCGGCAAAGGCCGAATCCTGCGTCATCACAAATTCACCGGTCATTTTACAGATGAGGAATTCCTTCACATCCAGCCATTTATGTACGCGGCGGAAAACCTCCGGCTCATGCGCCTCGACCCATTTGTATTTCCACACCGGGTCCTTCACGCTCGCTGCGACGGCGCCGGTGATCTGGAGGGATTTCAGCAGCTTAAACACGTTTGCGCCTGCAATCTGCGGGCCGTAGGCCAGGCCCTTTTTCAGCTCCTCCCGCGCGCGCTGATCCATATAGCTCATGGCGCGGCGCACTGGCTCCCCCTTCTGATCCACCAGCACGACGCCCTGCATCTGTGAGCAGAAGGAGACGCCCTTGATCCCGGCCGGATCCATGCCGGATTTCTGAAGCACCTCTCTGGTGGTTGCGCACATCGCCTCCCACCACTCGTTCGGATCCTGCTCCGCGCCGCCATCCGGCAGCACATACAGCTGATACCCGCGCATGGATGCAGCCTTCAGGCGGACAATCTCGCCAATTTCAAACAGGCAGGTTTTTACGCCCGTGGTGCCCACGTCGTAGGTGATTACATAGGTCGGTTCCTTCATGCAAAGCCCTCCATTAAAAATATTAATTGATCGGTCACAGCTGCCAAACGCCTTTATGATCACGGGGCGTGCCCCGCCGCTTTTGAAAACGCCAGGGCGCTACTGGATGGTGAACGCGCCGCTGATAAATTTGAGCATCTGCTCCACCACAAAATCATCCCGCTCGAGGATATCCTCCCCCGCGTAGATTTTGAAGCGCTCCTGATAGTACCCGCACGCATAGGAGAATTGCAGGTTCATAAAAAGATTATCCAGCAGGTAGGCAAACATCCGCGGGTCGGCGTCGTTGCGCAGAAGGCCCTCCTCCTGCGCCTGACGGATGACCTGGGTATAAACGGCGGCGGAAAACGTCTCCATATCCTGCGAGAGCCGCCGCACCAGCTCCGCATTGTTTTCGGAGGTCATCTCATTATAGAGCCGGATCAGATCGCCCAACTGGCGGGAAGAAGCCTGCACCGCGCGGATAACCTGCTCCAGCTTCGCCTTCACATCCATATCCGCCTGCGACAGTGGGCCGATGGTATCCTCTAAAAGGAAGATGCCGTGATGCACTGCTGTCAAAAACAGATCCTGCTTTGTATTAAAGTATTTATAGAGCGAGCCGACGCTGACGCCCGCCTTGCCGGCAATGCGGTTGATATTGGCGTTGTCAAAGCCCTTGTTGGCAAACTCACCGATGGCTGCCGCCAAAATCCTGCGCCGCTTTTCCTCTGGAATGTGTTCAAATGTCTTTTTGTGATAAACCGGCTGGTTTTCGCCGCCTGCCACCATAGGCATTGCCCCATCCTTTCGCGCGGCGGAAGGTTTCATCGCAGCTGCCTCAGGCGCAGCAGAGCCCTGCCGCCCGGTTTGGGAGCCTGCGCATGATGAGCCGCCGCTCACCTTTTTTATATTTTAACACAACAATCAAAAAAATCAACGTAGAGCCCGCTTTTTTACGAAACTTTTGCAAAAGAAGGCCCGAACGTCCGGATGGGGCATTTTTTGCGGTGCGGCAGCCCAAAAATTAAAAAATTCACAAAAATTAATTTGACAAGCCGAAAAAGTATGCTATACTGTAGGTGAGTGGAGATTCACCCTGCTTTGCGGGGCGGATTCCCAGAGAGGCGTTTTTTAGAGAGAGTTTATATGAATGTAAGGAGGAACGTTTACATGGACAATCGCTATGCTATCAGCACCTATCCGGATGCTGCGGCCGTCACCAAGCAGCTCGATGAGCTCATCAAGCTGCCGATCTATTCCGTCAGCCCGGAGGCGCTCAAGCGCTATGAGGAGGAGTATTTCGACAAGAAGTGCGCCAAATCTAAGGTTATGATCGAAGAGGCGAAAACCGTCATCCCCGGCGGTGTGCAGCACAACCTTGCGTTTAACCACCCGTTCCCGCTGGTCTTCACAAAGGCGGAGGGCGCATATCTCTATGATATTGATGGCAACCGGTATTACGACTTCCTGCAGGCGGGCGGCCCCACAGTGCTTGGCTCCAACCCCAAGGTTGTGCGCGATCAGGTGATCGAGCTGCTCAACACCTGCGGCCCTTCCACCGGCCTGTTCCACGAGTTTGAATACAAGCTCGCCAAAAAGGTGTGCGACAGTGTGCCGAATGTGGAGATGTTCCGCATGCTCAACTCCGGCTCCGAGGCATGCATGGCGGCTGTCCGCGTGGCCCGGCTGGCAACGAAGAATAAGAATATTATCAAAATGGGCGGCGCCTACCACGGCTGGAGCGATCAGCTGGCCTACGGTATCCGGGTGCCCGGCTCTAAATTCACGCAGGCGCACGGCGTTCCGCTTTATATCTTTAAGCACACGCAGGAGTTCTTCCCCAACGATCTGGATGATCTGGAGCGCAAGCTGCGCATGAACCAGCTTCGCGGCGGCACGGCAGCTGTGTTTATCGAGCCCGTTGGCCCGGAGAGCGGTACCCGCCCGCTGGATAAAGATTTCAACAAGGGCGTGGAGCGGCTCTGCCGCAAGTATGGCGCGCTGCTCGTTTTCGACGAGGTCGTCACTGGCTTCCGCATCGGCATGGCGGGTGCGCAGGGTTATTTCGACGTGTCGCCGGATCTCACGGTGTTTGGCAAGGTCATCGCTGGCGGTTACCCGGGCGCAGGCGGCCTGGGCGGCAAGAAGGAGTATATGAAATACCTTGCTGCCGGCATCCAGACGGGCGACAAGGTGCACAAAGCACTCATCGGCGGCACGATGGCGGCAACCCCCATCAGCTGCGTGGCGGGCTACTATACGCTGGAGGAGATCGAGCGCACAAACGCCTGCCAGAAGGCCGGCGAGATGGGCGACCGTATCACGGCCGGCCTGCAGAAGCTCATCAAAAAGCACGGCCTGCCCTTTGTCGCCTTCAACCAGGGCTCGATCTGCCACTTGGAGACGGTTGGCACCATGCACTTCTCCATTGACTGGAGCAAGCTGTGGAAGGTGCCAGGCGTGCTCAAGGAGACCTCTGCGCGCAAAGCGGAGATGGAGCACATGGGCGCCGCTTATATGGCCGAGGGCCTTGTAACGCTTGCAGGCAGCCGCCTGTATACGAGCGCCGCATACACGCCCGAGATGATCGACGATGCGTTAACGCGCTTTGACAGAGTGTTTGACACCGTCACCGTGAAAAGATAACCGCTTTGATTTCCCGGCGGCTCAACCGCGCCGCCGGGGAATTTCACCCAAGGAGGGACTGCTTTTGAACATGGATATCATGCAGGCAAAGCAGCTGGTTGTGCGGGCGGGCAAGCAGCTTGTAGAGAGCGGCCTGATTGCGCGCACATGGGGCAATGTCAGCTGCCGTGTCAGCGACACACAGTTTGTCATCACCCCAAGCGGCAGAGCCTATGAAACCTTGACGCCGGATGAGATTGTTCTCGTCAACATCGCGGATCTGAGCTATGATGGCGGCATCAAGCCCTCTTCTGAAAAGGGAATCCACGCTTCGGCTTACCAGCTTCGGCCGGAGGTGAATTTTGTCATCCACACCCATCAGGTGAATGCCAGCGTCGTTAGCCCGCTGGGCTTTGATATCAATCATATTGCGCCGGAAAGCGCTGCGATCATTGGCGATCATATCCCGATGGCGGCTTACGGGCTGCCCGGCACAGGGAAGCTGCGCAAGGGTGTCGCCGCTGCAATTGAGCGCTCAGACAGCAAGGCGGTGATCATGGCCCACCATGGCGCGCTTTGCATGGGCAAAGATTATGAGGAGGCCTTTGCCGTTGCCTCTGAGCTGGAGAAGGTGTGCGCCCGCCATATTACGGAGCGCTACCGCGAGGTTACCGGTAAGGTGATCGATACGCTTGACGAAATCCATGCATATGTGATCGAAAGCATTGGCAAAAAGGGAAAGGATGCATCGTCCGTCGCCGTGTACGACAGTGAGCGGGATGGCGCCATGTGCAACCTGACCAGGGCCGGGAGCGCTCAAACGCTCCGCGTTGAAATTGCAACAGGGCGCGTCGCAGGCGACGGCGCTGCATGGGTCCCGGAGGCTGAGCTGCATCGTGCCATTTATGCAAAGCGCGAGGGCATCAATTACATCATTCATTCCCAGCAGCCGGATATTCTTGCGGCCTCTCAATTGGGCCGCACGGTAAAGCCCCTGCTGGACGACCTTGCCCAAATCGCGGGCGCAACCATCCGCTGCGCTGCATTTGACCCCTCTAGCACAAACAAAACGGCCAAAAAGGTGGTGCGGGCTCTTCGCGGGCGCGACGCCGTGCTGCTCAAGGATAACGGCGCTCTTTGCTGCGGCCCCTCCAAAAGCGACGCCCAGGCCACTGAGCTGGTGATGGATAAGGGCTGCAAAACGATGCTGGGCGCGGCGCTCTTTGATGGGGCAAAGCCCATCAATGCAATCGAAACACGCCTGATGCGTTTGGTGTATAAAACGAAATACTCCAAGCAGGCGTCCCAGAAATAATTTTTTCTTTGCCATCTTCTTTTTACCCCCTTATATATAGAAACGGGTTGCTTTCCCGCAAGGGAGAGCGGCCCGTTTCTATCATTACTTGCAGCATACACGCATAAAAAGCAACTGTGTTTAAAAATAATTTAGCTTTTTTATAAATTCGTATTGTGAATCCATTGGCAAATATGATATAATCATAGCAACTGAAATCGGATTTTCTGTAATACCTGTTAGCTGTCATTCCATGCCGGCTGATGGAGAAAAGGGGTTTTCGAAATGAATCAATCCATATTGAAGCTCGTTGCGTTGCTTTCCGCTCTGGCGCTTCTGGTTTCGCTCGCCGCTTGCGACGGCCTCTCTACGGAGGAGGAAACCACTGCGGAGCCCACCATTATCAGCAAAACACAAATGCCCACAGCAAATGCAGAGATCCTCCAGTATTTCAACCGTTTGATTAACGATGCTAAAAAAGCGAATCCAGAATTTACAATGGTAAAGGAGCCTCAGGTTTCTGAAGAGGAATTTTCTAACCAGGCAATGCAGGATCTTGCGCCCACTCTGAAGCAGCTGATGCTCAGCAGCACCAACCGCTCTTCTGAGGATGGCACAAAGCTTTCGGAGGTTTTGCCGGTATCCGGCCAGGAATGGGCCAGCAGGCTGACGACGAACGACATCCGCTATGCCCAGTGCACACAGGAGGGGGAGCTCTATAAGATCACTTTACACTTCTTCGATGAGGAGGAGCCGGCGCCGCTGACCAGCCACCACGGAAAAGCCTTTGATATGGAAGACCGCGCCGCCATTGAGGAGGAATTCCAGAAAGCAGCCGGTTATATGCAGCTGGGGGATTACCACGTCCTCTTCACCGGCGCTACAATCACCTGCGAAATCGACCGCGCGCATGATGAGATCACGAAGCTGGTTTATAACAAACGCATGAAGCTTGAGGGCGACCTGACCGGTGTAGGCAAGCTCGCTTCCGCAGGGGAAATCACATTTAGCTGCATCCTGAATATCCGTACGGAGTTTAACCTGACCTGGGATCACCCGGAGGAGACGCAGGCCGCCGGATAAAGCCCTGCCCCACCGCTCGTCCAATCAAAAGGAAAAGGGCCTGATTCTTCGCTGAAGAATCAGGCCCTTAGTCTGTAAAAAAGGTTAAGGAGCCCATAGGGCGCTTATTTGCATTGCTGCCCAAATCAGACCTCATGTATGATATCTGAGGTCTGATTTGGCCCCCGTAGTCCGAGCGGGATAAAAAGAATTTTTTAAACTATGGTGCGGCCAGTAGGTTTTCTTTGATTTTTGAATGAGTGCCTGGTTTCGCTGTACGCGACTATCTTCTCTTACTTCTGTAAGAGAAGATAGGAAGAGAAGCTGCCGGGGGCTTTGCCCCTCGCCCCCGCGAGCGGCACTGCGGCGGCGGTTTTTAAACTTGCCACACCACAGTGCGTTCGGCGAACGCTTCCCAAACTCAGCCGCTCACGCGGCTTCAAACAGGCGGGAAGGTTCGCTTTTTGCCCTTCGGGCCAAAAAGTCCCCTCACGTGCACGCAGGTAGTGGCAGCAGTTGCCGCCTGGGCCTATCGTTTCGTTTGCGGCTCTGAACTACTTACAGGCCCCGGGAGAAACCTGGCGGGGCCTTCAGTCGATCGCGGAGGCTGAAGCCTTTTAATAGGCCAGCGGTGGCAAGCTCCACAAATTTCCGGCGGGCCCGTGAGGGGACTTTTTCGTGAAGCGAAAAAGCAAACGCCCAAAATGTTTGAGGCCACGTGAGTGGCCGAGTTTTTTGGGTGGCTTGCCGAACACATCAAAGGGATTCTAAAACGTAACAGTGCCGCCGCTGGCCGTTCGCGGGGCGAGGGGCAAAGCCCCCGGCAGCTTCTCTTCCTATCTTCTCTTACAGAAGTAAGAGAAGATAGTCGCGTACAGCGAAACCAGGCACTCATTCAAAAATCAAAGAAAACCTTCTGGCCGCCGCTCACAATAAAATCGACGATATTTCCCGCTCAGGCCGCGGGGGTCCAATTCAGACATCAGAGATATCAGCTGTTAGGCATTCGATATGAAACGTGGAAACCAGGCGGCAAGCTGAAGGCCTGATTCTTCAGCGAAGAATCAGGCCCTCTCTATTTGCCCGCGCTGCGTTTAAAACGCGAGCTTTTCCTCAATATAGGCAACCAAACTGTCAACCGGCAGGCGGACCTGCTGCATGGAGTCGCGGTCACGCACTGTGACACAGCCATCCGCCTCACTGTCGAAATCATAGGTTATGCACATCGGCGTGCCGATTTCATCCTGCCTGCGGTAACGCTTGCCGATGGAGCCGGCATCGTCGTATTCCACCATAAAGTGCTTGGCAAGCAGGTCATGCACCTTCATTGCGCCCTCATTGAGTTTTTTGGAGAGAGGGAGCACCGCCGCCTTCATCGGCGCAAGCGCCGGGTGCAGGTGCAGCACCACGCGGGTGTCATTTTTCTCCGCGTCTACAACCTCCTCATCGTAAGCGTCGCACAAAAAGGCGAGCGCCACACGGTCCGCCCCCAGGGAGGGCTCGATCACATAGGGCAGGTATTTCTCATTGGAGCTCTGGTCGAAATACTCCAGGCTCTTGCCGGAGGTATTCTGATGCTGCGTCAGGTCAAAGTTCGTGCGGCTCGCAACCCCCCACAGCTCGCCCCAACCGAAGGGGAAGAGATATTCAAAATCCGTGGTCGCGTTGGAGTAGTGGGAAAGCTCCTCCTTCTCGTGATCGCGCAGGCGGAGGTTTTCATCCCGCATGCCGAGCGAGAGCAGCCACTTGTGGCAATAATCCTTCCAATAGGAGAACCACTCAAGCTCTGTGCCCGGCTTGCAGAAAAATTCCAGCTCCATCTGCTCAAATTCACGTGTGCGGAAGGTGAAATTGCCGGGCGTGATCTCATTACGGAAGGATTTTCCGATCTGGCAGACGCCAAAGGGGATCTTCCTGCGGGTGGTGCGCTGGATATTCGGGAAGTTGACGAAAATACCCTGCGCCGTCTCCGGGCGGAGATAGAGTTCGTTTTTCGCATCCTCCGTTACGCCCTGGAACGTTTTAAACATCAGGTTAAATTTGCGAATATCGGTGAAATCACACGCGCCGCATTCGGGGCAGACGATCTGATGCTCCCGGATGTAATCGGACATCTGCTCAAAGCTCCATCCAGCAGGATTCACGCCGGTATCCTCAATCAGCTTATCTGCGCGGTGGCGCGTTTTGCAGGCCTTGCAGTCCATCAGCGGGTCGGAAAACCCGCCCACATGGCCGGAAGCGACCCACGTCATCGGGTTCATTAGGATCGCGGAATCCAGGCCGACGTTGTAAGGGCTCTCCTGCACAAATTTTTTCCACCAGGCGCGTTTGACATTGTTTTTAAACTCCACGCCCAGAGGGCCATAATCCCAGGTGTTTGACAGGCCGCCGTAAATTTCGCTGCCGGGGTAGACAAAGCCCCTGGCTTTGCAGAGCGCGACCACCTTTTCCATCGTCTTTTCTGTGTTTGCAAGCATGCTGATGCCCCTCCAGATTCTTTCCTATTCTTCCGTAAAATCATAGCGGAAAGGCCTTGAAATGTCAAGGCGAACCCGCAACCCGCCATGCCGGCTCCGCCGGGCAAAGGCGGGTGGATACCAATATATGTGCGCGGCGGAGTGCGCCCGCAGCACACACTCAGCCCAGTTCATCCAGCGTGAGTGCATAGCTGGGGAGAAACTCCTCTAAAAAGCACTCCACCTCCGGCAGCTGCATAGCGTGCAGCGCGCTGAAGAGGGAGGCCTTTGCCCGGGCGAACTCCCGGTTACCCGCTTTTTCTTCCTCCACGCACTTGACCAGGGCGCTGATTTTATCCGCCGCTTTCACCAGCTTCCAGAGCTGCTCCTCCTGCCTGTTTGGGAAAAACAGCCCCTCATACTCCGGCCGGAGATCTGCCGGGAGCATCCCCATCAGCCTGCCGCAGGCGGAATCCTCTACCGCGCGGTAGGCTGCGCGCAGCGCCGGGCTGTGGTATTTCACCGGCGTGGGCAAATCGCCCGTCAGCGTTTCCGGCAGGTCATGATACAATGCCAGCAGAGCGGCGCGCGCTTCATCCACCTGCCCGCCGAAGCGCCGGTTGCGCAAAACCGCCAGCGCGTGCGCAATCACGGCAACCTCGTGGGAATGCTCTGTTAAATTCTCCTGCCGCGTGTTGCGCATGAGCGCCCAACGGTCAATATATTTCATGCGGGAAACCATTGCGAAAAAATGATATGCCATGCCGGCTCCTCCCTACGCGTCTACCAGCCCGCGTAAAACGACGTGCTGTGCGGCGGTCAGACCGTGCTGCTGCTGAGCACAACGCCGCGCTCTGCATCAAGCGTAACCACCGCGCCCGTGCGCAAGACATTCGTCGCATTCTGAGCGCCGATAATCACCGGAATATCCAGGCTCAGGCCGACAATCGCCGCATGGGAATTCATGCCGTCCTGCTGCGCAATAATCCCGCCTGCGCGCTTAAGCAGCGGGAGCATATCGTTCGTTGTCTGATCCACCACCAGGATATCTCCATCACGGAATTCTGATTGCGCCTGCTGTGCGCTTGCACAGACACACAGGCGCGCGCACGCTTTGTTCTTGGTCACGCCGCGGCCGGTGACTAAAATATGCCCCACTACATGCACCTTCATCATATTGGTCGTGCCGGAAATGCCGAGCGGTACGCCCGCCGTGAGGGCGACCAGCTCCCCGCTTTTGACAAGGCCCGCATATTCCGCCGAATCGACAGCCTGATCAAACAGCTCGTCTGTAGAGGCTTTCTCTTCTATCATCAGCGGGGTAACGCCCCAGGAAAGATTCAGCTGGCGGCACACGCGCGCCTCCGTGCTGAAGCCGATGATCGGGCAGCTTGGGCGGAATTTGGAGATCATGCGCGCCGTTTTGCCGGATTTTGTAACGGTGATGATCGCCGCCGCGCCAAGATCGTGCGCGGTGGTGCAGGTGGCGTGAGAGATCGCCGTCGTCACATCGGGGTTGGCCTCAACCTCCCGCATCTTAAAGCGTTTGACGTAATCAATATCCCTCTCCGTGCGCTCTGCGATTCGCGCCATCGTGCGCACAGCCTCCACCGGATATTGGCCGGCCGCCGTTTCGCCGGAGAGCATGATTGCGCTCGTACCATCATAGATGGCGTTGGCAACATCCGTCGCCTCCGCGCGGGTCGGGCGTGGGTTTTTAATCATGGATTCCAGCATCTGGGTCGCTGTAATCACCTGTTTACCGGCGTTATAGACCTTTTTGATAATCATCTTTTGCAGGACGGGCACATCCTCCAGCGGAATCTCGACCCCCATATCACCGCGCGCGACCATGATGCCATCCGACACGCGCAGGATCTGGTCAATATTTTCCACACCCTCCTGATTCTCAATCTTCGCGATGATGTTGATGCCGTGGCAGTTAAATTCATCAAAGATTTTCCGGATTTCCAGCACATCGGCAGCGGTGCGGACAAAGGATGCCGCAATAAAATCAAAGCCGTTTTGAATGCCGAAAATGATGTCCTCCCGGTCACGGTCGCTGATAAACGGCATAGAAAGGTGTGCGTTCGGCACATTTACCCCCTTATGGTCGGAGATCATGCCGTCATTCTGCACACGGCAGACAATATCGCCCCCCCGGATATTGCGGACGGTCAGCTCAATCAGGCCGTCATCCAGCAGGATGGTGGAGCCCTCCTGCACATCGTTTGCAAGCTCCGGAAAGCTGATGGATGCCTGGGTTTCATCCCCCTCCACAGGCTGCGTGCGCAGCGTGAAGGCCGTGCCCTTTTTCAGCATGACCCGGCCATTTTTAAACGTGCCAAGGCGGATCTCCGGGCCCTTGGTATCCAGCATCGTGGCCACCGGCAGATCCAGCTCCTCCCGCAGGCGAACAACGCGCTCCAGCATTTTTTTATGCATGTCATGCGTCCCATGGGAAAAATTGAAGCGGGCAACCGCCATACCGGCGCGCATCAGCCCCCGCAGAACTCCGTCGTCCTCTGTGGCGGGGCCCATGGTGCAGACGATCTTTGTCTTTCTCATCAAGAACATCTCCTTTTCAGAAGGAAGCGCATTTTACGCTCCACGGAGAAGAGCAAAACCACCTCTCCCCCAGTATAGTTTAGCATAGGGGGTTATGCTTTCACAAGGATTAGAATTCCCAAAAGCAATGCCGCAAACTGCTGCTTTTTTGTGGGCGATTGCGGGAGACATGCAGGAGGCTCCTCCATATCAGCCCGGTCTCCCGCTCTGCGAAGCGGTTCCAGCAGCCTTTCGGCCGTTTTTCTTTTCGTTTGTGCACCCAAGCCGGCGGCTGCCGCAGCTCGCACCTGTGCTGCTTAGCCCTCGCCGTTTTTGCGCCTCCCTCGCCATGGCACCTGCACTTTGCGCGGCGAGAGGATTCCTGCACGAATTCTTTGAGAAGGAAGAAAATCCATTGCTGCGTCAGAAATTTCTCATAGAAAAATTCCCCCTGATGCAGTTTTATTTCCCTATATCAGGGTTTGTCTATTGTCCGTTTTTACCGGACCTATTCGCTGCACAGCGTGCCCCCTTCGCGAGGCAAGGGCGTTCCTCTGGAAAGGCGAGCGCTTCGGGCAGCCTACTTTTATCCATATTTTTTTAAATAACTGCCTTGATGAAATATAGAAAATCGGGCGGCCTGGCGCAAATCGGGAAACGAAGCGTTCTCTTATCGAAAAAAGTCGGATATTCTTCTGTCTTAGGTAAAAAAACTGCGGTTCTTGCTGCAAAATAGCTAAATTTATCCCGCAAGATTTGCACTCAATTTGAATAAAATAGTCAAAATGCACTTGAAAATTAAATTTTGATTTGCTAAAATAAAGATACTATAGGATGAATGAGGTGTGCATCCATGGCGAAACGCAAGGATTCCCCGTCCGATGTGCCGCTATATTTATTCCACGAGGGCAGTAATGCCCGTGCATATGAATACTTTGGCGTGCATAAAATAAGCGGGGGTAAAATGGTTTTTCGCACTTGGGCGCCGCATGCTGCGGGCGTGAGCGTCGTGGGCGATTTTAACCAGTGGGATCCGGAAAAGACCCCGATGGTTCCCGTTGATACCGGCGGTGTGTGGGAAGTAGAAATGCCTGCCCTGAAGCAGTTTGAAAACTATAAATTCTGCATTCTGACGGAGGATGGCCGCCAGCTGATGAAGAGCGATCCATATGGCGTACATATGGAGACCCGCCCCGGCACCGCCTCCAAAATCTATGACTTGGGCGGATATGAATGGGGTGATCAGGCCTGGGAGGAGAAAAAGCGCCAGGTTGTGATCTATGACAGTCCCGTCAACATCTATGAAATCCACGCCGGCTCCTGGCGCCGGTATCCGGATGGGAATTTTTACGATTACCGCAAGCTTGCAGAGGAGCTTATCCCCTATCTGAAGGAGATGGCTTATACCCATGTGGAGCTTATGCCGCTGATGGAGCACCCCTTCGACGGCTCATGGGGCTATCAGGTGACCGGTTATTTTTCCGCAACCTCCCGCTATGGCGCGCCGCACGATTTGATGTATTTTGTCGACCGTTGCCATCAGGCAGGCATCGGCGTGATTTTCGACTGGGTCCCCGCGCACTTCCCAAAGGATGCCAATGGCCTGTACGAATTCGACGGCCAGCCCTGCTATGAATACGCCGACCCCCGCAAGGGCGAGCACCGCCAGTGGGGCACGCGCGTATTTGATTTTGGGCGCGGCGAGGTGGCAAGCTTCTTAATTTCCAGTGCAATGTTTTGGCTGGAGCAATACCACGTGGACGGCCTGCGCGTAGATGCCGTGGCTTCTATGCTCTACCTCGATTATGGCCGTGACGACGGCGATTGGATCCCCAATATTCACGGCGGGCGGGAGAATTTGGAGGCCGTCGCCTTCCTGCGTAAGCTAAACGAGGTCATTTTTCAAGAGCACCCTGCCACGCTGATGATCGCGGAGGAAAGCACCGCCTGGCCGCTTGTTTCCAAGCCAACCAATATCGGCGGCCTGGGCTTTAACTTCAAGTGGAATATGGGCTGGATGAACGACATCCTGCGCTATGTTTCGTTGGACGGTTATTTCCGTAAATACAACCATGACTGCCTGACATTTTCTTTTTTCTACGCCTTTTCAGAAAATTATGTTTTGCCGATTTCTCATGACGAAGTGGTGCACGGTAAGTGCTCGATGATCGGTAAAATGCCAGGGGAATATGAAGAAAAATTTGCTGGCCTGCGCGCGTTTTACGGCTACATGATGGCGCACCCAGGCAAAAAGCTGCTCTTTATGGGCCAGGAATTCGGCCAGTTTAAAGAGTGGGATTTTGCCGGCGAGCTGGACTGGCTCCTGCTCGATTATGAAAAGCATGCGTGCCTGCGGGAATATGTAAAAGCGTTAAACCGCTTCTATCTGGAGCACCCGCCGCTGTGGCAGATTGATTACAGCTGGGAGGGTTTTTCCTGGATTTCAAGCGACGACAGCGCCAACTCCGTGATCGCCTTCCGCCGGATAGACGACCAGGGCAAGGAAATCATAGCCGTGTGCAACTTCACCAAAGTGGAGCGCCAGGATTACCGCATCGGTGCTCCAAAGCGGGGGGATTACCGCGTTTTGCTTAATTCTGACGATACTGCCTTCGGCGGCGAGGGCAAAGGCTCCTCCGGCCTGGTAAAAACAGAGGATACGCCCATGCACGGCTGCGAGCAGAGCATTGTGCTGAATCTGCCCGGGTTCTCCGTGCTGTATCTGGAGCTTGCAAAAGAGCGGAAAAAGCGCCAAAGGAAGGCCCCCGCGCCACGGGCGGCAGCCGCAAAAGGGAAGCCTGCCGCAAAGGCAAAGAGCGGTGCAAAGAGCACGCTTTAAATTCCTGTGAATTCATTTCACGGATTTTATAAAAAGTTCACCAATCACAAAAAGGAGGCAATCCTAATATGGCCCGAAAAAAGGAATGCATTGCCATGCTTCTCGCGGGCGGGCAGGGCAGCCGGCTTGGCATCCTCACAAAAAACATCGCCAAGCCCGCCGTTCCATACGGCGGAAAATACCGCATTATCGACTTCCCACTTTCCAACTGTGTGAACTCCGGCATTGATACAGTGGGTGTTCTCACCCAGTATCAGCCGCTGGAGCTCAACGACTACATCGGTAACGGAGAGCCATGGGATCTGGATCGTGTCAACGGCGGCGTCCATATCCTTTCCCCTTACCAGAGGATCCGTGGGACGCAGTGGTATAAAAACACTGCAAACGCCATTTATCAAAACATCCCCTTTATCGACCGGTATGACCCTGAATATGTCATCATCCTTTCCGGCGACCACATCTACAAGATGGATTACGCAAAAATGCTCGCTTATCACAAAGAGAAGCAGGCAGCCTGCACGATCGCCATGCTGGAGGTCCCGTGGGAGGAGGCGCCCCGCTTTGGCCTAATGATGGTCAATGAAGACGGCGCCATTACCGATTTTGAAGAAAAGCCGAAGCATCCGCGCAGCAACAAGGCCTCCATGGGCGTTTATATGTTTACCTGGAAGAAGCTGCGCCAGTATCTGCTGGATGATGAGGCCAACGAAAAATCCGGCAACGATTTTGGTCACGATCTGATTCCAGCGATGCATGAGGCGCACGAGCGGCTGTATGCGTATCCCTTCGATGGCTACTGGAAGGATGTCGGCACCATCGACAGCCTGTGGGAGGCAAACCTCGACCTGCTCAACCCCAATGTGGATTTGGATTTGAGCGATCCGGATTGGAAGATCTACTCCCGCAACCCGGTTGCCCCGCCGCACTATATCTCCCCGGATGCCACCGTGCAGAATTCCCTGATCTCAGAGGGGGGTCAAATTGAGGGCTGTGTGGACTTTTCTGTATTGTTCGCCAATGTATCCATTGCAAAAGGCGCGGTGGTGCGGGATTCGATCTTGATGCCCGGCACTGTGGTGAAAGAGGGCGCCGTCGTCCAATACGCGATCGTGGCAGAAAATGCTGTAATCGAAGAAAACGCTGTAGTTGGCGAGCGGCCGGAGGATATGGATAATCTTTCGGACTGGGGCGTCGCCGTGGTCGGAGCGAACGTCCATATCGGTGCGCGTGCGCGCGTAGCGCCCAAAGCAATGGTGGATGAAGACCTGCCGGAGGCAAAAAATTGAAAACGCGCGGTTTTAAGCAGGCAGAGCGAAAGGAATGGTCATAACTATGAGAGCGAACGACGTTTTGGGAATCATCTATTCCAATGCCTATGATGCTGTTCTGAATGAGCTGACCAACGCGCGTACAATGGGCAGCGTCCCCTTTGGAGGGCGCTACCGCCTGATTGACTTCGCGCTTTCCAACCTGGTCAACTGCGGCATCAATAAGGTTGGCATTATTACAAAAAGTAACTATCAATCCCTGATGGATCACATCGGGACAGGGAAGCCATGGGATCTCTCCCGCAAGCGCGGCGGTATGTTTTTGCTGCCTCCCTTCAACAGCATTCACAACGGTATGTATCGCGACCGGATTCAGGCGCTGATGGGGATCATGCGCTTTTTGGAGCAATCCCAGGAGGAATACATCATCCTGATGGATACCAATGTGGTCTCTAACTTTGATCTTAGCGATATGTGCCGCGCCCACACCGAGAGCGGGGCCGATATTACAATTGCCTACCACCATGGGCGCGCCCCACAGCTGGACGATTTGATGACCTTCACCTTTGGCGAGGGGCAGAAGGTCTCCGAAATCGCGCTGGATCAAAAAACGGCAAACCCCGTTGATTATGCAATGAATATCATCCTCATCAGTAAGGCGCTGCTAATACGGCTCATCAACAACGCAGCCAGCCTTAACCAGGATAACTTCGCACGGGATGTGCTCCAGCACAACTTAAAACGCCTGAATATTTACGGCTATGAGGTAAAGGGCTTTACCTGTGTTTTTGACTCTCTACAGAGCTATTATGACAACAGCATGAGCCTTTTAACCCCCGCCAACTGCCAGGAGCTCTTCACGCGGGAGCGCCCGGTTTATACCAAGGTGCGCGACGATATGCCGGCGATCTATGGGCTGGGCTCCTCTGTAAAAAATTCGTTGGTCGCAGATGGCTGCAGCATCGACGGCGAAGTGGAGAACTGCATCCTTTTCCGCGGCGTGCAGATTGGCAAGGGTGCAGTAGTACGTAATTCCATCATCATGCAGGGCACCTATGTCAGCGAGGGCGTGCAGCTGGATTCCGTCATTGCGGATAAGAGCGTCGTTGTGCGCCCGCATAAAACGATAACGGGCACCAACACCTACCCGGTGTATATTGGCAAAGGCATCGTGATCTAAAGGTGCTGCTCCAGGCTTGGTTCATGCGTCTGAAAAGGAGGATTCATCTTGAAGGTTTTATATGTTGCAAGCGAGGCGCTGCCCTTTGTCGCGAGCGGCGGCTTGGGCGATGTGGCGGGCAGCCTCCCTCAGGCGCTGCGCAAGCGGCTGATTGGCTGCCGTGTTGTGCTCCCGCTTTATGCGACGATCCCGCAGCACCTGCGCGACAATATGCATTTTATCACGAGCCTCTCCGTTCCCGTGGCCTGGCGCAGGCAATACTGCGGCATTTTTGAGGCAAAGGCAAACGGGGTCACCTACTATTTGCTTGATAATCAGTATTATTTCAAGCGGGATACGATTTATGGGCATTATGACGATGCGGAGCGCTTTGCGTTTTTTTCCCGCGCTGTGCTGGAGATGCTGCCCTATATCGATTTTCATCCGGATATCATCCACTGCAACGATTGGCAGTGCGCGTTGACGCCGGTGTATTATTCCCTGATGTATGCGCACCGGGAAGGCTATGAAAACATCAAAACGCTCTTCACCATACACAATATCCAGTATCAGGGCGTCTACGGGAAGGAAATTCTGGAGGATGTGCTTGGCATTGCCAAGCGAGATGAAGCGCTGTTGGAATATGACGGCGATATCAACTTTATGAAAGGCGCAATCGAGTGTGCCAACAGGGTTTCCACCGTCAGCCCAACCTATGCACAGGAGATTCTTGACCCGTGGTATAGCCACGGGTTGGATACCATCCTCAACCAGCGTTCTTGGAAGCTCAGCGGCATCCTCAACGGGATTGACACGGTTGGCTATGACCCCGCGACGGATCCGGCCATTTTCGCAAATTATTCTGCGGAAGACCCCAGCGGCAAGCTTCAAAACAAGCTCGGCCTGCAGGAATATATGGGCCTGCCCGTGCGGGAGGGCGTCCCCGTGATGGGGATGGTGTCGCGCCTGGTCTCCCACAAGGGGTTGGATCTCGTCAAAGCAATCCTTGACGAGCTGCTGAACACCACCGATATCCAGATGGTCGTGCTCGGCTCCGGCGATTGGGAATATGAGAATTTCTTCCGTGAGGCTGCGGCCCGCCACCCGGATAAGCTTGCAATCCGGATTGGTTTCGTGCCGGATCTCGCTCGCAAGATCTATGCCGGCACCGATTTGTTCCTGATGCCGTCCAAAAGCGAGCCGTGCGGGCTTTCGCAAATGGTGGCGCTGCGCTACGGCTCCATCCCGATCGTGCGGGAAACCGGCGGCCTGCGCGACAGCATTCAGGATAGCGGCGACGGCAAGGGCAACGGCTTCACCTTCGCCAATTATAATGCGCATGAGATGCTCTACACCATCCGCCGCGCATTGGAGGGGTACGCGCAAACAGAGGGCTGGGCCATGCTTGTTGAGCGCGCGCTCAACTGCGATTGCAGCTGGGGGCGGTCGGCAAACGCCTATATCCGCCTGTATAAATCTATGCTGGAGGGCTAACGCCCCACGGCTCGCGCGAAGGGAGCGCAATGATGTTTTTCCGGTTCAGCGCCTAACCAGCTCTATCTTTAAAGCAAAGCGAATAAGCTCCCTCTTGGTGCGTTCTGAACTGAACCAGTAAAAACGGGCAATAGACGAATCCCCCTGATGTAGGAAAATAAAACTGCATCAGGGGGAATTATATATGCCAATAAGATATCAAAAAGCGCAGGAGTTTCTTCCAGAAAATAAGCATACCTCAAAACGGAATGTATTTAGGTAGTGTCAAGGAATTTTCGCAAAAAGGTTTGCAGGCTCTGGCATGAGTGAAGTCAGCCGGCAATGGAGGTATCCGCAAGAGCCGCCTCCAGGTGCTTCATGTTCATGTACTTCTTGTTGCCCCACTGGGTACCGGCCA
>CASDTH010000047.1 GCA_949283655.1 uncultured bacterium
CAAGAGAATGAACGCGTGTACAACGCAACCAGGCCCTCATTAAAAATTAAAGAAAACCTACTGGCCGCACCACAAGCAAAATGATTTATTTTCCCGCTCAGGCCGCGGGGGCCCCTCCTTTTCCGCTCGGCCGGAAAAGGAGGCAAAAGGGGCCGTTCTGCACGGCCAGCGGCGGCACTGGTATGCTTTTGAATCCCTTCGATATGTTCGGCGAGGCGCACAAAACTCGACCGCTCACGCGGCCTCAAACATTTTGGGCGTTTGCTTTTTCGCTTTGCGAAAAAGTTCCCTCACGGGCCCGCCGCAAGTTTGCGGAGCCTGCCTCCGCTGGCCTACTGAACGGTTTCTACCACTGAGTCAAGGGAAAGCCACGGGAGGTTTCTCCCGGAGTTCACTGCTTTCTGACGCTACTTTTTGTGGCTGACACTTTTCGGCTTCCACGTCTGGCGTCTCATGTCTGAAATCTGATGTCTGCTTTTTCAGGCTTTGAAAACGCACAAATAAATGGTATAATAACCTCACGGAACAGCAACCAAATCAAAGATTTGGGCTGTTCCGGAGAACATTGTAACATTGATTTGGGCTAACGCCCTGCGGCTGCGCCGCCCATTGCGCTTTGCGCAATGAAATCATGGTATAATAACCTCCGAGCTTTCAAATGAAAGGGGCGGTAGAACAATGCAAACCATTCGCACCCACTCTGTGGAGGAAACTGAAGCGGCGGGCGAAGCGCTTGCAAAAACGCTGCATGGCGGCTGCGTCATTGCATTCACAGGCGGAATGGGCATGGGTAAAACCGCCTTTGTGCGTGGGATGGCACGTGGGCTGGGCCTCTGCGCGGAGGTCACCAGCCCCACTTTTGCGCTGGTGCATGAATATGGCGGCAGCCCGCCGCTTTATCATTTTGATATGTACCGTGTTAACTCCTGGGACGGGCTGTATTCCACCGGTTTTTTTGACTATTTGGATGCAGGTGGAATTTTAGCCGTTGAATGGAGCGAAAATATTGAGGGCGCGCTGCCGCCGGATGCGGTTCGTGTATCCTTCCAACGGGGCAAGGAGGATAACGAGCGTGTTATCACAATTGAGAAAGGCGGTGTGCCCACATGAAAATTTTAGCTTTGGAATCCTCGGCCTGCGCTGCGAGCGCAGCGGTTGCAGAGGATGGCTGTCTGTTAGGTGAATCGTTCCTGAACGTGGGGCTGACGCATAGCCAGACGCTACTCCCCTTGGCGGAGGGCCTGCTGCGCAGCGCCGGGCTCGCGCCGGCAGATATGGATGCATTCGCTGTGACCTGCGGCCCCGGCTCGTTTACGGGGGTGCGGATTGGCGTGGCGGCGCTCAAGGGCCTTGCTTTCCCGTTTGATAAGCCCTGTGTGGGGCTTTCCACGCTGGAGGTGATCGCTTACGGGCTGGCTGGGCAGGATTGCACGGTTTGCGCTGCAATGGATGCGCGCTGCGCACAGGTTTATGCGGCGCTGTTCGCTTGCCGAAATGGGGTGGTTACCCGCCTGACGGAGGATGCCGCTTTGAAAATCAGCGAGCTCCCAACCCTGCTGGCCGGGCGGGATGCACCAGTCGTTTTCGCGGGGGATGGGGCGGCGCTCTGCTTTGAGGCGGCCGGCGGGCAGCTCCCTGGCAGCAGGCTTGCTGCACCGCAGCAGCGGTTTCAGCGCGCCGGTTGCGCTGCCTTGCTGGCGCAGGAGAAGCTACTCAGCGGCGGTGGGATTCCATCGGATCAGCTGGCCCCCACCTATCTGCGCATGCCGCAGGCGGAGCGGGAGCTAAAAAAGAAACAATATCAATCACATGGAGGGAATGCATGATGATCGCACTTGGCGCCGATCATGGCGGCTATCAGTTGAAGGAAATCATCAAAAAACACTTGGAAGAGCGCGGGATTGCTTACCGCGATTTCGGCACGGATTCCACCGAATCTGTGGACTATGCGCCCATTGCCGTAAAGACGGCGCGCGCGGTAGCAGATGGAAGCTGTGAAAAGGGCATCCTCTGCTGTGGCACAGGAATCGGAATTTCGATTGCTGCGAATAAGGTCAAGGGGATCCGCGCGGCATGCTGCTCCAATTATTTTGGCGCGAAATATACCCGCCTGCACAACGATGCGAATATGCTCTGCCTGGGCGAGCGCGTGATTGGCCCAGGCTTGGCGCTGGAGCTGGTCGATGTGTTTCTGGACACCCCTTTTGAGGGTGGGCGTCATCAGCGGCGTGTCGATCAGATTACGGCCATTGAAAACGGCGAGCTGTAATTTGGAAAGCTGGGGGGAGGGGCCAGGAGCTTACGCCGTACGTAGAGCATGGATAAGCTGCCCGGCCCTCCAGCCGGTCCAGCGGCCCGCTCAAATTGCAGGTGCGCCTGCGCCTGTATCATCCCTGCCGGGGAGGCGATGTAATGCAGAAATTTCGCAGTTGGTTTAAGCTTTATTTCAGGGAGACAGATAAGCTGCTGTTTTTCCTCTGCCTTTGCGCATCCGTATTTGGGATGCTGCTCGTATACAGTGCGACAAAGAGCGGTTCGACAACGGCGATTCCGCCGGATCTCCGCACGATGTTGATGGCGGTTGGCGTAGGCCTGCTGCTTTGCCTGTTGATTTCCTTTTTAGATTATGAGGTGATCATCCGGCTGTGGCCTCTGATTGCGCTCTTTTGCGTTCTCATCATGTGTACCCTCTTTATTTGGGGCGTGGCGCCGAACGCCAGGCAGGATGCCCGCTCGTGGCTGGATTTGAAGGTCTTCTATTTCCAGCCCTCGGAGCTTGTCAAAATCGGCTTCATCATCACCTTTGCCGTTCATCTTGACGCGGTTAAGGATCATGTGAGCAAGTTTAAAACAGTTCTGTTGCTTGGTATGCACGGCCTGATTCCTATCGGGCTCGTTGTCGCCACAGGGGATGACGGTTCAGCTCTGATCTTTTTCCTGATGTTCCTAGGTATGATGTTTGCCGCTGGCGTGCATTGGGGCTATTTTGCGGCCGGATTCGCTGCGGTGGCGGTTGCGTTCCCTGCCATTTGGGCGCTGGGGGATAAATTTATCCTGAATCAGGATCAGAAAAACCGCTTCCTCGCCGTCCTCTACCCGGAGCTTTATGCCAGAAGCGAGGCGTTCCAGCAGAACCGAGGTATCGGCGCGATCGGTTCCGGGCAGCTGTTCGGCCAGGGGCTATTCGATGGGAGCTATACCCAGAGCGGCGCTGTGCCGGAGAGTGAGAATGATTTTATCTTCACCGTGGCGGCGGAGGAGTTCGGCTTTATTGGCGCGATGGCGGTTTTGCTGCTGCTCGCCGCAATTATCCTGCGTATTGTCATCAATGGCAAGCGCGCAAACGACAACGCAAGCTACCTGATGTGTATGGGCATGGCTTCCATGCTGGCCGCCCAAACGGTGATCAATATCGGCATGGTTTTGCAATGGCTGCCCGTTATTGGTATCACGCTGCCGTTTTTCAGCGCGGGGGGATCCTCCAATTTGTGTGTGTACATCGGCATTGGGCTAATGATGAGCATTTACCGCTTCAATCAAAAAACGCCTGCCGCCGACTTCCGCTTGCAGCGCGTGGTGACGCGGTTTACCACATAAGCGGCTTCTCAGCGGCCTCGCCTTTCCGGCAGCGCCGCATTTTACTTCTACATAAAAAGGGGATTGAAGGATGGCGATTCAACTCATTGCAATGGATTTGGATGGAACGCTTCTGCGGGAGGATCACATCACGGTTTCTGAGCGAAACCGGAAGGCGCTCCGGCTTGCTGCGGCAAAGGGGATTCAGCTCGTGCTGGCCAGCGGGCGGACTTGGTCGCTGCTGCGGTTTGTCTCCGATCAGGTGCCCGAGGCGCAATACGCCTTGATTTCTAACGGGGCGGCGGGGATGGAGTTGAAACGGCAGGAGCGGATATTTTCCTTTGACTTCCCAGAGCAAGCATGGCGCACGATGCTTGCTCTGTTGCGCCGGTATGAGGCCATCTTTGAAACCTATTGCGATGGCAGATCCTATCTGGAACGCCGCATGGCTGACAAGTTTTCCGCCAAGGGATTGCCTGAGGCGTTTATGGAGCGCCTGCGGGAAAGCCTGACGGTTGTGGATCGGTTGGAGGATGTGCTGGAGGGGCATTCGGTGGAGAAGGTCAACGCCTTTGCCGTGCCAAAGCAGAATCATGAGCCGCTGCTTCATGCACTGCAGGAGACTGGCCTGTTTGATATCTCCTCTGCGATCATCGGCAATATGGAGATCAATTACAGCGGCGTGAACAAGGCCGCCGGGCTTCGACGGCTATGTGAGCAGCTGCACATTGCGCCGGAAAACGTGATGGCCTTCGGTGACGCGACCAATGATTTGGACATGCTGCGCTGGGCTGGCTGGTCCTTTGCCATGGGCAACGCCCACCCGCTGGCAAAACAGGCTGCACGGTATGAAACTGCCTCGAACGAGGAGGATGGCGTGGCGCAGGCGATTGAGCGCTATGCTGTTTAGATATAAGAGATGGGACATTGAATGTTCGATGTGGGAGCCTGGAAGCTTCTGCCGCCAAGGCAGAGGCTTCGTGCTGTTTGGGGATGCAGCTTCAGCCTTCCATTGCTAAGAGGAGCTGGGTATCTGCGGGGAACAGCCTTGACTGTTCCGCCCTATCAGGCCCTACCTCTCTCGGAGGCGATTACCTTCCGGTTTCCGCACGGCGATTGGATGGCAGAAATCTGGCGTTGAATGTAGGTTTGTCAAACATATTGTACAGGGAGAGGAAGAAAGAAAGCAGCAAGTTTTTCTTTCGGAGAGAGCCAACCAAGAGGGCGCATAGGTAAGTTGTTGGAGCGGTTTTGGTGTGCAGCGAGCTGCACACCAAAATCG
>CASDTH010000048.1 GCA_949283655.1 uncultured bacterium
CTGGGCCTATCGTTACGTTTGAGGCTCCGAACAACTTGCGGGCTCCGGGAGAAGCCTCCCGGGGCCTTCAGTCTATCTCAGTGGCTGAAGCCCTTCAACAGGCCAGCAACGGCAGGCTCCGCGCATCTCCGGCGGGCTCGTGAGGGGACTTTTCGCCCAAAAGGCGAAAAGCAAACGCCCAAAATGTTTGAGGCCACGTGAGTGGCCGAGTTTTTTGGGCGCTTTGCCGAACACATCAAAGAGATCTATTCACATACCAGTGCCGCCGCTGGCCGTGCAGAACGGCCCCTTTTGCCTCCTTTTCCGGCCGAACGGAAAAGGAGGGGCCCCGCGGCCTGAGCGGAAAACAAAAGCATAGCGTTTATTTCGCTAGAAATTTTCGGAACGGTCAAGACCGTTCCCTACAGGGCGAAGCGGCTGAGAGGTTTTCTTTGATTTTTGAATGCGTGCCTGGTTTCCCTGTACGCGACTGGGCGCGTTGCAGAATGAATATCTGCAACGCGCCCATGAGTTTTTCATTCAGGAAATTTATGCCTGCTCCAGCGCCTGCTGGAGATCTGAAATGATATCATCCACATACTCAATGCCGACGGACAGGCGAATCAGATCCGGCCCAACACCGGCCTCCTCGAGCTGCGCATCGGTGAGCTGGCGGTGCGTCGTGCTCGCAGGGTGTAGCACACAGGTGCGCGCATCCGCCACGTGGGTAACGATAGCGGCAAGCTCCAAATGATCCATGAAGCGGGTAGCAGCCTCCCTGCCGCCCTTCACGCCAAAGGAGATCACTCCGCTTGTGCCGTGCGGCATATATTTCTGCGCAAGCGCATAGCCTCTGCTGCTCGGGAGGCCCGGGTAATCCACCCACGCCACTTTCTCATGCGCCTCGAGGAACTCGGCCACCTTTTGCGCATTCTCGCAGTGCCGCTGCACGCGCAGGGCAAGCGTTTCCAACCCAAGGCCCAACAAAAAAGCATTGTGCGGGGATGGAATGGAGCCCAGATCGCGCATGAGCTGCGCGGTAGCCTTCGTGATATAGGCACCCTTTCCGAAGCGCTCCGTGTAGGTGATGCCGTGGTAGCTCTCATCCGGTGTGGTGAGGCCGGGGAACTTATCGTTCTGCGTCCAGTCGAAATTGCCGCTGTCAATGATCGCACCGCCGACGCTGGTGGCATGGCCATCCATATATTTCGTGGTGGAGTGCGTCACGATATCCGCGCCAAATTGGAAGGGGCGGCAGTTGATTGGCGTGGGGAAGGTGTTATCCACAATCAGCGGCACGCCATGCGCATGCGCCGCCCTCGCAAACTTCTCAATATCCAGCACGTCGAGGGAGGGGTTGGAGAGCGTCTCCGCAAACACGGCCTTTGTGTTGGGGCGGAAGGCCGCGTTCAGTTCCTCCTCGCTCACATCGGGGCGCACAAAGGTAAAATCGATGCCGAGCTTTTTCATCGTGACGGAGAAGAGGTTGAACGTGCCACCGTAAATCGCAGCGGAGCTGACGATATGATCACCGGCTGAGGCAATGTTGAAAACAGCATAGAAATTCGCCGCCTGGCCGGAGGAGGTAAGCATACCGGCCACGCCGCCCTCCAGCGCCGTGATACGCGCCGCAACCGCGTCGTTCGTCGGGTTTTGCAGGCGGGTGTAAAAGTAGCCGTTTTCCTCTAGGTCGAAGAGCCGGCCCATCTGCTCGCTCGATTCATATTTATAGGTCGTGCTCTGCACAATCGGCAGCACGCGCGGCTCGCCGTTTTTCGGCGAATAGCCGGCCTGGACGCAGTTGGTGTTGATGTGGTAATTCTTTTCCATCACAGTTCAGTCCTTTCAAACGGTAATTTCCTTCAACGGGTCAATCCTCCGTCAGGAATTTTTGCATAATGCCGGGGCCGTATTCAATGAAATTGCCCGTTGCCTTGGCAGATTCTTCATTGATAGAATCAACCCAGCTGGATTTTTCCTTGTTTTTATGATAGATCATATATGGTACCGGGTCACCCGCGTGTGTGCGAGTGACAATCGGCGTAGGATGATCGGGCAGGATCATCACCTTATAGTCGTCATACTGCTCGAGCGCAGGCAGGAGGATGGCGAGCACCTGCTCATCGATCAGCTCAATAGCGCGCACCTTATTCTCCGGCTCGTTGCGGTGGCCGCACTCATCCGGAGCTTCAATGTGGATATAGACGAAATCTTTCCCGCTCGCCAGCGCATTCACAGCAGCCTGGGCCTTGCCCTTGAAATTCGTGTCGATATAGCCCGTCGCGCCCGGCACATCGGGCGTATCCATCCCCGCGCATTTGCCGATGCCCTTGAGCAAATCGACGGCGGAGATCACACTGCCCTTCACACCGTAGGTCGCTTCAAAGGAGGGCAGCATGGGCTTGCTGCCCTGGCCCCAGAGCCAGATGCTGTTAGCAGGGCGTTTGCCTGCAGCGATGCGGGCAAGGTTGACGGGGTGAGCCTTGAGCAGGTCATAGCTCTCCTCCATCATGGCGATGAGGCGGGCGGCGTCCGGATGATGAGAGAGGTACTCCCCCACCACGCGGCCGGAGATATCATGCGGGGGCGTCATATGGCCAAGCTCCAATTTACCGCGGTGCCACACCATACAGTGGCGGTAACTCACGCCCGGGTGGAAATCAAACGCCTCGCCGCCAAAGTGCTCCTGCACGGTTTTGATGATCTCGGCGGCCTCTTCACTTGAAATATCGCCCGCGCAGTAATCTACCATGGTTTTCTGCGCGTAGTCCGCTTCGTCCGACAGGGTGACGAGGTTACAGCGGAAGGCGACATCCGTCTCCGCCAAATCAACGCCCATGCTGACGGCCTCCAGCGGAGAGCGGCCGGTGTAATATTTTTTCGGGTCATAGCCCATCACGCTGAGGTTGGCGACATCGCTGCCCGGGGTCAGGCCCTCGGCCACCGTGCGCACAAGCCCCACCTCGCCGCGCTGGGCAAGCGAATCAAACAGCGGCTTTTTGGCCAGCATCATCGGCGTTTTTCCGCCGAGGGCAGGCACGGGATAATCCGCCATGCCGTCATAGAGAACAACTGCATATTTCACAAGGATCATGCCCTTTCCATAGCATCAGCGTACAAGGGTACATATCGGTTTTCAGCGCCGTGGCCGCGCACCTGGCGGCGTTATCCTCTTTGCCTTCCGGCAAAGAAAGGCTGCGTCATCTACCTTGCCAGAAACGCGGTCACAGGCTAAAAATGCCGAAGAGCCATTCCGACAACTTCAGGTGAGGGGATCGCAAGGCCGCAGGGCACGGCTAGGCTGCTCGCCCAGCCGTGCCTGAGAACGCAGCGAACACCCGCTTGAGCACGCCGGGCGGCGATGTTTCCCTTGTATACGGATGCTATCTAAAATCTAAAGTTTTTTATTTAAAATACGCCACGCCGGAGACAAAGATCTTCTGATCCTTCTCGCCAGGCACATTTTTATAGAGGTTTTCGCCCATGCGCTCAATGTGTGCCATCTTGCCGAATACGCGGCCATCCGGGCTTGTGATGCCCTCAATAGCGCAAACGGAGCCGTTCGGGTTAAAGCGGATATCCCCGGTGGGGTTGCCGCTGAGATCGACATACTGGGTGGCAACCTGGCCGTTTGCAATCAGGCGGCGGAGCGTTTCCTCATCCGCCACGAAACGTCCCTCGCCATGGGAGACGGGCGTTGCAAACACCTCGCCTGCCTCTGTGCCCGCAAGCCACGGGGATTTCACACTCGTTACGCGCGTGTAAACCATGCAGGAGGCGTGGCGGCCGATGTTGTTGAAAGTGAGCGTGGGATCCGTTTCCTGCGTATCGGTGATTTTGCCATAGGGCACAAGACCCGTCTTAATTAGCGCCTGGAAGCCGTTGCAGATGCCGAGCATCAGGCCGTCGCGGTTGTCAAGCAGTTCGGTCACCGCTTCGCGGATGCGGGGGCTGCGCAGCGTGGTGGCGATGAATTTACCGGAGCCATCCGGTTCGTCGCCGCCGCTAAAGCCGCCGGGCAGCATAACAATCTGCGCCTGCCGAATCAGCGCAGCCAGCGCGCGAGTAGATTCATCAATCGCCTGCGGGGTGAGGTTGCGCATCACGAGCACCTGCGCCTCGCCGCCGGCGCGCTCAAAGGCGCGGGCCGTATCATATTCACAGTTGGTGCCCGGAAAAACCGGGATCACTACACGCGGCCTCGCCGCCCTGATAGCGGGCGCTTTGCGGGAACGCTGGGTATAGAGCGGGATTTCCCGCTCCATGGCGGGCTCCTCCGCCTTTGTGGGGAACACGGGCTCCAACGTACCTGCCCACGCGTCGATAAGCGTATCCACCGGGATTTTTTCGCCGTCGAGGAGGAATATCCCATTGTCCGCCGTCACGCCGAGCTCCGTATATTGGAAGCCATCCAGGGAAACACCATCGGCCAGCTCCGCCACGATGGAGGCACATTCCGGTGCGAAAAGCGTTTGCTCTGTCAAGCCCTCTGCAAAGCAAAAGCCCATTTTATCGCCAAACGCCATACGGCACACATTGGCCGCCGCGCCGCCCTCACGCACAACGCTTGCGGCAAGGATGCGCCCGTCGGTCACCATTTCAGAGACGCGGTTGAGGAAGGCTGCGGCGTTATCCCAATCCGGCAGCAGCGTTTCATCATCCACCGGCAGATGCAGAAGCGCTACGCGGGAGCCGCTCTTTTTGAAGATGGAGGAAACCGTTTTGCTCGCCTTTGTTGGCGCCACGGCAAAGCAGACCAGCGTGGGCGGCACATCGAGCTCATTGAAGGAGCCGGACATGCTGTCCTTCCCGCCGATGGCCGGCACATGGAAGTGCAGCTGCGCAGCCAGCGCGCCGAGCAATGCCGCTGCGGGCTTGCCCCAGCGCTCCGGCTTATCATGCAGCCGCTCAAAATACTCCTGCATGGTGAGCCTGGAGGCGAAGGGCTTCGCCCCGGTGACGGCCACCTTTGCGAGCGCCTCCGTGACGGCATAGGCCGCGCCATGGAAGGGGCTCCACCGGCTCAACGCCGGAATAAAACCATAGCTCATCACAGTGGCGGTATCCGTCTCCCCCGTTAAAACGGGAATACGCGCACACATCGCATCCTCCGGCGTAAGCTGGTATTTGCCCGCATAGGGCATGAGCACTGTGCCCGCTCCGATGGAGGAGTCAAACCGTTCCACCAGCCCCTTCTGCGAGCAGACCGTCAGCCGGGCCAGGTTTTCCTGTAGAGACTGCGCCCTGGACTTCCCTTTCAGCTCTGCCGGGATGGCGGTACGATAATTCTTTTTCGGGTCCACAGCAGCAATTTTCGCCTGTGCGTGCTGTGTGACGCCGTTGGTATTCAGGAAGGCACGGCTGAGCGACACAATCGTATCGCCGCGCCAGGTCATTGTGAGATAAGGCTCCTCCTTAACGGTGGCCACCGGAGTGGCCTCCAGATTCTCCTCTGCTGCGAGAGCGGAGAAGGCCGCCACATCCTCCTTTGCCAGCACAACCGCCATGCGCTCCTGCGATTCAGAGATGGCAAGCTCTGTGCCGTCGAGGCCATCATATTTCTTCGGGACAGCGTCCAAGTCAATATCCAGCCCATCTGCCAGCTCACCGATGGCAACGCATACGCCGCCTGCGCCAAAGTCGTTGCAGCGCTTGATCATGCGCGCCGCCTCCGGGTTGCGGAACAGCCGCTGG
Source organism: uncultured bacterium (assembly GCA_949283655.1). Taxonomy (GTDB): domain Bacteria; phylum Bacillota; class Clostridia; order Oscillospirales; family Acutalibacteraceae; genus Fimivicinus. The sequence goes on from CASDTH010000048.1 coordinate 5,674, forward strand.
AGCTTACGCTCTGTGGGCGGATTACCCTTCTGCACCTCTGCGCCGCAGGTTTCAATAGAAGAGGTATCGTGCGCTTTGGAGGAGCCGGTGGCGCCGCCGCAGCCGTCGCGCCCTGTGCGGCCGCCGAGTAGGACGATCACGTCGCCCGCCTGCGGGCGTTCACGGCGGACATTCTCCTTCGGCGAGGCGGCGATCACAGCGCCGATCTCCATGCGCTTGGCGGTGTAGCCATCGTCATACAATTCCACCACCTGCCCGGTAGACAGACCGATTTGGTTGCCATAGGAGGAATACCCCTGTGCCGCGCCGACGGTGATCTTCTTCTGCGGCAGCTTGCCCGGAAGCGTCTTCTCAAAAGGAGTCAGTGGGTTGCCGCTGCCGGTGACGCGCATCGCCTGATAGACATAGGAGCGCCCGGAGAGCGGGTCGCGGATCGCACCGCCTAGGCATGTGGCCGCACCGCCAAAGGGCTCGATCTCCGTGGGATGGTTGTGCGTTTCATTTTTGAACTGGACGAGCCAGGTCTCCTCCTTGCCGTCAATCTCCACCGGCACCTCAATGGAGCAGGCGTTGATCTCCTCACTCTCATCCAGATCCGGCACAAGGCCGCGCTTTTTGAGCACCTTGGCGCCGATGGTAGCCATATCCATGAGCGTCATATCCTTCTTGCGCTCCTGATAGACCTCGGTACGGGCCACAATATATTCAAGCCATGCGGATTCAATGGCACGGGCAAGCGGGCCCTTTTCAATATCCACGGTGTCCAGTTGCGTCAAGAAAGTGGTGTGGCGGCAGTGGTCGGACCAATAGGTGTCGATCACCTTCAGCTCCGTCACAGAGGGATCACGTTTTTCCGTATCGCGAAAATAATCGCGGCAAAAGGCGAGGTCCGCCACGCTCATGGCAAAGCCCATTTGGGCATGATACTGCGCCAGTTCCTCATGCGTCCACTGGGTAAAGCCAGCCACGCGCGCAATATCGGCGGGCCTGTCCGCATGGAGCTGCAAACTCTCAGGCAACTCCATGGAGGCCTCGCGGGATTCCACCGGGTTAATCAGATAGTGCTTGACCTGCTCAAACTGCCCATCCGTCAGATCGCCCTGCAGGGCGATCACACGCGCGGACAGCACACTCGGCCGCTCCCCCTGAGTAAGGAGAGCGATGCACTGCGCAGCGGAATCGGCGCGCTGGTCATACTGGCCGGGCAGATATTCTGTGGCGAAAACACGCCAGCCGGGCGCGACGCAGAGCGTGCCGGAGGCCTTATCCACATTCGGCTCAGAAAGGATCGTGCGGGATGCACGGTCAAAATCCGCATCGCTGATCCCCTCCAGATCATAGCGGTTGATGAGCCGGACTGCGGTGAGCGTAGAAAGCCCCAGGTTTTCGCGCAGGTCGGCCAGCATATGGCGCGCCTCCACATCAAAGCCAGGCCGCTTTTCCACAAAAAGACGTTTTACGCTGGACATTGGCAAAACTCCTTTTCACAACGTTTCATAGATGATATTTATCTTTATCTTACCATATCGGCGAAAAATAAAAAAGGGCAAAATGTGCTCACCAAGGGAAGAGAGCGCAAAAAATTTTGTGGATAGCGCAGACGGGAGAGCCCGGCAAAGGGGGGGCGTGCCTTGCGAACCGCCGCATAAAAATGGAAAAAGCAGAGCAAGATAAGGTTAGGTTTTAGAGATTGGACGCTAGATGCAAGAGCCGGAAAGCTGTCGTGTCAGAGGCAGTGGCAGAAAGCATTTTAGCGAATGGAACTTGATCGCCTGACGATTTACTCGCTGGCTTCGGCAAAAACGCAAACAGGTAAAAGCCCCTCAGCTTCTAACGTCTAACGCCTAAAATCCGGCGTCCGGCTCCTGCATCCAATACCCAATCTCTGAAATCCCATCTCTAACTTCCGAAAGGAGTCCGCCTATGCGGGAAGCCATGACCAAACTCGAGGCGCGCGCGCTTCTGGTGGGGCGCTACGGCAGAGCGAACGCCCTGTGGCTGCTTTCCGGCCTGATTCTGTGTGTGCCCAACCTGCTTGTTCCCTCGCTTCGCTGGGCACTCTCCATGCCCGCTGTTCAAACAGCCCTTCCATCCCCGGCCGCGTCCCTTCTGCTCTTGGTAGCCGCTCTGCTGGCACTGGCCGCCGCTACTCTGCTCTGCGCACCGCTCAAGGCCGGGCGAATGGCTTGGTTTTGGCGACAGAATGCAAACCGGGGCAAGGGCAATGGCTTGGGCGCGCTCTTTGCACCCTTCCGCCCTGCCCGGCGGGCAATGCAATGCGCCGCGCTTTGGCTCCGCCTTTTTGTGCGCAAGCTGGGTTGGTGGCTTTTGTTTTGCGCACCCGGCATGATCCTGCTGGGAATCTCCTGGTTTCAACTCACCGCCGGGAGTGAACTTTCAACGTTTCTCATCCTCTGCGCGGCAGGCGGCATTTTTTTTGTTGTGGGCCTTTTTTTCTACCTGCTGGTCACCCGAAGATATCTTCTGGTCTATTATCTGTTCGACGAGCTTGACCGGCCGCATGCGGCGGCTATCATCCGGGAAAGCGCACGGGTGATGGATGGCCAGATGGGGCAGGCAGCCGTCTTTGCTCTGAGCTTTACACCCTGGATTTTATCCTGTATTCTTTTGTTCCCCGCGCTCTATGTTTACCCCTATTATCAGCAATCGCGCGCGGCATTTGCAAGGCAGGTGTTGAACCGGGCGCCCCGCCCGCTCGCGCAGGATGCCGAAATATAGATTATTTGATGGATTTTCAGATATATCCATATCGTTTTTAGATAGAATGACAGGATTTTCTGCGGGATTTTCGCAAATTGTTTACAGTTCATCAACTTTTCCCCGCACAATTGATGCTATACTTTCGTGTGAAAAGACACTACTATGCGTGCGCGGTACGCAGAATTTCACACGGGAGGGTTCCCTTATGGCGCTAAACCGCAGGGCCATTAAGGCCAATGCCCGGCAGTTTATTGCAAACGGCCAATGGGTGCATCTGTTTTTAGCCGGTATCGTAATTGAGGCCGTCAACTATATCAATTTTGGCACGTCTACCTATGTGCAGCTGCGCAACACCTTCAACGCGATTTATCAAACACAGTTTTTCAATGTATCCTGGAACATCATGTCCCTCATTGCATTGCTGCTGCTTCCGCTACAGGTTTCCATCGCAGGGTACTATCTGAGCTGCCTGCGCAAAAGCGGGCCGGAGCTTGCCGGTGTTTATGAAGAGGCTGCCGCACACTACGGGCGCTATTTCTGCACGATGCTGCTCAAGCGGATTTATATTACGCTGTGGACGCTGCTGCTGGTCATTCCCGGGATCGTCAAGGCCCTATCTTACTCCATGACGGCGTTTATCCAGCATGATAATCCCCAGCTCACCTCCACGCAGGCGATAGCCCTTAGCCGGCGCATCACCAAAGGCTATAAGGGGAGCCTTTTCGTCATGCAGCTGAGCTTTTTCGGCTGGTATTTGCTGGGCACTATCACGCTCGGCTTTGCTTACCTGTACGTGCACCCATATCTCTATACCACACAGGCAATGTATTATGAGCTGCTGCGCCAAAACGCGCTGGATCGCGGAATCGCTTCCCCTTGGGAATTCGGCATCGTCCCTGAAGAAACGTTTTCACCCTATGGATCTGAGGGCGGCCAGCCTTACCAATGGCAACCGCCTCAGCAGAGCTGGGGCAAAGCAGACGCCTATGAGCCCCGGCAGCATTCTGGCAACCAGGCAGATGGCTCCGCCTCCTTTTCCCCGGAGGGATGGGATCGATGGAGCTCTGGCCGCTAGGCGCTGCCGGCTTGCGATGACACACGATTCAAAAAAACCGGAGAAACGGGAAAGCAGAGATGCTCTGCGCCGTTCCTCCGGTTTTTCACAATTCAAAAGCGCTGCCCGGATTTGGGAGCCACCCGATAGGCTTGCAGCTACCGGATATACGGCTGATTGCGGCAAGCGGTAATCTCCAGGCGGAGCCCATCCGCCCACACCGGCTTTTTGAGCAGAGCAAAGCGGCAAAACCCAATGGTAGTGCCCTGATAGGCCAACTGCTCCCGCGCCCCGCGCCGCGTATAAATACGAAATTCTTCCACCCGCTGCGAAAAGCTGCACTGCTCTTTCAGAAGAATTTTATCAATTTTTTGGGGAGCTGAAAAATCTTGCGTGATGCTGTAGCGCTCAGCGGTATGTAGCGGCGTATAATAGCTCTCCTCCGAGGTAAGCACATTTTCCGGGCCATTTCCCGCCGCGCAGTCATCCGCCGTCACCTGGGACACCTCCACAGGGAAGGCTATCCCTCTGCGGAGTGCATCCCCCAATTCCTGCAGGCGCCTGACATCCTTTTTGTGCAGCAGCCCCTCCGGCGTAGGCGGAATGTTGAGAAGAAGCAGGCTGTTGCCGCCGACGGAGCCGTAATAAATTTTCAACAGATTGCGCAAGCTCCTCACGCGGTGGTTCTCCCGTTTGTGATAAAACCAACCAGGCCGGATAGAAACATCCACCTCCGCCGGGTACCACATAAAAGGATCATAGCCCGCCAGGAAGCTGCGGCTGCCCAAATCCTCTAAGTGGCTGTCTTCGGCCTGCCCTTTCATATCCTGTGTTTCCGCCTGCTGAGAGTGGGCGGCAATATTCTGCGTCTCACACGCAAAGGCGGGCACTACGTTCCACTCGCTCTTTCTCGCCCGACCGCTCTCATTCCCCACCCAGCGGATATCAGGCCCGCAGTTTGAGATCACCGCGTTTGGCTGCAATTCCCGGATGGCGCGATAGACCCGCTTGAAATCATAGGGGTAGGGCTCCTTTCCATCCATCTGTGCGCCACACGCCCCATCCAACCAGACACAGAAGATATCGCCATAGCCTGTCAGCAGCTCTGTCAGCTGGCGCATGTAAAAATCATTATAGGCAGGCGTGCCGTAACAGGAAGCGTTACGATCCCACAGGGAAAGATAGAAGCCGAATTTCAGTCCATACTTCCGGCACGAATCGCTCACCTCCCGCACAACATCTCCCTTGCCGCCGAGATAGGGGCTATTGCGCACACAATACTCCGTGGTCGCGGTGGGCCATAGGCAAAAGCCATCGTGATGCTTCGCCGTCAAGATAACGCCCCGGGCACCAGCTGTGGCTACGGACTCAACCCATTGATCGGTGTTTTGCCGGCTTGGGCAAAAGGCTTGCGCGGGGGCCTTTCCATCCCCCCACTCCCGGTTTGTAAATGTATTGATACCATAATGAAAAAAGACATGAAACCCGCTCTCCTGAAATGCTACCTGGCGGGGAGACGGCACAATGGAGGTATAAAGCGCTAAACGCGATTCATCCACGCAATGCTCACTCACTTTCCTGAAAAATACAGTCAAAACAGCTTTTTAAAGCGCCGCAAAGACAGCAGTATTATAAAAGGGTAAGAGGAAAAACGCAACCCCGAGGAAGGGATGCGCCGGACAAGAATAGCCCTGTAACGCACCTCAGAAAACTGGCTTCCGCATTGCTAAACAACGCAAAATATGCTATTCTTCTTCATGGTGCGATCAGGATAGCACACGCCACAAACAGACAGCTTTCGCCAGCTGCGCCGTTGCTGCCTTCAAAGAGCGACCGCTTTCCCACAGCCAAAGCCTTGCAAAAGGCAACATCTGTTTTGTTTGCCGTCAAAGATTTTTGCGCAAAAAGCAGTACAGAGTGGGCGCGCACATTTGCAGCCATACTGCCATATGGCAAAAATATGCACTAAACCGGTTTGTTCCGGTGTTTTCACAAAAACGTGGTGTCTCCTAATGATACCGCTCAGACAAACCAGAAAGGAAGGATTCCATATGACAATTGGGTTTATTGGCGGCGGCAACATGGCCGGCGCAATCATTAAGGGGCTGCTCGCCGCTTCGCTCTACCAGCCGGAGGAGATTGTTGTCACAGATATCACGCCAGAGGCCTCGCAAAAATGCGCCGCACGGTTTGGCGTGTGCGCAGCGCAGGCAGCTGCAGAGCTAATCCGGCGCTCCGATACAGTGGTGCTCGCAGTAAAGCCTGCGGTATTCCCTGCCCTGCTCCCGGAGATTTCGCCCGCCCTGCAGGAAAAGGGTCCGCTGGTGATCTCCATCGCAGCCGGCAAAACGCTGGGCTTTATCGAGCAGGCGCTTGGTTTTTCACCCGCCCTCGTGCGCGTCATGCCGAATATTAACGCCAGGGCTGGCGCTGCAACGAGCGCATTCTGCGCCAATGCAAACGTTACGCAGGAGCAAAAGGCGCTTGTGGCCCGGCTGTTCGGCGCAATTGGCCAGATTCGCGAGCTGGAGGAAAGCTTCTTCCCTCTGTTCGGAGTGATTGCCGGCAGCGCGCCGGCCTTTGCCTACCTATTCATTGACGCGCTGGCCCGGGCGGCTGTGAAAAATGGGATGGGCAAGCAGGCTGCGCTTGAGATTGCGGCGCAGACGGTGCTCGGCAGCGCCAAGCTGATTCTGGAGAGCGGCGAGCACCCCTGGGCGCTGATCGACCAGGTTTGCTCGCCCGGCGGGACGACGATAGAGGGCATCGCGGCCTTGCAGGAGAACGGCTTGGAGGCAGCAGTGCGCAAGGCAGTTGACGCCGCCGTAGAGAAGGATCACAGGCTGTAATGCCAGAAGGAACAGAGGCCATGCCGCCCAGGGCTCTTTGCTTTTTATTTTTTTGCGCTGGCTTGCACAATTGCATCAAACAGGGCATAGTATATGGGTAGAAGCTTTTCTCTGTCTGGCTTGATGCTTAGGCCCATGTAAGAAGAATCCCCCTGTTTCTCGGGATGTTGCACCACAAAGCCCTTTTGTTTTTTTATATATTGCACAAAAAATGCAATATGCAATTTACACAAACATCAAACCCCTCAGGCGGTCCCGGTTGGGATACAAGCCGAATTTTCGCAAAACGGCCTGCAACTCGCCGCAAGTCGTTGACGGAGACAAGTTTTGTGATATAATATGTAGCGGAGCAAACATGAAATTTGATTGTGTGGGAGATATTAGCGTTATGTATGTGAAAGATGTAACTGTACAGAATCAGGTTGGCCTGCATGCTCGTCCGGCAACGTTTTTCATCCAGAAGGCAAATGAGTATAAATCCTCCATCTGGGTGGAAAAAGAGGAGCGCCGTGTAAATGCGAAGAGCCTGCTTGGCGTTCTTTCTCTGGGGATTATGGGCGGCACCAACATCCGCATCATTGCTGGCGGCCCCGATGAGGAACAGGCGGTGGATGGGCTCGTGAAGCTTGTGGAATCCGGCTTTGCTGAGTGATTTCAAATGCCCCTGTGTGTTTATTTTTCACTCTTTGCTCGAAAAGAGCGGACAAGCTAAAAACCATTCAAGAAGCCGTGACGCTGTAACAACAGCGTCACGGCTTTTTACTTATTTTACGCATACTGCACGCCTCCGGTGAGCGATGCGTGTAGCCAAAAATATCCAAAAGCTAAGCCTTTTCTCTTGCGTCAAAAACGCCGTTCTGGCGCACTCACGCCTGCGCGTCTTCCTCCTGAGCCCGCGTCTTTGCCGCCTGTGCCTCCTCTTCCCGTTTCTCCCGGCAGTAATCCAGCAGACGGCTGCTGAGCATGGTGTTCAGAGAAGCCTCGAAGGAGAGCAGCGCGATCATCGTCAGTGCAAGGCTGATTTCATCTGTAACGCCCTTCTCGCTGCACTGCCGCTCAATCTGAGAGAGCTTATCCGCAATCTCCTGCTGATACGATTGCTCATAGTTCCCCACCAAATCATAAAAAACGGCGTACATTTTATCCAGCTGCTCCGCGCTCTCAATCTGCGAGGTGAAGCGCTTAATCTCCGGCATGGGGAGGTTTTGCTTGAGCAAAAAGATATAGATGAGCGTCAGGATATGGCGGCGGTTATACCGCTTATTTTCCGGGCGGGGCAAAACACCCTCCTTGCTGTAATTGTTAATCATGGTATTGGTAAAAACGCTTTCATCTCTGCGGCGCAGGCTCGGCCCCATCTCCTGCTCCAAAAGAGAAGTCACCTGCTCCATATATAAATCGATTTTGGGAATATCGCTGGAAGCAAGCAGTTGAAAATGAGCCAGCTCCTGTGCGCGGCGCAGCGTTTCCTCCCGTAGGTCAGCCATATAAAAACCTCCATCCACATGCAAGCATCAGGCACAGGGAAACATTGCCGCCAGGGCGTGCCCCAAGGCGCGCCCACAGCGTGCAAATCGATGCGCGCTCCTGAACGTTGATGCAAGCGTTATCTTTTACTTTATTATACGGATTTTTATACCAGATAGCAAGAAAGGCAACGCCTTTTCTCAAATTTTTCATTTCAATACAGAGAGCCGCTTCGGAGCATCGCTGCTTTTTCCCTAGCTCCAGTGCAAAAGCCGCAGGAACACCCCTCCTGCGGCTCTCACTACTATCAATAAAATGGGGTAACGCCCACAAAAGCGCCCCAAACACCTGCTCGCACCGGGTTACCCGACAGCGCCGCTCACCACTCCTCCGGCTCGCGCGCTATCTGCCACATACCGTGTTCCTCCATCGCCCGGCGAATATCAGAAAAAGAATAGCCAAGCCGTTGCAGCGCATGCACCACACGGCGGCGGTCTCTCTCCGTGCCCTTGTATGAGGGCGCATATTTACTCTCCAACAGCGCGGCCAATCGCTCCAACGGATCGCCCTCAATCGCCCGTGCCGCCTCATACGCCGTATCGCGGGCAACGCCGCGCAACACAAGCTCCTGCTCAATGCGTGCCGGGCTATAACCCTTGCGGCGAAAGAGCTCCTCTGCCAAACGCTGCGCATACGCTTCATCGTTGATGAGCCCAAGCTCTACCATGCGTGCGGCAACAGCCTGTGCCAGCTCACGGTCAAAGCCGCCGCGCGCCAGCTTTTCTTTGAGCTCCCGCTCGCTATGATCTCGCGCCTCCAGCAACCGCAGCGCTTTGTGCCTGGCCTTATCCGCCTCCACCAGGCCCGCAAACGAATCAAATTCCGCCTCGCTGATCTCCATGCCGGAGCAAAGGCCGCATGCCGACCAGAACGATTGGCTTGTGGTCAGCCGGTATTCCCCATCCAGCAGGATGTGAATCTTGGGCCCCCTGCCCTGCTGTGCAGTAAGGATCATGCCTCGTCATCATCCACGGCGATATCCAGCTTGGCACGCGCCGCTGCACGCGTGGTTGGCTTTGCCGCCGGAGAAGGCTGTGCGGGCACCTCTTTGGGCGCTTCCGGTCTGGTATCCGCTGCGGGAGCGGCGCGGCGGTCATTATTCAGCTTGCCAAGATCCGCACGGATCTTGGCCTCAATTTCATCCGCCAGCTCCGTATTGGTACGGAACAGCTCCTTTACGTTATCACGCCCCTGGCCTAGGCGGCTCTCGCCATAGGAAAACCAGGCACCGCTCTTTTGAATAATGCCGAGCTTCACGCCGATATCCAGCAGCTCGCCCTCGCGCGAGATCCCTTTCCCATACATAATATCAAATTCTGCCTCTTTAAAGGGAGGCGCAACCTTATTTTTCACAATCTTGGCGCGGGTGCGGGAGCCAACCAACTCATTGCCTGCCGCCTTGAGCTGCTCCGTGCGGCGCACATCAATACGCATGGAAGCATAGAATTTCAGCGCGCGGCCGCCGGTTGTCACCTCTGGGTTGCCATACACAACGCCCACCTTTTCGCGCAGCTGATTGATAAAGATCAAAATGCAGTTCGATTTGGAGATAGAGCCCGCCAGCTTGCGCAGCGCCTGCGACATAAGCCTCGCATGCAAGCCCACATGGGAATCGCCCATCTCGCCCTCAATCTCCGCGCGCGGCACCAGAGCTGCCACGGAATCCACCACAACCACGTCGATTGCACCGGAGCGCACAAGCGCCTCCGTGATCTCAAGCGCCTGCTCGCCGTTATCCGGCTGAGAAACCAGCAGGGAGTCCACATCCACGCCTAGATTTTCCGCATAGATCGGGTCCAGCGCATGTTCCGCGTCAATAAACGCGGCCTCGCCCCCCGCCTTCTGCGCCTGCGCGACCACATGCAGAGCCAGAGTGGTTTTACCGGAGGATTCCGGGCCATAAATCTCAATGATTCTGCCGCGCGGTAGGCCCCCGATCCCTGTGGCGACATCAAGCGAGATAGAGCCAGTGGGAATGGACGCCACATTCATACTGTTATTCTGCCCAAGGCGCATGATAGCGCCCTTACCGTATTGCTTTTCAATCTGCGCAAGCGCGGTATCCAGCGCTTTTTGTTTATCCGCCATACAATCAATCCCTCCGGTCATAGTTCGCACATTTGTTCGTTCTGATCCCATTATAAAAGGTTTGCATGGAAATTGCAAGAGGAATTCTAGGAAAAGATTGCAAACTGAAAGGAGCCCATGTAAAAGCCCACAAAGGGGCAGATTCGCCCCCTCCAGAGGGCAGTTTTCCACCCTGCACCTCGATTGCACCGCGTAGCCATGCTGCAGCCCTGGCAGTCTGTTGCTAACCGCCAGCGCTTTGGGGATGACGGCTGTAATGGTGCACCTGCTCTAGCATCATATCCTTGACCTTCATCAGCCGCGTTGCCGTGCTGCACTCATTTTCATCCAGCTTCATTGTAATATACCGGATCGTCTCTCCGTATTGCGGAATCAGCACATGCTCCAGCGCATTGACATGGCGGCAGCTCTTTTCAATCTCCTCCAGGCAAATGACCCAAAGGCAGGTCTGCTCGCATCAAATTTTCTTTATCATGAAATTAATTTTTTGTGGTGAGCTCACATTCGGTCATTCCATTTGTCTTTTCAAATGATTCTTCCAGTATTTCCACGTAAGATGCTAGATATCGTTAGGACATACCTGTTTCCCCTCAAGTGACCTTTATAAATTTTTGTGAAAAATTCAACAGAAAAGGTTCTTTCTGTTTATAAAATTTCCGTATACGGGTTCTCAATTTGCACTTCTGAACGCTTTTATCCCCGCATAAAGATAGGTGAGGTGGTTGAGATGTTTGTATACTCCGTGAAATCGTCAAAAATTAAAATGGTAATTTTAATCCTGCTTGTGCTGTTGCTCGTGCTGGCTATGCTGCTCGTTACGCACCTGCACCAGCCTGCCGAGGCAGGCAGCGAGCTGAATATAAAAGCGGAGAATGCACAGCAGCGCGTAGCGTTCCTTTCCCAATTCGGCTGGCGCTTTGACGAGGATCCGGTCGAGGTGGCCGAGGTGATCATTCCGCCGGAATTTGACAGCGTATACGAGCAATATAACGCAATTCAAAAAGAACAGGGCTTTGATTTGACCAATTATCAGGGAAAACGGGTCAAACGGTGGACCTACTCCATTCAGAATTACCCCGGCTACCCGGCGGACAGCGGATGCATCCACGCGAACCTGCTGATATACGAAGGGCGGGTGATCGGCGGGGATATCTGCTCGATCGAGCTTGATGGATTTATGCACGGCTTTGACTTCCCCGAGAGCGAAAGCTCCTCCACACCGGCCTCTACAGAAACGACGCAGGTGGGCACAAGCACATAAAAAATAGCCCGCAGCGGATAAAAGCTGTGGGATATTTTTATATTTAGGATTTTTTATGCATTATACTTCTCTCATACAATGGGACTTTTTGGCCCGAAGGGCAAAAAGCGAACCTTCCCGCCTGTTTGAAGCCGCGTGAGCGGCTGAGTTCGGGAAGCGTTCGCCGAACGCGTTGTGGTGTGGCTGATTGATAAACCGCCGCCGCAGTGCCGTTTATCCACGTCCTTTTGCATCCTTTTCCGACGGGGGAAAAGGATGGGCCCCCGCGGCCTGAGCGGGAAAATAAATCATGTTGTTTGTGGCGCGGCCATGAGATTTTCTGCTAACTTTTAATGACTGCCCGGTTGCGCTGTACGCGACTATCTTCTCTTACTTCTGTAAGAGAAGATAGAAAGAGAAGCAGCCGGGGGCTTCGCCCCTCGACCCCGCGAACGGCCAGCGCAATCGACTGAAATCCCCGGGAGGTTTCTCCCGGGGCCCACTGCTTTCTAACTCTACTTTTTGTGGCTGACACTTTTCAGCGTTCACGTCTGATATCTGATGTCTGCCATGACTACTCCCTACGCAGTGGCGTTTGGGCTTCTCCGACGATTAGGCCATCTCATCCAATTCCGCCTGCACCTGCGCTTCGCAGGAGCGCAGGGCCTCAATCGTCAGCTGGAAGAGCCGGTCTAGCTCCCAGCCCAGCCGCTCGGCGCCAGTGCGAATAACCTCCCGCGAGCAGCCGGCGGCGAACTTTTTATCCTTAAATTTCTTTTTCAGGCTTGCAACCTCCAAATCCATCACACTTTTAGAGGGACGCATTTTGACCACAGCGCCAATGAGCCCTGTCAGCTCATCGATGGCAAAGAGAACCTTCTCCATCTCATGTGTTGGCTCCACATCGCTGACGAGGCCATAGCCATGGCTGCATACGGCGTGAATGAGAGGCTCCTCCGCGTATATTTCAGCCAGAAGCTCCGGCGCCTTTTGGCAGTGCTCTTCCGGGAACTGCTCAAAATCGATATCGTGCAGCAAGCCGGCCAGGCCCCAAAAATCCGCTTCCGATTCATAGCCAAGCGATTGCGCATACCAGCGCATAACGCCCTCCACCGTCAGAGCATGCAACAGATGAAAGGGCTCCCGGTTATATTTGCGCAGCAGGGCGAGCGCCTGCGCCCTGGTTACCTTCGTTTCCAAATTCAAGACGCCTCCATCGTTCCCTTTTTTATTTCAGTATACCATTCTTTGCAGGAGGAAGAAAGCCGCATTCATGAACACTTTTTGAACTTTTGTGCACTATGTGCCGGAGCGCTTGACTTTTTTCGCCCCATGCCGTACAATACAGGCTGTAAACTACATATTCCCCTTATGAAGAGCGGCTGAGGGAAAGGCCCTGTGAAGCCCGGCAACCTGCGCGCAATTCACGCTGTGCGCAAGGTGCTAAGTCCTGCGGTATGAACCGGAAGATAAGGTGTTGGCAGCGCCCGCGGTTTTCGCCGTGAGCGTTTTTTTGTGCCCTCAGGCCTTCGGCGGGGAAGAATGATAAAAAGGAGCATGAATCCATGGCAAGACATCTCTTTACCTCGGAATCCGTAACCGAGGGGCATCCCGATAAAATCTGCGACCAGATTTCGGACGCAATCCTCGATGCAATTATGGAGAAGGATCCGCAGGGCCGCGTGGCGTGCGAGACCACCTGCACAACGGGCCAGGTGCTCGTCATGGGCGAGATCAGCACAAGCTGCTATGTGGATATCCCGCAGATCGTGCGCAGTGTTATCTGCGATATCGGCTACGACGATGCCGGTAAGGGCTTTGATGGCAACACCTGTGCCGTGCTCACCGCAATCGACGGTCAATCCCCGGATATTGCGCTGGGTGTGGATCACTCTCTGGAGCTGAAGAACGGGGAGGAGGATGCCTATAACCTCAACGGTGCGGGCGATCAGGGCATGATGTTCGGCTATGCCTGCGACGAAACGCCAGAGCTGATGCCCCTGCCCATCTCCCTTGCACACAAGCTGACCCGCCAACTGACCAAGGCCCGTAAGGAAGGCACATTACCCTACCTGCTGCCGGATGGCAAATCCCAGGTCACGGTGGAATATGATGAAAACAACCGCCCGGTGCGTGTGGATACGGTTGTCATTTCTTCCCAGCATCGTGCGGATGTTTCGCTGGATGAAATCCGCCGTGGGATCGTGGAGCATGTGGTGCGCCCGGTGATCCCGGAGGAGCTGATGGATGACGATACGATCATCTACGTCAACCCGACCGGCCGCTTTGTTACGGGCGGCCCCGTGGGTGACAGCGGCCTGACCGGCCGTAAGATCATTGTGGACACCTATGGCGGCTATGCACGCCACGGCGGCGGCGCATTCTCCGGCAAAGACCCAACGAAGGTGGACCGCTCCGCGGCCTATGCGGCGCGTTATGTGGCGAAGAATATTGTGGCGGCGGGCCTCGCTAAAAAGTGCGAGCTGCAGCTGGCCTATGCCATTGGTGTGGCAAAGCCGGTTTCCGTTATGGTGGACACCTTCGGCACCGGCGTAATTGATGACGATGCGCTTAGCGAGATCGTCATGGAGGAGTTTGACCTGCGCCCCGCTGCGATTATCGACATGCTCGACCTGCGCCGCCCGATCTATCGCCAGCTTGCGGCCTATGGCCATCTCGGCCGCACGGATCTGGACTTGCCGTGGGAGAAGACGGACCGTGTAGACGCGCTCAAAAAAGCGGCTGGAGTAGAGCATATCGCCTAACCTCCCCTGCCGCTTGCATCACAAAAACAGGCAAAAGCTGCCGCCCCTACGGCCTGCAGGCCGTAGGGGCGGTGTTTTTTTGCAATTTCATATTGGTTTATTTTAAGAGCGCATCTTTCTGCTTGAGGATTTCTTCCACAATGGCGCAAGCCGGGCAATCGCAGTATTTGGCGCCAGCAGCCTGAATCTCCTGCGCGTGCGCGACGATCTGGGCGGCTTGATCTGCTCCGAAATACGCCACACCCTGCTCAGATTGGGCAAAAGCGATCAGCCCCTCGACCGGCATGATATCCGCTTCCAGCTCGGCCAGATAGGCCTGGGTCTCCTCTTTTTCCGCATCGGTCCCCGATGCGTCCAGCCAACGCTGAGCCGCCGCTTTGGCCTCCTGGCTGCAGGTCGGCGCGCTGATGAGCTCGCGCGTTTTGGCCGCTATGCTGTTTCTTACATTGCTATCCATGCTGTAGGCACCCGCTTTCTAAATCTATAAAGTTTCTTTTATTGTAGCACGTGCATGGCACGGATACAAGAGCCGAGCGCAGAATATACCGCTATTGCCAGGGAAAGGCCTATGCGCGTCAATAGCCCCAATAGGCCAAGCTTTCCTCAATTCTGCTGCGCAAGTCAGCGCTTCTGCGGGGTGCCTCCTGATGTGATGACAGCATCTGCAGGGGATTTACAAGATCACGAAAAATAGCCAGCTCAAACCAGCGCGCAGGTAGCCGCCGGTGTGAGAACTCATGATAGACCTGCTCAAACAGCTGGATATGTGCATTTTGAAAAAACAACCGATACCGAAAAAACTGGCCGATATCTGCTAAGGAATGCCCTGTGCACGCACTCTCCCAATCAATCAAAAACAGCCTCTGATTTTTATCCACCAGCATATTGATAGGCCTGAAATCGTTGTGAATGAAGGAATGATAGCGGTCGATTTCCGGGAGAAAGTCCTGCTTTGGGAGCATCCCAATTACATGCCGCTTTTTATTTTATTTATAGAAAACAGCGCCGCTGCATTTCGCAAAACGCAGCAAACACTGGTACGGTATTCTTTATGTTGAAACCAGATATCCAAATCCGTAGATTCCTTCCCGCAGCACACCGGATTCCCAGACGTCTTCCCCCACCTCCTTCTCGTTTCCATAGAAGGCGGCGGTGTCAACCATACGGTATCCACTTTGTATGGCGGTATATACTGCCTTTGTGCAGGTGCTTCCATGCAGAGCATAAGTTCCAAGCCCTACCGTCGGAAGGTTATGTCCGCTGTTTAGCTTAATAACCGGAGCGGCGCCGTTTTTTCCGCTTTTCAAATCAATACCAATCATGCTTTTCTCCTCTATCCAGTGCATTGATGCGCTCCATTTCCTCATCAGTCAGTTCAAACCCAAATAAATCGAGATTTTCTCGGATATGGTCCGGATTGCTGGAACCCGGGATCACCACGACGCTCTTTTGCAAGTTCCACCGGAGAATGACTTGGGCTGATGTTACGCCGTAGTCTTCAGCAATCTCTGAAATCACTTCATCGCCTAAGAGCTCCGCCGTGTGCCCCCGTCCGCCAAAGGGATACCATCCCTGCATCACAATGCCCTTTTCTTGGATAAAGGGAATGACGTCGTTTTCCTGGTAATAGGGATGAATTTCATTCTGCACCAACGCCGGTGTAATCGTCACCTGGGGCAAAAATTCTGTCAGCTCTTCCACATACCAGTTGGAAAGCCCGATGGAACGGATCTTTCCTTCCTCCACCGCCTTCTCCATCGCCTTATATGCTTCCACATCGTTCTCTCCAGGATGATGGAGCAGCATCATATCGATATACTCGATATCCAGCTTCGCAAGCGCTTCCTCAATGGCTTCTTCCGCATTGGCAAACTGATTGGGGTAGAGCTTGGTGATCACAAAGATTTCTTCTCTGGGCACGTCGGAGTCCCGTACTGCCCTGCCGACTGCTGCTTCATTTCCATAGATATGGGCGGTATCGACGAGCCGCCCGCCAGCTTCGAGCAAAGCAGTAACAGAGTTATAACATTCTTCATCGGAAAGGGCATAAGTGCCAAGCCCTGCGATAGGCATTTCATACCCGCTGTTCAGCATGACCGTCCTGCTTTCAAAATCAAAGACAGGCGCAGATGTTTTTTCACCGGAGTTTTTGCCTTCCGAAGATGAGGTGTCCGTCGGTGTTTGTGTAGAGGAAGGGGATGCGCTTTCTGGTTCAGAAGAATTGGCGGCGCCGTTATTACATCCGGTCAAACAGCCAATAAGCAAAATCCCCGAAATCAAAATCGAGATCCATTTCTGTTTCATTGTTTGCTGCCTCCTCGCTGCTTCATTTCCCTTCGATTAAAAAAGCACAGGCGCTTCCAAGAAGGCGCTGCTCCCTTGAAAATGCCTACCGCATATTTGGGGGGCGGGTTCGTTTCTGTTACCGATACGCTTCCTCAAAAATACCCGCGCACTCCTCGTCGGACATCGGGCAGGGATTTGCTAAGAACAATCCGCCCATGGTTTCCCGCGCATTGACAGCTAAAGTCATAAATTCATCGGCGGTAATGCCATAGTCACTCATCTTCAGATTATCCACACCGCAGTCCTTTTGGAGTTGCAGAAGCGCGGCAATAAAGTCCTCTGGCTTGTCGGCGTCCGGGATTCCCATCACGCGGGCCATCTTGACAAACTGCTCGTCACAGGCGTGCTTTTCGATGAAAAACTCTGCAAACGCCTTGGAGATCATAATCAATCCAGCACCGTGGGGCAGATTGTGGTGATAGGCACTCATGGCGTGTTCCATCGAATGCTGCGCGGTGGTAGAAGTCAACTGTATACTGATTCCGGCCATGGTGCTACCGTAGGCGATGTGCTCCCTCGCTTCCAAGTCGTTTCCGTCTTTTACGGCGCGGGGCAGGTATTGGGCGATGTTCTCGATAGCGGAAAGCGCAATGGTTTCGCTGAGAATATTGACGCCATTGGACATCATCACTTCGGTGTTGTGGAACAACGCGTCAAAGCCTTGATAGGCTGTGTATTTCGCAGGGACGGTTTTCATCAGCTCCGGATCGACAACGGCGAGGACAGGAGTCAGCTCCGGGTAGCCAAAGCCGATCTTTTCTTTGGTCTCCAGATTGGAAATCACGCCCCAACAATTGACTTCGGAGCCTGTACCGGCAGTAAGAGTAATAGAAACAATCGGCAGACCAGGATGGACAAGGGCCTGCCCCTTTCCGGTGCCGCCATTCATATAGTCCCATAGGTCGCCGGGGTTGGTGGTCATTGCTGCAACAGCAACGGCGGAATCTAGCACGGCCCCGCCGCCCAGTGCCACAATGAAATCACAGCCGTTTACTTTGGCAAAGGCCGCGCCTTCCATGACCATTTCCTTGATGGGGTTTTCCATAACCTTAGCAAATTCCGCCACTTCCACGCCCGCTTTATGGAGCTGCTCCAGCGTGCGGTCATAGGCTCCGCTCACTTTTGCGGATTTGCCGCCAGACATCAGAAGCAGCGCCTTTTTCCCCGGCATAGGCTGATTGCCCAGTTCGTTCAGCTTTCCGCTACCGAACAAGATTCGGGTGGGATTGTTAAAATCAAAGTTCATGTTCATAGATGATGCCTCCTAAATCATTTCCTTTTGAATTTTATAAATCAAATAATCCAGACAGTCGATCTTTTTTTGCCCTGACCGCACTGAGCCGAGCAGCGCCGTTCGATACTGTTTTAGCAGCGGCAGCATAGCGCCCAAGTTTCCGTTCTTTGCAAAAGACATACAATTTTCTGTTGTCCGCTCGTCGCAGCCAGCGTCTTTCAGGTTTTGGTAGATGATACCAAGCGTATCCGATGCTTCCGCCATTTGTCTCCACCTCCTATGCTTTTATTATAGGCAGATGGACATGATATGTCTAATATTTATATTTCATATCTAGTTATTCTTGACAAGAATATCACGACTATGTATACTGGACATAAGAAATGTGCAAGGAGAGGTAATAATGGAAATCCGTGTTTTACGCTACTTTTTGGAGATCGCAAGAGCCGGAAACATGTCCCGTGCGGCAGAAACGCTGCATGTCTCCCAGCCTACTTTGTCCAAACAAATGAAGGATTTAGAACAGGAACTTGGAAGAAAGCTCTTTCGCCGTGGCAGCACCAGCCTCAGTCTGACAGACGAAGGAATGCTTCTAAGAAAACGAGCTGAAGATATCCTTGATATGGTGGATAAGACGACGGATGAATTTAAGGCTCTGGATGATATTACGGGCGGTGAAGTGCAGATTGGATGTGCGGAATCTTACCAGATCAAATATCTGGCGCAAGCGATTCAGGAGTTTAAAAAAAAATATCCACTGTTCCGCTACCATCTTACCAGTGGAAATACCGAGCAGGTCGCAGAACGGCTGGATCGGGGGCTGATCGATTTTGCAGTCATTGCCGAGCCGCCAAATCTTTCCAAATATAACTATTTAGAAGTGCCTGGGGTAGATCGCTGGGGACTTGTAATGAAACGGGACGATCCGCTTGCCCAAAAAGAATGCATCCGCGTTGGCGATCTGGTTGGACTCCCCTTAATCTGCTCCGCGCAGGGAATGAAATTTGATATTTCCCGGTGGTGTGGAGAAAAAGCAGATACGCTAAACCTTTCCGGCACGGTCAATCTGGCTTATAACGGGTCGGTTTTTGTAAAGGAAGGATTGGGGTATCTGCTCATGTTTGACCGTCTGGTGGATACAAGCCCCTCAAGCGACCTTTGTTTCCGCCTGTTGGAGCCGGTTCTGGAAACAAAAATGTATGTTATTTGGAAAAAATATCAGGTATTCTCACCAATTGCCGAGCTGCTGCTGGACGAGTTAAAAGTGCAATTGGTGCACTGAAAATGACAAACGGTGGAACTCTTGATTTTTGAATTGTTATGTGAATTTAAATTTTCTCTGTTTGGTATCCGTCTGTAAATTCCAGCCCTATTCTTAAAAAGCAACAAGCCCAAGTTTTAAGGATCAACTTAAAACTTGGGTTGTATACTTGTCGTGAGAGGGTAACTCAAAATAAATATCTCAGGCAAGCTCTCGCTGGTAACAAAACAAGGATTGCGAATAGACATGTGGGTTTAAACCCATCCGTTTCATCGATTTCATTTCAGATTTTTTACTGTTTGCTTTTTCATTATAATTTATAAATAATTTCCAAGTTTGCAAACCTGCGCAGATATATAACAAAAACGCCATTGATATCCAAACCATAGGGTTCAGATTTCAATGGCGTTTTCCTTTGGCGCAGCGGGAGGGATTCGAACCCTCGTGCGGTTGCCCGCAAACTGATTTCGAGTCAGCCCCGTTATGACCACTTCGATACCGCTGCATCTCTATTTGTTTCACCGCTCGGGCAGAAAAGCGCTTGCGCACTGCGCCGGGGGCGCCTCAGGCGACTCCCCTGAAAAAAGCGGGAATACGCTTATAACGGTTTTTAAGTGTATCAAAAAGCAAGGGCTTTGTCAAGCAAGGCGTTGGTTTTTAGTCTGGAAACGCGAGCATATATCCCCTTCGCAGCGAGAGAAGGGCCGGCAGCTTTATCCAGCCGGCACTGCACGCCTTGCCCTTCGCATGAGAAGCCCGCTGGCTTTCATAGATAAAACATCTTCCAAAAAACAAAGATTTTACTTGACATTTTGGCTCTATTGTATATACTTAATATATACAATATGCTTGGAGGTGAAGTGCACACTTTGGATATTCTCATCAGCAATGCGAGCGGGAAGCCAATTTACGATCAGATCGCCTCGCAAATTAAGGAGCTGATCATCAGCGGCCGGCTCGCACAGGGCGATCCTCTCCCCTCCATGCGGCTGCTCGCACAGGAGCTGCGCATCAGCGTAATCACCACAAAACGCGCCTATGAGGAGCTGGAGCGAGATGGTTTTATTGAAAGCTTTCCCGGCAAG
Organism: uncultured bacterium; assembly: GCA_949283655.1. Classification (GTDB taxonomy): domain Bacteria; phylum Bacillota; class Clostridia; order Oscillospirales; family Acutalibacteraceae; genus Fimivicinus. Next base: position 25,844 of record CASDTH010000048.1, read on the forward strand.
GGTAGCTTTGTCGCGCAGCGAAACATGGAGTTCATTCGGGAGGAGCAGCTCAAAAAGGTGGAATTACACCTGCAGCAGGCGGTTGAGCTGGCCCGCACAAGCGGCGTCTCCCTGGAGGAGCTAACCGAGCTTCTTCGTCTGCAATATGAAAATTTTTAAACGGAAAGGAAGGGGCACTGTAATGGATGCAAGCATTCAAGTGACAAACCTCTGCAAGGATTACGGCGCTTTTCAGCTAAAGGATATCAGCTTCACGTTGCCGCAGGGCTGTATCATGGGCCTGATTGGGGAAAACGGCGCGGGCAAGAGCACAACGCTCCGGCTGATTCTCAACCTGATTCATAAAGATAGCGGTAAGATCACGGTCTTCGGACTGGATTCTGAAAAGGAAGATCAAGCCATCAAGCAGCAGATTGGCGTGGTGTTTGACGAAAATTTCTTTCACAGCGTACTGCGTGCAAAGGATCTGCCTGCCATCCTGCGGCCCATTTATCAAGGCTGGGATGACCAGCTGTACCATTCTCTCTGCATCCGTTTTCGACTGCCGCAGAAGAAAAAGCTCAAGGAATATTCCCGCGGGATGAAGATGAAACTCTCCATTGCGGCGGCCATGGCGCATCACCCGCGCCTGTTGATTCTGGATGAAGCAACTAGCGGGCTTGACCCTGTTGTGCGCAATGAAATTCTCGACCTGTTTCTAGAATTCATCCAGGATGAGCGCAATTCCATCCTGCTCTCCTCTCATATCACCAGCGATCTGGAGCGGGTCGCAGATTATATCACCTTCATCCATCAGGGCAAAATCCTCGCCAGCGAGCCCAAGGATGACCTGCTGCTCTCCCACAGGATCCTGCGCTGCGGGGCGGAGCGCTTCGCCTCCATTGACCGAAGCCAGATCATCGGTTTGCGTAAAAGCGGCGTGGGCGTAGAGGCGCTGATAAAAGTAGATCCCTCGCAGCCGCAGGCCTATGAGGGCTGTGTGCTTGACCCGGCCACGCTCGAGGATATCATGCTGTTTTCCATTAAGGGGGATGCACAATGAAAGGCTTATTGATTAAGGATTTTTTGCTGCTACGCGCCTACGGCCGATCGCTCTTGCTGCTGCTTCTGCTTTTTCTGAGCATCGGCGTTACGTCGGGCACAGGCATGATCGTGGGCATTGTGATGATCGAATCCATCATGCTGGCAGTCAGCACCTTCTCCTATGACGATATGGCAAAGTGGAATACCTACATGCTCTCCATGCCCGTCTCCCGCAAAACCGCAGTGCGGGAAAAATATGTGCTCGCCCTGCTTTTGGGCCTGATGGGGATCGTGCTGTCGCTGCTGACGGGCCTGTTGGCGGGCGCTATTCGTGGCGGCGTCGATTGGAAGGAGCTCGGCTGGGCGGTCGCCGCCTGCCTGATGATCGCCTGCCTGTATCTTTCCGTCATGCTGCCGTTGACCTTTCGCTACGGCGCGGAAAAGATGCGCATCCTGCTGCTCGCCGTTTTTTTCGTGCTGTTTTTTATCCTGTTTGGCGGCTACACGCTGCTCATCAAAAGCGCGCCGGGCGCACTGGCGTCGCTTGTGCGGCTCTGGCCGGTATTCCCGGTGCTGATTGTGGCGGCGCTCGCCGTTTCTTACGTGATTTCGCAACGGATCTTTGCGAAGAAGGAGATCCTCTGATATGGAAAACGCACAGACAAAACGGGCGCCGTTTCCGGCGCCCGTTTTGCAAAATGAGGGAAAAAAGGAGAGAAAAAATGAAAAAGTAGAAAATATAGGGACCCTCTTGCGAGGGGATCGTAAGCAAGTTCGCTCTTTCGTTTAACTTGGTTTTAGTATATCCGTAAAATGTTACGATCTTGTGTTCAAAAAGAAAAGAATATGCAAAAAGCCAGTGACGAAAATATGAAACAGCTTGTGAAAGATAAAATAGCCGCTTGTCAAATTGTTTTCTTTTCAATATTATAGCAATAAAGCTTGGCGCATTAGGGCGGACCGGTGCTTGCATTCGCCGTGCAAAGCGAGTATAATAAGGGCAGCTTCAAACAAAGGAGGTTTTTTGAATGGCTCAGATTGATAAAAATATGACCGTTGGCGACGTGCTGGATCTGGATCGCGAAACGGCCGTTTATTTCCTGAATATGGGCATGCATTGCCTCGGCTGCCCCGCCTCCCGCGGCGAGACCGTGGAGCAGGCATGCATGGTGCATGGCGTGGATGCCGATGCACTGATTGCGGAGATCAATGCGTTCCTTGCCGGAAAGGAATAAAGGCATCCGTGTATAGGGGGCGTCGGGCATCGCTGTCTGGGCATGCCCAAGCGCACGCTGGCGGCGTTCTCAGGCTGGGCTGGCCAAAGCCGATAACCACAGTCAGGGGGTGCTGCCGCGGTGCTGGAAACCGGTGTATGTCCCTGCACACGAATGCAAAGGATGCTTTGAGCCGCCCGGTATAGGCTGGGCGGCTTTTCCATATGTGCGTATGGGGCCCGACGGCGCCCGTCCAGTAAAAAGGAGACGATGCGGATGAGCAAAATCCACCTCTGCCCCCGTCTGCAAATGGCGGCGGATTTTGTGCGGCCAGGCGCAGTGGTTGCCGATATTGGCACCGATCACGCCTATTTACCTGCATACCTGGTGCTCTCTGGAAAATGCCCGCGTGCCGTCGTTTCCGATCTGCGGGAAATGCCGCTGGAAAACGCGCGTCAGACCATTCGGCGGTATCATCTGGAGGATCGGATCACCGCTTGCCTTTCAGACGGGCTGAGCGCTCTCCGGCCCGAGCAGGCGCAGGATTTTGTGCTGGCCGGGATGGGCGGCGAATTGATTGCCACCCTGCTGGCGCGCACGCCATGGCTGCGGGATGCTGAAAAGCGGCTCATCCTCCAGCCAATGACGCATGGGGAGGATACGCGCCGTTTTTTGTATGAAAACGGGTTTGAAATCTTACAGGAGGCAGCCGTGCAGGAAGGGCCGCATCTCTATATCGCCCTTTGCGCACACTATACAGGCGTCAAAACGGATGACTCTCCCGGCAGGCCCTATATGGGGCGGCTGCCGGAGTGCCGCTCACAGGCAGCCGCTCTATTCCTGCAAAAGCAGCAAAAGCGCCTGGCGCTACGCGCAGGCGCACTGCGCAGAGCGGGCCGCCCACCGGAGGAATATGCCTCATTGGAAGCGGCTGCAGCCGAGCTTGCAAACGCACTGCACGATAGGGAACCAAAGGAAGGGACCACATGATCTGCGTACAGGATATCTACGATTATCTCAACGAAATCGCCCCTTTCGCTCAACAGGAGGGGTGGGATAACAGCGGCCTGCTGGTGGGCAGTGCCGCCCAGCAGGTGGATACCATCGCCGTAGTGCTCGATATCACGCCGGAGGCCATTCGCCTCGCGCAGCAGGCCGGGGCACAGCTGTTCGTCAGCCATCATCCTGTTATCTTCCATGCGCAAAAGAGCTTCTTCGCGCAGGAACCCGCCTACCTGCTGGCCCGCGCTGGCATGAGCGCAATCTGTGCTCACACCAGCCTAGATGTGGCGCAGGGCGGCGTCAATGATGTGCTGGCCGCAGCGCTTGGCCTGTGCGATGTGGAGCCTGTTCCCTCACAGGAGGGCGCACCGCTGCTGCGCATCGGCCGGGTGGAGCCGATGGGTGCCCCCGCTCTTGCCGGCCTTGTCAGCCGCCGCCTCCACGCCGCAGTGCGCATGGTTTCGCCTGAGCCGGAAAAGCCCATCACCCGCGTAGCGGTTTGCGGCGGCGCAGGCGCGGATCTGGCGGCGCAGGCGCTGCACGCGGGTGCGGACGCTTATGTGACGGGCGACGCAAGCCATCACGAGTTTCTGGATGCACGGCAAATGGGGCTGACCCTGCTGGCCGCCGGGCACTATGAAACAGAAAACCCAGTGGCAGATATGCTCGCGCACAAGCTGGCCGGGCGCTTCCCCTCCATTCGGGTGGAGCGTATTCCTCAGAGGAACCCGGTAATCTGGTATCGAATGGATGGATAAGGAGTCCTTTTTATGGCGCTTGACGGTATTTTTCTGCACTTTTTAACACAGGAGCTCGCCCATGAGGCAATCGGCGCGCGTGTGGAGAAGGTTAGCCAGCCCTCCCGGGAGGAGCTTGTGCTCTCCCTGCGCTCCAGAGCCGGCACATATAAGCTGCTGCTGAGCGTGCGCTCCAACAGCCCGCGGCTGCATTTCACACAGCATGCGCCCGATAACCCACAGACGCCGCCCATGCTGTGCATGCTGCTGCGCAAGGCGCTCGTGGGTGCGGTGCTCACCGGCATCCGCCAGGCCGGGCTTGACCGCGTGGTGTTCCTTGATTTTGATGCGAGCAACGAGATCGGCGACCGGGTGCACCCCTGCCTGTGCATGGAGATCATGGCGCGCCACAGCAATATCATCCTGCTCGACGAACACGGCGTAATTATAGATGCAGTCAAGCGTATTGACGCCACAAAATCCTCTGTACGGGAGATTTTACCTGGCCTTCTCTACGAGCTGCCGCCCGCGCAGAATAAGATAAACCTCCTGCGGGAGGAGGGGCGTGCAGCATATGAGCGTGTTCTGATGGAGGGGGAAACGCTCCTCTCCACCGCGTTGCTGCACTCCCTACAGGGCGTGTCTCCCATCGTTTGCCGGGAGCTTGCCTTTCAGGCTGTGGGGGAGGAGTTACCCGTTTCTGCCCTGAACCTTGCGCAGCGGGAGAGGCTGCTGCAGGCGCTGGAGACTCTTTGCAACCAGGTGCGCGAGGGTTCCCCTGTGCCAGAGATGGTGCTTGATCAGGAGGGAAAGCCTGTGGATTTCGCTTTCCTGCCCATCCGGCAATACGGCTCGCTGATGCAGGTACAAGCCTATACACAGCTCTCCGCCCTGCTGGATGATTTTTATACCGAGCGGGATCGCGCAGAACGCACCCGCCAGCGCGCGCAGGATCTCTTCCATCTGCTGACCAGCACAATGGAGCGTATTACGCGCCGCCTCAATGCCCAGCGGGCGGAGCTTGCCGCCAGTGAGGACAGGGAACAGCTGCGTATCCGCGCGGAGCTGATTACCGCCTATCAATACACGTTGGAAAAGGGCGCCCCCTTCTATGATGTAGAAAATTATTATGACGAAAACCGCCCCCTGCGCATCCCAGCGGACCCAGCCCTCTCCCCTGCGCGGAATGCGCAGAAATACTATAAGGAATACCGCAAGGCGCAGACCGCGCAAAAAGTGCTCACTGGGCAGATTGCCGCAGGCGAGCAGGAGCTGCAATATATGGAAAGCGTATTTGATGCGCTCAGCCGCTCTCAATCCGAGCGAGAGCTCATGGAGATCCGAGAGGAGCTGGCTGCAGGCGGTTACCTCAAAAGCAGGCGCAGCACAAAGCAGAAAGCGCCAAAGCCTTTACCTCCAATGGAATTCCGCACGGATGATGGGCTCACCATCCTGGTTGGCCGCAACAACGTGCAAAACGACCGGCTCTCCCTGAAAACAGCAGCAAAAAACGACCTCTGGCTGCACACCAAGAATATCCCCGGCTCCCACGTCATTCTGGTTACGGGCGGCAAGGAGCCCGGCGAGACATCCTTAGTGCAGGCCGCTCAGCTGGCCGCCTGGTTCAGCCGGGCGCGGGAATCCTCTTCTGTGCCCGTGGATTACACCCCTGTGCGGATGCTGCGCAAGCCTCAGGGAGCGCGACCAGGCAAAGTCATCTACGACACCTATCGCACCCTGAGCGTCCATCCCTCAGAGGAGCTGGCACAGCGGCTGGCCGTGCGTGCTGGCTCTTGAACGGCCGGTTGGTGTTGGATCAATTCCCCTCAAAAAGCAGTGATTGGGATGAGGGTCAGAAGCAAAGCGGACGCTATCTTGCAATTTCCGCCCGCGCCAGGCATCCTTGTCCCACAATGGTCTTGTCCCACAATGGTATAGAAAGGGGGTTAAGGGCATGAGCGACCTGCAAACCATACCCGGCGTCGGCAAAAACATTGAGCAGGATCTGCTGCGTATTGGCATAAAAAGCGTGGAGGATTTGAAGGGAAAGAGCCCGGAGGCTTTGTATGAAAAAGATTGCCTTGCAAAGGGCTTTCAGGAGGATCGATGCCAGCTATATGTGTTCCGCCTCGCCGTTTATTTTGCAGAGCACGAAATACACGAGGCGAAAAAATTAAAGTGGTGGTACTGGAAAAATCATAAATATCCAGAAGAGCCCGCTGAATAAGTCTTTTTGGATGCCTATTTATGCTTAAATCACATAATAGGCGCTTTTTGTAAAAAAACATGTTTGAAATTTGTTCATTACTACAAAATTGTAACAAAAGGGTTACAATTTTGTAATCGTTGTGTTATAATCTTTTCATGAAACAGGGTACCACAAACATTTAAGCTGTTTCGGAAATGTAGGGGCGCTCATGCAAGAAGAGCGCCGCAAATCGATTTTGAAATCAGGAGGCATCCGTATGGACATAATCACGAAGGAATATTCCTTCCCATCGGTAACAGGCCTTTCCGATATTTATGCAAAAAGCTGGGCGCCCGCCAACGGCAGGGTCAAGGCAGTATTTCAAATCCTGCACGGTATGGCGGAGCATATTGCCCGTTATGAGCCCTTTGCCAGCTATCTGTGCAGCCAGGGCTTTGCTGTTTTTGCCAATGATCACATCGGCCACGGCAAAAGTGCAGCGGATATGGAATCGCTCGGTTATTTCGGAGAAGAAGGTGGCTGGAAGGCCTTTGCACGCGACGCAAAGCAGTTGACAGAGCTCGCCCGCGAGGAGTACCCCGGCGTGCCGGTGATTCTCTTCGGGCACAGCATGGGCTCTTTTGTGGCCCGCTATTATACAGAGCGGTATGGCCACGAAATTGACGGCGCAATTTATTGCGGCACGAGCGGTGAAAATCCAGCGGCCGGGGTCGCCGTGGGGCTGGCAACTTTCGTCGCCAAGCGCAAGGGGAACCACTACCGCAGCGAGTTTATCAACCGTCTCGCCTTTGGCGCCTACAATAAAAAATGTGCATCTCCGCGCACTGCCTTTGACTGGCTGACAAAAGAGCAGGCAATTGTTGACCGGTATGTGCAGGATCCATACTGTGGCTTTTTGTTTACTGCGGCGGGATATCGAGACCTATTTAGCGTTCTACATCATGTGTCCACTCCCAACTGGTATCGGAAAGTACCCGCCCAATTGCCCATCCTGTTGGTATCTGGCGAGATGGATCCTGTAGGCGCATACGGGAAGGGCGTGAGGCAGGTTTACCGCGATTTAAAACAAACTGGTCACTCCGGCGTAGTGCTGAAGCTCTATCCTGAGGACCGACACGAAATCCTCAACGAGACTGACCGAGAGGTTGTGTTTGCCGATATCGCCGCCTGGGCATGTCAAGTTGCCGAAGCAGCGCAGAACAAGGGGGAAGAAGCCTCCTCCTGACCAACGCTCACTTGCCAAAGAGCTGCGCGAGAAGAACTGTGACGTGGTTTCCCCAAGAGGCGAAGCCCCGTTTTGCCCCGGTTCTCTCTTAGCCCCCCAGCGCGCAGTGAAAGTGAACCACCTGTTTTCTTTGGAAAACATGGTGGTTTCTTTTTGCGCCGCTACATCTTCCAGCCTTCACGTAAAAAGCAGCGCCGCTCTTTTTTGTGGCTCATCAAAAGGGCTCCCGCAGTGCGGTTTGACTTTTTCCAAAAAATAGAGTAGACTAACGGGTTGTCAGAGGATTATTAGGATACTCTAATAAAGACAGAAACTGCTGATTTGGAGGCTGAAGCTATGCACTGTACAAGAGAGATTGCCCCTCATATCCACTGGGTAGGCGGCAGCGACCGGCGTCTTGCCCTGTTTGAAAATATGTTCCCGCTGCCACAGGGCGTCTCCTATAATTCTTATCTGATTCTGGATGATAAGGTCGCGTTGATGGACACAGTCGATGCCGCGATTACCCGACAGTTCTTTGAAAACATCGACCATGTGCTGGCGGGGCGCGCCATCGATTACCTGGTCGTCAACCATATGGAGCCAGATCACTGTGCCAATATTGAGGAGTTGGCGCGCCGCTACCCGGCGATGAAAATCGTGGGGAACAAAAAGACGTTCCAGATGATCCGCCAATTCTATGACTTCTCACTGGAGGAGCGCTGCATTGAGGTGTGCGAGGGAGACACCCTCCCGCTCGGCGCGCACACGCTGCAATTCTTTTTCACCCCGATGGTGCACTGGCCTGAGGTCATGGTAGCCTATGAACAATCGGAGGGCATTCTGTTTTCAGCCGACGCATTCGGCACCTTCGGCGCGCATGACGGTGCCCTGTTCAGCGACGAAACTGATTTTGAGAGCGTTTATCTCTCTGAGGCGCGCCGGTACTACGCGAATATTGTCGGCAAGTATGGCCCACAGGTACAATCGGCCCTGAAGAAGCTCGCCGGCGTGGAGATCCGCATCATCTGCCCACTGCACGGCCCTGTTTGGCGGGAGGATCTCGGCTATATTCTGGAGAAATATGACCGCTGGAGCAAGTATATCCCCGAGGCGCCCGGCGTTGTGCTGGCTTACGCCTCCATGTACGGCAACACAGAAAACGCGGTTGATCTGATTGCCGCCAAGCTGGCGGAGCGCGGCGTTTCTAACCTGCGTGTTTTCGATGTTTCCAAAACGCATCCGTCAGAGATCATTGCAGAAATGTTCCGCCTGAGCCACATTGTGCTGGCCTCCCCCACCTATAATATGGGCATTTACTATGGGATGAACAGCCTCCTGCATGAAATGGCGGCGCTGAATATGCAAAACCGCAAGGCCGCCATCATTGGCAACGGCTCCTGGGCGCCCGCAGCTGCCGGACTGATGAAAAAACATCTGGAAGGTATGAAAAATATGGCGCTCGTCTGCGATCCGCTGGAGCTTCGCTCCGCACTCAAGCAGGAGCAGCTGCCTGCAGTGGACGCAATGGTGGACGCCATCTGTGCATCGATGGAATAAGGAGCAATCCGCGCCCTATCTATCCTTCAAAAATCAAAAGCTGCCGCATCCCCATGGGGTTCCACTGGGAGTGCGGCAGCTTTTTGCACCTCTGGCAAAAGCACTGTGCGCGCAAGCCTCGCTCTTTCAGCAGCCAAGGCAAAATGCCGGTAGTGTCAAGGAATTTTCGCAAAAAGGTTTGCAGGCTCTGGCATGAGTGAAGTTAGCCGGCAATGGAGGTATCCGCAAGAGCCGCCTCCAGGTGCTTCATGTTCATGTACTTCTTGTTGCCCCACTGGGTACCGGCCAC
>CASDTH010000049.1 GCA_949283655.1 uncultured bacterium
AAGGGTACACATCGGTTTTCAGCGCTGTGGCCACGCCCCTGGCTGCGTTATCCTCCTTGCCTTCCGGCAAGGAAGGCTGTGTCGTCTGCCTTGCCAGGCATCCTGGCCACAGGCTGAAAACTCCGAAGGACCGCTTAAGGCGAGGGGATCGCAAGGCCGCAGGGCACGGCCGGGCTCGCCGCCCTGCCGCGCCCGAGAACGCAGCGAGCACCCGTCTGAGCCCGCCTTAGCGGCGATGTTCCCCTTGTACACTGATGCTACGACCCTCTCTCAAAAAGCACTGCCCGAACGGCTCCATTGCATAGCAAAATTCCACACGGTGCTTTTTTTGCTTGACAAGGGCGGGGTGCGGCACTATAATAATTTCTGTCCTTATTATGGGCCGCTGTGGCGAAATCGGCAGACGCAAGGGACTTAAAATCCCTCGGTGGCAACACCGTACCGGTTCAAGTCCGGTCAGCGGCACCACGTCGGAACGAGTTGCGCTCGTTCCGATTTTTTATTTCATAAAAAATCAGTCACCCGCTTCACTGTTCCTCCTTTTCCGCAAAAAGTCACGCTGCGCCTGCGCTGTTCGCTTGTAAACGCGCTCACAACGCTCCGGCTTGCTACCAACTTTTTGCGGGTTGAGGCTACGGTCACCTGCCGGTATCTTTTTTGTAGCGTAAAGCCAGGGCGTCGCAAGCGACATATCGCTTGCGACGAGCTTTTTCATTTCATTGCAAAGCTCATCACGCGCTCTCGAAGCTGCTCCTCGCTTTCGCAAAAAGTCACGCTCGGCTCGCCTGTTCGGTTGCAGCGAGCTTTTTTGTGGAGGCGGCGGTGATATTTTAGGCCGTTTTGCTCCATGCCGCCCGGTCAAGCTCCATATTAGCTCCCATTTTTCAAAGAACACGGCAATTCTCACAGGCGGAGTGCCGTGTTTTGGTTGCCGCTATTCTGTAAAGTGTTTTTGCTTTGCACCTTACCCTTGCGTATAAAGCTATAAGCTTTACATATGACCGCGCCTATTTTTTACTCCCCGGAAAGCCGCTTTCAACTGTTGCAGTTACCTATGCAAAAAGCTATAATAAAGGCAGATAAAATCTGCAAGCAAAAGATGGGGAGCAACGATGGAACGGCTGATTTTTCATGTGGATGTGAACAGCGCCTATCTCTCCTGGGAAGCAGCCCGGCGCACAGCAGAGGGTAGGGAGGATCTCCGCCTCATCCCCTCTGCTATCGGCGGTGATCCGGAGAGCCGCACCGGTGTGATTCTGGCAAAATCCATCCCGGCAAAAAAATATCACGTCCGCACCGGGGAGCCTGTGGCAATGGCCCTGCGAAAATGCCCGCAGCTGGTGCTTGCCAAGCCGGATTTTCGTCTATACGAGAAGAATTCCCGGGCCTTTATGGAAATCTGCCGCCGTTATGCGCCGGTTGTAGAAAAATTCAGCATTGACGAATGCTTTCTGGATATGAGCGGCACACAGGCCCTCTACCCAAATCCGGTGCAGATTGCTCACACCATGAAGGATGAAATTCGCGAGAAGCTGGGCTTCACCGTCAATGTGGGAATCAGCAGGAATAAGCTTTTGGCGAAGATGGCCAGCGATTTTGAGAAACCGGATAAGGTGCACACCCTTTTCCCAGAAGAAATTCCTGCAAAATTGTGGCCGCTGCCGGTGCGGGAGCTGTTTTCAGTTGGCGGTGCCACGGCGGAAAAGTTGGAGCATGCAGGGATTCGCACCATTGGCGAGCTTGCCGGGGCTGCGCTCCCCCAGCTTCAATTGCTGCTGGGCAAAAAAATGGGGCAGCAGCTCCACGACTATGCCAATGGAATTGATTCCTCCCCGGTTTTGGCGGAGCCAGAAGAGGCCAAGGCTTACAGCATCTCCACCACGCTGGCGGAGGATGTCACCACCCTCCGGGATGCCAACCAAATCCTTTTGGAGTTGGCAGATAGCGTAACGGCCCGGATGCGGGCGGATCATGCTCGGGCCGCGTGTATTTCCGTCTCCATCCGAAGCCGTGATTTTAAAAACCGCTCCCATCAGCGCAGCCTGGACGAGGCGACCGACGTCACCAACGAGGTGTACGAGGTATCCAAATCGCTGCTCGCTGAGCTTTGGAAGGGCCGCTTCCCCCTGCGGTTGATCGGCATATCCCTGATGCAGCTCACCCATGAGGATGCCATGCAGCTAACCCTGTTCCGGGATGAACAGAAAGAGCGGGCCAGGAAGCTGGATCAGACGCTGGACAGCATCCGAGGCCGGTATGGCGTGGATAAGATGAAGCGGGGCTCCACCTTCCAAAAGCCCCTTGAAGTGGGCAAAAAATACCGAGCACAGCTGGAGGAAAAAAAGAAATCCGGTAACGACTAAAAATGACGTAAATTCTATTTAACCCTATTACTGCACAAAGCTTCCCTACATATGCGCCATCTTAAACAAGGCCAGAAAACGCCGGCGAGGCTGTGAAAGCTTCACCGGCGTTTTTTTCACTCGATTGTTAGGAGCTGGGCTGCCAGCAACTCAACCAGCCTGCACCTCCCGCCACAACCGCTGCAAAAGCTGCATATCTGCTTTGAATTGCCGTGGGGAATCTCTTCTGACAAACTCCAGCAGCAGATCGCCCTGAAAACCGCCCGCCTTCAGCTCCTGTAAAAACAGGCGCATTGCCTGCTCCCCCTTGCGCAGCGGATAGCGCCGCGAGCCACTCGGATTCCAATAAAACAAGTGCGCCACCTCCGTGTACGGGAGCACCGCGCGCAGGTTTTCCAGATCGTGCCCACCATACATCGGCTGCCAATAGGTTTTCATATTCTCTCTGCCACACTGCGCCAAAAAGCGCAGGCAGGTTTCGCCTGTGTCATTATATGTATTTTTATGGAATTCCGAGGCCACTGTAATCTCATATTCTGCAGCAATTTGGGCAAGGGCTCTCCCCTCTGCCGCCAATGCTTCCGCCTCCTCGGGCGAGGTCCGCGCGCTGCCCTTTTCGCCCAGCCAGACACGGATTACCTCTGCGCCCAGCGCCTTTGTGATCTCACAAAGCTGGCGGAAGCGCTCCGTCTCTCCGCTGCCAACCCGATAATAGCTCCCATAGGAGCGCACCTTGAGCCCCGCCTGTGCGCATTGCTCACGTACCCTACCGGCAGCCTCCGCATTCGTCACATGGATATCTCCGCCCCATTCGATGCATGAGGCTCCGTTCTCCTGCGCCAAGCGAATGATCTTCTCACAGCGGAGTTGACGAAAGGTCACACTTGTCAGGCCAATCATATGGACGCACCTCCTATGCCATCGTCGCCAGTGATTCCAGTGTGACGCTGTAACGTGTTTCCTCCCCGGCGGACCAGCACGTAAACTCTTCCAGCATGTATTCCGCCATGCGCCAAACCTCTTGGCTCATGCTGCCCGCTACATGCGGCGTGATAAAAGCGTTCTTTCGCCGCACCAGCGGATGAAAGGGTGGGTAAGTTTCCGTGCTCAACACATCCAGTAAAGCGGCCCGGCCCGGCTCTTCCCGCAGGGCTCGGGCAAGATCCTTCTCCACCACCTGCCTGCCGCGCCCGGTATTGATAAAGGTTGCATAGGGCTTCATCTGCGAAAAGAGCGCATAGTCCAAAATCCCAGCCAGCTCGTCCTTATTCGCCAAATGGTTGGAGATCACGTCGCAAGAGCGGAAAATAGCGGGGAGCTCTGCCTGCGTCACGCCAAGCTGACGCGCCCGCTCTTCGCTGAGGAAGGGATCATAGGCCAGCACCTCGCAGTCGATGGTTTTCAACCGCTCGCACACGAGCGAGCCGATGCTACCCACGCCGATGATGCCAACCCTTGCGCGGTAATTGCCGGGATGCTTTTCAACCATGCGGCGTGCGGCAAGCTGATTCCCTTTACACTTTTGCATAGATTGAAAATAGCCCTTGTTTGCCAGCACAATCTGCGCAAAGGTGAACTCCGCCACCGGGACGGCGTTCGCCTTCCATGCGCTAAACACCTCCACCCCACTCTCCAAAAACGGCCGAGCAAAGTATTGCACTGTGCCTGCGGCGTAAAAAACCGCCCGCAAATGTGGGAAATAGGTTTGGATCTGCCCGGCGGAGAGCGGCGCCATCCCCCAGATGGAAAAAAGCACCTCGCATTTCTCTGTAAAGGCTCTATGCTTTTCAAGATTGGAAGCAGTGAGCACCGGCCCATACAGCTCTCCAAGCGATGAGAGCCGCTCCCGCAGCCGCTGCGGATAAACGCGGTCTAAATTCCACCGTTCTTCCGATATCAAGGCGATCTTCATACCGCTTGCTTCCCTTCTTTATTGCGCAGTTCCATACCCTTCCAGCACCACTGTAAAGCGGTGGTTCGGCGAGCTTTGCAGCTCAGAGGCCTTCATGCCAATGGCTGTGTTGCCGCGGCCGGTCTCGCCTTCAGCTAGCAGGCCAATGCCTGCCGTGGTCGTCTTAACCTGCTTGCCGTTTTCATCCAGCCATTTGATTCGCACCGAGCAGCTTTTCTCCCCGCCCAAGCCGTCCTCCAGCCGTTTGGCGCTGCAAATAAAATCAAAGGAGCAACCATTTTCCGTCATCTTCACAGCGGAAATCTCCGCGCTTAAAATCTGCACGCGAGCGCCATAGCAGGTGACCTCAATCGGAAATTTCTGTGAAAAGGTGAAGGTGGCTGTCTTCTGCGCCGCTGTTGCTTTTTCCGTGTGCGGTTCTGTCGCCTTTTCTGCCGCATGCGTAGTCTTTACAGGTGCTTTCGTGGTGGGCGGCTGTGTTGCCGCATTGCCCCGCGTGGTTTCCTCTCGCTCTGTTTTTTCTGCTACAGCCGTATCAGAGCCGGAATCAGCTGTGGTCTGCGCCGGAGTCACTGTCTGCTCCTGTGCTCCGGAAGACAGTGACTCCCCGGCTCCGGACGGCTCCTCTTCCACACCGGAACAGGCGGCTAAAGAAGCAGCCAGTATGCATGCCAGCAATACGGCAAAAACTTACTTTTTCATCTTCTAACAATCCTTTCACACTCTTATAAGACGAACCATTTCACTATTTCATATAAATTTGTAAAAGGTTCGCGTTGTTTTTTATAGTACTACACGAGTTTTGCATTGTCAACGGCTCTAGCTGCCAAGCAGAAAAAGCGGATTTGAAAAAACGAAAAAACCTGCTATACTGTTTTCAGAAAATCAGGGGAGATGCGTTTGCTGATGAAATTCCATCCATTTTCCTACCGCTCTCTGGAAGAGCTCAAACAAGCAGCGCAGGAGCTAGGCATACGCCTGCCTTTGAGCAGCGAATGGAGCCTGTTGCGGCAGCCGCTTTCCGCTGGGCCGCTTCGCCTTGCCAACCGCATCGCCATACAGCCCATGGAGGGTTGCGACGGCACACAGGACGGGCGCCCCAGTGAGCTTACAAAGCGGCGCTACCGCCGCTTTGCCTGCGGTGGCGCTGGGCTCATTTGGTTTGAGGCCACTGCAATCATCCAAGAGGGGCGCGCCAACCCGCGCCAACTGTTTTTAAACGCACAAACGCTCGATAGCTTCCGCGCGCAGGTGGAGGCGATCAGAGAGGATGGGCTGCGCCGTAATGGGTTTGTGCCCGCTGTGATCTGCCAACTGACACATTCCGGCCGCTATTCCAAGCCTGAGGGAACGCCTGCCCCCCTCATCGTTTATAACAACCCCCTGTTTGAAAAGGACCGGCCCATTGATCAAAGCCGCATCCTCACGGATGACAGCCTCCACCGGCTGGAGGAGCAGTTTGGGGCAGCCGCCCGGCTTGCACAGCAAGCGGGCTTTGACGGTGCGGATATCAAATGCTGCCACCGTTATCTTTTGAGTGAAACGCTCTCCGCCTTCACGCGGCCAGGTGATTACGGCGGCTCCTTTGAAAACCGAACGAGGCTGCTGCGCAATGCGGTCTCCGCCGCTCAGAGCGCCACGAACGGCGATTTTCTCATTACCAGCCGCCTAAACCTTTACGATGGCTTCCCTTACCCTTATGGCTTCGGGGTATCCGAGGGCGGCGGCATCACGCCCAATCTGGCTGAGTCCAAAGCGCTGGTGCGGATTTTGCATGAGGGGCTAAACCTCCCGTTGCTTAATTTCACAATTGGAAACCCTTATGTGAACCCACATGTCAACCGTCCCTATGACGGCGGCCCCTATGTGCCGCATGAGCACCCGCTGGAGGGTGTCGCGCGCATGATGGGGTGCATTGAGCAAGTCAAGCAAGCCTTCCCTTCTCTGCGCGTAGTAGGCTCCGGCTTCTCCTACCTGCGGCAATATGCCCCCTGCCTTGCCGCCGGCGCGTTGGAACATGGGGTCTGCGATCTGGCAGGCTTTGGCCGGATGGCCTTCGCGTATCCGGATTTCCCAAATGCGCTTCTGTCTGGCCGGGGGCTGGAGCAGCGTAATACCTGCATTGCCTGCGGGAAATGCTCCGAATTGATGCGCGCGGGCACGGTAGCGGGCTGCGTGGTGCGCGACGCGGATGCCTATTTGCCCTATTATCAGGCTGCTTGCCATCATCCGGCGAAGAAGTAGACCGGTAAATGGAGAAAGGAAAGGGATTGGAATGCTGCAAAAAATTGCCGTTGTCACCGGTGGGCGTAAAGGCATTGGCCTTGCCTGTGCGCGAGCGCTGATGCGGGAGGGCTATTACGTCATCGTCACCGGGCGGAATCCCTCCGCTGATTTAGAATCTACAGGGCTATGCTACCTCCCCTGCGACAACACAGATCTCTCCAGCATTCGCGCGTTGGCACAGGAGGTGTTCGCCCGCTTCGGGCGTGTAGATGTGCTCGTCAACAACGCCGGCGTCGCCCCAAAGGTACGGCTTGATGTATTGGAGACAACGCAGGAGAGTTTTGATTTTGTGGTGGGCACCAACCTCAGGGGTACCTTCTTCATGTGCCAAGCAATGGCCCAGCACATGGTGAAGGCGCTCAAAAAGCACTCCGGTTACCTGCCGCGTATCATCAACATCTCCTCTGTTTCCGCCTATGCTTCCTCGGTCAACCGTGGGGAATACTGCATCTCTAAAGCCGGCATCTCCATGGTGACGCAGCTTTTTGCAGACCGGCTAGCAGAATATGGCATCCCAGTATTCGAGGTGCGCCCTGGCATTATCCGCACGGATATGACCAAGCCGGTCAGTCAAATCTATGAAGCCATGATTGCAAATGGGCTGACGCCTATTCCCCGCATGGGGGAGCCTGAGGACGTGGCAGATTGTGTGAGCGTGCTGGCGAGCGGTAAGCTGGATTTTGCCACTGGCCAGGTGCTCAATGCGGATGGCGGCTTTCATATACGCCGGCTTTGAGGGCAGGCCGAACAGGCATTCGATAGGGAGGGGCAACCATGCGGGAATATGCGTTCGATACAATCATTTTGGGCACGGGCTGCGCGGGCTATAACTGCGCGGACTGGCTGCACACCTTCGGCCACCGGAACATCGCTATCGTCACGCGCGGGCAATTTGCCGGCGCTTCGCGTAATGCGGGCAGCGATAAGCAGACGTATTATAAGCTCTCCCTTGCTTCCAGCGTGCCGGATAGCGTGCGCAGTCTGGCGGAGGATCTCTTTGCAGGCGGTGGCGTTGATGGAGAAATTGCGCTGACAGAAGCAGCCGGCAGCGTGCGCGCATTTATGAAGCTGGTGAATCTCGGCGTTCCCTTCCCCTGCAATAGCTATGGTGAATTTCCCGGCTATCAAACCGATCACGACACACGCGGCCGGGCCACCTCCGCTGGGCCCTATACCTCCAAATACATAACAGAAGCCCTGGAACACGCCGTATTGGCGAAGGGCATCCCTATTTTCAGCGGTATGACCGCTTTTCGCCTTTTTACGCAGGGCGGCCGTGTGACCGGCCTCGCCTGCATAGATCCATCGCAGGAAAGCGAGGATTTCGGCCTCACACTGTTTCTCTGCAATCAGCTTGTGGTTGCCACCGGCGGAGAAGCCGCCGCTTATTGGGATAGTGTGTACCCTCAGAGCCAAACCGGCGCGCTTGGGATGCTGGCACAGGCGGGCGTACGGTTTGCCAACCTCAACCACTGGCAATATGGCATCGCCTCCACTGCGTTCCGTTGGAATGTCTCCGGCTCTTATCAGCAGGCGCTGCCCCGTTATATCAGCATAGGGCCAGATGGCACAGAGCACGAGTTTCTAGCGGAATCTTTCGCCTCCCCGCAGGAGATGCTGGCGCGCATCTTTCTCAAGGGCTATCAATGGCCTTTCGACGTGCGCAAAGCCTCGGGCTCCTCCCAAATCGATCTCCTGGTGCAGAGGGAGCGTAGCCTGGGGCGCCGCGTGTTTCTGGATTACCGGCGCAACCCGGCCGGGTTGGAGCAGGGTCTTGAAGCTCTTTCCGAAGAGGCGATAGACTATCTGCGCAGATCCGGCGCACTGCGCGCTACCCCGTTGGAGCGTTTGGAAAAGCTAAACCCCGCCGCCATCGCGCTCTATCGGGAGCATAGCATTGATCTGTCCCGCGAACTGCTGGAGATTGCTGTTTGCGCCCAGCATCAAAACGGCGGTGTCGCCGTGGACTGCAATTGGGAAAGCAATGTGGGCGGGCTCTATGCCGTTGGCGAAGCGGCGGGTACCTTTGGCGCTTACCGGCCGGGCGGCATGGCGCTCAACAGCGCTCAGGTAGGCTCGCTGCGCGCGGCGGAGCAAATTGCGCGGCATGGCCGCCGCCTCCCACCTGAGCCGGTCAAGCCGGAAGAGCTTGCACAGCTGCGGGCAGAGCTTCAAGCGTTGTGCACGAGCCATGGGCTCCCACATTTGCGCATCCGGCAAAAATTTCAGCAGGCGATGAGCCGCCATGCGGCCCACCTCCGCTCCCTGCCACAAATCCATATGCTCCGCCGGGAGCTGGAGGACGTACTTCGCCACCTTCCAGACGTTCTCGCCCCATCTGGCTCCTTTGCCTCTTTGATAGAAACGGTTGATATCCTCCGCGCGCAGCATGCCCTGCTTTGCGCTATGGAATCGGCCGGAGCAGCAATGGGCAGCTACGGCGGCGCCCTATATCTGGATAGCGGCGGGCAGACGCTGCCTGAAATCTCCGCGCACAGCGGGGATATCCTGCTTACGCAGGGGAAGGATTGCAAGCTGCGCAGGCCGCGCCCCATTCCACAGGCGAATGTCTGGTTTGAAACCGTGTGGGCGGAATATCGCGCAGCACGCAAGGGCAAATGCTAGACACGGGCGGTCAATACCGTGGGCGGAGCGCCCTCCGCCGCAGCCTGAAAAAACATTGCGCACGCAGGCCTGTTCTGGTGTTTGTGCTGCTATACAGCGCCTACCGGCGCTCCTGATCTTCGTAAAAAAGCTCTCCGCACAGGTTTATCTGCCTGTGCGGAGAGCTTTCCCTTGTTATTGATCCTTTCAAAAATGCCAATCCGCCAGGCTGGCATATACATCGCCCACATGGCAGGTGAAATCGCCCTGCACATCTCTGCTGCGGGCCGCCACTCCCTTCCGGAAGCAGATAGGCAGGAAAGGCGGCGTTTGCGCAAAGGTGTTCAAAAAATCCTGAAGAGAAACCGCACCTGCTAGCAGCTGTTGATAAGCTGCGGCAGCCGGATCCTCCCCGCTGATGCCCGCGCGTACAGCTCCCTCCTCGCCAAAAAACGCAGAGAGGCTCATATTGTGGGACAGCTTTACCTCGCCGAGATACAGATCAAAGCTGCCTTCCTGCACTGCCGCAGTATATTCTGCCCAGGAAAGCTTGGAAACCGCTACTCGAATCCCAATAGCGGAGAGCTGAGAGGCAATCAGATTCGCAGCAGAAACGCGGAAAGGGTTATTCTCATTGACAACCAGTGTAAAGCTAAGTTCCTTTCCGTCTCTGGCGTATGTGCCGGAGGCATCCACCCTCTGGAAGCCCGCCTCCTCTAGTATTTTAGCGGCCTCCTCTTTATTCTGGGCTACACTCGTTATTTCAAGCTCCTTCAAGGCGTTCCAATCCGGCCGGAAAGGCACGGCGCTGGCCTGCGCGTGGCCCTGATAAGCGGAAGATGCAATCTCCTCCCGGGCAATGGCAAGGCCAATCGCTTTACGCACCTGCGTATCCTGCAAGAGCTCGTTCTCCGATTGAAGGCCCAAAAATACTAGGTTGTTCATCAGGAATTCCGTTGTGTTGGCATTGATCCGTTGATAAACGCCGCCGCTGAGATCATTGAAGATAAAATTGACATTGCCAATCTCCAGGCTATGAATGACGGAATCGCTATCCGGCACATCCACTAAGGCGATTGAGGAAAATTGCACGGCGTTGCCATTACGCCACAGCTTATTCGCCCTTAACGTAACGGAGCTGTCGCCCCGGGATGCTGTGTAGCGCCCACTCCCCACAGGAATCGCCGTATCGGAGGAATCGGTCCCGCTCTTGATAACGGCAAAATCCAGGCAGCTCAGTGCATAGGGATCCCCCTGCTTCAAGGTGAAAACAATCTCGCCATTCTGCACCCTGGCATCGCTAAAATTAGAAAGCCTTGCCTGATACTGCGGGGAGGCCGCCGCCTTTTCAAAGGAATAGACTACGTCTGAGGCGGAGACCGCTGAACCGTCTGAAAACACAAGCCCACTGCGCAGCGCCACACGCACCTGCGTGCCGCTGACCGTGCCTGACTCGGCGAGCAGCGGCTGAGGAGAGAGAGCGCCATCAACAGCATAGAGGGAATCATAAAGCACAGTAGAAAGCAGCTGATTCGGCAGGCTTTTAGCCGTAAATGGATTGAGCGAATCTCCCTTCACATAGGGTAGGGCAAGCATCCGATTCTCCGAAGGTGTCGCTTCGCTGCTGGGCGCTACTGTCTCCTCTCCGCCAGCGGCAGAGAGCTCCTCCTGCGCAGGGTCTCCTCCACAGGAGGCAAGCATTCCAAAGCAAAACACAAGGCATAAAAGCAAAGCAGCAAACCGGGAGGTGCCTGATGGTTTCATTTGGGTTCACCATTCCTTTCCAGCATTGCGCAGTCATTACGGCGCGGGAGAACGCATTATTGAATGGATATGCGCTGCACCTGCGTCGTTTTTCCGGTTCGATCATCTATTTCAAAGATACAGCCGCACAGCATGCAGGGGCCATCCCCATTCTCAAAGCGGACAGGCATCCCCTTGCGCATCTTCTCAATGGCAAGCGGCGGGCGCACGCCGAGCACCGACTGTATCTCACCCGTCATGCCCAAATCAGTGATATACCCGGTGCCCTGCGGCAAAATTTGCTCATCGGCAGTCTGCACATGGGTGTGTGTGCCAAAGAGAGCGGAAACGCGGCCATCCAGGTAAAAGCTAAGCGCCCGCTTCTCCGCCGTGGCCTCCGCGTGAAAATCCACAAGCTTGATCCGGCAGTCGAGAATTTCCTCCTTGCGCAGCAGTCGGTCCACACAGTCGAAGGGGTTTTCCAACGGCTCCAAAAAAGCGACGCCCAAAAGATTGATCACCGCAACTCGCACGCGCCCCTTGTCAAGAATCTGATACCCGTGCCCAGGGCAATCCGAGTGATAGTTGGCCGGCCGGATGAGGAACTCCGTTTCGTCAAGGTAATCATATACTTCCCGGCGGCGGTAAACATGATTGCCCGTGGTGATCACATCCGCACCGCTGGTAAACAGCTCCTGCGCAGAGGCGGGGGTAATGCCGTTGCCTGGCGCAGAATTTTCCCCATTAACAATGCAAACATCGATGCCGTTCATTTTTTTCAAGGCGGGAAGATGTGCCCGCAGAAAGGCGCATCCTCCCGCCCCCACAACATCGCCAATGGCAAGAATATTCATATGATCACGCCTTTCCACACGCAGCGTTTTCAGCCGCTTCTCTTGTAATCAGATAACAAAAAGAGGGCATACATTCGCTGCATACCCTCCTTTTTTGCTCAAAACAATCCTTATTTTGCGTAATCTACCGCACGGTTTTCACGGATTATGTTGACCTTTATCTGGCCGGGATATTCTAACTCGCTCTCAATCTTTTTGACGATTTCACGCGCAATCAACGTCATCTTATCATCCGTGATGACTTCGGGCTTCACCATGATGCGCACCTCGCGGCCCGCCTGAATGGCGAAAGAACGATCCACACCCTCAAAGGAATTTGCAATCTCCTCGAGCTTCTCGAGGCGTTTAATATAATTCTGCACATTTTCGCGCCTGGCACCAGGGCGCGCGGCAGAAATAGCGTCCGCAGCCTGCACCAAGCAGGCGACGATTGTTTTCGGCTCCACATCCCCATGATGCGCCTGAATTGCGTGAAGCACCGCTTCGTTTTCGCGGAAGCGCTTTGCATACTCCACACCAAGCTCCACATGCGAGCCGTCGAACTCATGGTCAAGCGCCTTGCCAATATCGTGCAGCAAGCCTGCACGCTTTGCAATTTTGACATCCGCGCCAAGCTCCGATGCCATCAGTCCCGCAATATAGGAGACCTCCAACGAATGGTTGAGCACATTCTGGCCGTAGCTTGTACGGTATTTTAACCGGCCCAGCAGCTTGACGAGCTCCGGATGGATCCCATTGACGCCTGAATCCACCACAGCGCGCTCACCTGCCTGCTTGATAGTGGTTTCCACCTCCCGGCGGGCTTTTTCAACGGTTTCCTCAATCCGGGCAGGATGGATACGCCCATCCGCAATCAGTTTCTCAAGCGATACGCGGGCAATCTCCCTGCGCACCGGATCAAAGCTGGAAAGAGTGATGGCTTCCGGCGTATCGTCAATAATCAGATCGACACCGGTAATCGTTTCAAGCGCACGGATGTTGCGGCCCTCGCGGCCGATGATCCGGCCTTTCATCTCATCGTTTGGCAGAGAAACAACGGAAACAGTCGCCTCCGCCGCATGATCGGCGGCGCAACGTTGAATCGCAGTTGCTACAATTTCCCGCGCGAGCGTATCCGCCTCATCACGGGTTTTCTGCTCAAACTCCATAATTTTGACGGCCTTTTCATGCGTCAGGTCATCCTCCAGGTTTTTCAGCAGGTATTCCTTCGCCTGTTCCTGGGTGAATCCGGAAATTCGCTCAAGCATTTCAAACTGGCTTCTTTTGATGCTCTCTACTTCATCCAGACGCGTCTGAGCATCCTTGAGCTTTTTATTCAGCGTTTCATCCTTTTTTTCAACGTTTTCGATCTTTCGGTCAAGCGTTTCCTCTTTCTGGACGATACGGCGCTCCTGACGCTGAACCTCCGAGCGGCGGTCACGTAGCTCGCGCTCCAGTTCATTGCGCTGTTTATGGATCTCATCCTTTGCCTCGAGGATCGCCTCTTTCTTTTTGGTCTCAGCCTCCGCAAGAGCGCTGTTGACAATCCGGGTCGCCTCCTGCGTAGCGGAGCCAATCTCCGCTTCCGCCACACGCTTGCGGTGCAGCTGGCCAAGGAAAAAGCCGGCGATACCAAACACCACAGCGCCTGCGATCACGGCAATGATAATCTTTAAAATCTCAGGCATGAAATAAAGTAGCACCTCCCTCATTACATGGTTTTCATTTGTCGTTCATCATCAAAAGAATAGCAGTTGATCGCCTGCTTGCAGCGAAGCTCACAGGGAGAGTAAGCACGCCCCATTGGGCAGTACGCATCCTCTCATAATGGGATGGCCGTCTATATGTCGGAAATGCGCAAAACGATGTATGGGTTCGCATACTGATACACCATCTTTAGTATTTTACCCCGAACCGATGAAACTGTCAAGAAAATTGTATTTCAGAAACGAAATCCCGCAATTCTCTCCTCAAGCAAAATTGAATGTCTAGGCGCTCTGTCCACGTCTAAAATTGTTTTCTATTTTTTGCAGCGCAGATAGCTTCTTTGCAAAATATCGGCTAAGCTCCAACACAGCAGAGCCCCGTATTGTGTGCGCCGGCGATATAGCAATTTTTCTTTTATCACCGCTCAGAGAAAACGCCGGGCGGCGCCGCTTTTCGTTTGCTTTCACACAAAAAAGAGGCTGCCGCCAAACATAAAGTTGAGCAGCAGCCCCTTCATTCAGATACCGGCACCCTCTTTTACTTAAACAGCAGCAGCATAAAACCTGCCGCCACTGCGGAGCCAATCACGCCCGCCACATTCGGGCCCATCGCGTGCATGAGCAGGAAATTGGTGGGATTGGCCCTACGGCCCTCCTTCTGCGCCACACGGGCCGCCATAGGCACTGCGGAAACGCCCGCTGCGCCGATGAGCGGATTGACCTTGCCGCGCGTGACCCAATACATCAGCTTACCAAGCAGCACGCCGCCCGCCGTAGAGAAGGCGAAAGCGACTAATCCAAGCCCCACAATAGCGAGCGTCTGCACCTTCAGGAAGCTCTCTCCGTTCGCCGTGGCGCCGACGGAAAGCCCTAGCATAATCGTAACGATATTACACAGCGCATTCTGCGCGGTGTCGCTCAGGCGCTCCACCACGCCGCTCTCCCGGAAGAGATTGCCCAGCATCAGCATGCCAATCAGCGGCGCAACATCCGGCAGCAGAAGCGCGCAAATAATGGTAACAATAATCGGGAAAATGACCTTCTCCGCCTTGCTGACCTTGCGCAGCTGCTCCATTTTTACCTCGCGCTCTTTCTTTGTGGTGAGCAACCGCATAATCGGCGGCTGGATCAGCGGGATCAGCGCCATATAGGAGTAAGCCGCCAGCGCAATTGGGCCGAGCAGCTCCGAGGCGATCTGCGTGGCGAGGAAGATGGCCGTGGGGCCATCCGCGCCCCCGATGATGCCGATCGCAGCTGCTTGTGCGGGCGTAAAAAGGCCAGTGGCAATGGCGATGATAAACGCCACATAGATGCCAAGCTGCGCCGCGCCGCCGAGCAGCAAGCTCGAGGGGTTTGCCAGCAACGGGCCAAAATCCGTCATTGCGCCAACGCCCATAAAAATCAGGCAGGGGAAAACGCTGCTCTTAACACCCTGATAGATGATATACAGGATGCCGGATTCCAGCAGCGTCGGCCCAGGCTGCATCAGCCCGGCCTCCGGCAGGTTGGCGAGCAGCATGCCGAACGCAATGGGCAGCAGCAACAGCGGCTCAAACTTTTTAACAATGGCCAAAAACAGGAAGATAAAGGAAACCACCAGCATAACGCCCTGCTGCCAGGTCAGCGCCATAAGGCCGGAGCTTTCGATCATCTGCCGAAAAACTTCCAAGATATCCATGCGGGAACTCCTCTGCTTAACCGATTACAGCGAGCACATCGTCCGTCGAAACGGTGCTGCCCTTCGAGACAAGCAGCTGCTTGACTGTGCCATCCACAGGGGCAACAATATCATTTTCCATCTTCATAGCCTCCAACACGAACAGCACATCGCCAGCCTTGACTGCCTGGCCAACAGCGGCCTTCACCTCAAGAATTGTGCCGGGCATCGGGCAGATGGTTTTCGTGCCGTCCGCCGGGGCGGTAGGCGCTGCGGGAGCCGGCGCTGCGGGAGCCTCTGCCGTAGCAGGCGCCGCCGGGGCGGCAGCAACAGGAGCGGGGGCTGCCGGTGCAGCGGGAGCAGCCGCTACGGGCGCGGCAACAGGGGCGGCGGCCACGGGGGCAGCTGTGACGCTATTGACAACAGCCTGGCCCTCTTCCACCTCGATCTCATACTTTTTGCCGTTTAATGTGACCATGTATTTCATGATAAAATCCTCCTCTTAGTCAATCTCCTTGATGGATTTAATGATAAGCCTTTCCGGCGGGATACCCGTTTTATCGCTGAGAATTGCCAGAAGAACCGCTTCGGTTTTGCTATCCACTGTGACTTGACGGATCGATTTAAAGTGCAACCGCTCCAGCGGGATGCCAGTTTGATCGCTGACAATCGCCATCAGCATCGCGGCAGTCTGCTCATCCGTATCCACAAGCAGGATTCCGTTCTCCGCCACTACGGCGGGTGCAGCGGGCGCGGATGCGGCAACAGGCTGAATGGGAATGACTGGAATGGCCTCCTGCGGCTGTGCGTCAGCCTTTTCGGAATGTGCGGCGCCTTTTTCTACCAGGCGAATCACCTTGGACAGCAGGACGATAATCACAGCCAAAAGCGCAAGCTCCAGCATCACGACGATAATCCCCACGAGCGCGATCAAGAGGGAATCCCCCACAGTAACAGTTTGGTTTGCCAGCATAGGGCATAGGCCTCCTTATCAGTCTATTTGCTCGATGGTGTAGGAGAAGGTGTTTTTCTCCCGCGCTTCGCGCTTTTCAAAAAACGCCTCTGCCTGCGCAGGGAATGCGATATAGGAGAGCACATCTTCCTCAGAGCGGGCGCGGCCGCCAAGCTCCTGCTTGGCTTTCTCAAAGCCAGGCTCCAACAGGTCTGCATAGCGAA
The DNA here is from genome assembly GCA_949283655.1 of uncultured bacterium. GTDB lineage: Bacteria > Bacillota > Clostridia > Oscillospirales > Acutalibacteraceae > Fimivicinus. Next base: position 16,281 of record CASDTH010000049.1, read on the forward strand.
CGGTGACCGGCTCCTCATCGCCGAGGATTTTCGCCTGGATTTCCTTATTTATTTCGCCCGGTGCGCGGCCGTATTCGCCGTGCACATAAGCCCGGATCTCCTTGGAAACATTTTTATACCGCTCGCCCGCGAGTACATTGGCCGTGGCCTGCACGCCGACCATCTGGCTCATCGGCGTAACCAGCGGCGGGTAACCAAGATCCTCCCGCACACGCGGCACTTCGGCGAGCACCTCATCCAGCTTATCTAGGGATTTCTGCGCCGTCAGCTGTGCAACCAGGTTGGAGAGCATACCGCCGGGCACCTGGTACACCAGAGCGTCCGTCTCCGTAGAGAGCACAACCGGATTGAGCAGTCCGTTCTTAAGCGCATCTGCGCGGATGGGTTTAAAGAAATCATTGATTTCCTTAAGCTTTTTATCATCCAGCGCAACCTCATAACCCTCTTGACGCAGCGCATAGGCAAGCGTTTCCGTGGCCGGCTGCGCCGTGCCGCCGGAGAAGCAGGAGATCGCGGTGTCGATCACATCCGCGCCAGCTTCGACCGCCTTTTGCAGCGTCAGCGGGCCAAGGCCCGTCGTGCAGTGCGTGTGAACAACAATCGGGAGCTTAACATTTTCCTTCAGCGCCTTGACGAGATCATAACCCTCCTGCGGGCCCATGATACCTGCCATATCCTTGATACAGATGGACTGCACGCCCATGCTTTCCATCTCTTTGGCCATCTTCACATAGGCATCCAACGTGTGAATCGGGCTAATGGTAAAGCAGATTGTGCCGCTCGCATGCGCGCCAGCCTTGAGCGTTTCATCCACAGCAACCTCGATATTGCGCAGGTCGTTGAGCGCGTCAAAAATGCGGATGATATCGATGCCGTTTTCTACGCTTTTGCGCACGAATTTGCGCACCACATCATCCGGATAGTGCTTGTAGCCCAGCAGATTCTGGCCGCGCAGCAGCATTTGCAGCTTTGTGTTCGGGCATGCGGCACGGATGGTGCGCAATCTCTCCCAAGGATCCTCATTCAAATACCGAAGGCAAGAGTCAAACGTCGCGCCGCCCCAGCACTCGAGGGAGTAATAGCCTGCTTCATCGAGCTTGCCAAGGATTGGCTTGAACGCGGAGAGCGGCAGGCGCGTCGCAATCAGGGATTGGTTTGCGTCGCGCAGGACCGTTTCGGTGAACTGTACTTTCATTTTGTAACCTCCATACGTCCCATATAACAGGCGACGGCAGTCTCCATGCAAAACGCCGCCCTGGAAGCTGCCATCCTGGGGCGGGCACACTCTGCCTTGATTCGGCAAAGATAAAACCGCCCCCAAACTGACCCATCTTATTTTATCCGAAATCCACCGGTTTTAATTTCGGATTTTTAAAAATATAAAAATGATTGTTAAATCCTTAACCAATGTTTTTAGAAAAATTCAAAGGGTTTTTGGTGGAGTTGATAAAAAGAGCATGTGTAAGCAAGAAAGCGGCCGTTTCCCAGGATTTTCGCCAAAAAATACGCCGGAGAGGGCGAACCTTTCCGGCGTAACACGAAGCTGCTGCGGCGCGCTTGTGCGCTGCAGCGGCCCTCCATTATCTTGCAATCTTCATGCACAAACAGAGATTCCCCAACCGGCAATCAGCGCCCTTCCTGGCCGGGGGGTTCCTGAGCCGCCGGGCCCTGTGCGGGGCCGCCCTCCAGCAGCGCAAGCAGACGGGCGTTTTGCTCCTGCAGCTTTGCCAGCTGCTCCTGCATTTCGTGGAGTTGACCCTCGGTCTGGACGGCGCGCTCTCTTTGCTCCCGCTCCCGCCGGAATCCATTGTAGAGGATCGCGCCAAGCAGGGGAATGGTCGCAAGAATCGTTACGCCAGCAGAATACGGTGAAAAGAAAAGAAATAGCGCACCCCAGATAATACTCAATACGATAAAAGCGCCATAATGGCGTTCTGGCTTTTGAGCCTGCATTTCCTTTGCCTCCTGTTTTTACAGATCACTCTACTTTTTTGGTCAGCCTATAATATGTAGCCCCGAGCGTTGGAATAAGAGAGAAAGAAAAAACTACGCCAGGATTCTGCCCCGTAGACCAGCTAAACGATGCATCCGTAGAGACACCAATTTTTTTATGCGCATATTGGAGAAATAGCTCAAATGTATTGATGTTGTTATTGCTCAGCTCCCCTGCGCCTGCTATTGTAACCTGGAACCGCGTATAAGTTCTCATATATTCCATATGGGAAATATTTGATGGAAAACGGAAACTGAAATAGAAGCCGCTCGGAAACTTTTCTACTTTTTGAGCGTTCGTCTCCGTATACTCCTGCCCACTGTAACTATAATTGGAGGAATCTGTTTCTATGTAATCTGCCGTCTCGAAAAGCGTGTAGTTATTATATTGGTTGGAATTTTTATCCTCCCAAGTTAACGCATTCGAATAAAAAGACATTGCGTCCGTCATCCTTGTAAACGGCATGATAACCCATTCCAATGTTCCAAAAGCTCCATATTGATGTTTGGTGCCTTCCATTTTATGCACATACATAATTGCCATCCGTACATAACCGTTATAACTGGATGGCGGTTCTTCTGTGCTTCCATAATCGGAACTCGGCGCTCGCATTTGAGCGGCCGCCTCCTGTTCAAAGGAGCGCTTGCTCATTAACACGCTCTGGCCAGAGGGCGTTGTTTTAATATACTGCGTGGATACCTTAACAGAATCGCCTTTCTGCATCGCGTTCAGAACTGGCTCAAAGGCAGGGTCATTCTCCTGTATAAAACCTGTTTCTTTTAAAAATTGCCGGTTTATATGCCGCTTGCTAAGGCCCTGCTTTGCAAGCGACGCCTGCATCCTCTGATAATTTTCAGAGCTAATGGACTGCTCAACCGTGTAGCCATTCAGTTGGGTACAGATGTAGTTGGCTACCGTGTCCTGCTGTAGAGCTGCCGCTCTGCCAGGTAATACCAATGAGCCCAGAAGTGCTGCTACCGTGACAAAGCAAGAAACCGTTTTGAATCCACTTTTCATCGTTTACTCCTCCTTCATGCAATGGTTTGGCATATCTGACATATAAATCATAGCACGAATCAGGAGTGATTGATATTGGTAATTTACCTAAAGAAAATCTTTTTATTTGTAGGAGCATCTAAAAATACAAAATATTCCGCTTTAAAAATATCTATCATTTCGACTCGCTATGCCCGGGCGCCAATCTGCTTCAGATTCTCCAGGCTCACCCGCAGGCAGTCAAACGGATCGCGCGGGCAGGTATCCTGCTCAATGGCGATATACTGCACGCCGCTCTCCCGGCAGGCGCGGTATGCCTCCTCCAAATCGAGGTTGCCGCAGCCGACCTCCGCAAAGGCAGGCGTATAGGCAGCCGGGTGAAACACACCAAGCTTTGTGCACAGCCGGGCCAGCAGCGGCTGCTTCTCGATGTCCGTATGCACAATGGCATAATCCTTAAAATGGCAAACCTTCATGCGGCCGTTCACGCGGCGGATATAATCCGCAGGGTTGACGCCGCCATATTGCAGCCAGTAGGTATCCAGAATAAAGCCGAAGGTTTCCGGGTCAGAATCCTCAATCAGCATATCGATTCCCAACCGGCCATTTGAAAAACGTTCCATCTCAAAGGCATGGTTATGGTAGGCAAAGTGGAGCCCTTTGTCCGCAATGCGCTTTGCAACCTCGCCCGCATCCTGGAGGAAGGCGGCAAAGCCCTCCGCTGAGCCGTGGAATTTTTGCGGCATGCTCCCAAGGCCAATGGTGTCGCAATGGAGCAGCTGGTGCTCGGCAACCAGAGCGTCCAAATCGTTGTGCATTCTGTCCCATGCGCTGTGCGTGATGCAAACGTCGAGCTCCAGCTCCTCTACCAGGGAGGCAAGCCGCTCCGGCCGAATGGGGCCAAAGCCCGAAATCTGGATCGCGTCAAACCCCATGGCCTTGACCTTGCGCAGGGTTTGTTCAATCGCCTCCGGAGTTTTGGTAAACTTCCGCACAGTGTAGAGCTGCGCAGCGGGCTGAATCGTTTGGTTTTTGCCAGTCATTTTAAAAAATCCTCCTAATATGATAATGACTTTCTCCTCCTCTTTATGATACAATAGAATTGAAAAAATGGAAAGGCGTTTTTTAAAATCTATAAATAATTGATATCAAAAAAGGAAGTGTCCTTATGGCAAAAAAATTACACGTCAGAATTATTTCTTCGCTGGAAAAGTGTTTCCATGACGAAGCAATCACAGACAAACCGCGCCTGCGGAAAGCCTCCATGCTGAAAAACGAGCGCTACTCCTTTCAGCTCGCCATGCAGCTGAAGGAGCAGGCCGGCGGAGAGAAACAGCTGGTATATCTCCGTGTAGAATCTGCTCTGGCGGATTATTTAGAGCTCCGCCTGGTGCGGGAGGTTCCCTCCCAGTTTCCGTGCTATGGGGACGCACCAAAAAAGGAGTACCTGCGCACGGAGCCAGGGCTTTATCCCGATTTGCTGGAGCCGCTGGAGCCCGGCCGGGAAATCCCCCTGCTGCCCGGCCAGCTTCGCAGCATCTGGCTGATGATTGCGCCGCGCGATGGCATGCCGCTGGGGAAACAGCCCATCACGCTGGCACTATATGATGAGGAGGGCCATCGGCTTGCCCAGGAAACGCTGGAGCTCACGGTCATCAACGCCTCGCTGCCGGAGCAGGAGCTCACCTTTACCCAGTGGTTCCATTGCGACTGCCTCGCGGTGTATTACGGCGTTCCAGTTTTCAGTGAACGCCATTGGGAAATCATCGAGCAATTTCTACGCACCGCGCGCCGGTACGGCATGAATATGGTGCTCACGCCGGTTTTTACCCCACCGCTAGATACAGCTGTTGGCACGCAACGCCCCACCGTACAGCTTGTGGACGTAACAGTGACTACGGAGGGCTACCGCTTCGGCTTTGAAAAACTGGATCGGTGGATCAGGTTGTGCCTACAGCTGGGCTTTGAGCGGTTTGAAATCTCCCATTTCTTTACGCAGTGGGGCGCGGCACACGCCCCAAAAATTATGGCGCGGGTAGGCGGAGAAATGCGCCGTATCTTCGGCTGGGAAACAGAGGCAGCAGGTGCGGAATACACCGCATTCCTGCAAGCCTTTTTGGACGCTCTTCTCCCGCATTTGAAAGCATTAGGGATTGACAAAAAGTGCAGCTTTCACATTTCCGATGAGCCGTCAGAGAAAAATCTCGAAAATTATCTTGCCGCAAAGCAGATTGTAGCGGAGCGGCTGAATGGGTACCCGATTATGGACGCACTTTCCAGCTACGCTTTCTATGAGCGAGGCGCCGTGGAGCATCCGATCCCGGCGAATAACCACATTGAGCCCTTCCTTGCGCACCAGGTTCCGCATTTATGGACCTACTACTGCTGCAGTCAGTCAAACGGCGTTAGCAACCGCTTCATGGCGATGCCGTCCGCCAACAACCGCATCATCGGCGTACAGTTTTATAAATATGGAATAGAAGGTTTTTTGCATTGGGGCTATAATTTCTATTTTTCACAGTTGTCTCGCCACGCGGTGAACCCGTTTTTCGTGACGGACGGGGATTATATGGCCCCTTCCGGCGATGAATTTTCCGTCTATCCCGCGCCGGACGGCACAGCGTGGGAATCGCTACGGCTGGTCGTTTTCCACGAGGCGCTGCAGGATCAGCGGGCACTGGAGCTGTGCGAAGCCCTATGCGGCCGGGAAACCGTCATGCAGCTGATGGAAGGGGATCTGAAAAAACCGGTTTCCTTCCGCCAGTATCCGCGCAAGGCCGCTTATCTGCTGAAGCTGCGCGAGCGGATCAACGCAGCGATTGCAGAGCGTTGCCCCTAATCAAGCTGTAAAAATACAAGATAAATTCCGCTGAATTGACGAATATTTTTATGTAAAGTTGACATCATCCAGAATATCATATACAATAAAAACAAAGATCTGGAAGCATGCATTCCAACAGCATGTTTATCCAGATTAAGAAAGGAATGGTGAAATTCATGCGGAAAACAAAAAAACTGCTTTGCCTGCTTCTGGCCGTGGTCATGCTCTGCTCCGTCTTCGGCGGTGCGCTGACGGCCTTTGCGGCAAACTCCGGCCCGTATTCCTACGAGCTGATCAATGACGGTAAGGAAGTTAAAATCACGTCTTACAATGAAAATAAGGCGATTGTCTCCATCCCGTCCCGCATCGCAGGCAAGCCGGTTACTACCATCGGCTCTTATGCGTTCAGCGGCATCAGCAGGCTGGCAAACCTGTATCTGCCCCTGACGGTCAAGGTGATTGAGGATCACGCATTCTATGAGAGCAACCGGCTGATGTTCATGACGATCCCCTCTAACGTAGATGTGATTGGGGACTATGCGTTCGCAGGCTGCGGCCGGTTGGAGTGGATTACCATCTTCAACGGCGTGCAGGAGATTGGCGACTACGCCTTTGCGGAATGCGACCGTCTGGGCCGCATCAGCCTGCCCAAGAGCGTCCGCTCCGTAGGCGACAATGCCTTCCAGGGCTGCGGCCGGCTGGAGACCGCCAGCATGAAGGGCGTTGAAACAATCGGCGCCAACGCCTTCTTGGGCTGCAACCGGCTGGAGAAAGTGCACTTTCCCAAAACATTGAAGAGCATCGGCGACCGTGCCTTCTGGGGTGACGTCCGCCTGATGAAGGTTTATTTTGACGGCAACGCGCCGCAGCTGGGCGACAGTGTGTTCGCGCTGATCGAAAATAACGCGAAGCTTTACCACAAGATCGGCAACGATACTTTCCAGGGCGGTCAGTGGTCGCGCTTCCAGCAGAAAACTTTCCTGCTCTGCCTGTTCTAAAACAGCCAGGAATTTCATAGCAGACCTCAGCAAAACCCGGGAGAGCCAGCTTTTGGAAAGCCGGCTCTCCCGGGTCGTTATTTGTATGCGTTATGCACCACCGGAATCGCTTATGCGGGCAAATCCCCTGTGCCGCTCCTTAGCAATGCGTGTGCTCCAGGCAAAACCGGCGGACGGCATCGCCCCATTTCTCCGGCTCCTCCCAGATGGGCGAGTGCGCCGACTCCTCAAACCACGCCCACTCCTTATACGGCGCCTTAAGCGTTTGGAACCAGCCCTGCGCCAGGGCGGCAGGCGTGTTGTAATCGTGCCGCCCCATTGTGAGGAGAACAGGCATCTCCAACGCCTGAACTGTTTCATCAAACCGGCAGGCGACCACCTCATCCCAAAGTACTCCGCTCAAATGCGTGCCGCCTTGCGCATAGCGCAGGATATCCGCAATGCTATATTCCTTCGTTTTCAGCAGCGGCAGCAGCAGGGATTTGATCATACCGCTGTGCTCTTTATAGTTGCCGCCGCCATATTTCGTCAGGTAATCACGCTGGATCATCATCGCCTTCTGATTCGGGTAATGCCCGTCCACAGGAGCGATGCCGGAAAGCCGCTCAACTGCCTTTTGATCTCCAAGCCGTTTGGCCTCCTCCAGGCAAAACTGCCAGGAAAGGCGCTCATTCTCCGCCCCGTTGACAAATTGCCCTTGACCGATATAGGCTGCAATACGCGCAGACTCTTGCGCCGCCAACTGAAGGCCGATGACCGTCCCCCACGAGTGGCAGGCGAGAATAACCGCCTGCTTTTGCAGCTTCCGGCAGAGGTATTCCACCAGTTGCTGCGCATCCGCTACATAATCATCAACGTGAACCTCCTTTTGGAGGCTCGCGCGGGTAAAACTCTTGCCGGAGCCACGTTGATCCCACATCACCAGTGTAAAATCCCGGCTCAGCCCGCTTTGATTTTTCAGCACAAGATGGCGGTCGCACACACCGGGCCCACCGTGCAGGAAGAGGATGACCGGGTTTCGCAAATCCTGAGAGCGGATGCGGATATTTTGCCGGTCCCCGTTGAGCGTGACCCATTCACTGTAATCATAGCGATAGGCTTCCATGATGTATCCCTCCTTACAGAGTGGTAGCAAGGCGATCCAGCTCCTGCTCAATGAAGCTGCTCTTTTTCAGGCGCGGCATTCTAATCTTGCCCTCTTTGACGACTGCATATGGCTCACGCATCGCCTCCAGATCCTCCAACGGGTTGCGGTTAAGGAGCAGCAGATCCGCATACTTCCCAATTTCCACAGAACCGGTGATATCACTGATGCCCAAAATTTTCGCATTAGAAAGTGTAGCGGTATAGATTGCGAAATCCGTGGAGACCTGCATCATCTTCCAAAAATACCAAACCTCACGCCACATATTATATTGCGTGGCAAACGGACAGGAGGCGTCCGTGCCCAAGCCCACGTGAATCCCCGCCTCCATAGCGGCGCGCCCGCCTTCGCGCATGCCCTGCATAACGACCTCGCTGTTGTAAACGCACAGCTCGTTGAGCTTGGTCACCTCAGGGGAGAGGCGCGCAAGCGGCAGGGCGGGCGAAAAGGTCAGGATCACGCCGCCATCCCGCTCCTTCAGAACTTGCTGCATTGTTTCGTCGAAGGCAGCGCTGTGCTCCACCGTATCCACTCCGCCCTCAATGGCGACACGCATCCCGTCGGGGCTCTCTGTGTGCGAGGCCACCTTCATGCCGAGCGCGTGTGCCCGGCCGCAAACCGCCTGCGTCTGCTCGAGATTCATCTTCAACTCGCCGGGCGAGCCTTTTTTCGTGGCATCCATCACGCCGCCGGTCACGCAGATTTTAATAAAATCCGCACCCGCCTCGTGGTGCGCATCCACCAGGCGGACAAGCTCTTCCAGTGTGCAGGCCGTTTCTGCAAAAGTGCCGTCCCCGTGGCCGCCTGGCACTGTGATCGCGGTGCCGGAGCAATACATGCGGGGCCCAAGCTTTTCACCCGTGCGCACCGCATCACGCACACGCAGGTCGGAGCCGCAAAAATCGCCCACTGCCCGCAGGGTCGTCACCCCGGAATCAAGCTCTGCCAGGGCGTGGGAAGCCACCATGGAGTCCAGCACCCGCCGCCCAAGGGGTGTGCGGACAAATTTCAGCACCGCCTTTTGCGCGCTGCCCCCGCCGAGAATTTTGCTCGGCATGCCCGTGCCAAACAAATGCGCGTGCATATTAATGAGCCCCGGCATGATATACTTCCCTGTGCAGTCCATCCGCTCTGCGCCGGCGCAGTCAACACTGCCGATGGCTGTGATTTTGCCATCCTCAATCAGGAGATCGGCCCTCTCCGCCCGGCAGCCCGGTTTACCGCTGATGACAAAGCCGCCTATTAACGCTCGTTTCATTGAGAAAACCTCTTTTCCGAAAAAATGCAGAATGATGCAACCAATGTATTTATCATAGCACATCTTCCCTTTCCGGGACAAGAAAATTTGCGCACCCTATTGAAAAAGCGGCAGCCACCGCCGCCGCTTTCCCATACTGGTGCATTTTTCGTTATCTCATATAGGGAAAAGCACGTTTTTACACCACCGCCTTCACGCGCTATCCGTCCTCACGGGTAACAATCTGCGCGCTGCCGTCATGGATATGATCCGTCAGCACAATTTCGCCTGCGTCTGTAAAGGTTGCAATCAGCCCGTCATGATCTACCGTTGCGTAGACGGCTGCATGCGCGAGCATAATCAGGTTCCATTTGACATTGGGGTATATTTTGCCGAGCTGGTTGGTGACAATCGCAATCTCCGGATCCAGCGTCCGGATAAAAAACGGATCCGTCGCCGTAGCGTAGCCGTGGTGGCCCACCTTGAGCAGATCCACCTTGCCGACGAGCGGCGCCACTCGGTTTTCCAAATCCCCTTCAGAGGAAATATCCGCTGCGAGAAAGGCAGTGCGTTCTCCTTTCGTTACCATCACGCCGACGGAGCTGACATTCTCCCCGGCGTGCGGCTCTGTCATATCCGTCACTGTGTTAAAAAATTGCAGGGTAAAGTCACCAAAGGCAAAGGGCTCGTCTGGCAGGTCGGAAACAATCGGGATGCCCCGCGCCTCCAGCGCCTGTACCGTTTGATTGTAAACGAGATCCAGCCCCCAATTCTCCGCTTCCATCCGCTTAAGGATTCCGGGATGAAAAGGCTTGAGATACGCCTTTTGGATGGTGATCTCCGGGTCGTTGATGATCCAGCGGAACCCGCCGATATGGTCGTAATGGCAGTGCGTCGGCAAAATAAAATCGAGCACAACCTCCCCCTGCTCGTTGACCGCCGTTTTCTTCACATAATCCAGCACAATTTGTTCATAGCCGCGCGCGCCATGCTTACGGCGGTAATTATCGGAGGAATCGCCTGCATCGATTAATGCAAAGTGGCCGTTGCTCTCTAACAGGATCGCATCGGAATTGCCGGTATTCAAAAAATGAATGCGGTCCGCCCCGGCTGTAACAACCGCAGGCTCCGGCGTAACGTCATACCGCTTTTCATAGTGGTTATAGAGCACGACGGTCAGGATATCCAGCAAAAATACCGCAGCCATCAGCGTAACCATAATATATGTTGCAATTTTTTTGACCATGCAAGCAACCTCAATCGATCCCGCCGGGAAACCCTCCCCGCGAAAAATTCAAATACGCTCTGTGATTATAGCATGGGAGGAGGGGCGCTGTCCATCCGGCGCATATTTTTCATAAAATTGTAAGAAACGCGCTCCGTAATCATAGAGGTGGTAAGCCGCTTGCAGCGCTGCCGCCACGCTCTCTTGCAAATCGTTGCGGATGCTACAAATCCAGAAGCGCCCTCAATTCATCCCAATGCCTGATTTGCAGGCCCGGATCATCAACCTGCTCCGGCATCGTATACGCGCCTGTATACCAAACCGGAACGATCCCACACGCTTGCGCACCGAGGATATCGCACTGCAAATCATCGCCACAAAACCAGACCTCATCCGCCGGAAGCCCGGCCTTTTCCAACGCCAACTCAAAAATGCGCCGGTTCGGTTTGCGAAACAGATAATCGCTGGAGGTAATCACGCATTCAAAGGAGGCCTCCGGCAGCAGCTGTGCAAGCTTCTCGCACAGAGCCGCCCCGCTGAAGCTGATATTGCTGATCACACCGGTGCGGATTCCTTTCACAGACAAGGCTTGCAGGAGTTTCGCAATGCCCTCTGTCGGTTCTGTTGGAATCGCGTGGCTCCAAAAAATACGTTCAACCTCCGCTTGCGAAATAGAAAACGAAATCCCGAGTGAACCATATAAATAGGCCTGAAATATGCTATTTGGCACTTCGGTGTGCAAAAGGTGCCGCGTGGAAGGCTCCAGCCGACCGAGCTCGCGATTGATTGCATTGGCCTCGCGCTGAATTGCCTGCGGTGTGAGGCGCCGTGGATTACTCACGGCATAGCGCATCACCGCAGCCGTGCCGCGAACGCCGTCAAAAGCCGCTTCGCTTACCAGCGTTTGCCCATAATCAAAGAAGATCATTTTCGGCGTGCGCATGCAGCCCACTCCTCCCTTCATCAAAGCATCCGTGCGCAGAGGAAGACGCCCCCGCCTACTCTTTTTTTCGAAAGATAAACAGCTTGCTGAATACATAGTTGAGGATCACGATCACGATCTGCACAATGAATTTCGCCAGCATCTCACCCATGCTCATCAGGCTGACAAACAGATACATCAGCCCCATATCCACCAGCAGGGAAAACAGCCGTGCGGACACAAAGCCTGCAAATTCCTTGCCCAAAACGGCCGCCCGCCAGCTTTTGCTGCGAAACACAAAAATTTTGTTGGTCACAAAGGCAAACAGAACAGCCGCAACCCACGAGAGCGCGTTGGCGGCCAGATAGTTTTTATCCTTCAGGAACACTTCTGTTCCCAGCAACTCATTGAAAACATAAAACGAGCCCATAGAGACAACGGTCGTCAGCAACCCAAAAAACACATAACTGACAAACTCATGGTTGGCAAGGCTCAGCAGCTTCTCAAAAGCCGTATGGTAGCCGTGATCCGCCCCCTGGGCAGAAGGCTCCAGCATGCGCATCCGTTCCCCTGCGTGCAGATAGGGCCCATAGGCTGAAAACAGATGCAGAAGAAACCACATGAAAAGGCTTTTCCCTTTACAATTAGGCGCACAGGGGATCGCCTTGACGGAAAGGCCCATATATACCGCAGCAGCGGAAAGAAAGGCCGCTGCCCCCTCCCCCTTCTCCGGGAGGCAGTCCAGTAAAGGCGAAAGCCTGTCCGCCCGGAGGAGCACAAAGGCCGGGTTGCCCGTGGGTAGCCAGCGCATCGTAAAATAGGAGAGCAGCACCCGGTCCAACCATGCGGCAAAGCCTTTACCGCCCTGCCCAACCAGGCAGCTGCTTTCGCCCCGCTGCGGCCACGCCTTCTCAAATTCCGCCGGGGAACAGCCCTCGCCCGGCAGAAGGATATAATCCGCCCCACCGTGCAGCGCCGCCTGTAATGAGGCGCGCGCGTCTGCTCCCAGAGCCACCGCCGTGCACGCCGCTCCCCATGTGCTGGCAGCCGCCTGCCACAGCGGCAGCTCGCGCTCTTCCTTTAAAAGAATCCACAGCTGATCCAATGCCATGCCCCCCTGTTCCATTCACCAGCCGCCCTGCCGGCGCACAGCTTCTGCCAACAAAAATGAATTGCATTTTATTGTATCACCCAACCTCCGGTTTGGCAATCTTTCTCCCTCCTGAATTTCTCAGAACCGCTTTTTTCGGTGAGAGGCTTATGATAGAATAAAGATATAAAATGCTTCCATATTCAGGAAAGGCGGCGATCCCTATGCGCGTTTCGGTCAAAGCGGCGGCAAAAATCAATTTGATGCTGGATATTATCGAGCGGCTTCCAAACGGCTATCACAGCCTTTGGATGGTGATGCAATCCGTTAGTTTATACGATACGGTCGCCATCGAGCGCACCGGCACAGGTAAGATTGTGCTCTCCTGCTCTGACAGCCGCCTTCCTGCGGATGAGACCAACCTGGCATTCAAAGCGGCGCGCGCGTTTTTTGAAGCCACCGGCATTGTAAACGACGGCGTAGCCATCTCGATTGAAAAGCACATCCCCTTCGCGGCAGGCCTCGCCGGGGGCAGCGCAGATGCAGCAGCAACGCTGATCGGTCTCGACCATGCATATGGTGCGGGCCTGCGGCTCCGCGCGCTCCACAAAATCGGGCTGACGCTTGGGGCCGACGTGCCTTTTTGCCTCCAGGGGGGCACCATGCTCGCCCAGCATATTGGCGAGCTGCTCACCCCTGTGCCGGAGCTGCCCGATTGTTTCATTGTGTTGGCCAAGCCCACTCAAGGGGTTTCCACGGCAGAGGCCTACCGGCTGTGCGACAGTGCGTCCAATTTACGCGCGCCGGATAAGCGCGGCATGCTCGATGCGCTGCTCGCCGAGGATTTAAGCGGGGCCGCCCGTCTGGTTGGGAACGTATTTGAGCAGGTGATCGATGTGCCAGAGCGCATCTCCATTAAGGCCGCCATGCGGGAATATGGGGCGCTCGGCTGCTGCATGAGCGGCAGCGGTCCCACTGTTTTCGGCCTGTTCGAGTTGGAGGAGCAGGCGCTCGCTTGTGCGGAAAGCCTTCGTTCTATCGTGCCGGAGGTGTTCGTCTGCCGCCCCGTGGAGGAGGGCTGCGTTATCACACCGTAACGGGCGTTCTCATTTTTTAAAGCGAACACAGTGCTTTTGTATAAGCGAAAAAAATCCCGTCCATACTCTTGTTACCCAAAGAGAGGACGGGATTTTTTATGAGATTAAAACGAATCGAGGCTGCGCTTCTCTGCGCCGTGCTGCTGGTTTCCCTGCTGAGCATCACGAGTTTTTCCTCCGCCTGCTCCCAAATTCGGGAGAGCGTGCTGCGCCTGCATGTGCTCGCGAATTCGGACAGCGACGCGGACCAATCGCTCAAGCTCCAGGTGCGTGACGCTGTGCTTGCCGAGGGCGCGCATATCTTTGACGGTTCTTTAACGGCAGAGGAGGCCGAGGCTGCCATCGCCAAAGCGCTCCCGCAGCTTGAGCAGGCCGCGCGCGATGAAATCCAAGCGCAGGGTTATTCCTATGATGTGCGTATCACCCTCAGTGAGGAATTTTTTACCACCCGCACCTATGATGGGAAGATCACGCTGCCCGCAGGCCGTTACCGAGCGGTGCGCGTTATCATCGGCAAGGGAGAGGGGCACAACTGGTGGTGCATTATGTTTCCGCCGCTGTGCCTGCCCACCGCGCAGGGCAGCGCCAGCCTCGACGGTGTGCTGACGGGTAGGCAGGAGCGCATTGTGCGCAGCTCCCCCCGGTATGAGCCCCGGTTTAAGATTGTGGAATGGATTGAGCGGCTGCGTGAAGCCCTGAAGGACGAACCCGATTCGGAGGCCGAAACGGATTATTTCACTGTTACACAACTGCCGAAAGAAGCTTTTCGCGAAACCTTGCCCGGCGCCGGTTCTCAATAACCGTTGCGTGGCCCTCTTGGCGTGCCCATGCTCCCCTGCCCCCGCAAACCCTGTGCAGATGTAGAAGGCCCCATATCGTTACGCTGAGCCCCGGGGCCATTTTGCAGGTTGGGTTGCTGGTTGGTCATCCACGGCAGATTGCTCATGTTTCGCATAGCGGTATTCTGCCGTCCTTGCAGATCATAAAACGAAATAAATTTCAGCGAGTAGATATCACACACCATATAGCGGTTTTCATTCGGCTGGTAAAGCGTCATGTAGTTGACGCCAGAGGAATAGAGAAACCCCTCCCTGCGGACAATGGTATTCGTCCCAATCAGGAATTCACAGCTGACCGGCTGGCCAATATTGGAGCGCAAAATTGCCGAAAGAGAATCCAGATAATATTGCTCTGCGTTCTGCGGCGTCTCCATTTGCTCCTCGGTGAGACCGGCCTCCTCGGCAGGATTCAGGTGAAGGCCTCCCGTTTGCCCACCCGGGTTGAATTGATTTGTGTTACCATCCATGTTGACACGCCTCCAGTCATCATTACAAAATCAAACTGTCAGGTTTGATAATAGGCATTTGTAGGGTTATAAAAGCAGTGGTTTTCAATGCGCGCCACAAAATAACCAACATTGCTGGGAAAATAATCGCTGCAGCTCTCGGAATAGGGGTTAAAAAACCAAAGCGCCTGGCCGACGTTATACAACCTCTGGCCCGAAATCGCCCAATCCGCGATCTCATAATGAATCGCCTCCGGGCGCATATTATAAATATTCTGCGGATTTGGAGCTCCTCCAACGTATTCCTTAACGCAGGTAAACTGGTCAGGCTGAAAAATAATATTGCGGATGCTCCCCTGCCCAACCCGCTGGTACTCTCCGCCCGGCGCATGCACCCGGTTCATCACCACGCCTGCCACTGCACGCATCCCCGCATCCCCCTCCCCACCTGCTTCACATTGAATCAACCGCGCCAGCAGCTCGCGGTCTGAAAAAGCCATCGCGTCCCCTCCTCCCGCATGCAAATCTATATGCGAAGCACATCGTATTTATGCTTTCCGCACTTCAAAAAGAGTGGACTCTCCCAAAAGAGTCAGAGCAGGCTGGTTGCCCGCTCTGACTCTTTTCCTTTATTTATAAAGCTATTTCACTTGTCAAGTGAATTAACGGCGCACACGCAGCAGCCTAAAACCACTGCGAAACTGGATACTCCAGCTAACCTCTATGCCGCCCGCTCTCAGCAGCCACGAGTCGGGAATATACGCCGAATGCGCATGGCCGTAATCTGCGGCGGAAAGCTCTGAGCCATTACACCGTTATACCAGATGCTTACAATATCCCCGATAAAAAAACAGCACGTCTGATTGACATGCACAATAACAGTCTGCCCGGTTGCCCGGTCCCTAACCAGCAGGCTTCTTGGGCGCACCTCCCGCACGATAGCGATCATAAGCATAGCTCTGCACCTCCTACAATAAAATGTGGCACAGAATCAGTGTATGCCCCGAGGAGGCCGAACGCTTCAACGAAAACGCCGCCGCTGCTTTCAGCGGCTTCCAACAAGCAGGCGTCATAGCCTCTGGAGTGCCTCCAAAACATGGTAAGTGCCCACAGCTTCACGCTTACCCTGCGGCTTCCTCCTCACTCCCGCCCACTGAAGGGCAGAAGCGTGCTCGCTTGATCCATTTGACCGGCCATTAAAGTCCCCGCACAAGCTCGTGTTCTGCTATTCTCTTCGTGAAAGCACCCGACGTATGCCCTGGAACATACCTATCAAACCCTTTATCCATGCTGCACGAGTACACTCTACCTATCGCCCCGGCCTTTTCAAATATTTTTCGTTTTTCAAACTATTTCGTGATTTCCACAAAATCCGCACGCCATACAGCACCAGCAGGAGAACCCAAGAAAGCCCTTCCGCATAGGCAATCACCATATTGAAAAAGAGGGCAACCATCGCATAAGAAGCAGCGATTCGGAAGAAGAGAGAGAAAATCCCCGCCGCGCTGGAATAGGCCAAATCGCCAATTCCCTCCAGACAGCCGCGCGCAGCGGTCGCAAGGCCATAAAGCACATAAAAGCTTGCAATTCTCTGAAAAAACGCGTTCCCTATGGCGATCGCCTCTGCCCCCGCGCCAAACAGAGCGATCAAACGCCCACCGGTTGGGATGACCATCACGGTCAGCAATAGGGATACAGTAACCATCACAGCCGTACCCACTGCGAAAACTTTCTTTGCACGCGCCCTTTGCCCAGAGCCATGGCTTTGGGCAACAAGCGTAGAGATTCCTGAGCCTAGATTAATGATTGGCACCATAACGATAGAATCCACCCGGTACGCTGTCGTCACTGCCGCTACCGTTTGGGTACCAAACCCGTTCATAAAATTTTGTAACATTAAATTGCCCGCTGAGCTTACCGTGGATTGCAGCATTGGAGGCAACCCAAAGCGACAGCCATGCGCCAGCGTGACCCGGTCAAGCGCTCTCCTGCCCAGTTTAAAACGCAGCGTGGGATACTTTCGAACGCTATGCAGCACGAGGAATACCGTCATAGACGCCTGAGAAAGCACAGTGGCAATTGCCGCACCTGCCACGCCCCACCGCAGAAGTGCAACAAATACAACATCCAGCCCCACATTGACAGCCGATGAAAGCAGCACCGAATAAAAAGGCGCCCTGCTATCCCCGATACCACGGAGCGCCGCAGAGTAGACATTATAGACGGCTAGGAACGGCATTCCCCCTAAAACGAGCTGGAGGTAATCCTCCGCCAGCAGGAGCGTGTCAGGCGTCGTGTGCAGCAAACGCAGCAGCCAAGGCGTCCACCATATTCCTATCCCCGCCAATCCGGTTAAAAAAACGCCAAGGAAAATCGAAAAGGTAGAGAGTATCTGCGGGATGGCAGCGGTTTCTCCGCTGCCAAACTTTTGTGCAAAAAGGATGGAAAGCCCCAGCGTAAAGCCCGTGATGGCAGTCACGTAGAAATTGATCACTGCGGTGGTTGCGCCAACCGCAGCCAGCGCCAGCTCGCCTTCCACATTGCCTACGATAAAGGCGTCCGCCCAATTATAGAGCTGTTGCAAAATCCCACTGAAAATCAAGGGTAAACTGAATTTGATCAAAATAGCTGCAATCTGATTAACGTCATGCTTGCCCCTGCCTGCAGCCATAACCAATCCCCTCCTTCTAAAGAAAAAACCGTATGCAAGCATAGCCTTGCATACGGTAGGTGCTCACCCGGTTATTGGTTGGAGTATAACAGAAAACAGCCAACATTGCAAGCATAACTTTTATCATGGAGCAAAAAGGAGTACGAACCGGAGCCGGCAAGCGCTCTGCTGGAATGGCCGGTTACAGACGTAAACTGCCTCCATACAAAACGAGCGCCGTTTCTGTTTCCCCTAAAATTTTTCTGATGCGCTTCGTAATGGTAATCAAAAACGCCGCAAGCGCCATATCGCTTGCGGCGAACTGGTGCGGGTAACAGGGGTCGAACCTGCACATCTTGCGATACAAGATCCTAAATCTTGCGCGTCTGCCAATTCCGCCATACCCGCATATGATCTACTCCATCCCGCTGGAGCTATCGGAATTTAGTATAGCAGATTTTTGCATGTATCGCAATCTCTTTTTTCGGTTCCACCGTTTATTTTTGCTAAAATGCATAGACAAACCGGTAAATTCCGACTAAAATTAGGAATAGGTTGGAATTTCACATGCCATGGAGGGGGATTACATGGAAAAAATCCGAACCCGTTTTGCAGCGGATGTCGATGCAACGCATGCTTTGCCTGAATACCCGCGCCCACAGCTTGTGCGGGAGGGGTGGATGAATCTCAACGGCCTTTATGAGTATGCAATCACGCCGAGCGGCGCAGAATGCCCCAATACATATGAGGGAACCATTCTGGTACCCTATTGCATTGAAAGCGCGCTCTCCGGCGTAGAGCGTCCACTGCGGCCGGAGGAACGGCTCTGGTATCACCGCACCTTTACGCTGGAGGAATCCTTCCGCGGCAAGCGGGTTTTGCTCCATTTTGGCGCGGTGGACTGGCAGTGCAAGGTGTGGATCAATGGCCAGTTGGCCGGTACGCATACCGGCGGCTACTGCCCCTTCCACTTTGATATTACGGATTTGCTCAGAGAAAATGAAAACGACCTTACCGTTTGCGTCTATGATCCGACGGATGAGGGCTGGCAGCAGCGTGGCAAACAGGTGCTGAAAACACATGGATTCTGGTACACCGCCACCTCCGGTATCTGGCAGACCGTCTGGCTGGAAGCAGTAGATCCCTACTATATTCAGCAGGTCAAGGCAGTACCAGATATTGACCGTGGGCTGTTCACTCTGCACACAAAGCTCTCCTGCGAGGATGGCTATCAGCTAACGCTGCGCGTCTTCGACGGCGAGGCCGAAATTCTCAGCCGGGAGATTTCCACCTTGGCGGAAATCGAGTTGCCAAACGCCAAGCTCTGGAGCCCTGAGAGTCCCTTCCTCTACGATCTCCGGCTGGAGCTCTCTACCGGCGGCGCGGTGCGCGATGCGGTGCGCACCTACGTTGGCATGCGCAAATGCAGCATCGGGAAGGATGCGCAGGGCATCCCGCGCCTGATGCTCAATAACAAGCCCTATTTCCAGCGCGGCCTGCTCGATCAGGGCTATTGGTGCGAGAGCCTGCTTACGCCGCCTACCGATGAGGCGATGATCTACGATATTGAAACCGCAAAGCGGCTGGGCTTTAATATGCTGCGCAAGCACATCAAGGTGGAGCCTGCGCGCTGGTATTATCACTGCGACCGGCTTGGCATGCTCGTCTGGCAGGATATGATTAGCGGTGGCGCTTATATCGGCGATTGGACAGCTGGCGTACTCCCGAACCTCGGCATCAAGGTAAAGGATAATGATTACAAGCGCTTTAGCAGAGGCGAAAAGAAAGCGCGCGAGGATTACCGCCGCGAACTGTTTGAGATGATCGATGCTCTGGAGAGCTTCCCCTCGATTTATTGCTGGGTGCCCTTTAATGAGGGCTGGGGCCAGTTTGACGCCAAGCAGATCGGGGAAGAGGTTAAGCAGCGTGATCCCAGCCGTATCGTCGATCATGCCAGCGGCTGGTACGATCAAGGCGGCGGTGAGCTCAACAGCATGCATAAATATGTGCTGCCGATCCATCTGCCGAAGCTTGATCAACGTCCCTTTGCCCTGACAGAGTTCGGCGGCTATAGCCGGATCATAGACGGCCATGTATGGAACCGTAAAAAGTGCTTTGGCTACCGCATGTTTGCCAATGAGGCAAAGCTGTCGAAGGCCTATCGCCGCCTGCTGGAAAAGCAGGTGATTCCGCTCATCCCCAAGGGATTGAGCGCCACCGTCTACACACAGGTCAGCGATGTGGAGAATGAGGTCAACGGCATCATGACCTATGACCGGGCTGTGGTCAAGCTAGAGGAGAGCGCCGTCCGTGCGCTCAATGCAAAAATGACCTATTGAGAAACGGCCGGCTTCTTTTGCGCCGGCCATTTTCTATCCATACATGATCTGAATGAAGAAGGAGGGAGACGCTTGGCCGGCAGCGCAGATGCAAAGCTCAAGCCCTTATATCTGCTGAAAATTTTTTGGGAACAGACGGACGAGGAGCATCCTCTATCCGCCGAAGCGTTATGCCGGGAGCTTGAGCAGCAGGGCATCAACGCCCAGCGCAAATCGATCTATGGGGATATTGCGCTGCTCAAGCGCTTTGGGCTGGATATTTTGCACACCCGCACACCAAAATCCGGCTATTTTCTCGCTTCACGTCCCTTTGAAACAGCAGAGCTCCGCCTGCTGATTGATGCGGTGCAATCCGCCGCTTTCATCACCTCCAAAAAAACAGAGCAGCTGGTGCGCAAGCTGGAAGGCCTTGCCAGCCAGTCCCAGGCTTTCCGGTTGGACGGGCAGGTTTATATGGACAGCCGCGTCAAATGCACCAATGAGGAGATCTATTACACCATCGAAATTCTGGACCAGGCTATCCAAACCGGCAGGCAGGTGCGTTTTTACTATACACGCCGTGTACTCTCCCCCCAAATGCAGGTGGAAACACAATCGCGTGAATTCCTGGTAAATCCCTATGCGCTCATCTGGTCGGGTGGGCATTATTACCTCGTTTGCAATAACCCCAAATATGACAACCTGATGCATGCGCGCCTGGACCGAATGCATCAGGCAGCGCTCACCGAAACCCCTGTGCGGGATTTTCGCGAGGTGAGCGAATATACGGATTTCTTTGATGCAGCTGATTACGCAAACCAGCTCTTCCACATGTTCTCCGGAGAAACAGAAACCATTGAGCTACGGTGCAAGCGCGAGCTGATCGAGGAAATTCTCGACCGCTTCGGCGCTACTGCCCTGCTGCGCACAGCGGGCGACGATGCGTTTCTGGTCAAATTTGATGCAAAATTGAGCGACGGCCTGATTGCCTGGCTGATGCAGTATGGAGACCGGGCTGCGGTGCAATCACCGCCAAGGCTGCGGGCTATGCTGCGGGAAAAAGCGCGGCAAATCCTGCAAAACGACAGCTGCTGAGGAATGCACTCCGCCAGATCGTGCACAGAAACTCATAAAAATCAGCATACAAAATAACCTTCATTGGGCGCGCTGCCGCAACCGCAGCGCGCCCTGTGTTATGAGCAGTGGGCATGTATTCTTCCGGCCGGTTGCATCGCAGCTTCAATGCAACATGCAAATGTAGGGAACAGCTGTAACCATTCCTTAAAAAGCGCAACTAATAGAAAGGAGCCAGAGAGGAGGATACAGCCGTGGAACAGTTTGAAACGATTTTCCAGTGTCATTATACGGATATCTATCGATTTCTCCTGAGGCTGTGTCATTATCAGGAATCGCTTGCCGAGGAGCTCACACAGGAAACCTTTTACCAGGCATATCTCTCCCTGCCTCAATTCGAAGGCCGGTGTGCCATTAAAACCTGGCTGATCCAAATCGCCAAAAACTGCTTTTACGCCATGCTGCGTAAGCAAAAAGCGATGCCGCTCTCTCTGGAAGAGCTCCCTACAGAGCCGTCAGAGGATGCCGCCCATTCCGCACTGGAGGAAAATTTTGCACAGCGTGAGCTGCTGCAAAATGCCCTACTTGTGATCGACTCCCTACCGGAGCAGATGAAAGAGGTGATGCTCTATCGAATGTATTCAGAACTGACCTATGTGGAAATTGGAGCTCTTCTCTCCATTTCCACGAGCTCTGCCAAGGTGCTGTTCCATCGAGGAAAACTTTTATTGAGAATCAGATTACGGGAGGTCTATGGCTATGAAATATGACTGTGCACTGATTCAGGATCTCGTCTCCCTCTACCAGGATGGACTGCTAAGCGAGGTCAGCCAAAACATTGTAGAAACGCATTTGCAGGAGTGTGAGTCTTGCAAGGCGTATTATCTCACCTATTCCGAAGAATCCCCTTTCTCCTTTCCGAAGGAGAAAGAAACTGTAGAAGTCCTTCATTTTTCAAAAAAAATAAAACATTACCGATGTTTTCAGGCAGGACTGTTCCTTCTTTTTATAGCCGCGCTGCTTACCATGCTTCTGCCCTGGTTCGGCTATGGAGGCGTTTCTGAAATCCCCGGTGCGATTGTGCTTCAGCACCCCCTTGCTATCCTTGGAATTGCATTTGTCACATTCTCCATATGGTATCCCTTCCGAAAAAACGGCAAACGAATGGCCTGCGGTTTCACCGGCTTCGGGCTGCTCGCCGGCATGGAGCTTTGGGAATTTCTGTTGGTCCCATCAGGCAGTACAGTTGGAATTCAGTTTGGAAACTGGAATTATGATCTCCCCTATTTGAAAGGTATCGATCTACTGTACAGCTTTCGCATGACGCTTCCGGGTTTCTACCTCGGTATCAGCAGCATGGCTGCCTGCATCCTGCTATTCGCCATTTTTATAAAATACGCCAAGCGAATCGGATAACACGAAATACGCTATGCTTTGCGGTTCTAGAATGCAGAGAATCGATTTCCCGCTTGGGTCACAAGGCCCAAGTGGGAAGATTTTTCGCCTGTGCTGCAGCCAAATGATTGATTTTATTTGGGGGCGGCGGACCGGTTACGCGTCTATTTTTCAAGTTCCATAAAAATTCACCACGCCCTGCATGATTCAGAGCCCATAAAAACACGGTGCAAAGCAAACCATCCCGTCTACTTTGCACCGCACTCTTTTCCTATTTACTTTTTTCTCTTTCAATGAAAATCGTCAAAGTTTCTTTTCTGCACATGACCTTTGCCGTTTTCACCGGATTCGTTGCCCACCGCTTTTATACGCCATCTCTCATATAACCATAAAACGATCTGTTTCGGAACTTTGCAAGCCTATTATTTTTCTTCCCTAATGGATTTACGTTTCATCTCATCAAACAGAACCAACACCGTTGCCGGTTGATATTCTTCCGCACTGCTATATTTTCACTTTTTAACTGCAACGGAAGCTTCTTTTCTGCACCGCATCAGCTATTTTTTCTCATTCGAACCTTTCCTGATGCTTGCCTGCTTCCTTTTTTAGAGGGTGGCTAACGCCCGCCTCTGCGCGAAAGGGATTCTCTTTGCTGATGATGAACCGCTCTGAACAGGCCTGCCGCTTTTCCCTAATTCGTTAAGCAATCACATACGCTTGGCGGCGGGCAATGAAACAACCCGGTTGCTCTTCACTGTACATTGGAACCGCCTCCCTCTTTAGATTAGCACCCAGCTTTTGCCTTTTGGTGCCCGCAGATCGAACTCACATCGATCTTGTTCCAATCTCTCTGATATCCTTTCTGCATCTTTATTATAGCATCTCTCTATAAAATGTCAACACTTTTTTTGCAAATTATTTTTATTTTTTATCTTATTATTCCATACGTTCTTCATTTTTCTTTTTAATATTTATGCCATTGCGTAGCAAGCTTTAGCGGAATAGCCAGCCAAGCGAAAAGATTTCCCACTAACCGCTAAACAAAAATTTGTTGACGAACCGCCTATAAAACGCTACAATAGGGGTAACATCAGTGTAGAAGGGTATCCATCGGTTTTTAGTTTGCGGCCGCGCCCCTGGCTGCGTGATCCTCCTTCCCTTCCGGTAAGGAAGGCTACGTCGTCTGCCTTGCCAGGCTCCCGGCCACGGGCTGAAAACTTCGAAGGACCGCTCCGGCGGCTTTAGGCGAGGAGATCGCAAGGCCGCAGGGCACGGCCGGGCTCGCCGCCCTGCCGCGCCCGAGAACGCAGCGAGCCCCCCGTCTGAGCCCGCCGGGCGGCGATGTTCCCTTTGTATACTGATGCTACAGTATGTGTAGAGAAAGGCGTGGCCCAGATAGAATGGAAGACGCATACAACCCCAATATCATCACCGTCACCGATGATGATGGCACAGAGCATGTTTTTGAAGAGCTGGACCGCATCGAGACGGATGCAAACCGTTACGTTGCCCTGATGCCCTCCTATGAGGATTCCGCAACGCTGTTAGAGGATGACGGCGAGTTGATTATCGTCAGAGTGGTAGAGGAGAATGGTGAAACGTTCCTCTACCCGATTGAGGACGACGAGGAGTTTCACGAAATTGCGCATATCTTTGAGGAGCGACTGCAAGATCTGTTTGAAATTGATGTGGAAGAAGACGAAACCATCTGATTCCTCTTTCTCCCTTTGCTATTCTCCCTGCCTTGTTCGATCACTACGGCTATTATAACCCAACACATTCTAATAGAGAGCCTTGCTCCGCCGGCAGACTGCAGACCTCCCGTCCCGAACGGGCCGGAGGAAGGGAGCGAGAAACCGGTGGGAGGGCACTCACCTGCTTATTGAGGCAGGTTATTAATCGCCGTTCCCGGCATGGCGGGGATTTTTATGCAATCCAAGGCCCTTCAGTCACAGGATGATTGAGGGGTTTTCCCTTTTTATACGGCCAGTTCGACAGATCTCATTTGACAAATTCCCGCGATTCGTATACGCTAATACAGATCACGCAGCAGCACAAGACAGCTTGGAGGTGAGGGTATGTTCGGCTTAGGCGTCGGGATCGACTTGGGCACAAGCTCAGTCATGATCTACGTGGAGGGAAAAGGCATCGTTCTGGCGGAACCCTCCGTTATTGCCTGCGAAACCAGGGGCGGGGAAATGCTCGCTGTGGGTGAGCCCGCTTACCGGATGATCGGCCGCAACCCCGAATCCATTTCCGTTATCCGCCCTCTAAAGGATGGCGTTGTTTCTGATTTTCCCATGACAGAAAAGATGCTCCAGCACTATATTCAAAAAATCTGTGGGAACCGTATTTTCAAGCCCCATGTGATTGTGTGCATGCCAAGCTCCGTCACCAACTTGGAAAAGCGTACTATTTTAGATGTTGTCACAGCCTCCGGCGCAGGGATGGCCTGCCTGATTGAGGAGCCGCTCGCCGCCGCCATTGGCGCGGGGATTGATATTCATCACCCGTATGGCACCATGATCGTCGATATGGGCGGTGGCACGACGGATATCGCCGTGATCACCATGGGCAGCATTGCAATTTCCGGCTCCGTCCGTATTGCAGGGAATGAATTTGATGAGGCCATTTTGCGCTATGTCAAAACCTATAAGAACGTCGTCATTGGTGAACGCACGGCGGAGGAGATCAAAAAACAAATTGGCTGCGCCTATGTCCGCGAGGAAGAGGTGGCCATGATCGCCAAGGGCAAAAACTATATCACCGGCATGCCAGAGAGCTTTGAGATCACCTCCACAGAGGTATATGAGGCGATTAGCGACCTGCTGGATGATCTGTTTGAGGCGGTGCGTGGTATTCTGGAGGTCACCCCACCTGAGCTGGTGGGGGATATCGCCACGGAAGGAATCGTCCTGACCGGCGGCGGCGCGCTTCTTTATGGAATGGATCGGATGATGCAAAAGCGCACAGGTATCCGTGCCCGTGTGGCGGATGACCCGCTTCACTGCGTTGTAAAGGGCACAGGCGTTGCGCTAAAGGATATGAACGTTCTGGCGGATAACGGGTATATTTTCAAATCTCGCGAAGAAATCGTAGGCACACAGGATTAGCCGGATTTCAGGGGTTTCTCCTTTCAGCACGTAGAAAACGAGATACTTGAAGGCCTGCGCACAGCATCTGCTGTGCGCAGGCCTTCGGATTTCTCCCTTACTATATGGTGTTTTATATCTAAAATCCGAGATTTAGTATTTATCGCTCCTCGCGGAAATAGTTGACGCCGCAGCCTGCAGGCTGTGCATTCTCCTTGCTTTTGCGGATGGAGGTGATGATCAAAACCAGCGCCGTGACAAGGAACGGCAGCATATCGAAGATCGCCTCTGGAATCGAAATAATATTCTTTGGAATATAAAACTTCAGAATATTGAATGCGCCAAAGATGAAAGAGCCCAAAATCGCCTTAAACGGGTTCCAGCTGGCGAAAATCACAAGCGCCACCGCAATCCATCCGAGACCATTGACGCAATCCGTGACCCAAACGCCGCCGCACAGCACCAGTGAAATATAGGCGCCGCCAATGCCGCAAATCCCGCCGCCGAGCAGGATATTAGTATATTTCACGCGGGTCACCGAGATGCCCGCTGCATCCGCCGCACCAGGGTTTTCTCCCACTGCGCAAAGATTTAATCCCGTGCGGGTGTGGAAGATATAGAGGCCCATGGCAATACAGAGTAAAATTCCAAAATAGACAAACGGGTTGTATTGGAAA
Source organism: uncultured bacterium (assembly GCA_949283655.1). Taxonomy (GTDB): domain Bacteria; phylum Bacillota; class Clostridia; order Oscillospirales; family Acutalibacteraceae; genus Fimivicinus. The sequence continues at coordinate 42,295 of CASDTH010000049.1, forward strand.
AAAAGCTTCCCCACATACGGCAAATCGCTGAGCACAGGGATGTGTATCTCCTGCACAGCATTTGTGATCCGCTCTGACAACTTCAGCACCGAAACGCCGGAAGACTCGCGCAGAAAATCCCCAAAGAAATTGGAGAAGCCCACGCCAAAAATGGTCAATGTCAAGCCGGTAACGTTTTGATTTGCCTTCAAGGTTACCGTCAAAAAAGCATAAACTAAGGCGGATAGGAGCCCTGCAATAAATGCGCCGAGCACGGCAAGCACAAGATTTTTTGTTACAAAGCCGACGTAAAATCCCGCGATTGCGCCGATGGACATCATGCCCTCTACGCCGAGATTCAGGTTACCTGCCCGCTCCGTTGTGATCTCACCGAGCGTGCCAAACATCAAAGGGGTGCCTGCCAGTAGAGCTGCGTGCAGGAAGTTCACCAGCGTGTTCATTTTGCCCGCCCCCCTTTCTTCCGGAGCGCAAAGGAATACCGGATGAAAAACTCACAGCCTAGAATGAAGAACAAGATAACCCCCTGCAAAATATCAGATGCATAGGAAGAGAGGCCGAAAGTTGTTTGGATCACGCCGCTGCCCTTCTCCAGAATACTAAACAGCGCGGTAAACACCAGAATCACAAAGGGATTGAGCTGCGCAAGCCAGGCCACGATAATCGCGGTAAAGCCCACACCGCTCGCAACACCTGTGGAGAGCGTGAAATCCGTGCCCGTCACCTGCAGCATGCCCGCGATGCCGGAAACCGCACCACTTAGCAGCATCGTTACAAGCATCACGCGCTTGACATTGATGCCGGCATATCGGGCCGTAGCCTGGCTCTCGCCCACCACGCTAATCTCATAGCCGCTTTTGGTATAACGCAGGTACACAAAGGTGAGCACAACCAGCAAAAGGCCGATGATCCAGCCTGCCTGCACGCCAAACACCTTGCCCAAATAGGCATTCGCCTCAAACGTTGCAATTTTGGGGAAGCCGCGCGCCTCAGGATCCTGCCACGGCCCCTGGCGCAGATAATCTACCACATAAAAGGCGATGTAGTTGAGCATCAGCGTCAGCAGCGTTTCATTGGTGTTGAAGCGCGTTTTAAACAGCGCCGGGATCAACCCCCACAGGCCGCCACCGATCATTCCCGCTAAAAAGCAGACAATCATCAGCGGAATATGCGGCCAGTCGCTGTGAAACAATGCAAAGTAGGAGGCAAACACAGCCCCCATAATTAGCTGCCCCTCTGCGCCAATATTCCAAAATTTCATTTTAAAAGCCAGCGTCACGCTCAGGGAGGTAATCAGCAGCGGAATCGCAATCTTCACCGTGGATTGAATTGCGATCTTACTGCGAAAACAACCGCGAACCATCTCCGCATAAACGCTCAGCGGGTTGTGCCCGAGCAGCAGGAGGAACAACGCCCCTGCAACAATGGCCAGGCAAACCGCCCCCACACGCAGCAGTGAGGCTCGCACAGGCGGCAGCTCCGGTTTTTTCACAATACGAATGAGCGGCTCCGCCGCGCTCTTTGGCGCGGTGCCGGCAAGCTCTTTTCTCATGCGGCTCCTCCTTCCGTTTCGCCGGCCATCATCAGGCCGATCTGTTCTTTTGTCGCTTCCTGCGCCGCCAAAATGCCAGTCACCTCGCCATGGCACAGCACCAGAATGCGGTCGCACAGCTCCAGCAGCACATCCAAATCCTCGCCGATAAAGAGAACTGCCACACCCTTTTTCTTCTGCTCGTTGAGCAGATCATAAATTGTGTAGGAGGAGTTGATATCCAGCCCCCGCACTGGGTAGGCAGTAATCAGCAGCTGCGGCTCCGATTCGATCTCGCGCCCCAGCAGCACCTTCTGCACGTTCCCGCCCGAGAGACGGGACACCGGCGTTGTAATGCCCGGGGTGGAGATATCCAGCTTCTCAATCAGCCGGAGCGCCAGCTCCCTCGCCGGCTTTTTGTTCACAAAAGGCCCTTTGCCGTTTTGATAAGATTTGAGCAGCATGTTATCCGTCATGCCCATAGAAGCCACTAGACCCATGCCCAAGCGGTCCTCCGGGATGAAGCTCATGCTGATGCCCATTTTTATGATTTCACGGGGGGACTTGCCCACGATATTTTCTTTTTTATAAAGGATCGCGCCCTTCTCCGCGCGCATCAGCCCAGCGATGGTCTCGCACAGCTCTTTTTGGCCACTGCCTGCCACACCTGCCACGCCCAGGATTTCCCCGCCGTTGAGATCAAAGGAAACATCGTTGAGCGCATAGACGCCCTCCTCATTGCGCACAGAAAGGTGATGCACCTCAAACAGCGCCTTTTCCTGCTCCACAACAGGCCGCTCAATTTCCAGCGAGACCTTTTTGCCTACCATGAGCTCTGTCAGCTCCTGCGCAGAGGTCTCTGCGGTGGTAACAGTCGCCACGCTCTTCCCCTTACGCAGAATGGTGACACGGTCGCTGATGGCGAGCACCTCGTTGAGCTTATGTGTGATGATAATCACTGCGCAGCCCTGATCGCGCATGCTGCGCAGGATGGCGAACAGGCGCTCTGTCTCCTGCGGGGTGAGCACTGCCGTCGGCTCGTCCAGGATCAGGATATCCGCCCCGCGATAGAGCACCTTGAGAATTTCCACCGTCTGCTTCTCGCTGACGGACATATGATACGTTTTTTTCAGTGGGTCTATCTCCAGCCCATATTTCTGGCACAGAGCAGAAAGCTTTGCTGCCAGCTCCTTTTTCCCCAGGCGCCGGTCCAGTTTCGTGCCCATTACAATATTTTCCTGGGCAGTGAAAACGTCCACCAGCTTAAAATGCTGGTGGATCATGCCGATGCCAAGTTTCAAGGCATCATGTGGGGACGGGATCGTTCGCTGCTGCCCGCGCACAAAAATGTCGCCTGCATCCGGATGATAAATACCGGATAAGATATTCATCAGCGTTGTCTTGCCAGAGCCGTTTTCGCCAAGCAGGGCGAGAATCTCGCCCTGCTTGACGGACAGGCTGATATCATCATTGGCGACAACCGGGCCAAAGGCTTTTGTAATATGTTTGAGCTCAATCGCTATCTTCTGCTCCATCGTATCCAAATGTGATACCACCTATCCTCTTTCACCAAAATACAGCCTCACTGATCGGCCACAACGTTGTCGACATACCAGTTGAGCTGGCCGGCAATATAGTCATCCTTGAGGTAGTCGCCGCTCTTCACCCGCTCTGTTCCAGCAGCATCCTTGATCGGGCCAGCAAAGACCTTCAGCGTGCCGTCCAGAATGCCCTCTGTTGCCTTATCAATTGCCTCTTGCGTACCCTCCGCGCAGTTATCAGACAGCGGGGAGATGCCCAAAAGCCCTTCCTTCATGCCATCGAAATAGTTGGTCGGCGTCCACGTGCCATCGATCACCTGCTGGACTGCCTGCGTATAGTAGACGCCCCAATTCCAGACCGTTGCGGTCAAATGGGCTTTTGGCGCCTCCGCCGTCATATCAGAATTATAGCCGCAGCCCCACACGCCGCGCTCCTGCGCAGCAATCTGCGGCTGAGCGGTATCCTGATGCTGGGCAATAACGTCGCAGCCCTCGTCGAGCAGCGCAATTGCAGCGCTTTTTTCCTTCTGCGGGTCAAACCACGTGTTGGTGACCTTAACATAGATCTTAGCATCCGGGTTCACGCTCTTCACGCCCAGTGCAAACGCATCGATGCCGCCGGTTACCTCCGGGTTATCGCTGCCCTGTGCGGCTACATAGCCGATCTTGTTGCTCTTCGTCTTCAGGCCGGCGGCGATACCGGTCAGGTAGCGCGCCTCATAGATGCGGCCAAAATAGTTGTTGAGGTTTTTGCCGTTATTTTTATAGCCGGAGCAGTGGGAGAAGATCACATCCGGATACTCGGCGGCCAGTTGCTCCATGGTGTCCATATAGCCATAGCTCGTGCCGAAGATGATATGGCAGCCCGCTTCAATGCACTCCCGGATAGCTGTCTCGATCGCAGTCTTATCCGTATCATCAATATCATTCTTGCGGATAATCTGCTCCTCCCCAAGGCCAAGCTGATTCTGCATGGCGATAATGCCGCTATCGTGTGCATGGGTATAACCGGCCGTGTCGTTCGGATTGCCGATGTGGATCACACCGACCTTAATCTCTTCCTTTGGAACAGCGGGGAAAGCGTTTCCGGACGCTGCCGGCTCATTGCTGGACGGATCGCCTGTGTCGCCGCCACCGGAGCACGCCGCCAGCGCAAAGACCATGGCAAGCGCCATCAGTAACGCAAGTATTTTTGTGAACTTTTTCACTTTTGCATTCCTCCTAATAAATTTTTATGTTACAGGGCCGAAACCGCATAGGCCCGCCCTTAACACTCCTGGGGTGCAAATTGGATTTTGCCGTCCTGCATGGATGCTACAATCGCCAACGATTCCAACCGGATACCCCGGCTGCGAATGAGCTGCCCGCCGGGCTGGAACCCCTTTTCGATGACGATCCCAACGCCCTCCAGGCTTGCGCCGGCCTGATCCAAAATCTCTTTCAGGCCAATGAGCGCACGGCCATTTGCCAAAAAGTCGTCAATCACCAGCACATGATCCTCAGGGCCGAGGAAATCCTTGGAGACCCCAATCATATAGGATTTATTTTTAGTAAAGGAAAACACCTCGCTGGTGTAAAGGTTGCCTCCCACATTGCGGTGCGCGCCTTTTTTGGCAAAAACAACAGGCACAGAGAAATACTGCGCGGCAATGCACGCAATCCCTATACCTGATGCTTCAATGGTTAAAATTTTATTAATTGGCGCAGATTGAAACCTCCGGCGGAATTCCTTCCCGATCTCATTGAGCAGGCCCACGTCGATCTGATGGTTGAGAAACATATCCACCTTCAGAATATCGTCGCCCAGCACCTTGCCATCCTTCAGGATCCGCTCTTCCAGAAGCTTCATAAACGCATGCCCACCCTCATTTGGAATTTTGCAGGTAGCCCAACGGCTACGATCACCGGCGGTATCCCCGGCATAAAACTAAAAAGCAGCCGATCGGTTACCAGCTGCCGTTTTATTTTCATTGCCTTCTTGCCGCGCCCTTCAATCAGTAAAGATAGTTTATAATAATTATGAACAGAAATCAAGTGCCTGCCGGCTTTTTTCACCGCAGAGCGACAATTTTATCGTTTGTCAAAATGGAAAATATAGCGCTGGCGTGTGAAAAAGCGCCACATAATTACGTAACGCTGCGGCCCCTCCCGCCTCAAAATCCACTGGGAAAAGGGGCCGCAGCCAAGCCATTGGCGAAACCGATTGCAAAGCTCAATCCATGCGGGCGGTAATCCGATACTGTCCTGCTTCCAGCACCAGCTCATCCGCATCGCGGCGCACCGTCTCGCCATTGATGCAGAGTATGCCGCTGCCTGGCAGGCAAAGGCTTGCCCGGCAGCCAAACGGCACCGTGATCTCGTACAGAACGGCGCCATCCGGCTCAATCCTCCACCCGCACTCATAGCGGCCGGAGGCGGAATCATAGGATGCCTTGGCAAACTGCAATTTGCCGCATGGGTGCGGTGCAATTCGGATGCTTTGGAACCCTGGCGCCCCCGGCTGAAGCCCGCAAAGATCACGGTACATCCACTCCGCAATGGCCCCATAGGCATAATGATTCATGCTGTTCATCGAGATATTCACGGTTTCTCCATTTGGCGGAATGGCGTTCCAGCGCTCCCAGATGGTCGTTGCGCCATGATTCACCTCATACAGCCAGCTCGGAAAATCCTGGTTGAGTAGCAAGCGGCAGGCATCCTCATGCAGGCCGTTCTCCGTAAGCACGCGGCAGAGGTAGGCCGTGCCGATAAACCCGGTGCGCAGGTGGATATCATCCTCCTCCAGCAGTTCGTGCAGCGCACGAATCACGCGCGGCCGGAACTCCTGGGGGATCAACTCCATGTGCAGCGCCACCACATAGGCCGTCTGTGTCGGCACGGCGCAGCGGCCTGTCTCTGTGAAGAACTCCCGGCAGAAGGCCTGCCGGATCTCACCTGCCAACCGGTTGTAGTGGCCGGCATCCTCTTCCAAGCCGAGCGCTTGCGCTGCCCGGGCCGTTAGGGCGGCAGAATAGGCATAGTACGCAGTGGCAAGGTACGTCTCGTCTGTTCCGCCCCCGGCGGAATCCGGGTGGAGGAAGTTATCCAGCGATAGCCAATCCCCGTAATGTCCTCCATTCAGCCACAGCCGCTGGCTGCCATGCTTCTGATCCTCCCGTTCAAGGTAATCCACCCATCCCTTCATCAGCGGGTATTGCTCACGCAGCAGAGCTTTGTCGCCATAGAATTGATACACCGTCCAGGGGATAACCGTCGCCGCGTCGGCCCACGCGCAGGAGGCTTCGCCCGTAACCAGAGAACCATCTTCATTTTTTGGCACCGGCACAATGTGTGGGATGCTACCATCCAGCAGCTGCTGCTCCAGGCGCATATCGTGCAGATACTTAGCATAAAATGCGGCGCAATCCATGTGGAAGCAGGCTGTGGCGCAGAACACCTGCGCATCGCCTGTCCATCCCATACGCTCATCCCGCTGCGGGCAATCCGTCGGCAGGTCGAGGAAGTTGCCGCGCTGCCCCCAAATGGTGTTTTGAATCAGGCGGTTGACCTTAGCGTCTCCCGTCTCTAAAAATCCGGTCTGCTCCAAATCGGAATACAGCACGCACGCGGTAAAATCTGCCGGATCGACCGGCTCTGGAAAGCCCGTGAGCCGAACGTAGCGGAAGCCGAAGAAGGTGAAATGCGGGCGGGCGTGACGCGCCTGGCCATCGGAGATCCAGGTGAATTTCGCTTGCGCTGTACGCAGATTCTCCCGGAAGAAGCAGCCCTCCAGCAAAATCTCACCATATTCCAGCGTGAGCGCTACCCCCTGCGCGGCGTGCGCCTCAAACTCCACCCAGCCGGTCACCTCCTGGCCGAAGTCAAGCACCGTTTCCCCTGCGGGCGTGTGTAGCACCTCAACTGGCGCAAGCCTATGTTTCACGATTACCGGTGGGCTCAAACGGGGCGTGAGCTTTTTTTGATCCCAATCAAGCCGGTGTGCAGGCGACCAACCGGCGCTTTCTGCCAGCGCCGCCTCCCGGTTTGCATCGTATCGCTCCCCATCGTAGATATCGCTCAGGAGCACCGGGCTTTCATGACACTGCCAGCTTTCATCCGTCACAAGCTCTGCATGGGAGCCATCCGCACAATCCGCATTGATCGCGCAGATGAGCGCAAACTGGCTGCCATATGTATTGGCCTCCGGGTTACCAAAGCGGTAGCGCCCCTTATACCAGCCATTCCCAAGCAAAACCGTCACCGTATTCTCGCCGGGGACAAGCAGCGGCGTAAGATCATAGGTTTGATATTGCAGCCAGCTGTCATAGGCGTGGATGCCAGGGGCCAGATACTCCTCCCCCGCTTTTTTACCGTTGAGATAGAGCTCATAAACACCCAGGCCGCAAATATAGGCGCGCGCCCGCGCACACACAGCGGGGAGGTAGAATTGCTTTTGCATCACTGGGTGCGTCTGCGGGGAGAAGCCGGGCGTAATCCACTGCGCGCCTTCCGGGAAGGGGCGTGCCAGTTCGAACCAGGCCGGCTTGCTGACGCCGCTGTCCCCATCGTCGGCACGCACGGATACCCGCCAATAATAGCGTTGCCCTGCCTCCGGAGAAAAATCCGGATGATAGCCAAGCGAGGAAATTTCCGCCTGCCATCCGCTGTCATAGAGGATGTCGTCAAAGGCCTCCTCCCCTGCGATTTCAACGCGCGCCGCCTGCTGCCGCTTGCCCGTGCTCTCAGCGACCACCCAGGAAAGGGAAAGCTCCTTCAGCCAAAAGCCCAGCGGGTTCGCGTGATGATTCGTCCGCAGCCGTGTAATTTTCAAATGATATCCCTCCCAGTATTTGATTGACAGTAGTATTATATATAATTTATAAATGGGTTTCAATAAAAATGCAATATTTTTTCGCCCATATTAAATTTTCTAACAGATGGCTGTAGTGGAGCGGCACAACGGTTCGGCTCCTCGCCGTGAAAAACAATTTCATCTGCACGTAAGGCATAAAAAACCGGCAGCGTGCATTCCGCTGCCGGTTACCACGCCATGAGAAAAAACTTCTCTGGCGAATATGCACTTTTGAGTGGCAAGGGCCTAACCCTTACAGCATCTCCGGCAAAGCGCCGATCGCCTGCTGCAAAATGCCGTCTGCATCCATGCCCTGGATATCCAGGTTCTCCGCCTGAAAGCAGCGCACCTCCGGGATGCCGTAAAACGCCTCCGACAGCGCCTTTACATAATCGAAGCCCAGATTTCGGCCTGCAATCGGGCCACCTGCCGTGGTTACATAGAATAATCTTTTCGCACGGCACAGCCCGATTGGAATCCCCTCCGGGGAATAACGGAATGTCATGCCAGTGATAGTGACGTGCTCAAAATACGCCTTCAATACGGCGGGAAACGAAAGATCCCAATACGGCGCTGCCACCACAATTTCATCCGCCGCCGCAAACTCTCTGGCGTATTGGAGCAACGGGGCGGAAAGCTCCCCTGCTGCCACACAGCGGTTGCGCTGCTCTATCTGCTCCCAATCCAGCAGGCTAGGTTTTTCCTGATACAGGTTCCGCTCCGTCACCTGACCATCCAGCTTCTCCAGCACTCTCTGCGCCAGCAACCGCGTGCGCGAATTTGGCCTTGCGCACGCATTGATCCACAATATCTGCTTCATCCTGCTTACCCTTTGTTATCCACTACAATTTCGCCCTTGACGATAACCATCCGAATCTCCATATCCCGGTCCAGCACCAACAAATCCGCCCGTTTACCCGGCGCAATGCTGCCCGTCTCCTTCTCCACATGGATCACACGCGCAGGGTTGATCGTGCAGGATTTAAGCGCCTGCCGAAATGGGATGCCAAAGCGCAGCACGTTGCGGAATTCATCATAAAGATTGGTCGTGCTCGCGGCGATGGTGCCGTCCGCCAGCAGCGCCTTCCCATCGCGTACATAAACCTTCTGACCGCCCAGTTCAAACTCTCCGTCCGCCAGGCCGGAGGCCATCATCGCATCGCTGACGATCACGCTGCGATCCTCGCCCAAAATCTGGAAGGCAATCCGCAGCGTGGCAGGCGCAATATGGAAGCCGTCACAAATCAACTCCGCCGTGACCGTATCGTGCTCAAACACCGCGCCTACAACGCCTGGCGCGCGGGAAGAGAGCTGCGTCATCGCGTTAAACAGATGGGTCGCATGGGTAAAGCCCGCCTCAAACGCCTTGGCCGCTGTTTCATAATCCGCGTTGGTGTGCGCGGCGGAAACCGTGCAGTACGCCCGCGCCCGCGTGGCAAACTCCCGCGCACCATGGGCCTCCGGCGCAACATCCACCAGACGCACCGGGCAGATCTCATGCAGCCTCTGAAACTCTTCAAAATTCGGGTCACGGATATAGCTGCCGCTCTGCGCGCCCTTTTTGGCGGCGGAAATATACGGCCCCTCCATGTTGATACCCTGAATATACGCCCCGCATTCGTGGCCGCGATAATCACGCGCAGCACGCAGGCTAGCCGCCAACTGCTCAAAAGGCAGCGTCATCGTTGTGGGGCAAAAAGAGGTAACGCCGTGCCGCGCCAGGTGGCGAGACATACCGGCCAGCGACTCCTCCCGGGCGTCGCAGGTGTCTCCACCCATCGCGCCGTGGGTATGGATATCAATAAAGCCGGGCGTCACCGTGCAGCCGGAGAGATCGAGCCCCGCCCCCTCCTGTGTGCCGCCAACCTTGGTTAGGATTCCATCCTCCATTTCAATATCGCCCTTTTGCGGCAAAAAAGCATCGTTATAATAGACTACATTTTTTAAACGCATCGCAAAACCCTCCTGTTCCTTTTCACAATATGCTTTCTTCCAGTATAGCACATGCAAAATGGAAAATCCATGCGGAAAACAACCGGTACGCAAAAGTCTTGCCTCGCCACCGCACGCGGCAGGCTGCTATTTTTAAATGCGTCCGAGCAGATTGCAGCCGCCTTCAAATGGAAGAACATTCGCAAAGCGGGCGGCCAGCCCCGGCGCTAAGGGGTGAAAAAGCCGGATGCCGATTGTATCCCCCTGCTGCGCACGGATGGGAACCATAAAGCTGGCTTTTTCCCCAGTGACCAGTTGCGCAGGCTGATAAGAGGCTCTATACTCCCGGCACACGCCGCTCTGCCCAACGACCTGCACAGCCAAACAGCTGAGCGTATAGGGCAGCGCAAAACCGGTGTTTTGCAGGGTAAAACAAAGCTCATGTGTAAAGTTATTACTCTTTACATCACAATGTACTCTACAGTCGAGCAGATGAATCTGGTAGCCGAGGTGATCGCAGAGATAGTCAAACACCGTGCGTTTTATCGGGTTTCCCGCCGCATCGAGGAAGTAGCTCTCGTCATACGGGCAGCCGTAGAGCGCAAGCTGCTCCTTGACAAGTGGTTCTCCTTGCCATCGCAGCATATTATAGCTGCCGCCCTCCTCCCGGTAATTGTGCGCAAGGCTCAGTGTGGCCAGGCTGTGCTCCGCGCAGCAGGCAAGCATCTGAATCCCATCGATATGGCCGTTTTGATAAAGCTTATCTCTCCCCCACGGCATCTCGCCATCGTTAAAGCGCAATCGGGAAAGTTCCCAAAAAGTGCGGCGCCGCCGGTTCCAGAAATGCCCGCGATCGCTGTTCCATTTAAAATGCGCGCCCACCAGATAATCATCGTGAAATCCGATTCGCCCCCGCTGCTCCGAAGGCGTTTTCTCCCAAACCGGCAAAGTGCGCACCTGTATGGGGAGCCCGGCCGGCGCCATCTGGCAAATGGCGTTGAGCAGCTTTTTTGCGTTGTGGTGATGCGCGGCAGAATGCCACTCCCCCCAGGCGCCATAAAATCCGGCCTGTAAAACGGCCACCGTTTCATAAACCAGCCGCGCGTGCCGCGCCATCCAATCGCCAAGCTGGCCGATGTGCTCCAAAATCCGGGCTGTCACCGGGCCATGCCTGCGGTTAGCCTCTTCCTCATAGGCAAAGCGCAGCACTGCCCTCAGGCCCTTTCGGCGCAGTGCCTCCAAATAGCCTTGTAGCTGATTGAGCGCATGCGTATCCAGCGGGCGGTCCAAATATTCTGAAAGATAAATATAAAGCTGCACAAGTCTGCACTGCTCCGCCTCATATTCCCGCAACTGCCCCTCCAGATAATCGAGCGCCGTTTGCTCCGGGTGAAAGGCGGCACAGCCGCTGCCCAGGCGCAGGTAGGCCTCCAGGCGGAAGCCTCTGTCGGGATTCTGCCGCAGCAGGGAGTATGCTTCCCCTGCAAGCGGCGGAACGCTAAGCCGTTGATCTGCCATTGCTGTCCGCCTCCTAAACAAACGGGGACGAGAGGGCCCACCGCGTTGCTGCGGAGCCCTCCTCTATCAAAAACCCAATCGCCACACGATGTGCGCCCGGAAGAAGCCGCCCCAGGCTATGATTCCTCCCCGGTTTCCCCCTGTGCGAGGCGGCTGAGAAAAGCGCGATCGCTTTGCTCAAGCTCGGCATGCTCCAGCATATCCGGCCGGCGAGAAAATGTGCGCTCCAGCGCCCGCTCGCGCCGCCAGCGCGCAATATTGGCATGGTGGCCGGAGAGCAGCACCTCCGGCACTGCCTTCCCGTGCCACTCATAGGGCCGGGTATATTGTGGATATTCTAAAAGCGAATGAAAATGGCTTTCCTCCTGAAAGGCCTCCTCATTGGCCAACACGCCGGGCAGCATCCGGCAGATGGCGTCTGTCAGCACCAGGGCGGGCAGCTCGCCACCCGTGAGCACATAGTCGCCAATGGAGATTTCCTCATCCACCAGCTCCTCAATCACGCGCTCATCCACGCCCTCATAGTGGCCGCACAACAGCGCGAGGTTATCATATTCCGCAAGCTTCCGCACGCGCTGCTGCGTGAGCACCCGTCCCTGTGGAGAGAGATAGATCAGTCGCGGCCTTTTGCCGATCTCCTCACACAACGCCTGAAAGCAATCGTAAATCGGCTGTGCCTGCATCACCATGCCCATGCCGCCGCCATAGGGGGTGTCATCCACACGGTTGTGCTTATCCAGCGTATAATCCCGGATGTTGCGGCAGTTAAGCTCCACCAGCCCGCGCTCCCGCGCGCGGCCAATGATGCTCTCGCGCAGAACGGCGTCGCACATCTCGGGGAAAAGGGTTAACAGATCAATACGCATGGCTTTTTCATCCTTTCAGCAGAGGTTAGCATCTGTATACAAAGGGAACATCGCCGCCCGGCGGGCTCAAGCGGGCACTCGCTGCGTTCTCGGGCACGGCCTTGGCGATCCTCTCACCTGAATCCGCCGGAGCAGCCCTTTGGCGTTTTCAGCCTGTGGCCGTGTTTCCGGCAAGGAGGATCACGCAGCCAGGAGCGCGGCCACGGCGCTAAAAACCGATGGGTACCCCTGCACACGGATGTTAGGCCAAAGGAAGTGCGCTACTCCCGAATCTCCTCCGCCTCGTCAAAAATCCCACGGATCGGGCGGATGCGAATCTCCTCCCCGTCGATATCCGTCTCAATCACAATGGAGGGGATAGCAGGCATCAGCCGCTCCACCCCCGCAGGGTCCTTCACATGCCAAACGTCGTTCGCGCCGGTGGCGCTCACATCCGTCAGCGTGCCGTAAAACCGGCCGGTATCCGCATCCACCACGCGGCAGCCGATGAGATCCTGAATGAAATAATCGCCAGGCGCGAGCTGCGCCTCCTCCCGGTTCATAAAGAGGATACGCCCCCGCAGCGTTGCAGCAGCCTCCAGCGTGTCAACCCCCTCCAGCCGGAGAAGCATCACATTGCCATGCGGGCGGCTGGAGAGCACCTGTGTAGCCCTTTCCCCGCTACCGCTGAAATACAGCGTGTGAAACTGCTGAAAGAACAACGGGCTGTCGCACCAGGGCTGCACGCGCATCTCCCCCCGCACGCCGTGCGTGCCAACAATCTTCCCCAGCTCCAGATACTGCCTGCGCATGCTAACCTCCGCCCTTTCCGGCCTGTTTTGCCCCGGCTGCACAGTGTCATGCGTACCGAAGCATCTGCCTGCCATTATACCCGCTGCGGCACGGCCGGTCAAGCGCATGGGTGGACAGATACGTAAGAACCTGCTATTATAAAACCGGGTATATAATCAATGCTGGATTTTCACGCATGGGACAGTGTATTTTGAAAAATTGGGGGGATTGCAGTGCAAATCGAATTTACGCAGCTATGCCTTTTGGTGGAAGAACACCCGGATTGCCGGGAGGCAGCCTGCCTGCTTCAAGAGGAGCTTTTGCTGCGCACAGGGCATGCGCCCACCATCCGGGTGGCAGATGGCTCGCCGCCGGGGGGGCCATCCATCACCTTCACCCTCTGCGGCGCGCCTGCGCTGCCGGATCAGGATAGCTTCCTCATCCGCCGCGACGGGGCGCAGTTGACCATATCCGCCTGGGGCCGCCGGGGGCTTACTTATGGCTTTGGGCTATTTCTACGCAAAACAGAATATCACGGCGGGCGCATCCTGCTCGTGCGGGAGATTGAGGGTACCCACACCCCGCACAAAAAAATCCGGGGCCATCAAACCGGCTACCGCGCCACGCCTAACACTTACGACGCCTGGGGGCCTTCACAGTTTGAGCGCTGCTACCGTGATATGATGCTGTTCGGAGCGAACACCTGCGAGGTGATCCCGAAGGATGAGCAGGATACCGGCCCGCTGATGCGCTATGACGCGGACGACATGTGCGCCCTCTGCTCAGAGATTGCGGACAGGCTTGATTTGGACGTCTCTGTGTGGTATCCCTTCTCTGCAAAGCAGGCGCGTGAGGAAATGCTGCGGGAGCGCGAAGCACTGTTTGCCCGCATGGCCCGGATTGACGCTGTATTTCCTCCGGGCGGAGACCCTGGCGAGTTGCCCGCGCAGGAGTTTGTGGAGCGGTGCGTCCTGCTCAGGCAGGCGCTGCGCAAATTTCATCCGAGGGCCGAGCTCTGGCCCTCCGCCCAGGCGCCGCACGGTCAGCCAGATTGGGGCGAGGAATTTCTCGCCGCCGCAGCAGTGCACGCTGGGGAGATTGACGGCGTGATCTACGGTCCAAACCATGCTATGCCGCTGGAAGTGCTGCGCCGCAGGCTGCCGGAGGGAATGCCGCTACGCTTTTACCCTGATATCACCCACTGCCAGCGCTGCGAATACCCGGTGCGCTACTGGGCAAACGGCTGGCACTATGCGTTTGGCTGCACCTTCGGGCGGGAAAGCATCTGCCCCCGCCCCATGGAATTTGCCCGCCTGCACCGGGAAACAGACCGTTTTGTAGCTGGCAGCGTAAGCTATTCCGAGGGCGTGCACGACGATGTGAACAAAATGCTCTGGAGCGCGCTGGATTTCTGCCCGGAGGAGCCTGTGGAGGAGATTTTGCTGGATTACGCGCGCGCCTTTCTGTGGGAAGCCCCAGCCGAGCGCGTCATGCAGGGCATCCTGATGCTGGAGCGCAATTGGGAGGGCGATCCGGCCCAATGCCCCGCAATTGAACAAACGTTTTCCCTCTGGCAGGCCATGGCGCAGGAAACACCCTCCCTGCTGCAAAACTGGCGGTTTCTGCTGCTGCTCTTTCGCGCGGAATGCGATGTGCTGGTGCGGCGCAGGCGAATTTTTGAGCTGCAGCTACTCGACCGGGCAAAAGCCTGCCTACGGCATGGCGGCCGGCCTGCGGCGCTTGTAATCCTCCGCGAGGAGATGGATACGGGGTATCGGGCCCTGCGCGAAACGATAAATCGGCATGCCGCTATGCTCTTCGGTGAGATCGGCCTCCAGCTGGACGTCAAGCATTACGGCGCAAAAAGCTGGGAGCGCGGCGCGACGCTGGACACCCTCGACCTCCCGGTGACGGACCGCCCGTGGCTGCAGCGCCGGCTGGAGCTGGCGCTGCAGCTGCCCGAGCCGGAGCAGAGCGAGCGCATCGACGCTCTGCTGAACCGGGAGGAGGTGCACAAGGGCGAATGCTACTTCTCCTTTGCAAGCGATGGCGTAGCTGGCCTGCACGCCCAGCAGGAGGGCGAGTGGTATATGAATGTGCAGGGAGACCGTCCCAGTGTAAACAACGGCCAGCTGCCTATGGCGCTGACCAAGCTGTACGATCATTTCTCCCTGCGCGCTGTTTTCAGCGGCCTCACGCCGGGCACGGATTACCGGCTGCGCGTGGTCTACAGCAGCCGCAAAATGCCGCAGGATGCATTCCTCAGGATCACCGCCAATGGCCAAACCGTCTATGAAGGGCAGCCCTACGGCGGGGCTCCGGATCCGGTATTTGACGAGTGGCTGCTCGCTCCCGGTGTATTTTCAGCGTCTTATCCCCTCCCCGCCCGGATGGTGCAAGGAGGCACGCTGGAGCTTTTCTGGCAGGAGGAGACGCGCGGCATCGAAATAGCGGAGCTCTGGATCGTAAAGGCTTGAGTCTTTCCATTGCCCAAGCGACATTCCTGTGTTACAATGAGAAAAACAATTCGGCGCACCGCTACGCGAGACGCCGAAGCAGGAGGGCCCAAAACATGCGGTACCCATATGGAAAATCGATTTTGATCACCGGCGCATCCTCCGGGATCGGCCGCGCGGCGGCAGAGCTGTTTGCCGGTGCGGGCTACACCGTCTGGGCAGGCTCCCGCCATTGTGAAGAGGGAATCGAGCAGTGGCGCGAGGGCGAAATCCGCTCCATCCCCATGGACGTTTGTAACGAAGCCTCCACCCGCCGCGCAGTGGAGCGTGCGGTCAAGGAGAGCGGCCTCGGCATCGTTCTCAACTGCGCCGGCATGGGGATTGCAGGCCCGGCGGAGGATACGTTTGAGGAGGCAATCCGCGCACAATTTGAGGTGAACTACTTCGGCACACTGCGCGTCAACCGGCTGGTGCTGCCCTATTTTCGTGCACAGGGCAAGGGGCTGGTGCTCGTGATGAGCTCGGTCGCCGGGCGCGTGCCGCTCCCCTACCAGAGCCACTACAGCTCCTCCAAATACGCACTGGATGCCTATGTGGAAGCGCTGCGCATGGAGGGGCGCCCCTTTGGCATCCGCGCGGCTCTGATTGAACCGGGTGATACCAAAACAGGCTTCACCGCCGCACGCCGGATGGCAATGCCGGAGGATTCCCCCTATCGGTCCGCCTGCGAAGGCGCTGTCGCCCGCATGGCGCACGATGAGCAAACGGGAGTGCCGGCCTCCAAGCCCGCGATGGCCGCCTTCCGGCTCGCGGAGAGGGAAAATCCGCCCGTGCGCGTCACAGTCGGCGCAATGTATCAGGGCGTAATGGCGTTGCGCAGGCTTTTGCCCGCGCGCGTATTTGAGCGGGCGCTTGCCGCGATGTACCGATAAAGTTTTTTCGCAAAGGCCAGCGCCGTTCTGGATTTTTCGGGAGACAATTGGTATAATATAGGAAGCATCGTAAGCGGGGAGCCGCGCTTACGGTTGAAATAGAGGTTTCAAAAATTGTAAGGAGGCATCACGATGGAATTCAAAGGCAGCAAAACAGAGGCGAACCTGATGGCAGCGTTCGCAGGCGAATCCCAGGCGCGCAACAAATACACCTATTATGCATCTCAGGCCAAGAAGGATGGCTACGAGCAGATTGCGAGCATCTTTCAAATGACGGCAGATAACGAAAAGGAGCATGCAAAGATTTGGTTCAAGCAGCTGCATGGCGGCTCCATTCCCGGCACGATGGAAAATCTGCTGGACGCAGCGGCTGGCGAACACTATGAGTGGACGGATATGTACAAAACTTTTGCTGAGGAGGCAACAGCAGAGGGCTTCCAGGAGATCGCGGCACTATTCCAAATGGTGGGCGCGATTGAGAAGGAGCATGAGGAGCGCTACCGCAAGCTGGTGGAAAATCTGGAGAAGGGCATCGTCTTTGAGCGCACAAACGAGGTTGTCTGGGTTTGCCGCAACTGCGGGCACATCCACGTGGGTAAAAACGCCCCCACTGTCTGCCCTGTGTGCAAACATCCACAATCGTTCTTTGAGCTGAAGGCAGAGAATTATTGATCCCTACCTGTAAAATAGAGCCCGGCTGCGGCAATCCATCCCGCAGCCGGGCAATTTGTTGTTCAAATGTCAGATTTTTGGGGCAATGCCCCCCGGCCGCTTCTCTTCTCGCATCGGCGCTGTTGCCCCCTGTGCGCCGATGCTGGTTCTCTTGAAGAAGCAAGAGAATGAACGCGTGTACAACGCAACCGGGCACTCATTAAAAGTTAAAATCAAACCTCATGGCCGCACCACAAATGAAAATGATAAAATCTTCCGCTCGGGCCGCGGGGGCCCATCCTTTTCCCCCGTGCGGATTTACAATGTAAGTGCAACAGTAAAGAAAAAGAGTGACTCAAAGAGGAAAAGCCCGTAAAATGGTAGTTGCGAACAAACCATAAAGGAGGCAATCCTCAATGAGCCACTACCAACATCTTAGCATAGAAGAACGGGAAAGTATATGGGAAAAACAAATAAAAGGGAAAAGTGTACGGAGAATTGCCGCAGAGCTAGGGCGGAGTGCCTCCACCATCAGCCGGGAATTGAGGCGGAATCAAAGCAAACAAGGATACCGCCCATCGGAGGCGCAAAAACAATATCATCATCGGAGAAAACAATGTCTCA
>CASDTH010000050.1 GCA_949283655.1 uncultured bacterium
AAGGGTACACATCGGTTTTCAGCGCTGTGGCCACGCCCCTGGCTGCGTTATCCTCCTTGCCTTCCGGCAAGGAAGGCTGTGTCGTCTGCCTTGCCAGGCATCCTGGCCACAGGCTGAAAACTCCGAAGGACCGCTTAAGGCCGCTTCAGGCGAGGGGAGCGCAAGGCCGCAGGGCACGGCCGGGCTCACCGCCCTGCCGCGCCCGAGAACGCAGCGAGCACCCGTCTGAGCCCGCCTTAGCGGCGATGTTCCCCTTGTACACTGATGCTATCTATTTTTAGGTTATTCCCATTATAGCACGCCTTTTCAAATTGGCAATAGTAAATTTGTATAAACAAAGCGCCAAAATGCATAAAAATCCATCATTTTGCGTATTTCCACGGTTTTCATGCAAGCAGCGATCACGGGCTGCCCATCAGCAGCCTCACCGTCAGCGCGGAGAGCAGAAAACATGTCAAATCGGCGCAAAGGGCCGCCGGCACCGTATGGCGCGTCTTTTTTACCCCCACTGCACCATAGTAAACCGTAACCGCATAAAACGTGGTTTCAGAGGATCCCATCATCACACTCGCCACCCGGCCGGCAAAAGAATCCGGGCCGCAGTGTTTCAAAATCTGCTCAAACATCGTAATAGAGCCGCTGCCGGAGAGCGGGCTAAGCACCGTCAGCGGCATCACCTCCTTCGGCAGCCCCATCAGCCTGGAAAGCGGTTCCATCGCCCCCATGAGCACCGCCAGACCACCCGACTCCCGCAGCATTCCCACCGCCATTACCAGCCCCACCAAGGGCGGCAGCAGAGAACGAAAGGTTTGCATCCCGGTTTTCGCCCCTTCCAGAAAGCAGTCAAACACCTTCACGCCCCGCAGCAACCCGTGACCGACAATCAAAACAACCAGCACCGGGAGAATCCATACGCCTACCTGTGCCATCCAGCATGCCTCCTATTCTTCTGTCTTGCAGCTGTAGCCCGCTTTTTCACCGTCCGTTTTCTGCCACTGCTACGCAGCAGCCAAGCCATGATCAGACCAACCGCCAGCGTAGCGGCAGAGGTCAGCCAGGCCGCAGGCATGATATCCATCGGCACTGCTGCCCCATATTCCTGCCGCAGCAGCGCGACCGTTGTGGGCACCAAGTGCAGGGCCGCCGTATTGAGCACAACAAAATTCACCATTTCATCCGTTGCAACAGCCGGATTGGGGTTGCTCTCCTGTAGGACACGCATCGCTGCAAGCCCGAGGGGAGTGGCTGCATTGCCCAGCCCTAACAGATTCGCTGTAATATTCATAGAAACCGCAGATAAAACCGGGGAATCTTTTTGCAGACGAGGGAATAAACGCCTCAACAGCGGAGAAAAAAGCCGGCTTACCGCCCTGGTCAAACCGGAGGCCCTGGCAATCTCCATCAGCCCGCCCCACAGGCACAGCGCACCCAACAGCTTGATGCAGAGAGAAACCGCATCCGATGCCCCGGCCATCACCGCGTTGGAAAGGGCGAGCATATTTCCTCCCCATGCTGCCGATATAAAGGCAAAAATCAGCATCCCTGCCCAAATAAAATTCATCATCGTTAAAGTTCTCCTCAATAATATTATTGACTATTTTTCCATCTTCTGCTTAATTGTATTGAATTTTTGTTAATTTTATCCCAAAAATTGCGTCAAACTTTGTTGATATTTCTGTTGACTTTAATGTAAGTAACTGGTACATTATATACAAGGTACAAAGTACCCCGCGAATTCTCCCGAACCGTGCCGTTAACCGGCGGGAGGCGCAAAATAAACAAGGAGTGTGGTATTCATGAAATCCATCGGTATGGTAAGGCCAGTTGACGAAATGGGGCGCATCGTTCTGCCCAAGGAGCTGCGCAGGCAGTTCAACATTGAAGACGGCGAGGATTCCGTCGAAGTCTTCGTGGACGGTGACAAGATCATCCTCAAGAAGTATGCGCCGGCTTGCATTTTCTGCGGCGATGTGGAGAACGCAGTGGAATATAAGGGCCATCGCGTTTGCCCGGATTGCGTACGCAAGCTCAACGTTATCATTGAGTAAAAATTCCGCTTCGCCGGCGGCGGCTCCAGGCCGAAAAGCCCTTGACAACCGGCTTTCTTTGCAGTATGATAAAGCGGTTTCGTGAGGGAGTAGTTCGCGCGGTTTTTCGCGTGTCAAGTCAACATACTGGCCTTTGGCCTGGCTTGCCTTAATGAACAAGACTCATGTACAGTTTCCTAGGAGGGCTGTACATGAGTCTTTTTTATCCCCTCGTTTTCAAAGCCACCGGATATTTTTGTAGAAAGGACTGCACTGCTTATGGATTCCGCCACCCTTTTTCTACTCGCCTGCGGGCTCGCGATGGACGCTTTTGCCGTTTCCCTCTCCAACGGCCTGTGCTATCAGAATTTTAAGCGTAGCCAGGCCCTGCTCTCCTCTGTTACCTTTGGCCTGTTTCAAGCTGCCATGCCGGTCATCGGCTATTTTGCCGGCCGCTTTTTCAGCGAGGCGATCGCCTCCATTGATCACTGGATCGCCTTTATCCTGCTGGGGTTCATCGGCGGCCATATGTTTTTTGAAGCAATCCGGGAGATCCGCCAGCCGGAAGCATGCCCCTGCAAGCGCCCCTTCACGGTGCGTATCCTGCTGGTGCAAGGGGTCGCCACCAGCATCGATGCGCTCGCCGTGGGCGTCAGCTTTGCTTTGATCGACACCAATATCGTGCTCGCCGCAGCGGCAATCGGAGTGATCACCTGTGCGCTCTGCCTGCTCGGCGCCGCCATCGGTAAAAAATTTGGCGCCTTTTTGGGGCAGTGGGCAAAGCTGCTGGGCGGCGTCATCCTGATTGGGATCGGCCTAAAAATTCTGATCGAGCACCTGATGAGCGGGACATAAGCCCTCTTCTACCATCTGAACACAGAAACGCCCGTGCCGCCAGGATGGCGGTACGGGCGTTTTTTACATATCAAAAGTGGCAAACGGGCCGCTTACCCTTCCAGCAGGCCAATGCCAAGCTCCTGAAGCTGCACGCCGTCCACAGGGGCGGGGCATTCCGTCATCGGCTCGCTCGCATTCTGCACCTTCGGGTACGCCACAACATCCCGCAGCGTTTCACAGCGGAGCATCTGCATCACCAACCGGTCAAGGCCGATGCCGAAGCCGCCATGCGGCGGCGCACCAAAGCGGAAGGCATCGAGCAGATAGCCAAACTTCGCCTTTGCCTCCGCTTCGCTCAAGCCGAGCAGGGAAAAAATGCGGCTTTGCAGCGCCGGGTCCGTGATTCGGATCGACCCGCTGGAAAGCTCAATTCCATTGAGCACCAGGTCATAGGCCTTGGCGCGCACATTGGCCTTATCAGTCTCCAGATAGGCAAGGCACTCATCCATCGGGGCGGTGAAGGGATGATGCATGGCAACAAAGGTTTGAGCCTCCTCATCCCACTCAAAGAAGGGGAACTCCGTAATCCAGAGGAGGTTATATTGATCGTGTGGAATGATATCAAGCCGCTTTGCCACCTCGCAACGCAGCGCACCGAGGGCCGGCAAGACATGCGAGCGCATGGTATCCGCCACGATAAGCACCACATCGCCGGGCTCCGCCCCTGCGCGCGTCAAAATTGCCTGCATCTCCTCCTCCGTCATAAACTTTGCAAAGGAGGAGGTCATTCCATCCTCCGTGAGGCGAATCCACGCAAGCCCCTTTGCACCGATGCCGCGCACAAACTCCGTGAGCTTGTCGATCTCTTTGCGAGTGAGTGTTTTTGCGGCGCCCTTCGCGGTGATGCCGCGCACCGTGCCGCCTCCCGCCACTGCGCCTGCAAACACGGAGAAGCCGCAGCCCTGCACAAGGTCTGTCAGATCGTAGAGCTCCATTCCAAAGCGGGTATCCGGCTTGTCGGAGCCATAGCGGTCCATCGCCTCCTGATAGGTGAGCCTGGGCAGGGGTAGCTGGATATCCACGCCCAGCGCCTCCTTGAAAACGCGCTTCATAAAGCCCTCGCCGATGGCAAGCACATCCTCCATATCAACAAAGGACATCTCTACGTCAATCTGTGTAAACTCCGGCTGTCTGTCCGCGCGCAGGTCCTCATCGCGGAAGCAGCGCGCAATCTGCATATAGCGGTCAAAGCCCGCCACCATAGAGAGCTGCTTATACAGCTGCGGCGATTGCGGCAGGGCATAAAACGAGCCGTTATGCAGGCGGCTAGGGACAAGGAAATCTCGCGCACCCTCCGGCGTGGAGCGGATGAGCATGGGCGTTTCAATCTCGATAAAGCCGTTTTCATCAAAATAGTCGCGCGTAATTTTGGCAATTTTATGGCGCATCAAGATGTTACGCTGCAAATCCGGGCGGCGGAGATCTAAATAACGGTATTTCAGCCTTGTCAACTCTGACGTAGGGCAATTTTCAATGATTTCAAACGGCGGCGTCTCGCTCTGCGCCAGCACGCGCAGATCCTCCACCGCAATCTCCACCTCACCGGTAGGAATCTCCCAATTTTTACTGGAGCGCTCGCGTACTGTCCCACGCGCCATAAGCACATATTCGCCGCGCACGGCAAACGCCTTGTCAAAAATTTCCCGCTTGGTCTGCTCGTCAAAGGCAAGCTGGACGATGCCGGTGCGGTCGCGCAAGTCGATAAAGATCAGCGCGCCAAGGTCGCGCTGGCGCTGCACCCAACCGCACACAGTCACTGCCGCGCCCACATCCTGCATCCGTATCTCGCCGCAATAATGCGTGCGTTTCAGGCCTGTCATTGTGTCCATTATGCATTCCCTCCCAAAAGCGCCTGCAAATCGCCTGCGCCTTCCTCATTGAAAAAATCTGCGAGCTGGTTTGCCGTTTCATGCACAACCATCCCCATAAAATCCTCCGCGAAGGAGGAAAGTTCCACCTCATGCGTATTGCCCGTCTCCATATTTTTCAGCGCGGCCCTGCCGGTATCAAGCTCACTGTCGCCAAGCACCATGGTATAGCGCGCACTGAGCTTGTTGGCATACTTCATCTGCGCCTTAACAGAGCGGCCCGCCAGGTCATACTGAACAGAAAGCCCATCCTCCCGGATTGCAGCGGCAATCCGGACTGCCTCCACCGTGGCCCGCTCGCCCATCGAGGCAATATAGAGATCGCACCTGGGCGCCTCCGGGAAAGGCGTTTGCTGCGCCTGCATCAAAAGCATCAGCCGCTCCAGCCCCATGGCAAAGCCAAGGGAGGGCACATGCGGGCCGCCGAGCTCCTCCACAAGGCCGTCATACCGCCCACCGCCGCAGACCGTGCCCTGTGCGCCGATCTCATCGGAGACAAATTCAAACACAGTGCGAGTGTAATAATCCAGCCCGCGCACAATGCGGGGATTGATGGTATAGGCAATCTCCATCGCATCCAGGTAGGCCTTTACGCGCTCAAAATGTGCCCGGCAATCCTCACAAAGGTAATCCAACATCAGTGGCGCGCCCTTTGCAATCTCCTGGCAAACGGGGCTCTTGCAGTCGAGAATCCGCATGGGGTTGCGGTCCAGCCTGCCCTGGCAGGTTTCGCATAGTTCCTCCTTACGGGCGCTGAAATAGTCGTGCAGCGCCTTATGGTATTCCGCCCGGCAGGTGGGGCAGCCGATGGAGTTGAGCTCCAAATGTAGGTGCTCCACGCCAAGGAAATCGAAGATATTCGCCGCGAGTGAAATAATCTCCGCATCCGCAGCTGGAGCCGCCGCGCCCAGGCACTCTACGCCAAACTGATGGAACTCACGCAGCCTGCCCGCCTGCGGCTTTTCATACCGATAGCAGGAGGTCAGATAGCAGACCTTCTGCGGCAGGGCCTCATTGTGCAGCCCATGCTCCAAAAACGCACGCACGGCGCCAGCCGTTCCCTCCGGGCGCAGAGTGATCGAGCGCCCACCCTTATCATCGAAGGTATACATCTCCTTCTGCACCACGTCTGTCGTATCGCCGACGGAGCGCTGGAACAGCTCTGTGTGCTCAAAAACCGGCGTGCGGATCTCATGGTAGCCGAAGTTCGCTGCAATCTCCAGCATGGATTGCTCCAGATATTGATTTTTATAGCTCTCTGCGGGCAGCGTATCCTGCGTGCCCTTGATGCTTTGCGTTAAGAGCGCCATTGCATCCTCTCCCTTGTATAAACCTTTTCTTTTTATTTTCACATGTTTGCGCAGAAAAAGCAATGTTTTCACAGGATTTTTTTAAGCGATAATCTGCGTTTGTCAATGATATGACCCAAGGAAGGCAGCAAGGCGATCAAGAGGAGAAAGCCATCCAAGGGTACGCATCGCCTTGTTGTTGCTCCAAGATAGATGAATCTCCAATTTCTCATTGAGCTCCTGAACAGAGGCAA